>CAZTTY010000040.1:0-36501 GCA_964616815.1 uncultured Gemmatimonadaceae bacterium | reverse complement strand
CCTTTGGTGCCCCCCCCGCGGGGGGGGGGGCTGCGCCGTCGCCCCCCCCCCCCCTCCGCCTTCGAGTATCCACCTCATGGCCGGCTCAGAACTGGTAGCCGAGCTGGAAGTAGACGTTCGCCCCCGCGACGCGCCGCGGCGAACGGTTCACCAGCGGAAAGGCGAGGCCGAGCCGCAGCCTGTACGGTACATCGTACTGGAGGCCGACATCCAGATCCAGCTCGGCGCCGGCGGACGCGATGTAATCCGAGGCGGCGCCGTCGGAGCCGGCTCCCCAGGCCGTGCCGGCATCGGCGAAGAGCGCTATCGAAGTGCGGTCGAGGAACACGGGCCAGAATCCGAGGCCGCGCTCGGGAGCCGTGAGCGGAGCGCGATACTCCACCGATCCAGCGGCGACGTTGCGCCCGCTGCGAGCGCCCGATGGAAAGCCGCGCACGCCGAAGGTATGGTGCGAGCCGATCACGAAACCCGGGAATATCTCCGTGGGCGTGCCGCTGGAGCCGCCCACGTTGAACTCGCCGGGGTCAACGCCGCTCGCGGCACCGCCCGCCACGTGCAACGCCAGAACGTGGTGCGCGAAGCCGCCGGCGGCGATCGACTTGTACGCGTTGGCCAGCGCGCTCACGCTCTGCGAGCGCGTGCCGCCGAGCCCGGGTACGCCGGCGAGCCACCGCAGCCGACCGGTGGCGGCCACCGAGATCCCGTCCTCCGGCGAGATCGAGAGCGGCGGGCGCTGTGTGTTGGACCAGCTCGCCGCCGCCACCATCGACCAGTAACGCGGATCGGAGTGGTAGTACGGCGCGCCGATCTGCGAGAGGAGCTCTCCCGGGTCGGTGGTATAGCGCCGCATCTCGAGCTCGCCGCGCAGCGAAGCGCTCGCGGCGCTCCTCACGCGGGGCCGGCGCACGGCGACGCCGAGCGAGATGGTGCGAGAGCGCCGCACTAGATCGCCGACGCGATCGTCGTCGCCGTTCACGAGGGAAGCGCGATCCCAGCTCTGCGATGCGGCGAAGTCGAGGAGCGGCTGGCCGAGGCCGGCGTAGCGATACCCGGCCTCGAAGGTGTGTTCGGCATCCACCGGATCGAGCAGCGCCTGAGCGAAATACGAGTGCCGCCCCACGATGTCGTTTCCGCTCGTGAAAGCGCCCACGGAATAGCCGCCGGCGGTGGTCTGCGCCGCGAGCGGAAGCCAGTAGCGCGGCACGAGCGAGCGCCAAGGCGAATAGGCGCGAGCGGGCGCGCTGTCGCTTCGCGCAGGGGGGAGCGGCGGCGCGGCGAAGGACTCCCCTACCGCGGGCGAGTCCGCTCGCGAGCTGTCGAAGGGCGCGTATCCCACGTGCCACCCCCGGTAGTCGTAGCGCACCGCCGCCAGAAGGCGGCCATCGGGTGAGAGCCCCGGGTAGAACACGCCGATAGACGCACGGCTCAGCCGGCGCGGCTCGCCCTCCCGCTCCGCGGGCGCGATGTAGACTTCCGAGATCCCGGTGCGGTTGGATGTGAAGAGCACCTGCGTGCCGTCGCTGCTCCAGCTCGGCGCACTGTCGTAGGCGCGGTCGTGCGTGAGCGCGCGGACTAGATTGCCGAGGGTGTCCAGCACCACGATGTCCACGTACGCGCCGCGGGTCCAGCGCGCGGCAGCGATCCGGTCGCCGCGCGGCGACCAGCGCGGCTCGGCCCACTGCGTGTCGGGCGCTACCCCGCTGATCGGCGTGACGACGCTGCCGTCGGCGCTGACGCGCACGAGCTGTGTGCTGGCGCCGCCGTAGCGCACCGCGACGATCGCGCCGTCGCGGCGCGAGTCGGGCTGCGCCAGCCGCGCACCATGGGTGAGGCGATGCTGTTCGCCGTCCCGCTGCACGTAGAGATCCGCACGCACGTGGTATGGATCGGTGAACTCGAGCTGCGAGAAGAGGAGCGAGCCGTCCGGGAGGGGTGAGTTGATGTCCGCGTCGTTGCGACGCCCCAGGCGCCGCACCCGGCCGGATGTGTCGGCAGCGTACGCGCCCGGCACGGAGTAGCCGTTGCCGGCCGCGTACACCACGGTCGCGGAGTCGAGCCAGCGCGGATAGAAGGCGACTCTTCCGTCGCGCGAAAGGTCGCGCCAGTCATCGAATGGAGGGTGCGCGTCCGTCGATCCGGCGTGGAGCGAGTCGCGCCACTCGCGCCACGCATCGTGGAACGAGATCCCGAACGAGCGCGACGCGGCGCGATCGAGACGGAATGGGATCGTCGCGCCGCTGGCCTCCTCCACGAACTTCCTGACGCTCTCCGGACCGCGCGTCCGAGCGAGGTAGTCGATGAACAGCGCCCCGAAGCCGTAGGCCATCTCCGGCCCGGGATAGCGCGTGCTCGAGAGATTCCAGCGATCGAACGGGAGGAGCCCTCCGTGAGCGACACTCGCCTCCAGCAGCATGCTCTCGAAAGTGCCCGCGGTGCGCCCGGTACCCGTGACGGCGCTCTCGAAGTACGTGGCCAGCCCCTCCGTGATCCAGCCGGGTTCGTACTCGTTGGGGAAGAGGAACGGCGCCCGGCCGAACACGTGCTGCGCCACACGCCACCATCCACGGCTCCTGTCGAGGTGGAAGGTGTGCGTCAACTCGTGCGTGAGCACGAGCGCGATCCAGTCATCGTAGAAGTGCAGCGAGGGAGAGTCGAGCGGCGGGTGCGTGTAGATGACGATCCGGTTGGTGGGGAACGTCGTGGTATAGCCGTTCGAGTAGTCGACGTTGTCGGCCACTACCAGATCTATCGTGCCGCGCGGCGGATGCAGTTGCTCGGAGAGTGCGGCGTACGCCGCCTCGGCATCCACGGCGGCACGGCGCGCGATCGCCTCGAGCTCGGGCGTGAAATGAACTCTGAAATGTTCGGTGTCGATCGTGCGCCAGTGCGCGTTCGGCACGACCTGCGCCTGCGCCGTCGCGCCGCCAGCGAGCAGCGCGAGCGCCGCTAGGAGCAGGCCGGCGCGGCTCACCGCTCCGCCGCCAGCGATCGGAAGTAGTTCTCCAGCCCGTCCACGATTCCAGCGGCGTACGCAGCCTGGAACTCGCTCGTGCGCAGCGCCGCCTCGGTCTCCGGCATGATGATGAACGCTCCCTCGCAAAGCACCGACGGCATCCACGTGGCACGCGCCAGTGCGAGATTGTCGTAGTTGACGCCCAGATCGGGAAGCCCCATGCGGCCCACCATCCCCTTCTGCAGGGCGCGAGCAAGTGGCTCCGACTGCGGATGGAAGAAGTACGCACCGGTGCCGTGGGTGCGGAAGGGATTCACTCCATCCGGGAGCGCGTTGAGGTGGATGGAGACGAGCGCATTCGCATCCGCCCGGCGCGCCATGATGGGACGATCACCCAGGTCGACCGGAGCCGGCGTGGTCCGAGTCATCACCACGTCCGCACCGCGCTGCAGCAGCATCTCGCGCACCTTCTCGCCCACCGCGAGCACCGCATCGGCCTCGTATAGTCCGGTGGGTCCGGTAGAGCCGATGGGCGGATGGCCCGGATCGACCGCGATGACGAGTCCTCTCAGAGGATCGTCCGTATCGACCTGCGGCGGCCGCCGCACGCGCAGCACGAACGACCCGCCGTCCCAGAACGCCAGATAGCCGTACGGCTGCGACGCGAGGCGCAGCGTGTAGCGCGCACGCTCCGAGGTGAGCTGCCGCCAGCTCACATCCCGTACGAACGACTCGTTGCGCGCGTAGTTGATGATGTCGGTGTTCGCCGTGACGCCGTAGAGAGTGAGCACGATCGAGCGGTCACCCTCCTCCACGAGAAAGGGCGGCCTCGAGCTCATCGGAATTCGCAGATCCACCCAGCCGCTGTCGGGAACTATCTGCGCGTTTCCCGCCACTCTGCCCGGCGGCGCCCAACCGAGCGGAAGGAGTCGCGTGTCGGCGGAATCCACCCAGGCATCGAGCCCATCCGCGAGGCTCACGCGTGCGAACGCGCCGGACCAGCCGGTGAGGCGCACCATCGTGCCGGGCATCAGCAGCCACTTGTACGTACCGCCGGGTACCGGACGCCCCTTGATCACTCTGTCCGTATCGCCGGGCGCCAGCGAATCGGCGCCGAGCATCGCCCACACCGGCACATCCGGCAGCGAGTCGATCGCCGGGAGCACGAGCCTCACGGTGTCGCGCCCGCGCGCGATCACGATGCTCGACGTATCGCGCAGCTCCCTCGCGGCGATGCTGGTGGCGAAGCGGTAGGCATCGATCGTGTAGCGCGCGGGTACCGCGCTGGTGGGGAGGCCTCTCACGCCGGGCGAGTCGGCGGGCGCGAGCGCGCTCACGAGCTCGCGAGCGGAGCCCGAACCGCCGACCCACCGCACCCGCGCGTTCGACGGTGCCCGCACGCTCACGCGCACCGGATCGCCGTCCGACAGCACCAGACGCCCGCGGGGCGTGACACTCGCGCTGTCCACCACGAGCGGACCGTCGAGTGCGAGCACCGGCCGCTCGGGGAGCAGCCTGATGTGCTGCGTGAGCCTCGCCGTATCGGCGCCCAGCGTGGCTACCAGCTCGTACGCGGGCCGGCCGCGCGGAGGGAGCGCGAGATACGCCAGGAAGCTCCCGTTCGGCCGTACATCCACCGATTCGCCGTTGATGTACAACCGCGCCTCGCCGTTTCCTACGGAACCGAAGATGAAGTTCGAATCGCGCGACTGGATGAGTTGATTCGGGGCCGGATACACCACCTTCGGCGCGAGAGCGCCGGTCACCAGCGGTATCGGCGGAAGCGCGCTCGCGCCCCGCGATCCGGCTTCGACCCGCACGGCAGCTTCGGCCGGAGCTCCACGCGCGGCGGCCGGCAGCGATGCCGGCGACTCCGGCGTCGCGACTTTCGTGCTGTCCGGAGGGGATGCGGCTGGCGCCGGAAGGGAGTCGGGCCCTGCCGCCCGAGCGCACGCCGCCACGCCCAGAAGGAGAATGGCGGACTGGAGAGGACGCATGGCCGTGAAGCTAACGGAGCGTCGACGCGCTGTCATGCGGCGAGCCGCCGAGACTTTCACCATTCCGGGCGACTTGACCATCTCCTATATTTGCGCGTCCATATGGAGCCTCTCGCGCCCAGTGGAAGGCGTCTACCCACCAGCATCGGCAATACGTGAAAGTCCCCGCCGACCGAGCCGCACCGCATCCCGCATCCGACGATCGGGAAGTCATCGTCCACGTCTTCGGCCATACCGACGTGGGGCGTACGCGCGAGCACAACGAGGACTCGTTCGTGGTGCTGGATCTCGGTACCGACGATCCAGCGCCGCCGGAGGCTACGCGTACGCACGCGCTCGGGCCGCACGGCGCGCTGTTCATGGTAGCCGACGGCCTCGGCGGCGCGGCGGCAGGCGAGATCGCCAGCGAGCTGGCCGTGACCACGGTGCGCGAGGAGGTGCGCGAGCGCTGGGTGAAGACGGGCGGCGGCAGCGCCGACGAGTTCGCGGCCGCACTCAAAGCGGCGGCCGAGGCCGCGAACGGCCGAATCTTCTCGTACGCGGTGGAGCATCCGGAGAGCCGCGGGCTCGGCACCACTGCCACGCTCGCCGGATTGCTCGGCGACACGCTGTACCTCGCGCAGGTCGGCGACAGCCGCGCCTACCTGGTGCGCGACGGCGTGGCGCGGCAGATCACGCGCGACCAGTCGCTCATGCAGCGGCTGGTCGACGCCGGCGAGCTCACTCAGGACGAGGCGGACCGGAGCGAGCGGCGCAACATCATCCTGCAGGCACTCGGCCCCGAGCCTTCGGTCAAGATCGACCTCACGCATCAGCGCGTCGGCCGCGGCGACGTGCTCGTGCTCTGCACCGATGGACTCTCCGGCCTCGTTCGAGCCGATGAGATCGCCGAAGTGATCACACAGATCCCCGACCTGGCCGCGGCGTGTCGCGAGCTGGTGGACAGGGCGAACGAACACGGCGGTCCGGACAACATCACGGTCGTCGCCGCGCGCTTCGAGGGCGAGGGGCTGGGTGTCGCAGAGGCTGTCGACCGCGTGGGGCACGCGGTGTATCGCCTTCCCGGCTCCGAGACGCCCACCGACCCGCACGCCGGATTCGAACAGCTCGGTGGAGCGGGCGATGCATCGGCATCCGGCACCGGCAGTCGCGCGGGCGCCGGCTCGCGCCTGTGGACCATTCTGCTCATCGCGATCGTGCTGATCGCGGCGCTGTTGCTGGCGGTGCGCGAGATGCACGATGGTGCACCGGTACAGGGTGCGGAATCGGAGGTCCAGCCGCAATAGCGCGGCGCCGGGCCGCGTCGGCTCGGATCGGCGCCAGCTCGCGCAAACCTCCGCGTCGCGGCGCCGGTACCGGGGGACGTCAGCCGTCGCCGGCCAGCCAGCGTGCGGCCGCCTGCTGCATGGCGCTGTCGGCGCCCCAGGCCGTGGCTATGGGCGGACCGGGAGGAAGATCGCGGATGAGACGTGGATGGCCGAACTGCATGAGCAGCGCGCCAGGTGCACCCTTCACCGCCCGCTCCACGGCCCGGCGCGTCTCCTCGCGGTAGCCTGCCCCGCCGCTCGCGCGACCGTCCCCGAAGAGCGCTATCACGCGCGTTGCCGCGCGCGGCGGCTCGACCGCGCCGGCATCCATCTCGACGCGCTGCGCGGCCCAGCCGGCCTCGCCGAGGGCGCGGATGAACGGCTCCGTCGCGACGCTGGAGTCCGCCGCCGACGATTCATCGTCTATCACGAGTACCTCCAGCGGCTGCGCCACGCGCGGCCGCACGCCGCGAACCATACGCACCACGCTGTCGGCCAGCCTGTGGCCCCACGCCACGTCCGCGGCGGCCGGCTTGCGCCACTCGTTGGGAGGCGACGCCCACTGCGCCCACTTGAGCCGGCGCCGGAGCGAGCTTCCGAGGTTCTCTTCCAGCAGCCGATGCTGCGCCCGGGCACGCTTCAGCGACTCGATCATCCCATCCAGATCGGCCGGCTCGAGGATGATGTCGCATCCCGCGTTGATCGCTTCGATGGCCACGTCGCTCTCGCTCTGACCGGGCTGGAGCGCGTGTCCGTCGAGCGCGTCGGTGAGCACCAGTCCGTCGAAGCCGAGTTGCTGCCGCAGGAGCCATTGCACCACTTCGCGCGATGTCGTGGCGGGAACGCCGCTCGCATCGAGCGCCGGGTAGATGACCCGCGCCATCATGATCGCCGCGACTCCCGCGTCGATCGCCGCGCGGAACGGGTGCATGTCCTGCTCGCTCAGCACGTGCCGGGGCGTCTCCACGACCGGTACCTCGACGCGCGGATCCACCGTCGTACGGCCATGCCCGGGGAAGTGCTTCGCGCACGCCAGAACTCCCTCACCCTGGCAGGCCGTTATCCACGTCGCCGCGAGCGATGCCACACGCTCGGGATCGCTCCCGAGGATGCGCGTCCCGGTTACCGGGTTCTCCGCCTCGATGTCGAGATCGCACACGGGGGCGAAAGCGAAGTTCACACCGAGCGTGCGCGCCTCGCGCGCGGTGAGGCGCGCCGCGCGCCGCAGCGCGTCGGGGTCGTTCAGCGATGCGATGGCCGCCGCCGGAGGGAGTCCGGTAGCGCCGCCGAACTGCTGTCCGGCACCGCGCTCCAACTCCGCCGCGATGAGCAACGGAATGCGCGAGCGGCGGCGCAGCTCTTTCGTGAGCCGGCGCACGCCATCCTCGTCACCTCCGTGGAGCGCGAAGCCGCCCACCTCGTGCTTCAGCGCGCGCTCGATGAGCTGGCGTGAGCCTTCGTAGCCGCGCGACCGATCCCATCGGATCGCCGGGATGACGAGATTCGCGACGTTCATGCGGGGCAGAGCTTGCCGAGCACGCGCGGACCGCGCGCGCCGGTGGCCACGGGCACGTTCCCGGCCCGATGTTCGAGGTGCAGCCAGCCGAGCAGCGCGAACGCCACCGCCTCCTTCGCTTCGCCGTCGAAGAAGAGATCGTCGAAGCGGCGCACGGCAGCGGGTTCCACCGCGGCCGCGATGGCGTCCACGAGCGCCGGGTTGCGGGCACCGCCGCCCGAAACGACGATCTCGGCGACCGGCTCGCGTACGAACCGACGCAGCGCATCGCCAATGCTCGAGGCGGTGAGCGCGACGGCGGTAGCGACTATGTCCTCATCCGAGGCATCGCGGCGCGCGCTTCGACAGCGATCCATGAAACGGGCGATATAGGTGCTGCTGAAGAGCTCGCGCCCCGTGGACTTCGGAGGCGGCGCCGCGAAATAGGGCTCGGCCAGCAGCTCGGCGACCACCTCGCCGATCGCCGTTCCGGCGCGCGCCAGCCGTCCGTCGACGTCGTACGGGAGCTCCGGGCGCAGCGCGCGCGTCACTCCGTCGATCACCGCGCAGCCCGGGCCGGTGTCGAAGGCGCGTACGTCGGTTCCGGCCGGCGACGGTGGGACGATGCTCACGTTCCCGATCCCTCCCAGGTTCTGCAGTCCCCGCCAGTGTCCCGGCGCGGCGAAGAGGAGAGCATCGGCGATGGGGACGAGGGGGGCGCCCTGCCCTCCGGCCGCGAGATCGCGCACGCGAAAGTCGCTCACCACGTCCACGCCGGTCCGCTCGGCGATCACCGCGGCCTCGCCGAACTGCCAGGTAGAATGCGGCGGCTCGTGCCAGACAGTGTGACCGTGCGATGCGATGGCCGCCACGTCGCCCGAAGCGAGGCCCGCCTGCCCCATCACCGCCAGCGCCGCGTCCGCGAGCCAGCTCCCGAGATCGAAATTCAGGCGGCAATACTCCTCGGGCGTGCCCTCCTCGATCGCCCGCAGCAGTCGCTCGCGCTCGGTGCGATCGTACGATCGCGAAAGATACGCGAGCAGCTCGGCGCGCACGACGCCATCCCGGGAACGGTCGAAGCTCGCCACCGCGGCGGAGATACCGTCGGCCGATGTACCCGACATCAGACCGACCACGATCGCGGCGCCGCCCTCGACGCGCGACACCTTGCCGCGCGAAGCCGCGCTCTCCCTCACTCTGCCGGCGGCGGCGGTTCTGAGACGACGCGGCGGATCACCCCGCCGGCCTCGTCGAGCGCGCGTTCGGCCTCTTCGCGCGAGACCCCGAGCTTCTGCATCACGATGGCGGTCTTCACCACGCCGCCCGCCGCGTCTATGAGCCGGCGCGCCTCGGGTCGCGTGACGCCGCACACCTCCATCATGATGCGCTCGCCGCGATCCACCAGCTTCTGGCTCATGGCGCGGAGGTCGACCATCAGGTTGCCGAAGGTCTTGCCGATGCGGATCATCGCGCCGGTGGTGATCGTGTTGAGCACCAGCTTGGTGGCCGTACCGGCCTTCATCCGCGTGGAGCCGGTGACCACTTCCGGCCCGGTGACCGGGACGATCGCCGTATCCACGAGCTTCACGATCGCATCCGGCGGTGGAGAGCATGCCACGATCGCGGTGTGTGCTCCGAGCTCCGCCGCGCGCTCGAGCGCACCATGCACGTACGGCGTGGTACCCGAGGCGGCGATGCCCACGACGAAGTCGCGCGCACCCACGCCGCGCGCATCCATCATGGCCGCGCCGTCCGCGGCCACGTCCTCCGCCCCTTCCTGCGAGCGCACCAGAGCGTCGAGCCCACCGGCGATTATCCCCTGCACCATCTCGGGATCGGTGCCGAAGGTGGGCGGGCACTCGCTCGCATCGAGTACGCCGAGCCGTCCGGAGGTGCCCGCCCCCACGTAGAAGAGGCGTCCGCCGCCGCGGAACGCGGCCTCGGCCAACTCGACCGCCCGCGCTATCTGAACGCGCTGCGTGGCCACCGCCTCCGCCACCGTGCGATCCTCCGCGCCGATCAGATCGACGATCTCGAGCGGCGATGCGAGGTCGATGGCGGCGGTGCGCGGATTGCGGCGCTCGGTGAGCCGAGGGTCGAGGAAGGAGGTGGTCACAGCGGTGATGTTGGGGGTGAATCGGAGGGACATCGCGCCGGCCCGGGCCGCATCGGCAAAGTATTGACGGTGTGGGGGAACTGCAAGGAAGAAGGGAGCAGGAAGCAGGGAGCAGGGAGCAGGAACTGCACACCCATGAGGTCATCCCCGCCTTCGCGGGCATGACCATGGAACGTGTGCAGTCCCTGTTTCCTGTTCCCTGTTGCCTGTTTCCTCGGTAGTTCCTGCTTCCTGCTCCCTCCCTCCTACCTACTGGATCGTCGCCGCCTCGGTGAGCTTGATCTGGATGTTGCCGCCGGTGGGGACGCAACCCTCGTAGTTCGCGGTGCCCATGGCGACGGCGGTGCCGGCGGCGGCGCCGGTGGCGGCGCCGATCACGGTGGACTTCGTGTTCTTGCCGATCACCTGGCCGAGGATCGCGCCGACGACCGCGCCGCCGACCACCTTCTTGGCGTCGTTGCCGGTGCTCGAATTACGAACCTTGTCCACGTCCACGTGCTCGATGGCGGCGTTCACCGGATACGTTCTGCCGTCCCACGACAGGCTCAGAACGTTGAACACCATCTGGATGTCGTCGGTGGCGTTCTCGCTCCGCTTCATGTCGGCGATCTGGATCTCCGCCTTGGCGCCTGCGGGGATGACCGCGCCGTTGGTTCCCGTCACAGGGTTGGTAACCGTCGCGGTGAAGCGGTCGCCGGCCTTGTTCGTGTTGGTGCAGACCCGGTCGTTCGACGTCATGCCTATGTCGCTACCCGCGGGCACGCTCGCGAGCGCTCGCTCGCTGCCGGCGGCGCTCGTGGCGGCCGTATTCCCGGAAGCCGTCTTGGTAGTGGTCGGCGTCGTACTCGGCTTCGGCGTAGCCGGCCGCGGCTTGGACGCGGCGGGTTTCGGGGCCGCGGCGGCCGGCTCGCTGGCCGGTGGATTGGCGGGAACGTCCGAAAGCGCGGGTGCCGCGGCGCTGTCGCTGTTCGCCAACGCCAGATCGCGGGAGAGGCTGCTGTCCTGCGCCATCGAGTTGTCATTGCCGCGGTCGGAGCATGCGCCGACCACGAGGACGAGCGAAAGGGCCAGCGGAGCTATTGCGCGGAAAGAGCTTGACATGTCGAAATCTCCAGGAGTGGTCTCGAGCCGGATCTGTGGTGTACGAGTATGGATTGCAGCGGTCCGGCGCGGATCAGCGGACCCATCGGGAAGGCGCCGTCAGACAGGGAGAAAAAGCAATCCACATGCCATCCGAAACGCCATTCCAGCCGCCGTGCACGACCGCCGGCCGGCCCGCTTCGAGCACGAAATACTCATACACTCGGCACGGCGAGAGTTCATCGCAAGGACGATCATCCACTCCCGCGCGTGACGTGAATCACACCCCACCCGCCCCGCCGCGCCGTACGTTGGCACGGGCTTCCGCTGCCGGCTACTATAACTGACATGCCCCGTATCCTCACCGACGAGATGGCGCTGGAGCAACGCCTGAGCGCCCTACAGGAGCAGAACCTGCAGCTCGCGCGCACCATCGCCGAGCTACGCAATCAGGATGCGCTCAAAACCCAGTTTCTCTCCAACATCTCGCACGACCTTCGTACGCCGCTCACCGCGATCATCACGCACGCCGAGATCCTGCGCGACGGCATCCTCGGCAAGCTGGACGAGCGGCAGACCGAGAGCATCTCGGGCATCATCAGCGGCGGCCGTCAGCTCCTCGGGATGGTGAACGAGATCCTCACCTACGCGCGCGGCGAGGCCAGCCAGCTCTCTCTCTCGCGGTCGGAGATCACCATCGAGGCCGTGATCGAGCAGGTGTGCGCGATGAGCGAATCGCTCATCGCCAAGAAGGAACACTCGCTCTCGGTGGACATCGAGCCCGGGCTCCCTCCGGTCGCCGCGGACCGCGACAAGATCGCGCACGTCCTCGCCAACCTGCTCGGCAACGCCATCGACTTCACGCCGCCGGGAGGGCGCGTGTGGATCGCGGCCCGGATGGCGCCGGAGTCCGAGAACGGCCAGGCGATCCTGATCGAGGTCGGCGACACGGGAATCGGGATCGCACCCGAGCATTTCGATCTGGTCTTCCGCGAGTTCGCACAGGTCGATGCCTCGGCGTCGCGCAGCCATCACGGTACGGGGCTCGGCCTCGCCATCGCACACAAGTTCGTCGAGCTGCACGGCGGCCGGATCTGGCTGGAGAGCAGCGTCGGCGTGGGGAGCCGCTTCTACTTCACCGTCCCGGTCCGATCGGCAGCTTGACTCCGGAAACGATGGTCGTACGCGTGCTGCTGGTGGAGGACAGCACGCTGGTGGTCGATGCCCTCCGGCTGCTCCTCGAGGAGACCGGCCACGAGGTGAGCGCGGCGTTCACGGTCCGCCAGGCGGTCGAGCTCGCGCAGACGACGCATCCACACGTCATCCTCCTGGATCTGACGCTGGGACGCGAGAACGGGCTCGACGTGCTGGAAGCGCTCGCGCGCACGGGCGCCATGCCCCGGGTGGCGCTGGCGCTCACGGGGCACGACGACCCCCGAACGCGCGAGCGCTGTCTCGCCGCGGGGTGCCACGACGTGCTCACGAAACCGATCCGCGCTCTCGAGCTGCCGGGACTGATTCGGAGCTGGCTCGCCGCTAGCGACGATGCCGACGGCGCGGGAACGGCCGAGGGGCACGGGGTCCGGCCGTCAGATCCTGCTGCGTAGCACCTCGGGCGTGAGCGCCTGGAGATACGATGCCAGGATCGTGAAGTAGTTGGTGATGAGCAGGAGGCCGATCACGATGAGCAGGACGCCTCCTATCCGATTGACCCATATCATCGCCGAGCGGAAGCGCGCGAAGGCGGCGAGAAAGTGGTCGATGGCCAGCGCGGCCACCACGAACGGGACCGCGAGCCCGAGCGAATACATGGCCAGCAGCACCAGTCCGCGGCCGAGGTCCGCGGTGCTCGAGGTGTAGATGAGGATCGATCCGAGGATGGGACCGATGCACGGCGTCCAGCCGGCGCCGAAGGCGACCCCCACGAGCACCGTGCCCAGGTACCCCACCGGTTTGTTGGCGAAGTGCACGCGGCGCTCCTGCGCGAACGCGCGTATGTTGAACGCGCCGAGGAGGTAGAGGCCGAAGATGATTATCAGCACCCCGCCGATCCGCGAAATCCAGCCACGGGCGGCGATGAGAACGCGGCCGAGCACGCTGGCAGTCGCGCCGAAGGCGAGGAAGATTATGGTGAAGCCGACGATGAAGAGGAGCGAGTGGATGAGCGCCGTGCGTCGCGAGCTCTGCACCTCCTCGAGGCTCATCCCCGTAATGAACGTCACGTAGCTGGGAATGAGCGGCAGCACACACGGCGAGAGAAAGCTCAACAGGCCCGCGGTGAACGCGATCAGTAAACCCAATGTGGCGGTGCCTTCCATACCTGCTCCTTCGTCAGAACGGCGCGCGCGGCCGCGCATGGGGCCGCTCCTGCGGTGGTACTACGCAATCAAGTATCACGCATTCCGCCGCGAGCGGCGCCCGCGCGACGGGAAGCGCGGACTGGTGGCGCTCCAGATCGACGCGCTCGCGTACGCCGACCTGCGGCGCGCGCTGCGGCTCGGGTACTGCCCCACCCTCGAACGTCTCCTGCGCGAGCGGAAGTTCCACATCCGCCGCTGGTTCAGCGGACTGCCCTCGGCCACCCCATACTGCCAGGCGGGGATCTTCCACGGCGAGAACGGCGGCATCCCGGCGTTTCGCTTCTACGACAAGGAAGCGAGGCGAGTGATCACCTGCAACGCCCCGCACGGCGTGCAATATATCCGGGATCGCATCCATGCGCCGGGCGCTCTCGCCGGCGGCTCCAGCTACGTGAACCTCCTGGACGGCGATGCGCAGACGGTCGCATTCACCGTGGCGACGCGCGACCGGACGTCGGTGTACCGCCGCCTGGGCGGCACGCGCATGGCGCTCCTCATGCTGCTGCACCCCGTGCGCGTGGCGCGTATGGCGTTCCAGTCCGTTTGGGAATGGCTGCGCGAAGAGTGGGAACGCGGCGTCGCGCAGCTTCGCGGTCAGGCCACGCACGCGGAGGGAATCTTCCCGTTCGTGCGGATATTGAGCAACGTGATCGTGCGCGAGCTGCAGACCATAGCCATCACGCTCGACGTCTACCTCGGCGTACCGATCATCTACAGCACCTACATGCAGTACGACGAGCTGGCGCACCACTTCGGGCCATCGAGCCGGCAGGCGCTCGGCGATCTGAGACGGACCGACGCGCGCATCGCGGAAATCGAGCGGATGATCCGCGCCACGAACGCGCGCGGCTACGATCTCGTCGTACTCTCCGATCACGGAATGACGCCCGCGGCCAGCTACAGAGTCCGCTTCGGAGAATCGCTCGGGGCCACGGTGCGCCGGCTCCTGCGCGACAGCTCCGCCGCCGGCGCGGAGCCGGGCGTGCTCGACAGCGCCGCCGAAGACAGCGAGTACTCCGACGTGAGCGCGCAGATCGTGGAGACCGTGACGCACGTTTCCGATCGGAGACACCGGCGGCTGCGGCGAGTACTGCGCGCCACGCGCGACTGGGTGCGCAGCCACTACGGCCTTCGGGAGATCATCTTCCCGGAGAAGTACTTCGTGGATTCGACCCACGAAGTCGTGGTTACGTACAGCTCCTGCCTCGCTCTCATCTATTTCGCCCTGCGGCCCGAGCAGCTCCGGCTGGATGACATCCTCGGCGACGCGCGGAGCGCCGCGCTGTACGATGCGCTGCTGCAGCATCCCGGCATCGGCCTGGTGGCAACGAGGATCGACGGCGCCGTGCATCTCCGCAGTCGCGCCGGGAGCGCCGTGATCGAGGACGGCGTGCTGCGCGTGATCGATGCCGAGAACCCGCTGGAACCGTATGGCACCGCGCCGTACGTGATCCGGGCGGTGCGCGACCTGGTCGAACAGCCCAACGCCGGCGACCTCGTGCTCTTCGGTGCCTACGACGGCTACGAGATCGTTTCGTTCGACGATCAGGTGGGCGCACACGGGAGCGCGGGCGGCGACCAGGTGTGGCCGTTCATCATCACGCCGCCGGAGCTGGATCTGAGCGGAGTCGTGCTCGAGGACGCGCGCGACATCCACTCGGCGGTGATGTGCCACTACTCCGACTGCGGAGACGCGGGTGTTCCGCGCCGCTACGACGACGCCTCGCCGGACGAGGAACCCGCGGTCGCTGCGCCGGAGCACGGAGCGACCGACGCCGTCACGCCGCCTCTCCGGCGGCCGTAGTCGCGCTCTCCGGCGATGTGCGCGCCCAGCGCACGCCCTGGACGATGCTCGCCACGTATATGGCCACACCGGCGAGCCAGATGAGCCGGGAGAGCCGAGTGTCGAGCTGGAGCCATCCCAATCGGCCGAGCATGTACGCCCAATCGTGCTCCCCGCCGCCCACCAGAGGAAGCGCCTGCGCGCGCGCGTCCGCCACGTAGACGGAGATGTTCCAGAAGTTCTGCGCCAGCCACCACGCGGGCACGGTCGCGGCGTGGCGATCGCCCTGGCGCCAGAAATGGATCGCGAAGATCGAGGGCATGATGAGCTGCGCGAGCGTCCCGCCCGCGAAGCCCACGAGCTCTCCGAACGGCCCGAACACCAGGTGGCCCGTCTCGTGGATGGCCAGGTCGACCGCATCGAGGAGGCCGCCAGAAGCGGGATGCGCGAGGCACGCGGCGCCGTAGAGCGCGAGGAAGAGCGTCAGGAAAAGCCGGGGTCGCCGGAGCATATCTTCCAGACGATCGACGACGGGATCGGTTCTACCCGGAGAGGACCGGGTGCGCTGCCGCCGGAGCGTCTACGTCAGAGACCCGACGCGGCGGTAGACCCTTCGGCCTGGCACTCGGAGCAGACGCCGTAGATCACGAGGCGGTGACTGTTCGTCACGAAGCCGTGCGCCTCGGCAAGGAGCGTCGACATGCGGTCGAGGCGGTCGTCCTGGAACTCCACGACCCGGCCGCACACCGTGCAGAGCAGATGCTCGTGCTGCGGCATCCCGCGCGCGCTCTCGTAGCGCTTGAACCCCTCGCCGAAGTCGCGCTCCACCACGAGGCCGCTCTTCACCAGCACCTCGAGCGTTCTGTACACGGTCGCCGTGCCGACGCTGATCCCCTCCGCGCGGAGCGCCTGCTCGATCTCGTCGGCGCTGAAGTGGCGGTCGCGCAGAAGAAGCACCTCCGCGACCGCGAGCCGCTGCGGAGTCACGGGAAGGTTGTGCTCGCGCAGGTACGAGCGGAACTCGTCGATCACCGCGCCGCGCTCCACGGCTCATCGCTGAGCGCGGCGCGGAAGTCGTCACCGCTGATTCTCTCCGGCCCTTCGGCGCTCCAGTCGCCCGCACGCTCGTGCACGCCACGCACCACGTCGTCCACCGTGGCGGCGGGCGCTTCCGCCTCTTCCACCACTCCCACCTCCCACTTGCCGCGCTCCGGCCCCTTGAGCTGGAGACGATAATGCGCGCGCAGCACGGTGAAGCGGTGCGGCTTGTCGGAGGATGGTGCTGGCTCGACGTCCGGGACCGGCTCCGGGCGGATGGTCAGTACCGCCACGCCGCTCTCACGGCCTCCCTGGCGGATCGCCGGGAAGAGATGCACTTCCTCCACCCGCGCCACGTCGATGCGCTCGGCGATCGCGCGGAAGAAGCGTTCGCGCCCCTCGACGTTCACGATACCGGAGCCGGCCGGCGCAGCGGCAGCGCGCTTCCGCCCGAGGTCGACTGTCCGCCATCGAGCACGAGCGCGCCATCCGCCGGCGCCGCTACGAAACGCGCTTCGCCCCCCCCTTGAAACGGGGCCACCGAGAAATCGGGATGTGAAAATCCGGTCACGACGGAAAGTTAGGCGAGGCTGAACCCAGGGGGGAGGGGGCGTGAGCAGGAAGCAGGAAGCAGGAACTGCCTAGGAAACAATGACTGGCGTGCAGTTCCTGCTTCCTGCTTCCTGCTCCCTGCCTCCTCATCTAAAGCACCGACACGGGGTCGCGGTCGAGCGCTATCCGAAGGTCGTGCGATGTCGGAACGTGGAAGCGCTCCATGAAGTAGCGTGCCACGCGGACGAGCGGAGTGGGGCGCTGCGATTTGAGGAAGAGATGCCAGCGCCAGCGACGTTTTATACGGTCGATCGGACAGGGAGCGGGCCCCACCACCCACACGTCCCGGATCCCCTGCGACGCAAGGAGCTTCCGGAGCCAGTCGGCAGCGGCGATCGCGAGATCGACGGTGGGGTTCTCCGCCGTACCGCTGAAGATGATGTTGGCCAGACGGATGGACGGAGGGTAGGGCGGGTCGTCGCGCGAGGGAAGCTCCGTCGCGACGAACGTGTGATAGTCGTGCGTGAGAGCGCACCGCACGGCGTGGTGGTCGGGAACCCGCGTCTGGATGAACACTTCCCCGCCCTTCGGACCGCGTCCCGCGCGCCCCGCAACCTGGCTCAGAAGCTGGAAGCTACGCTCGGACGCGCGGAAATCCGGCATGTTGATCCCCACGTCGGCGTCTATCACGCCCACCAGGGTGACATTGGGGAAGTCCAGTCCCTTGGCGATCATCTGCGTGCCGAGAAGAATTTCCACCTCGCCGCTCGCGACCCTGTCGAGGATCTCGGCGTGCGCCCATTTGCCACTCGTGGTGTCCACGTCCATGCGCGCGATGCGCGCGTAAGGGTACCGCTCCGAAAGGAGCCGCTCCACCTGCTGCGTCCCGAGCCCGCGCTGCCGCACGGTGCGTCCGCCGCAGCGCGCGCATACGTGCGCCGCCGGCTCCTCGTGCAGGCAGTAGTGGCATACCAGACGCTCGGGACTGGTGTGGTAGGTGAGGCTGATGCTGCAGTTCGGGCAGCTCTTCACGTCGCCGCACTCCTCGCACTGCACGAAGGAGGCGTAACCACGGCGGTTGAGGAGAAGGATACTCTGCTCGCCGCGCTGCAGCCGCTCGCCCAGCGCGGCCTCCAGCGGCTCGGTGAACACGCGTCTGAAGGCCGCGTGCGTCGCGCGCGCATCTCCCTCCGGCAGCGCGGCCCGCGCGCTCCGGTCCAGCACCCGGAGATCCACCACCTCCACCGCCGGCAGCCTGCCGGCGCCCACCCGCCCGGGGAGCGTGAGCAGGGTGAACTTCCCGCTCTGCGCGTTGTGCCAGCTCTCCAGACTCGGCGTCGCGCTGCCGAGCACCACCACTGCTCCTTCGTGCTGCGCTCGCACCACCGCCACTTCCCTCGCGTGGTAGCGCGGGGTCTCGCCGTTCTTGTAGCTGCTCTCGTGCTCCTCATCCACGATGATCGCCCCGAGATCGCGCAGTGGAGCGAAGATGGCGGAGCGCGCTCCCACGGCGATCCGCTTCTCGCCGCGCTGGAGCGCGATCCAGGCATCGTACCGCTCGCCGTCGCTGAGCGCCGAGTGCAGCACCGCCACGCGATCGCCGAAAACCGCGCGAAAGCGATCCACCGTCTGCGGCGTGAGCGCGATCTCCGGGACCAGTACGATGGCCGTCTGTCCGCGGCGGTCCACCACTTCACGCAGCAGCTCGATGTACACCATGGTCTTCCCGCTCCCCGTCACGCCGTGGAGGAGGAAGACATCGCCGCCGCCCGCCGCCGAGAGCGCGTCGATGGCGGTTCGCTGCGCCGGAGTGGGCTCGTGCGCGTCGGGCTTCGCAGCCGGGCGCGCCGCGAACGGGTCGCGTGCCACCACCTCGTGGTCGATGCGGATCGCGCCCCGGGCAGCGAGCTTGCGGATCACGTCGTTGGAGAAGCCGAGCTGCTCGACGAGGTGGCCCACATCGGATCGGCCGCCCAGCCCCTCCAGCACCTCGTACAGCTCGCGCTGGCGCTTCGCGCGGGAGAAGAGCGCGTCGCGCGCCTGAAGCGAAGGGAGCTCCATGGCCAGCACCGCCACGCGCCGCGTCTTCGGTACCGGTCGCGGCGCAGCCACTCCCGTGAGCAGCGCCGGGAGCACGCTGCGAACCACGAGGCCGATGGGGACCACGTAGTAGTCCGCGATCCATCGACAAAGCTCCAGCATCGACTGGTCGAGCGCGGGTACGGGATCGGGTACGTCGATTATGGCGCGCGGCGACTTGACTCCCTCGCCGTCGCTGGGGCCCAGACAGATGCCGATGGCCTTCGCGCGTCGCAGGGGAACGACCACGCGCGAGCCGGGCAGGAGCGGGTTGCCCGGCTCCTCCCGTACCGCGTATGTAAACGTCTGATGGAGCGGGAGCGGGAGCGCGACCTCTACGAGCCGCTCCGCGCTCATCCCTTCTCTACACCGAGGCCCGGCCCGGCGGGGATCGTGATCTTCCCGTTGTCGATGTTCGCTCCCCTGTAGGGATCATCCGCGAGGAGCGCGGAACCATCGAGATCGGCGTAATCGAGCAGCGGCGAAATGTGCGCGGCTGCGCTGATTCCCAGGCTCGTCTCGATCATGCAACCCATCATGACCAGCATGCCGTGCGCGCGCGCGGTGGAAATCATCTTATGCGCCTCGCGCAGTCCGCCGCACTTGGAGAGCTTGATGTTGATCCCGTCCACCGCGCCCTCGAGCCGCGGTATGTCGGCGGCCACGAGACACGATTCGTCGGCGATGATGGGGAGCGGCGAGCGGTCGCGCACGAAGCGGAATCCCTCGATGTCGTGCGGAGGAAGCGGCTGCTCCACGAACTCGATGTCGTAGTCCACCAGGCGCTCGATGGTCTGGACCGCGAGCTTCGGGTTCCACGCCGCGTTCGCATCCACGCGAAGAATCTTGTCGGGTGCCTCCTCGCGGATCACGCGCACGATCTCCTCGTCGCGGTCGGTGCCGAGCTTCACCTTCAGGATCGGGTACTGCGCGGCCTCCTTCACCTTCTGCCGCAGCTCCGCCTCGCTCCCGATGCCGATGGTGAAGCTCGAGAGCGGCGCGCTCCGCGGATCGAGTCCCCACATCTTGTAGAGCGGAACGCCGAGCCGCTTCGCGGCGAGGTCGTGCAGCGCCGCGCTCACCGCGCTGCGCGCCGCGCCGTTGAAGCGAACCACGCGCGCGAGCTCCGCCTCGATGGTCTCCAGCGACCACGGGTCCGCTCGGTCGAGCACCGGAGCGAGTTGCGAGAGAATCGCTACCACCGTGTCGGCCGTCTCGCCGTAGAAGCGGCTCGGCGCCGCTTCGCCCCAGCCGGAACAGCCGTCATCGTCGGTGACGCGCACCGTGACCAGGCGCCACTCACTGGCGCCACCGCGCGCGATGGTGAAAGCGTGCTTCGTATGTACGGCGATTATCTTGTGTGTGAGTTTCATTGTGAAGTCGGAGTGATACCGAGTCGGCGGGCGATGCGCGCCGCCCGGTGTTCGTCGGGGCCGCGCGTGGAAGAGACAAAATCTATCACCGCGTCGGCCAGCTCGTTGCCCCGCTGGTATCGCTCGGCGGGGTTCTTCGCGAGGCACTTCATCGCGATCCCGGCCAGGGCCGGCGGCGTGCGCGAGTCCACCACGTCCGGCGAGGCCGCGGTCTCGTGTACGTGCTTGTACCCGATCGAGTACGAGTCGGCACCATCGAACGGGGGAAAGCCCACCAACATCTCGTAGAGCATCACCCCCAGCGCGTAGATGTCGCTGCGGCCGTCGACCAGCTTCCCCATCGCCTGCTCCGGCGACATGTAGTGCGGCGTCCCCATCGCGCGGCCGGTCGCGGTGAGCCGGTTGTGGAAGCGCGCGGTGGCTATCCCGAAATCCGTTATGAGCGCATTGCCATCCTCATCGAAGAGGATGTTGTCCGGCTTCACGTCGCGGTGGACGACGCCGTGGCGATGCGCGTGATCCAGCGCGACCGCGATCTGCGCCGTGATGGCGCACGCCAGCTCCGGGGCGACCGTCCCGCCCTTCACTATCATGTCCGCCAGCGAGCCGCCGGTCATGTACGGCATTACCAGATAGACGGTGGATTCGAGGTCGCCGTAGTCGAGTATCGGGCAGATGTACGGGTGTACCAGTTGTGCCGCCGCCTCCGCCTCGCGGCGGAAGCGCTCGCGCATCTCGGCATCGCGGGCGAGGTGCGGAAGCAGAACCTTCATCACCACAGGCCGCCCGAGCCGCGCGTGCCGCGCCGCGTACACGCTCGCCATCCCGCCCGTGGCCAGGCGGCGGTATACCCGGTAGTGCCAGCCCGCGCTCCGCCGGAGCTGGTCGATCTCCTCGTCGGGGCGCTCGCGCGGCGCGTCTGCCAATTCGGGAAGCTCGGACGCGCACCTGGTGCACGTCACGCTGGCGTTCCGGTTCCAGGTGCCGCAGTCGGGACAGAACATGGGGTCAGGAGCGGAAGTCCATGCGGACGAAGTCGTACGGGGGCCAGGGGCCGGTCTCGAGAAAACGAAGCTCGGGACGAGCGCGCGCCTGCGAACGCACCAGCTCCGCGAACTCCGCCCAGCCGGCCTGCTCGATGAGGAACGCGCCGCTCAGAATGGTCGAATAGACGCCGGCGGGCAACGCGAGCGCGGCCACGGAATCGCGGCGCAGTGCGCGGAAGCACTCGGCAGCCGCCGCGCGGGCCAGTCCGACGTCCTCCTCCGAGAGCGACTCCCGAGCTCCGCGCCGGGAAACATGCACCCGCGCCGCGCAGCGGCCGGCCACGAAGTGGATCCCTTCGTTCAGCGCTATGTAATTCTGCTCCATCCACCGGCGAACGCGCTCCGTACCGCGGAAGAGCGTTCCGACGGGCGCGGGGAGCACGGCACCCGAGCGGAACGCCCGCTCGATGACGGCCCTGTGGTGGTCCAGATCGCTCTGGACGCTCGCAGCGTGGCTGAAGGGCGCAGCCTCCACGAGTGCGCCGATGTCGCGAAAGCGCAGTACGCTCACACCCGCCGGGAGACGGCCGGCCCTGCTCCTGCTGGGGCGTGCGAGCAGTGCCACACCGTACAGCCGGCAGCCATTCAGCTTTCCTTCTCGTGCGGCCATTTGACGCCCTTGATGAGCTGCAGGCCGATGGTGCGCTCCTTCGAGAGCTCGCGGATGAGCGTCGTCTCGCGCTCCACCGCGCTCCGCGCCGCGCCGAACCCCCAGCGACGCCAGGCGCGCCCGATGATCTGCGCCTTCTGGCGCAGATTGAACCTGGGAGTCTCGCCGTTGCTGTCCGGGCCCGAAGACCCGCGCCCGCCAGGCGAGCCGGAGGTCCAGTCCTGAACCTGCAACTCCACCACTCCGGCATCGCGCAGCATCTGCTTCCAGCGCACGAGCAGGAAGGGCTGAAGGCCGAGCCGCTCCACGATGAGGTCGCGCGAGTCGGAGGGGATTTCCGACGTCCAGCTCGGCTGCAGGAGGACGATGCTCCCCATCGGCTTCGTGACGCGAACCAGCTCGGCGACGGCGCGCTGCGGATCGGCGGCCGCCGAGAGGGGCGGTTCGCCGATAGCGATATCGAAGACCTCGTTCTCGTGCGGCAGGTCGTCGAGCGGCGCCTGCTCGTAGTGCAGCAGGTGACGCTGCTCGAGCTCGCGTGCGTGCGTCTCCGCGCGCGCGATGCTCTCGGGATCGGGATCCACCCCCGTCACGGATGCGCCGGTGCGGGCGGCGAGCCATTCGGCCGCCACACCGGTGCCGCACCCACTGACGAGAATTTCCCGTGCTGGCCCAGCTTCGGCGATCCGGGCGACCTCACGATAGAGGTCCTCCCCAGTCGCCCGCCAACGTCCCAGAACGGCACGTTGTACGAGCCGGAGTACCGCCGGGACCGGCGGTACGCGAGTGGAGGACATGCCTGACAAGTTACGATACGATCGGAAGCGAAGGGAGTGGGGGGGCGCCGTCGTTTACTGCGCCAGCGCCTCCATGTGCACCGCACACGCCTCTCCCACCTGATCGGGCGAGTAGCCCCCCTCCAGCGCGCTCACCACTCGTCCGCCGCACCACGTCTCGGCGCGCTCCACGAGAAAGCTCGTGAGCCCCGCCACGTGCGCGTTCTCCAGCGTGAAGCCGCCGAGCGGATCTCCTCGCAGCGAATCGAAACCGGCGGAGACGAGCACCAGATCCGGCGTGAAGCCGGCGGTCGCCTCGTCCACCCCGCGCTTCAAGGCGTCCACGTAGCGCTCCGCCGGGAGGCCGGGCGGCATCGGGATGTTCCACAGATTGCCGTGCACGCCACGCTCGTTCGCCGCGCCGGTGCCCGGATACCAGGGCCACTGATGCATGGACACGAAGTGGATCCCGGCGTCGTTCTCCACCAGCGCCTGGGTACCGTTCCCGTGGTGCACGTCCCAATCGACGATCAGCACCCGACCGACGCCGTGGTACGTACGCGCGTAGCGCGCTGCGAGCGCCACGTTTCCGAACAGGCAGAATCCCATGGCGCGATCGCGCAGGGCGTGATGGCCCGGCGGTCGCACGGCCGAGAAGCTGCGTACGGCCCGGCCGTCCATCGCCATGTCCACCGCATCGAGCACGCAGCCCGCCGCCGCCGTGGCGGCATCCCACGACCCGTCGCTGGCAACGGTATCCGGGTCGAGTCGCCCGCCCCCCGAGCGCGCCAGCTCCTCCACCTGCATCGCATACTCTTCGTCGTGCACCAGCCCGAGCTCGCCGATGCTCGCGTGACGTCCCTCCACGTGCTCCAGCCGGTGATACAGCTCGGGATGGTTGCGCAACGCGCGTGTGATGGCGCGCAGCCGCCCAACGTGCTCCGGATGGCCCCAGCCCGTGTCGTGCCGACCGCAGTCGGCATGCGATATGAAAGCGATCTTCAAGTCTTGCCCCTCAGTCTTCGGGAAGCCCACTCCACGAGCAGCATCGCGAGGAGAGCGAGCAGCATCCACCCCCGCAACACCGGCACGCCCGCCGGTGCACGCACGGCCGCATCCGGCTCGGAGGGCGGCCCCAGCGCCGCGAACGCTGCCGCGAGCGGCGCGGCATCCGTCGCCGCATCGCCCTGCTCCAGCCGGCGCGCGGCGCGGTACGCGGCGCTGCCCACCACCTGCGACCACCAGGCACGGTGCGCATCGGGCGAGTCGTCCCCGCCCTGCAGCCGCCAGCGCCACGTCGCGTCGTAGCCCACCTGGACCACGCGCCCTGCTCCGACTCGACGCGCGGCCACCGCGGTCGCGCCATCGCGCGACTCGATGGGAATGGCGCCGTCCGCCGCCTCGACCGGGAAGAACCCGAGCGCGCGCCGCGGCGCGCTGTCGCTGAAGGCGATGCTCGCGGCCCGCACGCGCACGCCTGCACGCCCCGCCGCGAGCGAGGAGAAACGCCCGCCGAGCGCAGCCTCTCCCGCGAGTACCAGCCCGCCGCCCGAGCGTACGAAGCGCGCGATGTCCCGCGCGTCGCGCGCCGCGGTCGAGTCGAGCGCCACGACCACTCCCGTCACGCTCGTATCCAGCTCCACGGTCCCTTGCCGCACGAAGATACCCGGTGCCACGGCGAGACGCGCCGACACTCTCCAGCCGCTCTCCTCGAGCGCGGCGATGAGGAACTTCGCCTCCCAACCGGCACTCCCGAACACCACCACCCCTCGTTGCGCGAGGGAATCGCGGACCGCGGCACGGGCGCTTTCCTTTCCCACCGCGATGCCCGCCGCGCCGAGCATCGCGCGCGACCGCAGCGATGCGCTCGGTCCCGCGGCGAGCACGGTGTCGATGACCCCGAGCGAGTCGCTCACCACCACCGACGACCCGGGCGGTGCCGCGAAGATCATCCGCACTCCGCCCGCGGGATCGTTCTCGGGTTCGATGGTGAGCGCCAGCGGAACGTTCCCGTTCGACGACCAGCTCACGCCCGCACCGGCGTGCCTGAGCGCCACGAGCCAGTCGCGCGCCGCCCTCCCCGGCAGCTCGTCGAGTGCGACGTACAGCGACTCCGCGCGCGGATCGCGCGTCCACGACTCCAGCGAATCGCCGAGCGCGGCGGAACGCGCCGCGCGATGCTCGCCCGCGGGTCCGAGCGCGGCGGTGGAGCGCCACACCGCGCACGCCAGCAGCAGGAGAGCCGCCGCGCGGAGCGCCCACTCGAGAAAGCCGCGCCAACTATCGCGTGAGCGCATACACCACGATGTTCACCGCGAATTTCGTGTTGTCCACGGCGAGGAAGCGCTTGTTGTCGGGGTGGTAGCCCCACTCGGAGCTGTAGTCCTTGTTGCTGTAAAGCACCGCTATCCTGCCCTCGCGCTCGACCGCGAGGAGATGCTCGTGCAGGAGGTTGTCGCCCCAGCCGTTCAACTCGTGCCCTGTGTTGGGCGGACCATCGGGGAAGCGGAAGAAGGCCGAATAGAGTGGGTGATCGTTCGGCAACTCCGACAGCGCGCCCACGCTGCGTGCGATCTCCTCCGTGGCCGTCTTGTGAAAGGCGCCGTCGATGTCGTGGTTGTGATCGTCCACGAAGAGCATCCCGCCCCGGTCGACGTAGCGCGCCACCTGCTCGCGCTCGGCGCTCGTGAAGCGAACGGGGAGATGGCCGGTCAGAAACACCAGCGGATAGCGCGCCAGGTCGGGCGAGCCGAGCGGCACCACCACGCCCGTGGGCGCCACGTCGATGCTCGTGTAGCGCGCGATGGTATCGATGATGTTGGGCGGGACGAGCGGCGCACTGTCCCAGTCGCCCGACTCGTAGCTGGCGGTGGCGAAGGTGAAGGTACTCACCACGCACCTCCCCACTCGCTAGCACGCGCACGCACTTCCGGCGCTCCGGCGGCCATTCGCCGCGCGCGGGCGAGCGGCACGGTGGCATCCTTTCCGGAGCGCAGCGAGTCTACGGCGGCGGCCAGCTCGGCCGCGAGCAGAGGTGAGTCGGTGAGAGCATCGACGCGGAGGAGCGCGAGCGAATCCGCCGCGGCGGCCGCGTTCGATGCGGCCACCAGGAGCGCCGCGTCGAGGCGCGCCGCCAGCGCGGCGGAGCCGCTCCCCAAACGGGCACGCGGCGCCCGCGCGCGCGCACGCACGCTGTCCGTACCACCGGCCAGCCGTACCTTCGCGAGGTCGACCACCACGTCGGGGGCCCTGCCGCGCAGGTACAACCGCTCGGCCTCCCGCGCGCGCATGATCGCGGCGAGCGCCGCGCGCATGTGCGGCAGCGCCGCACCGGGGTCGCCGATCTCCAGCTCTCCCCCCGCCGCCCACATCGCGTTGTACGCCTCGAGGAGCGGGCGATTCACCGCCACCACGGGCGTCTCATCGCCCTCGAAGTCGAGCGCGTGGCCTCCGCCGACCTCGGTGGCCTCCTCGGCCGCCCGGAGCAGCTCTTCCGGCGTCATCGAGGGCCCGCGCGAGCTCTGTCCCGACTCCTCTCCACTCTCCGCCTCGCCCAGCCTCGCGAAGATGATGTCGCCCACGCGCTTGCGCAGCCTGGCCTGGTCGGCGCCGATGCGCTGCGACTCGCGCACCAGCACGTCGCGCGCGAGCCGCGGCCGGCGCCGCTCGAGCGCCTCGGCGAGCTGGATGAGCATCCGCTGGCTCACGGCCGAGGCGTCGGCATCCGGCGGCGGCGCGCCCTCCACGGCCACGGAGTCGTACTCCCCCGCACGAGCCACGCGAAGCACGCGCGTTTCCGACGCGCCGGTATCGGGACCCGTAGCCGTGTTGCCATCCACGGCGACGGCGCGCATGTGGACGACGTCGCCGGGGCGGAGCATGAGCGAGTCGAGCGCGAGCGAGCCCTCGACCGCGGCCGTGCGGGCGCCCCGCGGCGCGCGGCGCGCCGCGACTCCGGAGCGGAAGGTGAAGCTCTCGCCCTCCCCCGAGCTCACGATGTATTCGAGCCAGAGCGAAGCGAGTCCGATATCGTCGGATGCGCTAGCCGCGAGCGGGATCGTGCCGCTCGCGGCGCGCAACACCGTGTCGCGCCGCGGTGCGGCCAGCGTGACGACCGGCGTCGAGTCGCGCTGCGGCGCCAGCACGATCAGGCGCGAGTCCTCGCCATCGCCCAGCCTCACGGCCGCCGGGAGCGAGGGCATCGCGAAGATCACGCTCCAGCGCTCCGAAGCGCCGGTCACCTCGAGAGCTTCGCTTCCCAGCGATGCGGTTATTCCACGCGCGCTCCCGCGTCCCTCGATCCGCACGCCGCTCGAGGCGAGCGCCTGGATGGTGGACGGTTCGTCCAGCATCGCCGGCTTTCGGCCCGTGTAGGTGGGCGGTGTGATGGTCGCCACGATCGGCGCCAGTCGGCTGGCGCCGGCGGCCGTGGCCGCGCGTGGGCTCTCGAGCGCATCGCCGGCGCGCGGCGCCTCGATGCGCGATACCACTCCCGGCGGAAGTGCCGCGCGCACGGCGAGCGCCGCCGCGAGCAGCAGGGCAGCCTTCCAGACGGCGCGAAGCATCGCGCTCGCCACGGGCGCGGCCCAGCGAGCCGCATTTACCGCACGCTCCAGGGCGGGGAGCGCTCCGCCCGCCGCGACGGGCTCCAACGCGGTCACGAGCGCGAACCGCAACTCCGGCACGCGCTCCTCGATCCACAGCGCGACGGACTCCAGCCGCAGCGCGTGGCGGGAGCGCCAGAGCGAGATGAGCAGGGTCGAAACGCCCAGCGCCAGCGCCGTGGGAAGCGCGATCACGCGCGCCGATCGCTCGAGACCCACGGCCCAGTCGATGACTCCCGCCAGCGCCAGAGCCAGCGCGGTTGCGGCGGCGGCGCGCACCAGCGCCGCCGCCACCGCAACTGTCGCCAGCACCGCGCGCGTTCGCGCGACTCGCGCGTGCGCCGTCACGCCGCTCCCTCCGACTCGCGATGGGCGCCGAGCCGGCGCACGAACAGTTCCAGCAGGAGCAGCGCAGCCGCGGCCCCGAGCAGCCACGGAACCGTGCGACTCCCCTGTCCATCTCCGCGCGCCAGCACGCGCGCGGCCCCGCCCTTCTCCACTCCGCGGAGAACTGCCAGCTCGGCTGCGCTCGGCTGGGCGAGGTCGCGCGCACCGCCGCAGGGAGCGCCCAATGCGGCCAGGAACCGGCGCGCGCTCTCGCGCAGCGCCAGATCCCCCCGCCCGGGGAAGGACACCGCCACGTTCCGCACGCAGCCGTCTCCGAGCGGAGCCTCGTCGGCCGCCGGCGCTCCGTCGAGCCAGCGCGCGATCACGCGCGCTCCCGCCCCGCCCTCGGGCAGCACGACCGCGCGCTCGAAGTCCGCCACCAGTACCGCGCTCCCGGCCGCCACGGCGCCCACGGTGTCGATGGTCGTGCGCCGCGGCCATTCCGCCGGTGCCGACGCGGGCCAGCGTACCAGTACCCGCCCCGATTCGCTGGCCCACGAGCTGTCGGCCGCGCTCGGCGCACCGCGCACGATGCGAACCGACGCGCCAAGCACTGTGTCGCTCGCCAGCGCGGCGAGCACACGGACCGGATCATCATCCGCCACGTCGCGGCCGACGACCGCGACGTCCGCGGCGCCGCCCCGCGCGGAATCGCTCGCCGCCGCCACCCGCACGAGCCGCGCACGTCCCGGCCAGAGCGAGCGTATCGACCGCGTCGCACCATCCCACTCCTCGGCCGCGAAGGGCGATATCAGGACGAGCTCCACGGAGTCGGCCCGCCCCCGGAGCTGCGCCGCGGCGCGCGCCGCGGCCACGAGGGCCGCCGAGAGCGAGCCCCGCGCCCCGGACTGCTCCAGCCCAGCGAGCGAGTCGAGTGGATCGCCCGCGACGAGACGCGCGGAGCTGTCGAACACCACGAGCTGATCGCCCTCGCGGACGTAGCGCGCGGCGCTGTCCCGCGCTCCGCTCGCTGGCGCGAGCGATGCGGACAGGTCCAGCGCCACGACCCTGGCCAGCGGCCGCCTGTCCGTCTCCAGCACCGGCCGCGCGAACGCCGCACCGAGCAGGAGCAGCGCGAGCACGCGGAGCAGCAGGAGCGGCAGATCGGCCGGTCGCGTGGAGCGTGACGGCGCGCGCACCGTGCGCTCCGGCACGAAGCGCGCGGTAGGAAACGGCACCACGCCGGGCCGGCGGCGCGCGATGAAATGAAGAGCGATTATCGCTGCCGCGGCCACGCCGGCCGCGGCCAGCGCCCACGGCTCGAGAAATGTCACCATCTCATCGCCCCGCGCCCGGGTCCGGCATCCCCGCGCCCGCGGCGGGACCGCCGGCGCCGTTCGCCACTCTGCGCACCGCGCGCGCCGCCGCTTCGTCCGTCGCCACTTCGATGTGCGCGGCGCCCGCGGAGCGCCAATCGCGCGCCAGCTCCTCGCGCCAACGCGCGAACGTGCGCTGATACTCGGCGCGCGTGGCCGCCGCTAGCGGACGACGGAGCCCGGCAACCTCGGGGTCCTCGGCGAGCATGGCCGCGTCGCCGGGCTCGAGCTCCTCGCGCGCCACGATGTGCACCGCATGGACGTCGCCGCCAGTGCTGGTGTGACGGCGCGCCAGCGCGAGGATGTCGCCTGAATCGTCCAGGAAGTCGGAGACGATCGCGAGCCGTACGCCGCGCCCGGCGCCGGCCGAGCGCAGCGCCGGGACGAGCGGCTCCGACGCCGCGGGCTCGATCGTGGCGAGCAGCCGCGCGGCCTCCTCGAGGGCGCTGCGGCGCGCGCGCGGAGCCGTGCGTCGGATACCATGCTCGGTGGCGATCACGAAGCCCACTGGATCGCCCGCGGCCAGCGCGACCGCGGCGAGACCCATCGCCATCCGGCACGCCTGCGCCCACTTGTCCAGTCCCGGCTGCGGAAACGCCATCGACGCCGACGCGTCGAGCGCGATCATGGTCGCGAGCGTGGAGCTCTCGCGCGTGACTCGCACGGAGGCACGATCGGTCCTCGCCAGGAGCTTCCAGTCCAGGCGACGCGGATCATCTCCCTGCCGGTACGGCCTGTACTCGGTGAACTCCGGTGAGATCCCTCTGAGCGGTGAGCGGTGCACGCCCGCCACCGCACCGCGCGCATGCCGGCGCGCGGGCCACGCGACACCGCGGAGAGCGTCGAGCAGCGAGCCGTACGACGCGAGGTCGCGTTGCATCAGCCGCGACTGGTACGGAGGCGGGGGCGGGGGCGGGGGCGCTCCATCGTCCATCCGGACGCTAGAGCCGGAGCTCGCTCCGCGGCGGGGATATGCGGTCGAGTACCTCGTCCACGACGCGCTCCGCGCCCACGCCGTCGCCCTCGGCGGCGAAGTTGGGAAGCACGCGATGACGCAGCACCGGGTACGCCACGCGCTGCACATCCGCAGGCGCGACCGCGAGCCGGCCGCCCAGGAGCGCGTGGGCCTTCGCCCCGAGTATCAACGCCTGCCCCGCCCTGGGGCCCGCGCCCCAGCGCACGTAGCGTCGCACGAGGTCGGGCGCGTTCGCCGATTCCGGGCGCGTCGCCCGCACGAGCGCGGCGGCGTAGCGCATGACCGGATCCGCCACGGGAATCGAGCGCACCAGCCGCTGCAGCCCCAGCACGTGCTCGGCGTCGAGCACGGGCGTCAACTCCACCTCTTCGCTGCCGGTAGTGGCACGGAGGATCGCCAGCTCGTCTTCCTCGCCGGGATAGCCGATTCGAATGTCGAAGAGGAAGCGGTCGAGCTGCGCCTCGGGGAGCGGATAGGTTCCCTCCTGCTCGATGGGGTTCTGCGTGGCGAGCACGAAGAACGGCTCGGGCAGCGGCATCGAGACGCCGGCCGCGGTGACCCGGTGCTCCTGCATCGCCTCGAGCAGAGCCGCCTGCGTCCGCGGTGGCGTGCGGTTGATCTCGTCGGCCAGAACTATGTTGCCGAAGATGGGCCCGCGTACGAAGCGGAACGCACGCTTCCCGGAACCGCCAGCGGCGGAGTCCTCCTCCAGGATCTCCGTGCCCGTTATGTCGCTCGGCACGAGATCGGGCGTGAACTGGACGCGTCTGAAGTCGAGGCGCATCGCCTCCGCTATGGAGCGGATCACCAGCGTCTTCGCGAGCCCCGGCACTCCCACCAGAAGCGCATGGCCGCCGGCGAGGATGGCCATCAGTACTTCGTCGAGCACGGCCTGCTGGCCGACTATCCGGCGGGCCACCTCCGCCCGCAGCCGCGCGGCCGACTCCATGAGCCGCTCGCGGTCCACCGTCATCCCGGCGCGGCCATCGCGCTCTGGCCGAGGGAGCGCCGCGCTCACCGGACGGGACGCCGCCGGCGGTGCGTGAGCAGAAAGGTCGAGTTCTGCTTCGCGCCCGCCTCGGCGAGGGTATTCTGCTCGTCGAGCACCTCGAAACCGCGCAGCTTCATCACGTAGTCGCGCTGATCGCCACGGGGAGCGAGTACCGCCAGTGCGGCGACCTTGACGGCGAGCACGGTTTCCGATGGCGGCGCCGCGATTCGAACCACGTCCCATATTTCGGGGATCTCGACGCGGATGTCGATGGTCTCACCGTCCTGAGGTCCGAGCGGCACGCTCCGCTGGCGCGCGCGCAGCGTGGAAACGAAGGGAATGGTCATCCCACTTCGCTCCTCTCTGCCTCGGAGTACGGCGCGAGTGTGCTGAAGAAGCGCCGTACCTGGGCATCGTAGAGGTAGGTGGATCCGCGCACCACCGTGCCGCCGCCCTCCGACGGCTGCACGCCGATCGCGATCTCCTCGATTCCCTGACCGCGGAAAGTCAGATGACGCGGGCTCTCCTGCTCCAGGAAAGCTCCGTAGATCGGATTGCGACGCATGAAGAATTCTCTGGCGGCCGCCAGCACTTCTTCGGGAGACTGCGACGTCGTGGTTTCCAGTATCATGGACGCTCTGATTGTGATGGCCCAGGCAGCTGTGCGAACGCCGATCCAGACTGCGCGCTCACGGCTCCTGCCTGAGATCCGGATTGTACTCCAGCGGCAGCTCGAGGACGAACGACGAGCCTTCGCTCGACGATGACCGGAGCTCGATGTCCCCGCCCAGCAACCGCGAGAGCTGCCGCGAGAGCGCGAGCCCGAGCCCGGAACCGCCGTACTGGCGCGTGGATGATCCGTCCACCTGACGAAACTCCTCGAACACGAGCTGCTGCAGCTCCGGCACGATGCCGATCCCCGTATCCGTGACGGTGAAGCGCACACTTTCATCGTGCGACTCCACTCCGACGCTCACCTCGCCCTGCGCGGTGAACTTGTAGGCGTTGCTGAGCAGGTTGGAGAGAATCTTCACGACCTTCTTCCGGTCGCTCCGGATCCAGCGGACCTCTCCATCGGGGAAATCTACTCTCAGGGTGACGGCAGCGGGCCTCCCCCGCGTCACCGCGAGCGCCTCGCGCATCACTTCGCGCGGGTCGAACGCCTCGACGCTCACGTGCAGCTCCCCGCGCTTGAGCGTGGTGAGCTCGAGCAGGTCTTCTATGAGAACGAGCAGCCGCTCGCTCGAGCTGGTGACCTGCGCGAGCGTGGTGCGCTGCTCGGCGGTGAGCGGGCCCGACATCCCTTCCTGCAGCAGGTAGGTGTAGCCCAGCACCGCCGTGAGGGGCGTGCGCAGCTCGTGGCTCATGTTGGCGAGGAACTCATCCTTCAGGCGCCGCGCCTCCAGCGCCGCCACGTACTGCCGCTCCAGCTCCTCGTTGGACTCCAGAAGCGCCGCGTTCGCGCGGCGGAGATCGTCGATGAGCCGCGCCTTCTCCGCGGTGGCGGCGAGCTGGTCGGCCACTATCTGCAGCAGCCCGCCCTCGTCCGCGTTGGCTCCTCCCGCCTCGGCGAAGTAGAAGGTGAGCGCGCCGAGCACCATCCCGTGCGTCTGCAGCGGGATCGCAACGAGCGCGCGGAACCCGAGCTCGCTCGCGACCTCGCGCCAGTCGGCCACGGAGTCATCGGCGAACACGTCGGGGACCTGGATGATCCGCCGCTCGCTCGCGGCCTCGCCGCTGGGACCCGCGCCGAGCCGCACGCGCATCTGGCCGAGGAAGGGACGGAAGCGCTCGGGCCAGTTGCACGCGGCCACCAGCCGCATGGCATCGTCGTTGTCGTCCACCAGGTAGATGGACGCGAACGTGGCGCCGACCAGCGGGCTCACGCGCTCGAGCGCGTACTGGTATACCTCCTCCGGGCGGTCCGCCGTGAGGAACGCGTGCGCGATCTCACGCACCGCGACGAGCTCGCGCATCGCGCTGTCGGATCCGGGCGGCGCGTTCTCCTGGCTGGTCTCGATCACGCCGGTCAATCTAGCCACGCTCTGCAGGTGGAGGCCATAGCCGGAGCGATCCGCTCATCCGGACGCGCGCGCCCGCTCCGCTTCCGCAACGCGCTCGAGGAGCGCCGGAAGCTGAGATGTGAGGCCCGATCGCGCGAGCACCAGCGTCGCGCCCGCCGCACGCCCCGCTTCGATGGCCGCGATGTTAGTATGCCCCGCGAAGCCGATGATTCGCGCGCTCGCTTCGCCAAGGCGCTCGCGCAGCGCGCGTATAGCCTCCGACGGATCGGGCGAATCGGCCTCCAGATCCACGAACACCACCGACGGTTCGTGCTTTCCGAGATGCCTTTCGAGCTGCTCGAGCGATTTGGCGGCGCGCAGCTCCAGCCCGCTGCGGCGCGCCGCGTCGTCTATCTTCGACCTGAAGAGCAGATCGCTCATGACGGCGAATACCGGGCGCGCCCCCTCGAGGAGGGGCGGATACGGCGTCGCCAGAGGGTGTGGTTCGGGTGCGGGCGTGAGCATCTGTCAGACTCTCCTGTAGGACGTTCCGGGACCGCGTCTCGCAGCTCAGCTCCTGCGCAACGGCCGCAGCTCGACGCGCGATACCAGTGCGCCCTCCGGCTGGGTCAGCGCGTAGGCGATCGCTTCGGCCACGTCCGAAGGCGCGAGCTTCCAGCTCCCGTCGCCCCTCGCGCTCGAGAAGGTGGTGTCGACGGAGCCCGGCATCACCAGCGATACGCGCACGCCGGAGTCGCGAACTTCCATCATGAGCGACTCGCTGAATCCCACGAGTGCATGCTTGGTGGCCGCGTAGCAGCTCCCGCCCACGAACGCTCCGCGTCCGGAGAGCGATCCGATGTTCACCACGTGGCCGCGCGCACGCTCCACCATTCCCGGGAGGAGCGCCCGTGTCACGTAGAAAACGGCATCGAGGTTGAGCGAGACCATGGAGCGCCAGTCGTCGAGGCCGAGTTCCAGCATCGGCTTCATGATCCCGATGCCGGCATTGTTGACCAGCACTTCGGCCTCGATGCCCGAGAGGGCGCGCTCGACCGCGACGGCATCCGTGACGTCCAGCGCCAGCGCCGAGCAGTCGCCGCCGGCCTCCTCTATCTCGCGCCGCAGCGATTCGAGCTCCCGCCCCGAACGCGCCACCGCCACGATCTCCCACTCCGCCGCGAGCCGGAGGGCGGTGGCGCGCCCGATCCCACGCGAGGCGCCGGTGACCACGACCGTGCCCTTGCGCTCTCCGCCGCTCATACGAGGAGCGCCTCGGTGGCCCGCAGGAGCGGCGCGAACGACAGCGGCTCTCCGCCCACGCGCTGCGCCAGCTCCTGCGCCAGCTCGCGCTGGCCCTCGGCGAATAGCTGCTCCACTATCCAGGGACCGCTGCGCGGGTTGCGGTACCAGTCCTCGTCGAAGCGCTCCACGAGCGTGTGGGCCAGCAGCGCCTGCAGTTGCCACGCGCGCAGGTATCGAGCGGCGTAGAAGCGCGGGTCCACGTCCACGAACGCATCGGCGCCGTCGTACGAGAAGCTCGTGGCGTCCGACAGCGTGGCCACGTACAGATCGGGGAGCGAGTTCCACGGGACGTCGCCCGAATAGAGACGGTACTCGTAGATCAGCTTGGCCGCGTAGCGACGGAGGAAGTGCAGCTCCTCGAAGCCCACCGCCCGCAGGAACGATGGCAAGCCCGAACGGCCGAGCCCGGTGTAGCGGAGCAGCCATCCCGCATCGTGCATGAGATGGTCGAAGAGCATCGCGTAGCCTTCGGTGACGGAGTTGTCGCCGAGCCAGCGAAACTCGAACGGAAGATCCGCGCGCGTATAGCCGAAATGGAGCGCATGCCCCAGCTCGTGCAGAAAGGTGCGGTAATCGGACTGTCCACCATGCGGCCGGAGCACGAGGTACACTTCTCCCGGCACGCGCACGGGTGCACAGAAGGCGCGCGACCGCTTTCCCTCCCGCTCGGCCGTGTCGAAAATCACCCGGCCGCCCGCGTGCGCGTCGATGCCCATCTCCGAAGTCTGCCGGAGTATGGCCCGCTCCATGTCCTCGCTCGGGAAATACGGATCGAATTCCGGTGCGCGCATGAGGGCCAGCGCATCGGCCCGCGTGGCATCGCGCGGATCGATACCGAGCTGCTGGCGCGCGCGCGCGCGAAAGACATCGTCCCACATCTCCCGAGTGTCGCGCAGAAAAGCCTGGCACTGGTCCACCAGGTTCGCGAGATCGATGCCGCTCAGCGCGGAGAACGTCGCGTTGTAACCCTGCGCGATCTCCAGCTCCTCGGTGAGATCGCGCTCCCGGCGGAAACGCTCCTCCTTCAGCGGCGCCAGCTCCGCCGCCACCAGCCTCGCGCGTGCACCCTCCAGCACCAGCCGCTCGGCGCGATCCCCGGTGTTGGCGATCTCGATGGCGATCCGCTGGAACGGTATCCTCCGTCCGTCGGGGACGTCCACCACCGCCGAGCCCTCCCAGGCGATCTCGCGCTCGTCGAGCGGAGCCAGCGTGCGCGATACCAGCCCGTCGGCCTGCCAATCGAGCAGCGTGCGCGCCGAGCGCAGCTCCTCGCCGTGGGGCCCGGAATCGCGAAAGAGCTCACGCACGAGCGCCAGGGAGTCATCGCTCAGCACGCCCTCGTGCCGCGCGTAGATGGGGGCCAGCTCCGCGGTGGGCTGCAGGCCCGCCTGCGAGCGGTAGTACTCGCGCGAGAGCTCTTCCATCAGCGCCTCACCGCCGCGCCGAAGCTGCTCGAGCGAGAGAGCCGTCATGCCGCGATCCGCTCGAGGATGTAGTCGCGCAGCCTGTCGCCGGCGACGCGCTCCTGCTTCAGCGAGTCACGATCGCGCACAGTCACGGTTCCATCCGCCGTCGATTCGCCATCCACGGTGATGCAGAAAGGAGTACCCACCTCGTCCTGCCGCCGGTAGCGGCGGCCGATGGCGCCCGACTCGTCGTAGAACACCGGGAACCAGGCGCGCAGATCCGCCGCGATGCGCGTGGCCATCTCCGGCATGCCGTCCTTTTTCACCAGCGGAAAGATGCCGGCCTTGATGGGCGCGATCGACGGATGGAACGCCAGCACCGTCCGCCCTTCCTGTTCTCCCTCCACGGCCTCCTCGCGGAACCCGTTCACCAGCACCGCGAGCGTGGCGCGGTCCGCGCCGACGGAGGTCTCGACCACGCAGGGGACGTAGCGCCGGTTGTTCGGCTGGTCGAAGTAGTCGAGCTTCTTCCCGGAGAACTGCTGGTGCTGCGAGAGGTCGAAATCGCCGCGGTTGTGTACTCCCTCTATCTCCTGGAAGCCGAGCGAGCCGCCGAAGTCGAACTCGATGTCGAAGGCCGCCCGCGCGTAGTGCGCCAGCTCCTCCTTCCCGTGTTCGTGAAAGCGGAGCCGGGCGGCCTCGATGCCGAGCAACTCGTGCCAGCGCAGCCGCTGCTCCTTCCAGTAGTCGAACCACTTCATGTCGGTACCGGGCTCGACGAAGAACTGCATCTCCATCTGCTCGAACTCGCGCGTGCGGAATATGAAATTTCCCGGCGTGATCTCGTTGCGGAACGCCTTGCCGATCTGCGCGATCCCGAACGGTACGCGCTGCCGCGAGGCCTGCTGCACGTTCAGGAAGTTCACGTAGATCCCCTGCGCCGTCTCG
>CAZTTY010000039.1:0-36687 GCA_964616815.1 uncultured Gemmatimonadaceae bacterium | reverse complement strand
CGCTCTCGATCGGCATCCTGATCGACGACGCGATCGTGGTGGTGGAGAACATCGTACGACACCGGGAGATGGGAGAAGACCACTTCACCGCGGCGGGTCGCGGTACGAAGGAGATCATGCTCGCCGTGATGGCCACGACCTTCACGGTCGTGGCGGTGTTCGTGCCGGTGGCGTTCATGGGCGGCATCATCGGCCGCTTCTTCTACCAGTTCGGCATCACGGTGGCGTGGGCGGTGCTGGTGTCGCTCTTCGTGTCGTTCACCCTCACGCCGATGCTCTCGGCGTGGTGGGGGGTGAATCCGCACAAGGGGAGCGGTGAGGATGGACATGGCGACGGCAAGCGGCCGAACATCGTGACGCGCGGGATCGCGCGCTTTAACGAATGGTTCGATTCGCAGGCGGGGAAGTACCGCTCGGTGATCGGGTGGGCGCTCGGCCATCGCAAGAGTACCATGGCCATGGCCGCCGCCTCGTTCATCGCCGCCATTGCCCTGTTGGCAACCGGGGCCATCGGGGGTGGCTTCATGCCGGACTCCGACAACGGGGAGTTCGTGGTTCAGTTCGAGACGCCGGAGGGCTCCAGCCTGGCGTACACGCGTGGGAAGGCGGAGCAGGTCATCCGGACGCTGGGTGCGCTGGACGGTGTAGACTACACCTACACCACCATCGGTGCCGGCGCCACGGGTACCGTGACCAACGGCGAGGTCTACGTGAAGCTCCTCCCGCGCGACGAGCGTAGTGCCACCCAGAACGAGCTCATGGTGGCCGCGCGCCAGGAGCTCTCGCCGATCGTGGCGACCGAGATCTCGGTGCTCGTTGGCGGCGACATCGGGGGCGCACGCGCGCCGCTCCAGGTGGAGCTGCGCGGTCCCGACGTGAACGAGCTGCAGCGCCTCTCGTCGGAGCTGCTTACGCGAGTGAAGGAGATCCCGGGCGTGGTGGACGTCAAGTCGTCGCTCGGCGACCCGAAGCCGGAGTACCGGATCGACGTGAATCGCGATATCGCCAACGAAGTGGGGCTGGACATCGGACAGATCGCCACCACCATCCGCCCGGTGCTCGCCGGGGAGACGGCCACCCGCTGGGAGGATCCCACTGGCGAGGAGCGCGACGTGGTCGTGCAGGTTGCGCCGGAACAGCGGCGCACGGTGGAGGACATCGCCACCATCCCGCTCGCGACCTCGCGCCGCACGGCGGATGGTGCGGTGGCCACGGTACCACTTCGCGACGTGGCGAACATCGAACTGGGGACGGCACCGGCCGAGATCGACCGCAAGAACCTGCAGCGCGTGGCGACGATCTCGGGCAATACCGCGCCCGACTTCTCCATCGCCGAGGCGTCGCAGGCGATCCAGCTCGTCGCCAACGAGATGGAGCTGCCCGCCGGGTACTCGGTACACCTCGGCGGCGAGACGGAGGATCTGGCGGAGACCACGGGCTACGTTCTGGAATCGATCACGCTGGCGATCATCCTTATCTTCCTGATCCTCGCGTCGCAGTTCGAGAGCTTCACGCAGCCGTTCGCGATCATGCTCTCCCTGCCGCTCTCGCTGGTGGGCGTGCTGCTCGCGCTGCTCATCACGAGTGACACGCTGAACATGATGTCGATGATCGGGGTGATCATGCTGATGGGGTTGGTGACGAAGAACGCGATTCTGCTGGTGGACAACGCCAACGAACGAAGGTCGGCGGGGGCCGACCGCTTCACCGCACTGGTGGAGGCCGGTGCGGTGAGACTCCGCCCGATCATCATGACCACGCTGGCGATGATCTTCGGCATGCTCCCGATCGCGTTCGCCCTGGGCGAGGGCGGCGGTTTCCGCGCGCCGATGGCGCGCGCCGTGATCGGGGGGCTGATCACGTCCACGATGCTGACGCTGGTGGTCGTGCCGGTGGCATACTCGTACTTCGATGACATCGGCGGCTGGTTCAAGCGCCGCCTCACCTCTCCCGAACGTGTGAAGGAGATCCAGGAAGAGCGCGAGAGCGCCGGCCTCGGGGGCGCTCCCGAGCCGGTCTGGGGTGATTGATCGAGTTCACGCTGGTCCCTCGACAAGTCGTGTTCCTGGAGAGAATGTTGACCACGACATGGACCGGGGAGGGTCGCTTGGAGAGGGGATCGATCCTGGGAGGCGCTCGTTTCTGCGATCTGCTCCTCCGCGCATGCGATCGCGACCTCGTGAAGATGGAGGTGGACATCTACTGGCTCGTGAAAGGCGGCCGCGATCCGCTGGCTACCGCGCGCGCGAGCTACGACTATCTGCGGTCGCTCGAGCTCTGAGCGGCGGCGCTCGCCGGTGTGAACGGACTCCTCCCATGATTCGCTTCGTCCACCTCTATGACGCCGACCACGAGCCGCGCAGGCTCGCCGAAGTCCAGCGGATCTTCCGCACGTATTTCGGGGCGGCGTACGGCGACTACGCAGAGAGGATCCCCGACCTGCTGCGCCGGCAGGTGGAGCTCGGCCACCGCACGATCCTGATCACGGCCGAGAGGGCCATGGGCAGGGTTCTCGCCTTCGCGCTGGCCTTTCACTACAGGGACCTGAACGCCACGCTGCTCGATTTCATAGTCGTGGATCCCGCCGTGCGGCAGCGCGGAATCGGCGGCGCGCTCTACGAAGCGTTGCGCGAGTACGTGGCTCGACTCGGGTCGTCGGGGCTGTACTTCGAGGTGCGCCCCGACTCCCCGGAGCTCGAACCGGACGCGGCCCGCCGGAAGGAGAACCGCGCCCGCATCCGCTTCTACGAGCGCTACGGTGCGCGAGTGATCACGGGAACGGCGTACGAAAGGCGCCGGCCGGGACGAGACGAGGGAGAGCCCTACATTCTCTTCGACTCGCTGGGCGCACCCCGCGTCCCGGACGCCGCCGAGGTGCGCGGGATGGTGAGCGCGCTCCTCTTCCGGAAGTACGGCTACCCGCGTGGAGACGAGTACGCGGAATCGGTGGTGGCGTCGGTGCGCGACGGCGAAATCGGATTGCGGGAACCTCGCGGCAGGCCGGCGGCCGCGCGCCCTCCGGTGCACCGCGACGTGTACACTCCGTTGAAAGTGCTGGTAAGCCCGCAGCATCAGCTTCACCACGTGCGCGAGCGCGGCTACGTCGAGCGCCCGGTGCGGGTGGAGCGGATCCTTCAGCAGGTACGCGCGATGCCCGGAGTGGAGATCGTCGAAGTCCGCGAACACGGAGAGGAGGCCATCACGGCGGTCCACGATCCGGACTTCGTGCGCTATCTCCGCGACGTGAGCCACAAGCTGGTCGAGGGCCAGGCGGTGTACCCCTACGTATTTCCGATCCGCCATCGGGCGCGGAAGCCGGTGGACGACGAGGTCCAGTCGGGCTATTACTGCATCGATACGTTCACTCCGCTCACGCACAACGCCTACATCGCCGCCCGTGCCGCGGTGAATTGCGCCCTCACCGGGGCCGAGCTGGTGCGCGATGGCGAGCAGGTCGCGTACGTGATCTGCCGCCCGCCGGGCCACCACGCCGAGTCGGCGGTATACGGCGGCTTCTGCTACTTCAACAACGCCGCGATAGCGGCCAACGTGCTGAGTGTGCAGGGGAGGGTGGCAGTACTGGACATCGACTTCCACCACGGCAACGGAACGCAGGAGATCTTCTACGCGCGCTCCGACGTGCTCACGATCTCGATCCACGGCGACCCGAGCTATGCGTATCCCTACTTCGCCGGATTCGCCGACGAATGGGGAGAAGAGGAGGGAGAGGGATTCAACCACAACTATCCGCTCGGCGAGAACGTGACCGACGACGAGTATCTCGCCGCCCTGGGAAACGCGCTCGCGCGCATCGCGGACTTCGGCCCGCGCTATCTGGTCGTCTCGCTCGGACTCGACATCGCCAAGGGCGATCCCACGGGTGCGTGGATCATCACGACCGAGGGCTTCGAGCGGATCGGCGGCGCCATCGCCGCGCTGGGCCTTCCGATACTCGTGGTGCAGGAGGGAGGCTACGATACGCGCGTCATCGGACGCAACGCCCGCTCCTTCCTGACGGGACTCCAGCGCGGCGCGCGGTAGCACACGCGGCTGTCGGTGCCGACGTTCTCCCGCCGTACGCTTTTCGACCCCCACCCGAAGGAGGGATGGCAACCATGCATTCCCGTTTTTCGTCCGCCCGCAAATGGACCGGCTCGAGCGGCGGCATCGCGCTGGGCTCGATGGGGCTCCTGCTGGCCACCGCGCTCGCGGCCAGTGCGGGCGCTCAGCAGAGCATCATCCCACCGGGCTATCCACCGGAGGCCGCCGAGCTGGCCGGTGCGTCGCGGAGCGAAATGCGCGATGCGGTGGAGCGGTTCACGACCGACGCGCAGGTGCTAGCGCGGCGCTTCGCCGTGCCCTATTCACCTGCGCGCGAGAGCGCGTTCGGCGCGTTCTACGCATCGTGGGAGAAGAGACTGGCGGCCACGCCGTTCGATGATCTCGACTACGAAGGCAAGGTGGACTACATCCTCCTCGCCAATCGCATCAGGCACGACGCGCAGGAGCTTCGGCGCGATGCGAAGGTGCACGCCGAAGTTGCGCCTCTCATCGGGTTCGCCGACACGATCATGCAGCTCGACGAGTCGCGTCGCCGATTCGTGAGCATCGACGGTGCGGAGGCCGCGCGCACGCTGGCCACGCTCGCGGCGAACGCGGACAGCGCCAGCGCGCGGATGCGAGCGCTGGCGAAGGCCGGCCGGGCAGGTTCGGCCGCGCAGGCCGACGGAGCGAAGGGTGTCGCGCCCGCGGGCGCGCGTTCCGGCGGAAGCGATTCCGCGGGTGAGCTTCCCACGCGCATCGTCGCCTATCGAGCCGCCGAGATCCTGACCTCGCTGCAGCGCACCCTCTCGGACTGGTTCCGGTATTACGACGACTACGATCCCATGTTCACCTGGTGGGCGCGCAATCCGTACGCCGCCGCCGATTCCTCGATCACGGCATACATCAGGGTGCTGCGCGAAGATGTGGTGGGCGTGAGGAAGGGCGAGGACGAGCCGATCGTGGGGCTGCCGATCGGCCGCGATGCGATCATGGAAGACCTCGTCTTCGAGATGATTCCCTACACGCCCGAGGAGCTGATAGACATCGCGCGGAAAGATCTGGCGTGGAGCCAGTCGGAGATGAAAAAGGCGGCGCGCGAGCTGGGATATGGCGATGACTGGCGCGCCGCCCTCGAGCACGTGAAGAACACGTATGTCCCGCCGGGGAAGCAGCGCGACCTGGTGCGTGACCTCGAACGCGAGGCGGTCGACTACATAACGTCCAACGACCTCGTCACGGTCCCGCCGCTCGCGCAGGATGTCTGGCGCATGGAGATGCTCTCGCCCGAGCGGCAGAAGGTCGCGCCCTTCTTTCTCGGGGGCGAGACGATGCTCGTGGCGTACCCCACGGAGTCGATGTCGGAAGCGGACAAGATGATGAGTCTGCGGGGCAACAACCCGCATTTCTCGCGCGCGACCGTTTTCCACGAGCTGATTCCCGGGCACCACCTGCAGGGCTTCATGAACCAGCGCTACTTCCCCTACAGACGCGCCTTCCGGACTCCGTTCTGGCACGAAGGGAACGCCTTCTACTGGGAAACGCTGCTGTGGGACAAGGGCTTCACCAGCAAGCCGGAGGACAGGATCGGTGCCCTGTTCTGGAGGTCGCACCGGGCGGCGCGAATCATCTTCTCGCTCTCGTTTCACCTGGGCCTGATGACGCCGCAGGAGTGCATCGATTTCCTGGTCGACAGCATCGGTCACGAACGGGCCAACGCGACCGCGGAGGTTCGCCGCTCGTTCAACGGAAGCTACTCGCCGCTCTACCAGGTAGCCTACATGATGGGCGGTCTGCAGTTTCGCGCGCTGCATCACGAGCTCGTCGATGCCGGCAGGATGACGGATCTGGAGTTCCACGACGCCATCCTGCACGGCGGCCCGATGCCAGTGGAGATGGTGCGGGCCCGGCTCACGCATCAGTCGCTCACGCGCGACTATCGCCCGCACTGGAAGTACAGGGAGGACATCCCGCCCTCGGTGAGCAGATAGCCCACCTCCTTGCCCATGTCGCGCGCGAGATCCGGGCGCCTCCGGCCTCGGGCGACGCTACCGTCGCGCGCGCCTCCCCGCCGGCGAGCGAAAGTGCCGCCGGCGCCGCGCTCAGGCCACCCCCGTCACTCCCCCCGACACCACGAACGCCATCACATCGGTGCTGTCGAGCGAGACGGGGGTCACGCGCTCGGTGGAGCAGATCAACACGTTGCCCGCCCACCCGTACGACTGCGGCACGTATACGGCCACCGAGCCCGGGAGACCGAGAGCCGCGAGGGAGTCGCGAGTCACGAAGCCGAGTACACGGACATCGTTCGCGGGGGTGAGCGAGACGAGCACCGGCCTGTCGAACCGCCGCTTCTCCCCCACGAACGCATCGAGCAGGTCCTTCGTGGATGTGTAGATGAGTCGCAGGAACGGAAGCCGCGCCATGACGCGCTCCACCAGGGAGATCGTCCCGCGCGTGAACAGATTGGTGGCGAGAAAGCCCACCAGCGTGATGAGCGCGATGGTGAGCAGGAAGCCCACGCCGGGAATGGGAAGGCCGAGCCATCTGTCTATGGTGCTGAACACCGCCCAGCACACATACAGCGTGATGGCCAGGGGGCCGACCACGAGGAGTCCCTGGAAGAACGAATTGACGAGTCGCTTCATGCGGTTTCCTCTTGTGGGACGCCCAGGGGGGCGTAATGTTGGAATACCGGATACCGGAGCTGGAAGTCCCTCTTGCCGACGCTGCCTCGGAGCGCGGAGCTCTCGTCGAGCGGCGAACGGTTCCACGAGCAGCGGAGGTGTCTATTAGATGCGTCTCTACATGACGGAGCGCGAGCTTCCGGGCGTCACGCTGCCGCAATTCGCCGAGGCGAAGCGTGCGATGGAGGAGACCAGCAGGGATTTCACCGCGGGCGGGAGATCGGTGCGATACGTTCGCTCCACCTTCGTCCCGGCCGACGGGCATTGCATGTGTCTGTTCGAAGCCGAAGATCTGGCCACGGTGCGCGCCGTGAACGAGACGGCCGGAGTTCCCTTCACGAGGATCGTCGAAGCCGAGGAGTTGACGCCGAGCTGAGTGTCAATCGTCGGCCGCATCGAGGGTCGTCTCGGTGATCGGACGGGTCGTACGCAGCGTGCCGTCCATCGAGTGCACGGTGATCGCTTCGGTGGGGCACTCCTGGACGAAGTCGCCGTCCGCGGGCGACCATTCCAGCGGGGACGGCGTCGCATGCGCCTTCCCGTCGTGCCCCATCGCCATCACGTCAGGGGCCAGCGCCACGCATATGCCGCAGCCGATGCACTTGTCGGGGTCCACGGTCACTTCCACCATGCGGCGGGGATGGATGCCGCTGCCGCGCGCCAGCGAGTCGCCGATCTGGTCGAGCGCGCGCGATGCCGCAACGTAGCCCGCCTCGATGAGCGCAGCCGTGTTGGTGAAGCTGAACCAGTGATGATGGCTCACCGGCGGACGCAGAAGAAGCATCGGCGGTCCCCGCCAGTCGGTGAGCGCGCTCACCTGGAGCGCGTGCATCATGATCGTGGCCGCGCGCATGTAGATCGTCGCGAATCCCTCGGTGGAGATGTCGTCCCGCCTCGCGAGCTCGGTGGTCCCCACATCCACGGCGATGATCGCGTCCATTCCCAGCGATGCGATCGCCGCCGGAAGGTTGTCCACCGTACCTCCATCGATGCAGCTTCGCCCGCCCACCTGGCCGGGCGGGAAGAAACCGGGGAGCGCGGACGACGCGTACACCGCGTCCACCACCGGTACATCCCGCAGTCCCGGAAGTCCCCACACCACCCTGGTGCCGGAGGCGAGGTCCACGGTATTGACCAGCAACGGCGTGTCGAGCGACTCGAAGGTGCCCTGCGGGCTGACGCTCTCGCAGAGCGCGCGGAGCGGCTCCTCGAGGTAGAGCGACGGCGACTGCATGCGATCGAGGAGCATCCCCATGTGGTTGATGCGAAAGAGATCACGCCGTCGGAGGGATAGCGCTCGGTCGGCCATCTCCCCCACGCTCATGCCGCTCACGTGCGCCGCCGCGATCAGGGAGCCGATGCTCGTCCCGGCGAACACGCTCGGTTTCACCCCGCGCTCGGCGAGCGCGCGCATGACGCCGATGTGGGCGAAGCCCTTCAGGCCTCCGCCGCCCAGCACGAGCGCTGTCTTCCCTGGTATCTCGCTCATCGCGGACGAGGTTCCTGATGGTCCATCTGGTGAATGACGGCTGTCTACGCCGGCCCGGGCTCTCGGGCCAGGGGACGATTCTCGCAGCTAAAGGTAAGGGCCGAGTGTCGCGATACCAGCGCGGGTCGGGAGATGGAGCGCGACCATCGATGTGGAGGGCTCGTGATCATCGGCGCCGGCCCTCTACATTCAGGGAAGTGGCCCCGTCGCCCGACCCCGTCGTACGCCCCGCTTCGATGGAGGATCACATGCCCGACGACCTGCTCCGCTACCGCTCCCAGTTCCCCATCCTGGAGCGCACCACCTACCTGGTTTCGAACTCGCTCGGCGCAATGCCACGTACCGTGCCCGGCCGGCTCGCCAGATACTGCGAGGAGTGGGCGGAGCGCGGCGTGCGCGCGTGGGGCGAGGGCTGGTGGGAGATGCCGGTCTCGGTGGGTGATGTCATCGCGCCACTGATCGGCGCCGGAAGGGGCGAGGTGGCCATGTTCCCCAACGTCACCACTTCCCAGGCCTCGGTGCTCTCGGCGCTCGAGTACGATCCGCCGCGCGATACCATCGTGATGACGGGGCTGGATTTTCCGTCGGTGCGCTACGTGTACGATGCGCTGGCCGCGCGGCTCGGCGCGCGCATAGTGGCGGTGCCGGGCGACGATGGCGGTGACGGTTCGGTCGACATCGACCGGCTGCTGGAGGCGATCGACGAGCGCACGCGGCTCGTGGCGGTGTCGCACGTTCTCTTTCGATCGGCGTGGGTGATGGATGCCGAGGCGATCTGCCGGCGGGCGCACGAGGTGGGCGCGCTCGTGTCGCTCGATGCGTTTCACTCCGTGGGCGTGCTGCCGGTGGACGTGCGGGCGAGCGGGGTGGACTTCCTGGCCGGAGGGGTGTTGAAGTGGCTCTGCGGCGGTCCCGGAGGCGCCTTCCTCTACGTGTCTCCCCGCATCCGCGACGCGCTCGAGCCCGCGTTCACCGGCTGGCAGGCGCACGCCAGGCCGTTCGCTTTCGAGGCGGAGATGGACTACGCGGCCGCCGCGTGGCGCTGGCTGAACGGAACGCCTGCCATCCCGGCGCTCTACGCCGCCACGGAAGGACCGCGCATCGTACACGAGGCCGGTGTGCACGCCATCCGCGCGAAGAGTCTGCGTCAGACGACGCGCCTCATCGAGCTGGCCGACGCGAGCGGCTTCCCCGTACGCGCCCCGCGCGATCCCGCGCGGCGCGGCGGGACCGTGGCGTTCGATGTGCCGCACGCCTACGAAGTGTCGCGCGCGCTGCTGGCGCGCGACATAATCGTGGATTACCGCCCCGGTGCCGGAATAAGGGTGGCGCCGCACTTCTACACGACCGACGACGAGCTCGAGCTCGCCGTGGCGGCTATCAGCGAGATAGTGGAGAGCGGAGCGTGGCGTGACTTCACGAAGAAGGGAGTGGTGACCTGATCCACTCGCGGCGGATGTCGCGGCGTGGCCGCGCCGTTGCTCACCATGCCGCGCCACAGTAACTTGGCAACCACGAACCCCTCCACCCTTCACGCCACGTTCATGCCCACTCCACCGAAGAAGCTGCGCAAGCGCTACGAGAACACGGAGTATCCCTTCGTCATCCTGCGCTTCGAAGACGGCCACGAGATCGTCATCAAGCAGGGTATCGCCAAGTCCTTCGATGCATACTCGGGCGAGAGCATAAAGGTTCTGGCGCTGTACGACCGGACTTCCGGCGAGCGCGAGCTCGTGAAGACGCGGAGGGCGGACGACTTCCCGGATGAGTAGTCTTCGGCGCCCGCATCGCTCGCTCGCCGCGCGGCTGGCGCTTCCACTTCTCCTCGTCCTGCCCGGCTGCGCCACCGCTCAGGCGAGACCCGTCGGCTCCGCGGCCGGTGGCGACGGTGCGTCGCTGCGCGCGGAGCTCGATCGCATCGTGGCCGCGCACCACGGGGTGGTGGGCTACGCCATACGCGACCTCGACACGGGCGAGGAGCTCTCGCTCCGCGGCGACGAAACCTTCCCCACCGCGAGCCTCATCAAGGTTCCGATCCTGGTTACGCTCTACGACCTCGTGGAGCAGGGGAAGATCTCGCTCGACGATCCGCTCACGATCCTCGCCATCGACAAGGTTCCGGGCTCCGGCGTGATGCAGTTCCTCCACGACGGCTCCATGGTGACGGTGCACGATGCCGCGTGGCTCATGACCACCGAGAGCGACAACACCGCCACGAACCTGCTCCTCGATCGGATCATCATCCGCAGAGTGTGGGAGAAGATGGAGGCGCTCGGTCTGCAGCACACGAAGGTCCATTCGAAGACCTTCCTGCGGATCTCGAGCGTGGCTGTCGACAGTTCGCGAAAGTACGGCTTGGGCGTGGCGACCCCGAACGAGATGGTACGCCTCTTCTCGCTCATGGCCGAAGGGAAGGCGGTGAGTCCGGCGGCCGACTCGGCGATGCTCTACATCCTGGAGCACAACACCGACGACACGCTCCTCCAGCGATACCTGGACGGAGTGCGTGCGGCGCACAAGACGGGCGCCGTGGATGCGGCGCGCACCGAGTGCTCGCTCTTCCACCTGCGCACCCGCGTCGTGGCGTGTGTGTTCACGAAGGAGAACGAGGATCGCCGCTGGATCCTGGACAGCGAGCCGCAGCTCACCATGGCGAAGATCGGCGCGGCGATCGCGCGAGCCTTCGGGCTTCCCGACTCGGCGTCCATCGCGGAACCGGGGCTCGCCGGAGTGCGCGGCAGTTAGCGGGGTGGAGCGCCGCCGCCCCGGCGGCACCGATCGTGCCCTGATCGATCTGCCGTACGCTCCACACGCGAACGCGGGAGGAAGGGTGAACATGACACGTGCGGCCGCCGTGGCGATCGTGGGTGCCGTGCTGGCAATGGCCGCCGCACCGGCGGGGGCGGCGGCTCAGTTCACCGCGGCGCTCGTCCCGGCGCCGCCGATATCGAAGGTCGACACGGCCGCGCAGAAGGATTCTGCCAGAGCGGCGGCCCACGAGCTCGAGGAGCGGATGACCTCGATCAAGGAGTGGGTCGACTCGGCCGCTGCGGCCCTCGCCGCGCAGCCGGCGGCGGTGCCGCCGGTGCCGGCCGATACGGCCCGCATGCCCGAGCTCCCGCAGGCACCACCGGACAGCTCGCGCCGGTCGGGCACCCCGCCCGATACCGGCGGCACACGCCCGCGCCCGCCCGCGGGATGAGGCGCGCTGCCGGGGCGCTGCTGACCATCGTCGGCGCGGCACTCCTGCTCTTCGCCGGCGCCGGCTACGCCCGCGGGCATCTGGCACGCGAGCGCGCCCAGGCGCGCTGGACGGAAATCGCCGACGCGGCCGGCCGCGGGACGGCGCCGCGCGGGGGGGCGGATAGTTCGGATAGTTCGACGTCGTACGAACGGGCGGCGGGCGAGCCCGTGGGACGGATCGCCATCCCGGCGGTCGGCCTCGATGAGATCGTGCTCGAGGGAGTGACCGAGGCGCAACTGGAGGCGGGGCCGGGCCACGTTCCGGAAACCGTGCTCCCCGGCGAGCCTGGCAACTCCGTGATCTCGGCGCACCGCGACCGGCACTTCCGCGCGCTCGGCCGCGTGGCGGTGGGCGATACCGTGGTGACGGAGACGCGGGCGGGCAGCGAACTCTGGGTCGTCACGCGGCTGCGTATCGCGGAGGCGGGAACGCCGGCCATACTTCCAACCGAAGAGCCGACTCTCACGCTGACCACTTGCTGGCCGATCCGCTACGTTGGTCCCGCGCCGGACCGTCTGCTGGTCACGGCCACTCCGCTCCGCTGAGCGGCGCCGGCCAGAGCCGTGCCAGGGCCGGCGGCGGCGCGGGAGAGCCGGCCGCGCCCGCGCATCCGGTCGCGCCCGCCGGCCTTGCGCGCGGCCGTTCGGAGTGCGTGCTTGAAGCTGTAGCGCCGCGCTCGCAGGCTCAGTCAGCGGGACGCGGTGCGCGCCCCGATCCGAATGCGTGTAACCCACCGGAGGTCAGTCGCAACATGAGCTTCCGCCGCATGCCGCCAGGCGCGTTCGCCGCCGTCCTGGCCGCTCTCGCACTCCCTCCCGCAGCCGCGGCGCAGGCCGGCGGTTCGGCTTCGGCGATAACCGCCGGGGAGGTCGACGGCTACCTGCGCTTCCTCGCATCGGACCTGCTCGAAGGGAGGGCGCCCGCCTCGCGTGGCGGCCGCCTCGCAACCGAGTACATCGCGAGTCAGTTGCGCTCGGCGGGGGTCGAGCCGGGCGCCGGAGACTCCTACTTCCAGAAAGTGCCGATCGACGTCGTGACCGCTGATTCCTCATCGATGGATGTGAGCGCTTCCGGGAAGGCGACGGCCAGGTTCCATCAGAGCGACGAGGTGGTCGTGTGGCCCGGCTCGGCGGTGCCGGAGAGTCGGGGTGGCGGTGAGCTGGTGTTCGTGGGCTACGGTGCCATCGCTCCCGAATACCGTTGGGACGACTACAAGAACGTGGACGTGAAGGGGAAGGTGTTGCTGGTTCTGGTCAACGATCCGCCGGCACCCTCTTCCGAGCCGGATCTCTTCGGCGGCAAGGCCATGACCTACTACGGCCGCTGGACGTACAAGTTCGAGGAGGCGGAGCGCCACGGCGCGGCGGGGATGCTCATAATCCACACCACCGAGGAGGCGAGCTATCCCTGGCACACCGTGGTGAGCTCGTGGACCACGCCGCAGTACATGCTCCCGCGTGACGCGAAGCTCCCTCCGCCGCTCGGCTTCCGCGGCTGGATCACGAACGATGCCGCGGGCGAGCTCCTCGCGGGGGCGGGGCTCGATCTCGCCGCGCTGCGCAGGCAGGCGCGATCGCGCGACTTCCAGCCGGTGCCCACCGGCATACGGATCGACGTTTCCTTCCGGAACGACGTGCGCAGGATGGAGAGCCGGAACGTGGTGGGCATAGTGCGCGGCCGGAAAGGATCACTCGCGGATGAGTACGTGGCGTACAGCGCGCACTGGGATCACTTCGGAATCGGGCCGAAGGTGGACGGCGATTCGATCTACAACGGTGCGGTCGACAACGCATCCGGAACGGCCGCGCTCCTGGCCGTGGCGCGAGCCGCCGCAGCCGCGCCGAAGCCCCGCCGCTCGCAGATCTTCGTGTTCGTCACGGCGGAGGAGGCGGGGTTGCTGGGCTCGGCCTGGTTCGCGACCAACCCCACCGTGCCCGCGGCGAAGATCATCGCCGACCTCAACATGGACGTGATCACGCTGGACGGGCGGGTGAAGGATCTCACGGTGCTCGGCGAGAACAAGTCGTCGCTGGGACCGATGCTGGCGCACTTCGTCGCGCGCGACGGGCTGCGCATCTCGCCAGACGACCACCCGGAGGCCGGCCACTTTTACCGCTCGGATCACTTCTCGTTCGCCAAGGCCGGAATACCGGCCATATCGATCGGGGCGGGGACCGACTACGTGGGCCGCCCCGCCGGTTGGGGGAAGGAGCGCGGCGATGATTACACCGCACACCGGTACCATCAGCCCTCCGACGAATACAGCCCCGATTTCGACCTCCGGGGCGCCGCACAGATCGCGGGGATCGTGCAGCGCTTCGGAGCCGCGCTGGCCAATTCGCCCGTCAAGCCCGCCTGGAACGAGGATGCCGAGTTCAGGGCGGTGAGCGACGGGGGGAGATAGCCGGCTGGTGTGTGGCGGCCGCACTGTGGCGCGGCCGCGGCGGCGCGCCCGCACTCGGGATGGTATCTTTCCCGGTAACGGGCAGTTACGGCGAAATGTGGGGCTTCCGGAACGGGCGTGAAACTGGCAATGCGCAGTCGACGGCGTCCGTCAACCGCTTGAACACATCAATTGCCGGATTGTACAATAGGCTACCGACACGTAGGAGGTTTCGATCGCCATGCCTACCCCCTTTCTGAGTTCCGAAGAGTACGACGAGCGGGCGCACCAGCTTTACAACGAGGGTCAGTACGACGATGCGCTCGAGGTTCTTCGCGAGGGGCTCGCACTCTACCCGAATTCGGTAGAGCTACATATAGGGGTGGGGTATGCTCGTCTCGCGCGCGAGGAGTATGCCTGGGCGCGCCAGAGCTTCGAGAAGTCGCTGGTGCTCGACCCCGACCACGAAGATGCGCTCGCCGGCTACGGAGAGACGCTGCTCAAGTTCGGACAGCGGGAGCAGGCGGTCGCCTCGTTCCGGCGCATCCTGGAGATGGGATACGCCGACGACATCGACCTGATTCTCCAGGTGGGCCGCGCGCTCTTCCGTGAAGAGTTGATGGATGAAGCGCGCGACTTCTTCGAGATAGCGGTGCGCGAGGCGAGCGAGCTGGCGGAGGCGTCGGCGTGCCTCGGTTACGTGCGTCATCGCCAGGGCGATGACCAGGGCGCCATCCACGGCCTGCAGCGCGCGCTCCAACTCGACGAGGAGCACGCGGAGGCGCGCATCTACCTCGCCAACATCCTCTACGACCGCGGCGAATACGAGTCGGCGCTGTACCATCTCGAGCATACCGATCCGTCGGACCACTGGGACGAGCTGGGAATCTGGCGACTGGTGGAGCTCAAGAAGTCGCTCTATCGGCTCGCGGATGACGACCCGGAGCTGCGCCCGTGGGAGGAGCGGCTCGGCGAGCTGGCCGGCGATGTGGACGACATCGACGACCTCCTCTCGGAGATCGAAGCGCGCGTGATGGAAGACGACGCGCGCGCGGCCGGGATGGCGGGTCGCGGTCAGCTCGAGCTATTCGGCGTGCTGCTCAACGACCTCGCGGATCGGCGTGGCGTATTGGGCGGTGGAGCCGTGGAGGAGCGTGTCGAGCATCGCATCATGTTGACCGACGGCCGCCAGTTCGCGGGAAGCTGGGAGCGGATCGTGCGCGCCATGCGCGACTCCAACAAGGCGATGGCCGGTCGGTCGCTGCAGGAGTACATGGCGACCGAGGCGCGCAGAGGGTATTCCCTCACCGGGGTCAAGATCCCCACGCGTGACGCCGAGAGCTTCATCCGTGGCAGTGCGAGCGCCGGGTTGCTCCGCATCGTTCGGTGACCGCCGCCGACCGGCGCTCGGCGCTTGCCCAGCTCGAGGCGGCGCGCGCCGGGATTGCGAAGCTCGACGCTTCGCGACACCCCGAGGAGATCGCAGCCGACATCATCGAAGTCTGGCAATCCGTCGAGACCGCCCTTCGCTCGCTGATGGGCGGCTCGGCGCTTTCGGGGCAGGCACTGGTGCGAGAGTTGCGCGCTCGCGAGCTGCTCTCGCTGGAACAGGCGCACGCGCTGCTCGAGCTGCAGGCGTTGCGCGAGCGCGTGGACGACACCGCGTACCAGCCCACCCCGAACGACGTCGGCATCGCGCGCGAGGCGTGGGACTCGCTGCGGTCGGGGCTGGAAACCACGGCGGTGGCCGCGGCCACGGCGGGTGCCGCGGCCATGGCGGGTGCGGCGTTGCACAGGGAATCCTTCGCGAGCGGAGCTTCGACGCCGGGCGGAGGTGCGCCGGGTGCGGCGATGCAGACGCCAGTGTACGTGCCGCCGCCGCGCGAAGATGAAAGGCGCCGCGGTCGGAGCATCGTTCTCGGCGCGCTGCTCATCCTGCTGACGCTCGTACTCGCGGCGGGCGGTGTGTACTGGTATCGCTACCGGGGCGGGGTGCTGCCGGCGGACGTGAAGTCCGCGGTCGAAGCATACGAGCGCGGCCAGCCGGAGGCGGCGCGAGCGGCCTTCAGAGCGGCGGCGCGTGCGCATCCGGATCTCGCGCTCCCGCATCTGTATCTCGGCCGGATCGCACGGTCGGAGGGCGACTTCGCCGCGGCCGGCGACGAGCTCAGGACGGCCGTGGAGCTGGAGCCGCACAACGCCCTGGCACTGAGGGAGCTCGGCGCATTCTTTCTGGCGCGAGGGACGAACTTCGCGAACCAGGGGCGCGGCGACCTGGCGACCCAGGACTACAACCTGGCGCGGCGCAGCTACGTGCGCGCGCTCCAGGAAGAGCCGTCCGACTCCACAGCGGCCGGGTATCTCGGCTGCGCGCTCGCCCGACTGGACCGTAGTGGCGAGGCCGCGAACTGGCTCGCCCGCGCCGGGAGCGGGCCGTGGACCGAATGCGCGTCCGCCGCGACAGTCGATGCCGAGCAGCGGGGGCCGTGATCGAGCTTCGGGAGGTCACGCGCATCTATCGCTCGCCCCTTGGCCGTACGGTTTGCGCGGTCGAGGGGTTTTCGCTGAGCGTGCAGCGCGGCGAAGTGGTGGGACTCGCCGGCCCGAACGGGGCGGGAAAGAGCACACTCATCAACATCCTGCTCGGCTACTTGAAGCCTACGTCGGGCAGCGCCACGATAGGCGGAGTGCCGCCGCGCGAGTACATCGAGAGTAGCGGGGCAGGCTATCTATCGGAGCTGGTGGCGATGCCGCCGTCGTGGACAGTTCGGGGCGCGCTGCGTCGCTTCGCCGTGCTCGCGGGGGTCGCCGAGCGCGAGACGGCCGCGCGCGTGGGCGAAGTGGTGGCGCTGCTGGGGCTCGGCGAGCACGAGCGCAAGACAGTGCGGCAGCTCTCGAAGGGTACCTTGCAGCGATTGGGGCTCGCACAGGCGCTGCTGGGCGATTCCGACGTCCTCGTGCTCGACGAGCCGGCGCACGGCCTCGATCCGAGCTGGACGCTCCGATTTCGCGACCTCGTGGGCGAGCTGCGCCGGCCCGATCGCGCGACGCTGTTGGTGTCGCACGATCTGCACGAGCTCGAGCGCACGGCCGACCGCGTGGCGATCATGCATCGTGGCCGGCTGGCACGCCTCGTCGAGATCGACGTTGCGAATCCCTCGCTCGAGCGGCACTACCGCGAGGCCACCGCGGGTGCGGCGGTGGGCGGGGCGGCGTGACGGGGCGCGTCGCCCGCTACGCGCTCTTCCAGTGCGGCGACTACGTGCGGGAGCGCGGCGTCCCTCTGCTTCTGGTGGGCGCGTTGCTGCTCCTGATGGCCGCGCAGGGGGCGCTGGGTTCGGGAGGCATCGACCTCGCGGGGGCCGAGCTCCGGACGCTGGCCACCGCCGCACTCTTCCTCGAGCTGTTCGCACCCACGGCCGTGCTCATCGGTGTGAACGGAATCATCTCGGGCGACCGGAAGCACGGCTACTACAGACTCATCTTCGCAAAGCCGGTGTCGCCACCGCGCTTCTACGCGCAGGCGTGGCTCGTGAGTCTGGCGGGAACGCTGACGGCCTCGCTCCTGGTGATCATGGGATTCAGCGCGCTCTTCGGCGCCATCCCCGTAGTCGCGTCGCTGCACTTCGTGCTGCTGTACTACATTCTCTTCGGCGGCGTGGGCTTCCTTCTCTCCGCCGTCACCGAGTACGACTGGGTCGCGCTCGGAGTGGTGTGGTCGCTGGCATGGCTACTGCGCTCGTGGCTACCGGCGAGCGAAAACTGGTTCGGCCGCGTGGTGGATGCGATTCTTCCTCCACTGCACCTGCTCGCCGGCGCGTCGGCAACGCTGCTGAGCGGCGAAAGCATCGGCACTCTCTCATGGTGGTGGATCGTGGGATACGGTGTCGCGGCGCTGGCCGCCGGCCTCCTCGTGGTTCGTCATCGCTCCATGGCATCGTAGACCCGTGATCACTCTCCCGCTGATATCCCACGACTCCGTGGTTCGTACCGTGCTACCCAACGGGCTCACGGTGCTGTTGCGCCGCGACGCCTCCGCTCCGGTGGTGGCCATCGTCACCTGCGTGAAGGCCGGCTACTTCGACGAGACCGACGACGTGGTGGGGATCGCGCACGTGCTCGAACACATGTACTTCAAGGGCACGAGCCGGCGCGGCGTGGGCGATATCTCGCGCGAGACCAAGTCGCTCGGCGGCTACATCAACGCGGGCACCATCTACGACCACACCAGCTACTACACAGTGGTCCCGGCGAGCGGCTTCGAGCGTGCACTCGACATTCAGGCCGACGCGTACGCCAACTCCGTGATCGATCCACTCGAGCTCGCGCGCGAGCTCGAGGTCATCATCCAGGAGGCGAAGCGCAAGCGCGACAACCCCTCGGCCGTGAGCACCGAGACCCTCTTCGAGCTGCTGCACGACCGGCATCGCATGCGGCGCTGGCGCATCGGCAACGAGGATGAGCTTCGCGCGCTGCGGCGCGACGACGTCATGGCGTTCTACCGTGCGTTCTACCGCCCGAGCGCGACCGTCCTCGGCATCGTCGGCGACATCGATGTGGAGGCCACCCTTCGTGCGGTGGAGAACGCCTACGGATCGCTCACGGCGCTTCCCGTGGAGCGAACCCCGGGGCCTCAGGAGCCCGAGAGGAGCGGCTTCCGCTACCGGGAGCTGTCGGGAGACATCACGCAGACCCGTGTCGCATTCGGGTGGCGCACCCGGGGTACGCTGCACGCGGATACGGCGTCCCTCGAGCTGGCGGCGGCGGTGCTGGGGAGCGGGCGCGCGTCGCGGCTGTATCGCGCGGTCCGCGAGCGCGAGCTGGCGGCGTCGGTGTCGGCGTACGACTACACGCCCACGGAGCTCGGCGTGTTCGTGCTGCACGCGGAGGGGCCGCCGGCCACCGCGCTCGACGCGGCGCGGGCGATGTGGGATCAGCTCCGCAGGATATGCGAGGAGGGCGTGGGCAAGGACGAGCTCTGGCGCGTGCGGCGGCTGCTCGAAGCGCGCTGGACGAGGCAGCTCGAGACGATGGAGGGGCAGGCGAACTATCTGACACACTGGGAGGCGCTCGGAGACTGGATGCTGGGCGACCGCTTCCTGGAGCGGCTCCTCACCGTTTCGCCCGACATGGTGACGGCCGCCGTGGAACGCTATCTCGCTCCGCAGCGCGGCGCGGCGCTCGTCTACAGGCCCGACGCTTCGCCGCAGCTCGCGGGCGATGCGGCGGAGATGCTCGATCTGCTCGATCGGCCGCCGCGTCCGGCCCCGCTCCCTGCCACGCCGCCGCTCGAGGCGCGCACCCCGCCGGCGGTCGATCGTGCTCCAGAGCTCGAGCGCGTCACGGCCGGCGTGCACGTCTACCGCACCGCGCTCGGACTTCCGATTCTCGTGCGCCCGCGGCCGAGCGATGGCGCGTCGCTCGTTCACGTGGGAGTGTACGCGCGGGGTGGCGCGATCGCGGAGCCCGCCAGCCATGCGGGGCTCACCATGTTGATGGCGCGTACCGCGCTCAAGGGAACAGAGCGGCGCTGCGCCCAGTGCATCGCGGAGGAGGCCGAGCTGCTGGGGGGCGCGATCGGAGCGAGCGTCGGCTCGGAAAGCTTCGGATGGGGGATGTCGGTGCCGTCGGCGTACGCTGCTGCGGCGCTGGAGCTTATCGCGGACGTCGCTCAGTGCGCCACCATTCCGGAGGAGGCGCTGGATACCGAGCGGGCAGTCGCGGTCGCGGGGCTCGAGCAGCTTCGCGACGACATGCAGCGCTATCCGCTTCGGCTCCTCACGCGGGCGGCGTTCCCGCACCACCCGTATGGTGTTCCGGCCAGCGGCTTCGAGAGCTCGCTCGCATCGCTGGACGCGACGCGGGTGCGCGAGTGGCACGCGCGCCACGTGCTGGAGTCGCAGGCGGTGGTGGTGATAGTAGGCGACGTGGATCCCGACGATGCGGCGGCCGCCGCCGCGCGGCACTTCCGGCGCATCCGGCCGGTGGAGCGCGATGCGATCGCGGCGCCGGAGTGGCCCGAGAGTCGAGCGCTGCTGCACGAGGTGCGCGAGAAGGCACAGACCGCGCTCGCGCTGGCCTTCCCTTCGCCGGACCGGCGGGATCCCGGCCGCTTCGCCGCGCATGTGCTCTCGCGCATAGCCAGCGGGCTCGGTGGCAGATTCTTCGAGGAGCTGCGCGACCGGCGCTCGCTCGCCTACACGGTCTCGGCGTATCCCGTGGAGCGTGCGCTCTCGGGAATGTTCGTCAGCTACATCGCCACCTCTCCCGAGCGTGAGGACGAAGCGCGCGAGGGGCTTCTGGCCGAGTTCGCGAAGCTGCGCGATGCCCTGGTCACCGACGAGGAGCTCGCGCGCGCGAGAGAGTACGCGATCGGCACCCACGCGATCCGTCAGCAGAGCGGTGCAGCCATCCTCGGCGACGTCGTGGATGCCTGGCTGTTCGGCACCTCGCTCGACGAGCTCACGGAGCACGACTCCTCGATCCGCTCCGTCACCGCCGCCGACATCCAGTCGTTGGCACTGCGCTACTTCGATGAAGCCCGGGTGGTGGAAGGGGTGGTGAGGGGAACGTAGTTCACTCCAACCCTGCGATGGCGCGCCTGAGCGTGGCGGCGGCGGGGCGGGTGCGGCCGGACGGCGTCTGCAGCCCCAGTCGGGTGGCGTAGTCGCCGGCCTCGAACGCGATCACGCCGCGGATCGCCGGGTGGTTGGTGGACCACGCGAGGATCCCCCACAGCGCCCTCGCCTGACTCAACTCGCCGTGGACGGCGGGGAAGCCGCCGGCCTCCAGTATCCAGTGCTCCCTTGCCGGAGCGTCACGGTTGACGGTCATCCAGCGGTCCGCGGTTTCCTCGGCGCGGCGGATGTCGAGGGCGCCGTCGGGGCCGGGGAAGAGCGTGAGTGCCACGGCGTCCACCGGCGAGGATCGCGAAACCGCCCATGCGTACAGCGCGCTGTCGCGCGCAGTGAACCCCCCCACGTGGACCATGATGCGCGTGATGGGGCTGGCGTCGCGGATCGCCCGCGCGGCGGAGGCCATGTAGCGCTGCCACGCTTCGACATCGCCGCGCGCGGCGGCATCGTAGCCACTGCCTCGTCCGGCCGCCCTGGTGCCCGCGTCGCGGACGCTGTCCGAGCGATCGGGCGATTCGGGAAGGGTGGCGGACCACGCGGCCGGGTCGATGCCCACGGTCATGGGTGCGACCACGGGGACGAAGTAGTCGGGATGGAGGATGCGCGCGACGCGGGCGGCGGCGCGCAGGATCTCATCCGCATCATCCGCTACTCTGCCTCCCTGGAGTCTGCGTCCCTCGAGCGCGCGCGGCACATCGTGCGCCAGGTCGAGCGCCACCACGATGCGGCGCTCGCCTCGCACGCCTTCGAGTACCTCGGCGAGCGAGCGAAGCGTGGCTGTCGATGTGCCGCGCGGCGAGATGTAGATACCGAGCACCTGGGTGCCGATGGAATCGGCGATCGCGAGGTCGCTCCTCACGGAGCTCCCGGGTACCACCGAACCGAGCGTGGGGAAAACCTTGATGCCGATTCTGAAGTCGCCGTCCGGCCGCTCGCGAAGTCGCTCCGCGGCGAAGTCCTCGTAGCTTCGCACGGCGTCGGCGGCTCCGGGGAGCGCGACGGCGATCGTGAGTCCCCACGCCAGCGCCAGAGCGGCGGCGGCGGCGCGCGCGATGCGCGAGACTCGGCGCCGAAGCGGCACGGCGGGAGCGATGATCGGCAGGTGGAGGTACCAGGGGAGCGAGAGCGCGGCCGGTACCGTTGCGAGCGCCGTCGCTCCGCGCTCGGCCGCGATGAGTACGGTGAACTGGTCCCCCGTCGTGACCCCTGCGCCCGCCAGGTACGCCGCACCGTACACGAGTGCCAGGAGGGAGTCGTAGAGCGCGATGGGGATCCCGACGGCGGCCGGGAGGTCCGCGCGCGTGGCAGCGCAGATCGCCTGCACGGCGATGAGCGCGACCGTGAGAGGCCAGATCCACGCGATCGAAGCGAACGCGCGCCCGGTGACCTGCGATCCCGCCAGGAGATGCACGGCGAGTGCGGGGAGCAGCAGCAGGCCGGCGAGACCGCTCGAGGCCGCGAGAAATCGCGGCGTGTCGCGAAGCTGAGCCGCTCTCCCCGAAATCCACAGATTCCAGAGGAGCACGGCCGCCGAGAGCACCAAGTGCGCGATGGCGAGCTGCTGCGACTTCATGACGACGCGGTGGGGTTCACGCTCCCCGACGCTTCATGGGGCACGATCGTCACTTCACTGTTTCCACTCGGGTTCCCGGGTGTCTAACTTGACACTGTGATCGAAGCCTCGCTTCTCCGGTCGTCCGCGAATCTACAGCGCGGCGCGGTCCACGGCCCGCTGCGCTTCCTACTTCCCGTCGTGGCGCTGCTCGGGCTGTTGGCCGTGCCCCCGCTGAACGCGCAGACCGGACGCGGTCCGCTGATCCAGAGCGGAGGCCGCGTGGATGTCTTCGTCTCGAGCGTCACGGCTGTGCATGCGGGCGTCGAGCTGAGCGCGGTGGCCGGCCGGTATCTGCGCGTCGCGGCCGTGGGTGGGATCGGTGGCTCCCGAGCTCACGGCACCAGCGGCCTCAGCGCGCGCACCGAGCTGCTCGGCCGCTTCATGCTGGATCCCGACTTCCATTCACGCTGGGCGCCGTACGCGGCGGGTGGACTCGGCGCGCGCTACGATCGGGTGGCGGACGGATGGCGCGCCACGCTGATATTCGCGCTGGGTCTCGAAGGGCCGAACCTCAACGGCGTCGTCCCGTTCTTCGAGGCCGGCTACGGCGGTGGCGCGCGCTTCGCGATCGGCCTCCGCAAAGTCCGCCCTTTCGGGCGCTGAGGGCGAAAAAAAGCCCCCGTCTGAGAGCGGGGGCTGAAACTTCCATATCGTTCGTGCGACGACGATGTCAGGCGGCCGATGCGGCGTTGGCCGTTTCGTGCTCGGAGGATGACTTGGGGGGCTCGCAGAAACGGAGTCCGAGAGTCTTGAGCTCGCCGATCTGATCGTCCTGGAGCTCGGGGTAGCGATCCTCGATGTATCCCATCGTATCGTCGAACCACTCCAGTTGATGCTCCGGAGCGGCCTGCAGTACACCACAACGAATTATGTGCTGGAAAAGCTCATCGCGGGCCTGCTCGAACGGTGTAGAAGAAGTACTTTCCTTGTGACGGTTTCTCTGTTTGGCCATTCAATCCATCGGGCTAGGGTCCATTCAATTTAACGAGTTTCAGGGCGTATTTGTACCCTCCCGTACATAACGCACTCGGGTGGGGGAAGCGTTGTGTCAGGCCGCTCCGTCGTTCCGCGAGGCTCCGCTCGCGTGCTCCGCGAGAAATCGAGCGAGGACTTCGGGTGAGTCCTCAGGAACCAGCCTTCCCACGTTCGCCATCCTCACGAGGCGGCCATCCGGGATGGCCCGTTGCAGGCGCTCGGGCAGGCCGCCGTCGAGCCACGGCTCTGCTTCGCCCCATACGATGAGCGTCGGCATCGCGAGTCGGGCGAGGGGGAGGGACTCGATGTCATCGGCGCGCAGAGCGCGTGCCAGTGCGAGGAGATGCATCACGCCGTCCGCGCCGGCGTACGGGGCGAGGTAGCGTGCGACCAGCCGCGCCGGCATCGCCCGCGGCTCCGCGACTCCCCCCTCCAGCACTCTCTTGAGGAGCGGTGCCGCGCCCAGCACTCCCTGCGAGACTCGCAGGGCGAAGCGTGCGGTGCCGAGCTGGATCGAACGCACGTCGCGGCCGGGACATTCGTCGAACGCGACACTGTTCACGAGCGCCAGCCGGCGTACACGCCCGGGATGCGTACAGGCCAGCCGCTGCGCGATCCCGCCGCCGATGCCGAGGCCCACCACCGTCGCGTCCGCGACGCGCAGTCCGGACAGCGCGCGGTCCACATACTCGCACTGCGCGGCGATCGAATAGTCGGCGTCGAGCGGCCGGTCCGATTCGCCATACCCCAGGAGATCGATCGCGAAGGCGGTGAATCCCGCTCGGGTAAGCGCGGGCGCGATGTTGCGCCAGAGGAAACTCGAAGTCCCGAAGCCGTGGAGGAGGACCACGGCCTCCCCGCCGCGGCCGTAGCGTTCCACGTGCACCGAGCCCGGCCCGACGGGAATCCGCAGGAGGTCGGCATCCATGACGTGCTCCATAAGGCGTGGAAGCTCCACGCCCGGCGCGCGGGGGTCAAGCGTGCCCGGCATTGCTTGAATAAGCTCGGCGCTACGGTAGTTTTCATAGTCCGGGCCGGGCGGTCGAATGCCCGGCCGGCGGCGCGGTTCGCCGCCACGAACGCGTTGCGCGGCAACGGCGCGCTGGCGCGTCGCGCGGACTTCGAGCGGGATCTGGTGTATGATGGAAAAGGAGCCGACGTACGGCGAGCGCAGGAAGCGCGATCTCGAAGAGCTGCTCCGCGGGCTTGCTGCCCGCATAGTGGAGCTGGATGCGGAAGGTACGCTCCTCGAGCACGCGGGCGAGCTGACGCAGCTCATCGGCGATGTACGTAGTGAGCTCTTCCACTACGAGGTTCGGGCCACTTACGACACGCCCGAGGTGGCGGAGAGCAGACGCATCGTGGAAGAGGCACAGGGCCAAACCGAGGGCGACTGGGAGAATACCGAGTGGGAAAGGGACGACGAAGGGCCAACGTGGTGAACAAGCAGCGCGCCCAATCCACGAGGCAGTTCTATCTGGTGCTCTTGGGCATAGCCATCATCGGCGGGCTGCTCATCTGGCGCACGGCGGGGAAGGCCAACAGCCGGGTGGTGGCCGTGGATGTGCAGGCGACGCCCGCGCAGGCGGAGGGCTACCTGATGGGCAACCCCGATGCTCCGGTGCAGATCATGGAGTTCGCGGACTTCGAATGCCCGGCGTGCGGTCAGTTCGCGACCGTGACCGAGCCGGATGTGCGGGATCGTATCGTCAAGACGGGTCTGGCGAGCTACCGCTTCTTCGACTTCCCGCTCACCGAGATCCACAAGAACACGCTCGCGGCGTCGAACGCGGCCGCGTGCGCGGCGGACCAGGGGAAGTTCTGGGAAATGCACGACCAGATCTACGCGCGCCAGCCCGAGTGGAGCACCGAGGCGACATCCGATCCCAAGAAGTTCTTCGAGCGCTACGCGCAGCAGATCGGCGTGAACGTGTCCACCTGGAGCAAGTGCTACGACGACGAGCGGCACCTGCAGCGCATCATGTCCAACCGCGCCGAGGGTGAGCGTCGCAACGTGCGCTCGACGCCGACGTTCGTGATCGGGAACAAGATGATCCCCGGCCTTCTCCCGTACGACATCATCAAGGCATACGTGGACACCGCCGCCGCGCAGGTCGCGCGGAGCGCCGCCGCAGACACGGGAGCGAGGGGCGGCAACTAGGTGCGTCCCCGCATGTTGATAGCGCTGCTCGCCCTGGTGGGCGTATTCGTGGCGCTCTACCTGACGCTCTACAAACTCGGCGTCATCGGCGTGCTGTCCTGCAACGTCGGCTCGTGCGAAACCGTCAACACGAGCCGCTGGGCGACGTTTCTCGGCCAACCCGTCGCTGCGTGGGGGCTGGGCACCTACGTCGTGATACTGGGGCTGGCGCTGGCCGGGCTGCAGGGGGTGGCCCCGCGCCAGACGGCCTGGCTCACGGCGCTGCTCACCGGCTGGGGCGTGCTCTTCTCCGCGTGGCTCACCTATCTGGAGCTCTTCGTGATCCACGCGATCTGCATGTGGTGTGTCATTTCCGCCACGCTCATGCTGCTCCTCTTCGCCACGAGCGTGATCGATCTGCGCGGAGAACTGCGCGAGGAGTGAGCCTGCGTGCGTCGTGTCGGCGCCCTCGGCGGTGCCCGCGGCGATCGCGCACGAGGGTGTAAACTCCGTGTACACCCGCCGGCCGCATGCCGGTCGGAATGGCCGCTCCCGCGCCCCGCACTGAATCGTTTTCTACCCTTCCATCGTCAGACAAGATGGCCGCGCGCGCTGGTACGAGAGGTGCTTGCGTGAGTGCCGTGCGGCCGGCGATTTCGGGCGGGCCGCAGCCGGGCGCTGGATGCCCGGCGTCAACGAACTCCATCGACGGAGTGATTATGTGGGGCAAGCTGTTCCCCGAGAGAATATTCGCGCGCAGGATGGGCCGGGACGCGGAAAAGCGTCTCCGTCTCGCACAGGCGCGCGCCGAGGAGTCCATGGTGCGCGCGCACGTGGACAACGCCATGATGTTCGTGGATACATTGTCGGAGGATCTGCCGTTCGACCGTGCGATCGAGACTTACGTACGGGTCATGGGGATACCCGAGCCGCTCGCCAGCACTGTGGCGACCCGTTCGCTGGTGGCGCTGGGTGAGGAGATGATGCCGTATCGGAGCCGTCTGGTCGAATCGCCGATGGTGGATGAGTCGCCAACCGGTCGTCCGCCGCTTCGGCTGGACCAGGCCTCGGACGCACAGGTGAGGGTGGTGCGCCGGGCGTAGATGGGGTCGTCCTTTCGCCGGTTCGCGAGAAAGACGCTGCGCAGCATATCCTGGAGCACGGGGTCGGAGAGCGTGACGTCCTCCAGCTTCGGCACCACGTGCATCTGCAGGTGGGGACCATGGTATTTCCCATCGGCTTCGATCGGCGCGCGGTCCGATTCGCGCAGCGCGGGAGCGGCGTCCCAGATCGCGAGGAGGTCGGGATCGCGCGCCGCGAGTCTGAGCAGGAGCGGACGCGCCCGCTCGGGGAGAAGCGCCAGGAGCCGCTCCAGCGCATCGGCGTCGATGTCGGTGCGCAGGCGCGAGCGGTCCTCAGGGGACAGGGAGAAGGAGCTGTCTGAGCGTCCGCTGGATGGAGTCATCGCTGGCCAACTTACAGGTACGGGCCTCGCCGCGCCAGGCTCGGCCGTAGGGCATTTCGTTATCCGTGCGGGAGCTCCAGCGCCGAGAGCTCCCGCGCGACGGATCGGTGGGCATAGAAGTCGAACCCGAGAGGGACGAGCCCCACCGCCGCGGTCCGGGCGAGGTACCACCCGGGCGAGCGGTAGCGCAGCGCATCGACATCGCCCTCCACGTCGTCCGCGCTCGTGAAAGTGGGAAGGTACGCCACGCCGCCCGCGTATCCCGCGATCTGCTCCAGACCGCGTTTCACGTCGCCGGCACCGAGGAAGTGCAGGACATCCGCACATATTACGATGTCGAACTTACCGCGCAATCCCGTCTCCTCCAGGCGGGTCACATCGCCCCGCCGGACTCCGCGCGAGCGGCCGAAGCGCCGCACCGCGTATTCACTCGAATCCACGCCCACGTAGCGCAGTCCGCGCCGAAACCTTCGAAGCGGTGCGCGCCAGGTCGCCTCGCCGCAACCCACATCCAGCACGGAGCTCACGCGGCGGCCGAGCACGAACTCCGACACGCCCAGCAAGAGCAGCACGCGCCGTTCCACATCCGCCGCCGTGGCGATGCGGTGTCTGGGATCCCGATACCAGCGATCGTAGTATGCGCGATCGTAGCGGGAAGCTCGTTCCTTCATCTCCGGCTCACCTCTCCACCGCCATTGCGTGCCCCCGTGCGTCACCGCATGCTTATCGGACTTCACGAACCTCAGCTGGAGGAATGATGGAGAATCGCGATGACCATGGCGAGGGCCCCGCGAAGAAGCGCGGCGCTCTCACCCGGCGCGCCTTCGTGGGCGCCGGAGTGCTCGGCGGCGCGGCGGCCGTCACCGGATTGCGTTTACCATCGCTCGATGCGGCGCGGCGCGGCGGCTCGGCCGCCACCGACAGCGCCCCTTCCGCCAACGCGCCCTACATCCCGCGCGAGTTCGAGCTGGAGGACGCCACCATCGCGGAGCTCCAGGCCGCTCTCGATTCGGGAAAATACACCGCGCGCAAGCTCGTCGAGCTCTATCTGGAGCGGATCGACGAGCTCGACCAGGCGGGGCCACGACTCAATCAGGTGCTGGAGACGAATCCGGATGCGCTCGATATAGCCGACGCGCTGGACCGGGAGCGGAAGAGCGCGGGGGTGCGCGGACCGCTGCACGGGATCCCCATCCTGCTGAAAGACAACATCGCGACGGCGGACCGGATGGCGACCACGGCCGGATCGCTCGCGCTGCTCGGCGCTGTGGCGCGCAACGATGCGTTCGTGGCGCACCGCCTCCGCGAGGCGGGCGCGGTACTGCTGGGGAAGACCAATCTGAGCGAATGGGCCAATTTCCGGTCGAGCAACTCGTCGAGCGGCTGGAGCGGGCGGGGAGGGCAGGGACTCAATCCGTACGCACTCGACCGCACTCCTTCCGGTTCCAGTGCGGGTTCGGCAGCGGCGGTGGCCGCCAACTACGCGGCCGCGGCGATCGGGACCGAGACGAACGGCTCGATCGTGTCGCCATCGGCGGCGTGCTCGATAGTGGGGATCAAGCCTACCGTGGGGCTGGCGAGCCGCGCGGGCATCATCCCCATCGCGCACAGCCAGGATACGGCGGGGCCGATGGCGCGCTGCGTGGCCGACGCCGCAGCGATCCTCGGTGCGCTCACCGGCGTGGATGCGGACGACGATGCCACTCCGGCGAGCCGCGGAAAGGTGCGGCAGGACTACACGAGCTTTCTGGATCGAGACGGGCTTCGCGGTGCGCGCATCGGCGTGCCGCGCGACCGCTACTTCGGTTACAGCCCGGCCACCGACGCGCTCGTCGACGCGGCGCTCGGTCTCATGCGGGAGCGCGGCGCCGTGATCGTGGACCCCGTGGACCTCGACATCAGACTGGGCGATGCCAGCTACACGGTTCTGCTCTACGAGTTCAAGGCCGACCTGAACCGCTATCTCGCCGGCCTCGCCTCGTCGCCCGGGATACGCACGCTCGCGGACGTGATAGCGTTCAACGAGAAGCACGCGGAGCGCGAGATGCCTTTCTTCGGCCAGGAAACCATGATCGAGGCGCAGAAGAAGGGGCCGCTGAGCACCGCCGAGTACCTGGATGCCCTGAAAAAGTGCCGCTCGCTCACGCGCGACCAGGGGATCGACAAGGTCATGGACGAGCACAGGCTCGACGCGATAGTGGCGCCGACGCATGGCCCGCCCGGACTCATCGATCTGGTGAACGGAGACTCGGGCTCGGGCGGGAGCTCGTCCACGCCCGCGGCGGTGGCGGGCTATCCGAGCATCACCGTACCGGCAGGCTATTTCCGCGGACTGCCAGTGGGGATGTCGTTCTTCGGCCGGGCCTGGTCGGAGCCGCTGCTGATAAAGCTGGCGTACGCGTACGAGCAGGCGGCGAAGGTTCGGCGGCCGCCGACGTTCGCGCCGTCGGCCGATCTTCCGTGGGCGGGGCGGCCGCGCGCGACGTGAGCTCCGGACGCGGCGCGAGTCCGCGGCGTCCGCCTGCGGACTACCGCCCGTCGGCGGGAGGGAGCGAGGTCGGCTCCGCGCGCTCGGTCTGGAGGCGGGCCATGTAACGCTGCGCCTCGGAGATCCGCTCGATCTCGATGGCCATCGAGTCCACCGTGTTCTCGATCCTCTGCAGTTGGGAGGAGAGTCCCGGATCGAGCGGCTGCTTGTAGGGTTTGCGATCGATGCGGCGGCCGACCGCGCGCGCGATGGGCAGGCCGATGATGATCACGGCCAGCGTGATGAGGAAGAAGATGACGATGTCGAATACCTGTGCCGGCATCACGTCGAGCTGCGGAGGCAGCGGCGGAGCGGGCGGAACCAGCACCACCGCCTCGCTCGGATTCTGGCCGGCTGCTTCCCGCGCGGCCCGCTGCGCTTCGGCCGCCCGCTGCTGCGCCTCCTGCACCTGCTGGCGCACCTGCTCGCGGATCTCTGCGCCGAGGTCGGATTGTTCCTGTTGTAGTGCGACGGTTGCGATCGTCATAGCGGTCGGCTCCCGGTGCGATGAGGACCGTCGAGTGGCGTTGCCGCATCACCTGCTCCCGTTTTCACTACGACACGCTCACCGATGCGGTTTCCCCTCGATTCGCTGGCCGAATGTGGCCATGCGTCGAGGAAACTTTCCAGTGCGCCGGACGTATGTCCAGTAGGAACGAACCGGTTCACGATACCCGTTCCCGGGGGACGGGTTGGACAATCTGGCTGGAGTGTGCGTCATGCAGCGCGACTGGAGAGTAGGGGATTACGCGGCGAACACGTGCCGACGTTGCCGAAAGATGGTGCGGACCCGCTTCGAGCTGCGGACGGTGCAGCTTGCACGCACGCGCCTCTGCGTTCGCGACGTGCTCGTGGATGTCTGCACCGAGTGCGATCACATGGTATCGATCCCGCCGCAGTCGCTGCCGCAGTTGCGCGAGGCGGGGCTGGCGAAGTAGCCGCACCGATCAACGCGAGCGTCGCGGCGACCATCCGTGACGCTCGAGCGACACACGTCCTCTGGAGTCGAACTTCACTCCTTCGGCCTCGAGCAGCAATCGCTGATCGAACGCGCCCGCCGGGTTTCCCGTGCGGGCGCTTATCGCACCCTGCGCGTTGATCACGCGGTGCCACGGCACTCGCGATCCACGCGGCAGCGCGCTCATGGCATATCCCACGAGCCGTGCCTGGCGGCCGAGGCCCGCGAGCAACGCGATCTGTCCATAGGTGGCGACGCGTCCGCGCGGTATCCGCCGCACCACGGCAAATATTCGGGCGTGTGCCCCCGCTCCGGCGCCGCCCTGCTCCTCTCCGCGCGCGGCCTCCGGTTCAGACGTGGTCGACTGCCGCCGTGACCCCCTCGTGGTGCGCGCAACTGGCGCAGCAGTAGAACGTGCCATTCGCCTCGATTCCGTGTCCTATGATCCTGCAGCCGCAGTGGTCGCAGACAGGAGCGAGCTTGTGAATGGCGCACTCGAAGCTGTCGAACACATGGGTTTTCCCCGCGGTAACGACCTCGAACGACAGATGATAGTCGTTGCCGCACACTTCACATTTCGCCATCGGTCGGCCCTCCCCGTTGAATCCGCCGCCCGGCGCGGCGGAACCGACTGCCCATGCAAGTCGTGTACGAAGCTCCATCGCTCGCGCACGCTTCTCAGGGGAGGTATTCGTTCCAGAGACGGCGTACCACGTATACACCGACTCCGCTTCCGACCGCGCTCAACGTGACCGACGCGAAGATGCCGAGCGGCGAGCCCGCCCACCAGCCGAGCCCGCCGATCAGGATGGACCCGAGCATCACCGCCAGTCCTTTCACGGCGGATCAGCGCGGGCGTAACGGCGTCACGCTTCCTGCTCCTCGTACTGCTCCTTCAGCCTGGCCACCACGGCCGGGTCGGCGAGTGTCGTGGTGTCGCCGAGCGCGCGTCCTTCGGCGATGTCGCGCAGCAGGCGTCGCATGATCTTTCCGGAGCGCGTCTTCGGCAGATCGGCGCTGAAGAGGATGTCATCCGGCTTGGCGAGCGCGCCGATCTTCTCGGCTACCTGGTCGCGCAGCTCGTCGCGCAGCGCCGGTGAAGCCGTGAAGCCCTCACGCAGCGTGACGAACGCGGCGATCGCCTGACCCTTGAGATCGTGGCGCTTTCCTACCACGGCGGACTCCGCCACCGCGGGATGCGACACGAGCGCCGACTCCACTTCCATGGTACCGATGCGGTGACCGGCGACGTTGAGCACGTCGTCGATGCGGCCGAGGATCCAGAAGTACCCGTCGTCGTCGCGCTTGGCGCCGTCGCCCGGAAAGTAGAGATCGGGGCGGTCGGGCCACTTCGAGAAATACGTGCCCACGTACCGGTCGGGATCGCCCCATATCGTTCGGAGCATCGCGGGCCACGGCTTGGTGAGCGCGAGAAAGCCGCCTCCCACTCCGATCTCGTTCCCCTTGCCGTCGAGCAGCGCGGCGGAGATGCCGGGGAGGGGAATCGTGGCGCTGCCTGGTTTCGTGGGAGTGACGCCGGGGAGCGGCGAGATCATGATCGCGCCGGTCTCGGTCTGCCACCAGGTGTCCACGATCGGGCAGCGCCCGCCGCCGATCATCTCACGATACCAGATCCACGCCTCGGGGTTGATCGGTTCGCCCACCGTGCCGAGGAGGCGCAGCCGCGAGAGGTCGTGCTTCGCGGGAAGCTTGTCGCCCCACTTCATGAAGGCGCGGATGGCGGTGGGCGCAGTGTAGAAAACCGTGACGCCGTACTTCTCGCAGAGCGCCCAGAAGCGGTCCTTGTCCGGCCAGTCGGGCGCGCCCTCGTACATCACGCACGTCGCGCCGCACGCGAGCGGACCGTACACGAGATACGAGTGGCCGGTCACCCAGCCGACGTCCGCGGTGCACCAGAACACGTCGTCTTCCTTCAGATCGAAAACGAGCTTAGTGGTGGTCTGGCAGCCCACCATGTAGCCGCCGGTGGTGTGCACGATTCCCTTCGGCTTCCCGGTGGTGCCCGATGTGTAAAGGATGTACAACACATCCTCGGCGTCCATCTCCTCGGGCTCGCAATCGGCGGAGGCGTCGCGCATGAGACGGTGCCACCAGAGATCGCGGCCGGGCGTCATGTCGGCGAACGCTTCGTCGCCGGTGGCACCGGGGCGGCGCATCACCACCACCACGTGCTCGATGCTCGGCGTCTCCTCGAGCGCCTTGTCGGAGTTGCGCTTGAGCGGAACGATCTGCCCGCGGCGGTAGCCGGCGTCGGCGGTCACCAGGACCTTCGCCTCGGCGTCGTTGATTCGATCGCGCAGCGACTCGGCGGAGAAGCCGCCGAATACCACCGAGTGCGGAGCGCCGATGCGCGCGCACGCGAGCATCGCGATCACCGCTTCGGGGATCATCGGGAGATAGATGGCGACCCGGTCGCCGCGCTTCACGCCGAGCGACTTCAGGACGTTCGCGAACTGGCAGACCTCGCGGTAGAGGTCCCAGTACGTGAGAGTCCGCTTGTCGCCGGGTTCGCCTTCCCAGATGAGCGCCGCCTTGTTACGGCGCGCTGTGCGGACGTGCCTGTCGAGGCAGTTGACGCTCGCGTTCAGCTTGCCGTCCACGAACCACTTCGCCCACGGCGGATTCCAGTCGAGGACCTTGCTCCACGGCTTCGACCACTCGAGCTCGCCCGCCTGCTCGGCCCAGAATCCTTCCGGATCCTTCGCGGCCTCGTCGTAGATCTCCGCGCTGGAGACGCCGGCGTTGCGCGCGAACTCCTCGGGCGGCGGGAACTTGCGGTCCTCCTGGAGGAGTACGTCGATATCGGTCATGTCTTTTGCCTCGCGGATGGTCGGCCAGTCGTAGTGTTCGTCGTCCTCAGTAATGCGCGCGCGGCCACGCTTTTGGCAAGGCATCGTGGCGTGGATCGAGAAACTACAAAAGGGAGAACTGCCGAGAGGGGCAAGGAGACAAGGGAACTGCTCTCCAGGGGGGCTCCTTGTCTCCTTTCGACCATCCCTGTAATGAAAGTGAAGTGTGAATTGGGGGAACTGCTCCCGGCGGTGGAGCTCTACCCGCGGGAGCAGTTCCCCCATTTCACCTTTACCAGCCCACGAAGAGATCTTTACAAAGGAGACAAGAAGCTTGCATCGAAGGCACTTCTCCTTGTCTCCTTGCCCCTCTCGGCCGTTCTCCCTTTTGTAGTTTCTCGATCCACGCCACGATGCCCGATTCGGAAGAAGAGATCATCGCCCCAGGCTCCGAGCCGAACTTCGATCCGGTGCACCGGTTCTCGGCGTGGCTGGAGAGGGAAGGGAAGATGGAGGCGACCATCGAGGCCTATCATACCGATGTGGCCGATCTGGTGAAGGCGTACGCGCCGCGCCCGGTGGAAGAGCTGCAGCCGGGGGACATCACCGAGTATCTGCGGGGGCGCTCGGAGCACGAGGAGTGGGCGGTGCCCACCGTGCGGCGGCATCTGCAGGCGATCAAGGCGTTCTACCGGTATCTGGTGGTCGAGGAGGGGTTGCGGGCGCCGGGGCCGGCGGAGGCGCTGTCGGAACCGGTGAGCGAGCCGAAGGCGCCGCACATCATCTCGGAGGAGGAGGTGGGGTCGATATTCGGGTGGCTCGAGTCGCGATCGCGCGAGCCGAAAGGTGCGGCGGAGCGGATGGACCTGGCGCTGTATGGTCTCTGTTACCACGCGGGTCTCCTGATCTCGGAGGCCATCGGTCTCACGACGGACGTGGTGCGCGGGGGGCCGGCCGTGATGAAGCTCCAGGTGGTGGGGCGCCGCGGCGAGGAGAGCGACATCACGGTGCACGGCGATGCCGCACGCTGGCTCGCGGCGTGGCTCGCGGAGCGGCCCGCGCCGGCGCGGAAGTCGCACGAGCCGTTCGTGTTCATACATCCACGCACGAGACTCCACACCTCGCGGCAGCGGGCGTGGGATCGGCTCCGGCGTGTGGCGCGCGCCGTGGAGCTCGACGAAGACGCGGTGGCGCGCATCGGCCCCCACACGCTCCGGCATTCGTACGCCGCACATCTGGCGGAGAGGGAGCTGGGAGTCGCCGAGTTGCGGGAAGCGCTCCGGCAGCGCTCGCCGCGGCACGCGGCCAAGTATCTCGGGGTACGGGAATAGCCGGTCGCGACTACATTCCCCGCATGCCAGAAGCGGACAGGACACTCCAGCTCGCGGTGGAGGCTCGCGGTCTAGTTCGCTCCTTCGGCGGCCGACGCGCCGTCGACGGAGTGAGCTTCGTACTCGCGGGCGGCGAATGCCTGGCGGTCTTCGGGCCGAACGGTGCGGGGAAGACCACGCTCCTCCGCATGCTGGCCGGGCTGCTGAAACCCACGGCTGGTGCCGCGAGCATCGGCGGAGTGACGCTCCCGGGTGGACCAGAGGTGCGCGCCGTGGTAGGGCTGATATCCCACGCGAGCATGCTCTACGGTGCGCTCACCGCGCGCGAGAACGTCGAGCTCGCAGCGAGGCTGTACGGGCTCGCGGATGTGCGCATGGCGGCGTTGCGGGCGCTGGAGCGGATGCGCGTGGCGGATCGCGCGGAGACGCCGGTGCGCGCGCTGAGCCGCGGGCTTCAGCAGCGCGTCTCGGTCGCGCGCGCCATGGTGCACGAGCCCGAGGTGGTGCTGCTCGATGAACCGTTCACCGGGCTCGATGCCGCCGGCGCGGCGGCGTTGAGCGCGGTGCTCACGGAGCTCCGCTCGCAGAATGCGGCGCTCGTGCTCGTGACGCACAACATCGACGAAGGGCTCGCGCTGGCCACGCGCGCGGCGATCATGCAGCGGGGCCGCTTCGTGCGCGTGGAGGAGCGTGAAGGACTCGACGCCACATCGTACGCCGCCAGCTACCGCGAGCTGGTGAGCTGATGCGCGGCACGGGAATGCAGACCAGGCGGATATCCGTCATCTCGGCCACGCTCCTCATAGCGCGCAAGGACCTCGCGATCGAGTTCCGCACCCGCACCGCGTTCTTCTCGGCGGTGATCTTCGCGCTGCTCGGGATAGTGATCTTCTACTTCGCCTGGGACCCGACCGCGGTGGCCGCCATCGACTTGGCGCCGGGGGTTCTGTGGGTGATCTTTACCTTCGCCGGGCTTCTCGGACTGCATCGTTCGTTCGGTGTCGAGATGGCGGACCGGGCGATTGACGGACTTCTAGGCGCGCCGATCCCTCGCGAGGCCATCTACCTGGGGAAGGCGCTGGCAAACCTGGTTTTCGTGGGTGCCGTGGAAGCGATAGCGATACCGGCGGTCGCCCTTTTCTACAACATGCCCTTCGGTGGGCAGGGGCTGGCGATCGCGGCGATCGCGCTGCTCGCATCGATCGGGCTCGTGGCCGTGGGTACGCTCTTCAGCGCCATGGCGGTGAACACCCGCCTCGCCGAGCTGCTGCTTCCGATGCTCTCGCTGCCATTTTTCGTCCCGGTGGTGATGCCGGCGGCGCAGGCCACGGCGCGGCTCCTCGCGGGACGTCCGGTGGCCGAAGTGGCGAGCTGGGTGAGGATACTCGTGGCGTTCGACATCGCCTTCGTGGTCGCGTGCATGCTGGCCTTTCCGTTTACGTTGGAAGAATGAGCGATATCTCAGTGGGAGGCGAAGCGACTGCCGCCGCCTCAGCCCGCTCGCGCACCCCCAGTCGCGGATTCGACTGGTTCTTCGCGCTGGCCGTGGTCCTGGTGGCCGCCACCTTGGTGCGGGCGATCTACTTCACGCCGATCGAAGCGAGTCAGGGGGCCGCGCAGAAGATCTTCTACGTGCACGCGCCTTCGGCGTGGGTGGCGTTTCTGGCCTTCGGAATAGTCGCGGTCACCAGCATCCTCTACCTCTGGCTGAAGGATCCGCGACTGGACCTGGTCGCCGAGAGCTCCGCCGAGGTTGGCGTGGTGTTCACTACCATGGTGCTCGTGTCGGGCCCACTCTGGGGAAAGCCGGTGTGGGGCACCTGGTGGACGTGGGATGCGCGTCTCACCCTCACGCTCTTTCTCTGGTTCATCTACGTGGGGTATCTCGTGCTGCGGGGCGCGATCGATGACCCCTCCATGCGCGCGCGCTATTCGGCCGTGCTCGGCATACTCGGCGCGCTGCTGATCCCGTTCATCCACCTGAGCGTGTACCTGTTCCGCACGCTGCACCCGATGCCGATCGTGCTCAAGCCGAGCGCCCCGTCGCTCCCGAAGGAGATGCTGGAGACGCTGCTGTTCGCATTCGTGTCGTTCACGGTGCTCTTTCTCGCGTTCCTGCGCGCGCGATACAGACTGGCCATCGACCGGGCAGCGCGGGAAGCGGAGGAGAGGCGATGACACCCGACAATGCTGGCTACTACCACGCGGCCTACGCCCTGGCCGTGGTGATCTACGGTGCTTACGCGCTGAGCCTCTGGTTCCGGCGGCGGTAGACGACGGGGTCAGGTACCCGGATGTAGAGGTCCCGGCGGCCTTGCCGCCGGGACCACTACATCCGGGTACCGGACCCCGGCGGTAGCGCGAGGAGGCGGGAGCGCGCGGGGTAG
>CAZTTY010000038.1:0-37277 GCA_964616815.1 uncultured Gemmatimonadaceae bacterium | reverse complement strand
GCGCCGCTGAACTCGACGGTTCCGCGCACGCTCGCCGGGACTTCGTCGCGACTCACGGTCCGGAATCCGAAGCTCGGGAAGTAACGCTCGGCCGTGTTGGTGAGCAGATAGAGCGCGCGGATGCCGCGCGCCTCGGCATCCGAAATCACTCGCGTGACCAGCGCGCGGCCGAGTCCGCGCGAGCGCCATTCCGGCGCCACCGCCACGGAGCGGAGGAGCGCCTCGCCATCGCAGCGCTCGAGACCGGCCACCCCTACCACCTCGCCGCCTGCCTCCGCAACTACGAAGTCGCCCAGCGCCTCGCGCACGCCATCGAGCGGCAGATCGCTCGCGGTAAGAAGCCGCTCGACCGGTGCCAGGTCGTCAGGAACGGCGGGGCGCACCACCGGCACCTCACTTCCCAGGCCATGCATCGGGTCCTTCGACATCGTAGTATCCTCCGTGTCAGGCGCAGCAGCCGTCGTCGCATCCGCAGTCGCGGGCAGCATCTCTCGCATCGCCGGTCGCGCTGACGAGTGTGTCGAGACGGCGCGGAGTGGCGGCGTTCACGACGGCGCCGGGCTTGGCAGCGCGAACGAAGCCGCTCATGATCCTGCCCTCCACCTGCGATGCCAGAGACGCATCGAGATCTGCCGTCTCGAGCAATGCCGCCACATCATCGCGCGAGTAGATGCGCGTGGGCTCGATGCCGGCGTTCTCGAACCCGACGTCCTCGAGCAGCTTCATGAACTCCGATTCCTCCAGCGCACCGGCCACACATCCAGTCCAGAGCGCCATGCTCTCCCTCACGACGTCCGGGAGTCCAGCGCGCGTGACCACATCGCTCACCGCGAAGCGGCCGCCCGGCTTCAGCACCCGGAAGGCTTCCTCGAGCACCCGCCGCTTGTCGCCCGAGAGGTTGATCACGCAGTTGGATATGATCACATCCACCGTGTTCGACGGAAGCGGGATGGATTCGATGTTTCCCTTCAGAAACTCGACATTCGTGGCGCCGGCCTTCGCCCTGTTTTCCAGAGCGAGCGCGAGCATCTCGTCGGTCATGTCGAGTCCATACGCCTTCCCCGTGGGGCCGACTCGCCGCGCCGAGAGAAGCACATCGATGCCGCCGCCCGACCCGAGGTCGAGCACCGTCTCTCCCTCGTGAAGCTCGGCCAGCGCGGTGGGGTTCCCGCAGCCAAGCGACGCGAGGAGCGCTTCCGCGGGAATGCCGGCGGTGTCGCCAGCCTCGTAGAGGTCCGATGTGATCGGGTCCCACGATTCGCCCTTCGCGTCGCAGCAGTGCCCGTCGTCGCCGACCGGCTTGCAGCAGACGCCGCCCGCAGTCGCGCCATCCGCGGCACGCAGCGCGGCGGCGCCGTAGCGCGCCCGTACGGTGGCGCGGATCTCATCGAGAGTGCTCGGTACCGTGGTGGAGTACTCGCCCGATTCGTCGGTCATGGTCGCCTCATAATGATCAAGAAACGTTGATGCAATTCACAAAAAAATCAGTCGCAGCACGTCCGCTGCCGGAGCACGCGGAGAGCGCCCTTCCCGGGCTGCAGTACGACCGCGATGTCATGGACCTCGCCCAACGCCTCGGGAGCGATGCTGTAGTACGACCAGCGACCCTCGCGCCTGTCGGTCACGAGCCCCGCGTCCTTCAGCACGCGGAGGTGGAAGGAGAGGCGCGACTGCGCGGCGTCGAGCTCGTCCTGCAGCTCGCACACGCACCGCTCGCCGCCGCGCAGCATCTCGAGTATGGCGAGGCGGGTATCGTCGGAGAGCGCGTGAAAGAGCTCGGCGGCGCGGTGGAGATCCGGAGCGGTGCGAGTAGCGGTTGCCATGGCGGGGAAATTACATCAATCAAACTTGATTTGTCAACGGCGGTGCACACGACCGGGCGCCCGCTGAATTCCTACGCAACTACACGAAGCAGTTCCACGCGTTCATCGAGCGCGTATATACGGCCGGCGCCGAGCGACGAATAGAACTGGAGCGGCGCAGGTGCGCCGGCGCCGCGACCGCGCCTCGGATTCGGTAAGCGTTCCCAGCTTCCGCCCGAGGCACGGCGTCGAGGCCGTCGGCCAGCGTCGAATCCCATTCGCTCCGGTCCTCCTCCGACGCCGCCATGGCGCGAGCGGTATCCTCCCACGAGAGGAGCGGGTTCGCCTCACCCACTGGGCGCAGGAGAATGCCGCTGCCAGCCGGCATCACTCTGACCGGTAAACCACCCGCATCTGCCGCGCCCCCTTCGATCTTCGCATGGAGGTGCCTCCACGGCACGACCGCTTCAGCGCGTGGCGGATTTCACCAGGTAGTCCACCGCGAGCGCCGACATGGCACGCACGCCCACCGGGAGCGCGCGCTCGTCGGCGAAGAACAGCGGCGAATGGTTTCCCGGCACCGTCGCCGGATCCCGATCCGGCGGCGTCACGCCGAGCGAGATGTACACTCCCGGCGCTCGCTGCGCGAAGTACGAGAAATCCTCCGCCGCGAGATTGGGGTCCATCTCGTAAACCGCGTTCGCGCCCGCCGCCCACTTCAGCGACGGCACCATGCGCGCGGTGAGCGCGGGATCGCTCACGTTCACAGGGTAGCCCGAGTCGATCGCTACCACCGCGCGCGCCCCCGAGGCCTCCGCCACGTGCGTCGCCGTCCGCACCAGCCGTTCGATCACCCGCTTCCGGACGTCCGCATCGAGCGTGCGGATCGTTCCCTCGAGATATGCGCTGTCGGGGATGATGTTGTTCCGCACTCCCGCATTGAAGATGCCGAAGGTGAGCACCGCCATCGACTGCGTGAGATCGATCTGCCTGCTCACGATGGTCTGTGCGGCCATGACGATCTCCGACGACACGACTATCGGGTCGATCCCGCCCGCGGGATAAGCGCCGTGCGTCTGCTTTCCGTGCACCACGATGCTGAAGCGATCGGACGATGCCATCATGGGGCCGGGGCGATAGCCGATGTGTCCGAGGCTGTCCGGACCGACATGGAGCGCGAACACCGCATCCACTTTCGGATCGTCCATCGCGCCGTCCTCGATCATCGGCTTCGCGCCGCCAGGCCCCTCCTCCGTGGGCTGGAAGAGGAACACCACAGTCCCCGGGAGTTGCGCCTTCATTCCCGCGAGCACCTCGGCCGTGCCCATGAGGATCGCCACGTGGTTGTCGTGGCCGCACGCGTGCATCACGCCGACCTCGCGGCCGTTGTACATGGTCCTCACCGTGGACTTGAAGGGAACGTCCACGAGCTCGGTCACGGGAAGTGCGTCCATGTCCGCACGCAGCGCCACCACCATTCCCGGCTTCCCGCCACGAAGCACGCCCACCACCCCGTGCCCGCCGACTTCGGTACGCACTTCGATCCCCAACGATCGGAGATGATCGGCGACGAGCTTCGCGGTGCGAACTTCGTGCGTGCCGAGTTCCGGATGCTGATGGATGTCCTCGCGCCAGGCGACGACCTTCGGGTTCACGCGTTCTGCGGCGGCGGTGATGTCGGCATGAAGCGCGGCGAGCTGCCCGCCGTCGCCCGCACTCTGCGCAGCGCCGGGCGCGGCGATCAGGATCAGGAGCAGCGGAAGGAGAATCGGACGACGCATTGGCATTGTGGATCGGTGGCGAACGGTGGTCGAGCTCGAGTTTACGGCGCGGCGCGCGCATCGGCCAGAGCCGGTGGCCGAAGTGATGGGGACAGCGGCTATTGACGCCCCGCGTTCCGCGGGCAGTTTTCGACTTTGCGCGATCGCTCGCACGACTTGCCGCTCGGCCGCCGACCGGCGCCAACCTCGATTGACACTCAATGTCTCCCACCAGACGCGAAGCCCTCGCCCAGCTCGCAGCCCTCGCCGCCGCGGCGGCCGTCCGCCTCCCCGACATGAGCCATTCGCCACCGTCCGACCCGCTCGACGGCACCGTCGCCGACTACCAGGCCGGCCGCCGGCGCGGCGACTGGAGCGCGGAAGAGATCACCAGGCGCGCTCTGGAGCGCTGTCACGCCGATGGCAAGCTGCTGCACTCCATCGATGCGCTCTCGGACGATGCCATCGCCGAAGCTCGCGCCTCGGACGCTCGGCTTCGCGCCGGAAAGCTGCGCGGCCCGCTGGACGGCGTTCCCGTGTTCGCGAAATCGATCTACGATGTGAGAGGGCTTCCCACAACCGGCTCGAGCGCCGCGTGGGCGCTGCTCTTCCCCGATCCGGTGCGGCGCGACTCGATAGAGGTGTCGCGCATCCGAGCGACCGGCGCCGTGCTGCTCGGCAAGACCGCCGCCGACGACTTCGCCTTCCACGGCAACGGCACCAGCAGCTACACCGGCCAGGTTCTCAATCCGTACGATGCTACCGGCACCCGCACTCCCGGCGGATCGAGCGCGGGATCCGCGGTAGCGGTGGCAGACGGGCTGGCCTTCGCCGCGCTCGGCACCGACGATGGCGGCTCGAATCGGATCCCGGCGCAGTTCACCGGGATCGTCGGCATGAAGCCGAGCTTCGGCCTCGTACCGCGCACCGGCGTGATTCCAACGTGGCCGTATCTCGACACGCACGGACCGCTCGCGCGGCACGTGGCCGACGCCGCGCTCTACCTCGCGGCCATCGCGGGTCCCGACGCGTCGGATCCTCTGGCGCTCACGAGCACGTTCGACGCCGCGCCGCTGGCATCGCTGCGCGACGATGCGCTTGCAGGTGTGAAGATTGGTGTGGTGGAGGCGAACGTGCCGCGCGAACAGATGAGCGCGGAGTCGCTGGCGAACTTCGACCGTGCGGTGAAGGACCTGCGAGCCGCGGGCGCGATCGTCGAGCCGTTCGAATCGCCCGTGACATCCGCGAACTATCGCGACCTCTTCAAGGCGGCCGCGAAGGAACGCGGCGACGTGGAACCGAACGACTGGACGCCGGCGCCCACCGCGAACGCGTACCGCATCTACTGGGAGGGGCGGAGCGACGACGCGCGCGCCGACATGCGGCGCGGCTATCCCGCCTACCGCTCGTTCTACGAGGCGCTCCCCGAGAGCTACGAGCAGTGCGAGCCGCTCTTCGACCAGCCGATGACGAAGGATGCGGCGGGTCAGTCGTTCGCGCGCTCGCGCGCGACGGTCGTCGCGCAACTCGTGAAGGCGATGCGCGCGGCAGGGGTCGCGGCGATGGTGTGGCCCACCATGCCCTTCCCCGCCCCTCTCGCCGTCGACAGTTGGCCGAAGATCCGCACCACGCTCTCGTACAACAATTGGCTGGGGCTTCCGGAGGTGTCGGTGCCCGCTGGCTACGGTGCGAACGGGATGCCCTCGGGGAATCTCTCGGTCGTGGGCTTCCCTGGCGAGGATGCGCGAGTGCTGGCGTTCGCGCACGCGTACGAGCGGCAGTCGCGGCGGTTCGTGAGCCCGCCGCGGCCGGGCCGGCGCAAGCCGTGAGCCGATGGGAAGTATGTACCGCGGCCGCCTCGCTCCCACTCCCACCGGCGACATCCACGCGGGTCACGCGCGTACCTTCGTGGCGGCGTGGCGCCGCGCCGTGGACGCGGATGGCGATATCGTGCTCCGAATGGAAGATCTCGACCCCCTGCGCTGCCGGCCCGAGTACGCGGTACGGGCGATCGAGGATCTCGAGTGGCTGGGGGTGAAGTGGAGCGAGGGGCCCGTATACCAGTCGCGGCGCAGGGAGATCTACGAGGCGGCGTGGCGCGAGTTGCGAGACGCCGGGGTCATCTACCCGAGCACGGTTTCGCGAAAGGAACTCCGCGATGCCGCGCACGCCCCGCACGACGACGAAGAGGCGAGCGAACCGATCTTCCCGCCGGAGTTGCGGCCAGCGCCCGGCACCGGCCGCGACGCCGAGTCGCCGGCCGGCGTCGTATGGCGATACCGCGTGCCCGATGGAGAGGTGGTGCGCTTCCACGACGCGCGTCGCGGCATGCAGACGTTCACCGCTGGTGTGGACTTCGGCGACTTCATCGTGTGGCGGAAGGACGACGTCCCCGCATACGAACTGGCGGTCGTGGCAGACGACATCACGATGGGAATCACCGAGGTGGTGCGCGGCGAGGACCTGCTCAAGTCGACGGCGCGGCAGCTACTCGTCTACCGGGCGCTCGGCGCCACTCCACCCGCGTGGTATCACCTTCCGCTGGTACGCGACTCCGAAGGGCGTCGTCTGGCGAAGCGGCATCAGGCGCTCTCGGTTCGCGAGCTTCGAGCGCGCGGGCACACGCCGGATGAGGTGCTTGCTATGGCGGCGGAGTAGACATCCCTGCGGAGGCGGTGATCCACGTCATGCCCGCGGAAGCGGGCATCCGTGTTACTCGACCGAACATGGATTCCCGCTTTTGCGGGAATGACGGCCCGGCCCGCTTTCGCGGGAACGACTCGAATGGCCGCCTCCGCGGGAATGACGACGTTCTCAGAACGTCCCCTGCAGGTACAGATCCGCACGGAAACCGCGATCCGGATGTATCCCTCGCGAGAGATCGAAGCGGATGAGGCCATCGAGCACCGACGCTCCCACTCCCGCGCCGCTGATCGGCCTCCCCGGATTGCGCCAGTCGTGTCTGTCGCCAGCCCAGCCGAGATCTCCGAATACGATCGGGCGCAGCCTGCTCGTTCCCCATCCCAGCTCCGCGCGGCCGAACCAGTACGCATCACCCACTGCGGTGGCGGGCCCCTGCCCGTGCACGGTGTGCGGGCCGCCCAGATACCAGAGACGCTGCACCGGTAGCGTGCCGCCCGACGCGCCCGCGCTCGCGGTGAACGCGCCGAGCAGTTCGTCGCCGATGGCATGCGACACGGTCACCTCGGCCGAGCCGCGCGTGTAGTCGAAGGTTCCCGTCCCCAGCTCGGCACGCAGCAGCGAAGTGGCGCGCCAGCCCGCGGGATCGTCGCCGTAGCTTCCGCTCAGGCTCGCCTCGTAGCCCACGATCGTCGCCTTCTGCGCGTCGATGTTGTCGAGAAATCGCGTGTCGTTGATCGCCTTCGCTAGCGAGAACTGCGTGTGGACGCCCGCCTCCGACTGGCGCTCCACGAACAATCGCTGACCAAGCTGCCCGCTCGCTCCGCGCTGGCTGACGCGCGTCAGCTCCCCGCCCCAGCTTCGATAGTAGAAGCCCTCGTCGCGCGCGAAGAGAAGCGCGTTCAGCGAAGCGCCTACGCTCAGCGGCTCGCCCCAGTCGTTGGCGACGTCCAGACGACGGAATACGCCGAGGCCGTACGTGGTCCTGCCATTGGAGCGGCGGATGTGCAGCTCGCCGTTGGGCGAGAGATCGGCCACGCCCAGCCGTACGTTCGCCTCACCGGAGTAGCCGCGACCGAGCTCGCGCTCCACGTCGATCCCGGCCGACAGCCCCTCGACGCGATTGTAGCGCAGCATGCCGCGGTCGATCCCGTAATGCAGCGTGTAGGGAAGCGGCCCCCAACCGGGCTGCAGCGAGAGGTCGAGAGCCTCCGCCAGCTCCTTCCCCTGCTCGGTGCCGAACACCTCCTCACCGGAGTCGAAAATGGACGGCGGCAGCTCGCTCGAATGGGCGAGCGCGACGGTGTCGCACGGGATGCGGTACGCCACGCGGAGCCGGCCGTGCAGCCGCGGCTCGTAGCGAACCAGCGTGTCGCCCCGCGGACAATCGAGCATGTCGAAATCCTGGTCGTCGGAGCTCGAGTCGCGCGTCGCTGCCACCACCGTGTCGCTGCGCTCTTCATCCGCCGAGTCGTCCGACGCGAGCGGAATGGGCGGGAGCTGGACCGAGTCCTTCCCGCTCACACTCGAGTAGCTGAAGGTCTGCTGCATCGAGAACGGCGCGCGCACGAAGCCCATCTGCCCCCTCGCATCCACGGTCTGGAGGCGCGGCAGCCACCAACGCTGCTCGTGCAGGCCGTATTCCACGGTGAATGCATCTACGATGATCGTGGCCGGCGACATCATCGCGCGTATTGGGCCGGGGATGTCGTCCCCGTCGTTCTCGCGATCGATGAACTCGAGGATGTCGAAGGGAGCCGACGGCCTGAAAACCGCGCGCACGAGGTGCGCACTCGCCGCATCGAACCAGAGCGAGCCCACCAGCAGGTCCCAGCGCGGCTTGCGCGCGGTGACCCTCACCTCGCGGAGGCGCAGCGCGCGGCCATCGGGCAGGGTGAGCTGCACCGAGTCGCCCGCCGAATATCTATAGTACGCCTCGGCTCCCGCCTCGAGCGGATGCATGAAGACGCTTTCGTCGTCACCCGAAACCGTCTCCATCCCGGCGAGCGACAGGAGCCCCTCGCGCCCCGGATAGTACGGGATCGGGCTCGCGTCGAGCTCGTCCTCGAGTACGCGCGCGCCGGGGAATGCCATCGGGATTGCCGTGCGGGTGCCGAGGACATCGACCCACGCGCCCACGCCGCGCTGCCAGCGCACCCTGCTGGCGATCTCGTTCCGGTAGGCGAGCCGCCGCACACCGAGCTTGCGCACGCCCAGCCAGGCGGACATCCGCTGCCTGGTGATCGCATCGTAGCTCACCAGCGACGAGTCCTGGCGCAGCCGCGCCTGGCGAGCGCGGGTGATCAGGTCACGCGAGGTGGGATCGCGATAGGCGTTCGCGAGGAGCTCCGGCGTGAGCGGGATGAGCTCGTGCCCGATGTGATCGCGGTGCTCGTGCCGCCGAGTCGAATCCCTGCGCGCGCCCGCGGAGTCGACGAACGTGGTATCGCCCGAAGCGCGCGTGCCGCCGGCGGCCGTCGTCTGACTCGCCGGGAGAGGGGTCGCGGTATTCTGCAGCGCCGCGACGAGCAGGAGTGTGTGAAGGAGCATCTCGGATGCGTACGCCGGGTGGAGAGCCACCACGCCCTACGAGCGCAGACCCGTGTGGTTTCGCTCCGCGTGCCTCAGTCGCCCCCCAGCGTTCCGCCCAGCAGCGCGAAGAGCGTTGTCCAGTGCCGCTCCGCCTCCTCGGGGTCGTGCGCAGGCGTGTCCGCTGGCACCCAGCCATGCCGCGCGTCGTACGTCTCGATCGTGTGCTCTACCCCGCCATCGCTCAGCGCGCGATCGAGCCGCTCCTTCTGTGCGTCATCGAAACCGCGGTCTTCCTTCGCGCCGCCGATGTAGACCCGCGCCGCGATCCGGGCAGCGAGCAGGTGCGGGCTGTCGGGCGCATCGGTGGCCAGCCCGCTCGGGTGGTACGACGCCGACGCGGCGATGCGGCCGGGAAAATGGCCGGCCGCGGCGAACGACAGCCTGCCCCCCCCCCCTTGCAGTAGCCGGTCACACCGATCTTCCCGCTGCGCACCCGCGATTCCGCGTCGAGATACGACAGGAACGAACTCGTGTCGCGCGGCATTGGCGTGTGGGTGAATCGCCGCTCACTCTTGAAGGCGGCGCCGACCGGCTCCACCTTCGTACCTGGTTCGAACCTCTCCTTTTCGCCGCGCGGCAGGGTGCGCGGCGTCCAACTCCAGTCGGGAGTCCCGTATGCCGTCCGCGCCTTTCCGCCGGCCGAGACCCACGGCCGCCATTGCCCTCTCCTTCGTCGCGTTGTCGTTCGTTTTGCCGCTTCGACTTCGCGCGCAGATTACCGCCGCCGAGTACGCGGCGCGGCGCGATTCGCTGGCCGCGCGCATCGACAGCGGAATCGTGGTTGCGTTCGGGGCACGCAACCCCGTAACCGACTTCGGAGCATTCTTCCAGATTCCCGGTTTCCGCTACCTCACCGGCTACCTGGAACCCGACGCCGCACTCGTGATCCTCGTGCGTGACGGCAAGCCACGGAGCACGCTCTTCGTGACCCCGTCGGATCCGCGCCGCGCCTTCTACTACGGCTTCCGGCCCGACTCGGCCGCCATCCAGCGCGACCTCGGCATCGCTTCACGCCCCTTCGCATCGCTCGAGGCGGCGCTCGATTCGGTCGTCGCGGCACACCGCACCCTCCCCGTCTACGAGCTCCCCGACGTGGAAGACCAGGACTTCGCGCGCGCCGACTCGCTCACGCGCGGACGGATGTGGTTGAAGTCGTTCGCGGCGCGCCACGGGGGAATCACCCCGCGCGATGTGACACCGGTGGTGAATCGGCTGCGCGCGCGCAAGAGCCCGGCCGAGATCGCGCTCCTCCGGCGCGCCGCCGAGATCAGCGCCGAGGGACACCGCGCCGTACTGTCGGCGCCGGAGCCGAAACACGAATACGAGCTGGCCGCAGTGCTGGAGTACACCTTCAAGCGGCTCGGCGGCTCACGTCCTTCGTATGGCTCCATCGTGGGTTCGGGCGTGAACGGCACCCAGCTCCATTACATGAAGAACGACGGCCCGGCGCGCCCCGGTGATCTGGTAGTGATGGATGCCGCGGCCGAGTACGAAGGCTACGCCGCGGACATCACGCGCACGATCCCGGTGAGTGGGACCTTCACTCCCGAGCAGCGCGCCATCTATCAGCTAGTGCGCGATGCACAGGCAGCCGCCGAGCGAGAGGTGCGACCGGGCGGGTCGTCGGTGGCGTCGCTCGACTCGTCCGTAGCGGTGCGCGCGCGCGGGTTGGCGAAGCTGGGGCTCATCGACAGCGTGGACGCCATGATCGACCCGCCCTGGCGTCCGAACTGCGAGCGCGCCCCGTCGCAATGCACGCAGGCCAACTTCTGGATGATCCACGGCATCAGCCACGGGATAGGGCTCGCCGTGCACGATCCGGCGCAGTTCTACGAGGGTGATCGGACCTTCCAGCCGGGGGACGTATTCACCATCGAGCCGGGTATCTACATCTCCACCCGCGCGCTCGACGCGCTCCCGGACACGCCGCGCAACCGCGCGTGGGTGGCGCGGGTGAGGCCGCTGGTGGAGAAGTACGAGAACACCGGTGTACGGATCGAGGACGACTACGTAGTGAGCGAGAGTGGGGCGGAGCGGATAACCACGAAGGCGCCGCGAGAGATAGAGGAGATCGAGGCGATCATGCGAAATCGTGGCCAGCGGGTGATGCCGTGACCGTTCGGTGAATCGCGCTCACCCGGTCGTCATCGGTGCGGAGGAGGCACGACGGGCCAGAGTCGCGCGACCCTGGCCCGCCGCACCTTTCGAATTGCGGGAAATTTTGTGACAATTCTGTTGACAAAATTGTGGCGAGAGCACATAGTGGCGCGTCGGGGCCGGGCGCCCCGCTCCGCCTCCCGGAGCGGCGCCGGTTTCGATGTCCACCACCGATGCACGACCCGAACAGAGAGGCGACTCCATTGGGCCTTTCCCCGTCCGAACCCGTCACACCATGATGCGCGCAGCCGCCAAACGAACCCGCAGTATCCCGCGCAGCGAGCTCGTTGCCGAGGCCTGCGACAGGCTCCGCGACTGGATCATCACCGGCCGTCTCGCGCCGGGCGCACCGATCATCGAGACCGACACGGCCGCGCTGCTCGGCGTGCAGCGCTCCCACCTGCGCCTCGCCCTCCAGAGGCTCCAGCACACCGGCTTCGTGGTCACCACGCGAATCGGCACATACTCGCGAACCCGCGTCGCCCCGCTGACTCTCGACGACGTCGTGGAGCTCTTCACCGTGCTCGGTGCCGTCGAGGGCCTCGCCGCCCGCGAGGCGGCCCGGCTCGCAGCCACGCAGCGTGCGGCGCTCGTGCGTTCCCTCAGGAAGATCAACAAGGAGCTCCTCCGCCTCGCCCGGCGGACGCCCTCCGACTACAACCGCACCAACGACCTGGACGTCACGTTCCACAGCACCTACGTGAAGGCCGCCGCCGGACCGCGCGTGCTGGCCATGCACGAAGCCGTGAAGCCACAGGCCGACCGATACGAGCGCTTCTACACCAACGTCCTCATGGACCAGTTGGAAATCTCCGTGCGCGAGCACGAGACCATCATCACGGCCATCGAGAGCGGCGACCCGGACGAGTCGCAACACGCCGTGGAGATCAACTGGCGCAACGCGGCCGACCGCTTTGCACGAGCCGTCGCCGCCGCCGGAGAGCTGGGTAGCATCCCGTAGCTGACCGCCCAACAGCAAGGAGGCCGGCGCCCATCGGATCCGCACCGGCTCGGACCACGGACATTGCGAGTGCCATCTCGCGGGAGGATTGTCATGGTGGAGATAGAACCGGATCGGACTGGTCGAGCGGCACTGCGCCGGCGCCGGCCGTTGCTGGCACTCGCGATCGCGGCCTGCGCGCTCCTCGGGGCCGCCAGGCTCGCGGCGCAGGACGCGGCTCCGGCCGCTTCGATCGCCGGCACTGTGGTCGACGCCGCTACGGGCCAGCCGATCGGCGACGTCCAGATCTCCGTAACCGGGACGCAGCTCGGCGCGCGCTCCGACGCGGGCGGTCGCTTCGAGATCTCCGGCCTCACCGGCAGCACGGTGGGCGTGCGCGCCACCCGCATCGGCTATCGCGCTCTCGTCATGGACGTGGCCGTGGGCGCGCGGGACGTGAGGCTCGCCATCGAGGCGGTCCCGCTCCAACTCGATGCCACGGTCGTGACGGGCGCGCCGGCCGGGATCCAGAAGCGCTCCATCGGCAACGTGGTCGAGAACATCAACGCCGAGGCCGTGGTGGGGAAGGCGCCGGTGAGCACCCTCGGCGAGCTGCTCAACGCGCGCGCGCCGGGCGTACAGCTCCAGAACATCTCCGGGATAGTGGGAGCTGGTCCGCGCATCCGGATTCGCGGGCCGGGCAGTCTCACGCTCTCCAGCGAGCCGCTCCTCTACATAGACGGACTGCGCGTGGACAACACCGTCGGCACCGGACCCGGCGCACTCGTTTCGCGACTCAACGACATCGACCCCTCGACCATCGAGAGCATCGAGATCATCAAGGGCCCCGCCGCCGCCACGCTGTACGGGACCGAAGCATCGAGCGGCGTGATCCAGGTGATCACCAGGAAGGGCGTCGCCGGCTCCGGCGCATCGCTCGGCGTGACCGTGCGACAGGGAATCGACTGGTTCATGGACGCCGAGGGGCGCTTCCCCGACTACTACTGGCGCAACCCGGAGACCGACCAGGTGATGGTCGCCAACCTGCTCACCCTCGAGCGCGAGCGCGGCACGCCGGTTTTCACCTCGGGACGCATGCAGGAGTACGGATTGAACGTACGCGGCGGCTCCGAGACGATCACGTATTACGCGAGCACCGCCTACGCCGACAACTCGGGCATCGAACCCACCAACCGTGAGAAGCGGGTCACCGCCCGTGGTAATCTCGGTCTCGCACCGCATTCTTCCGTCGACGTCGACATGAGCCAGGGGATCGTCATCGGCCGCACCAAGCTCGCCGCGGGCACCAGCGGTTCCAGCGTACTCGACGAAGCGCTCTGGGGCGGGCTGAGCCTACTGGACGGTCCCACGCGCGGCTTCCTCTCCGCGCCGCCCGAAGCCGTGTGGGCGGCGACGGAGCGCTCGATCGACGTGAACCGCTATACCGGAAGCGTGGTGCTCAACCACCGTCCCGCCTCTTGGTTCACCCACCGCCTCACGACCGGCGTGGACATCTCCGACGAGAACGGTGCGGAGCTCACCCCGCGCATGGGCCCCGAGATCGCACGGTTCTACAGTCCATTCACGGCCAGCGGCTCCAGGTTCGTGGACCGGCGCACGAGCATCTACACGACTCTCGACTACAGCGGCACCGCCACCTGGAACATCACGCCGGCGCTCACCTCCAGCTCCTCGCTGGGTGGACAGTTCTATCGCAAGGGCACGCGCTACGAACACCTCGAGGGACGCAACTTCCCCGCAGCGGGCGTCAAGACGGTAGAGGGGGCATCGCAGCGGCTGGGGAGCGATGACTATCTGCAGAACTCCACGGTGGGCGTCTTCGTGCAGCAGCAGTTCGCCTGGCGCGATCGGCTCTTCATCACCGCGGCAGTGAGGGGCGACGACAACAGCGCCTTCGGCGAGAACTTCGACTTCGTCACCTATCCCAAGTTCAGCGCTACCTGGGTGCCGAGCGATGAGCCCTTCTGGAACCTCGGGTTCGTGGATGCTCTGAAACTGCGCGCAGCGTACGGCGCCTCGGGGAAGCAGCCCGACGCCTTCGCCGCGGTGCGCACCTTCGCGCCGCGACCCGCCGCCGGCGGCTCGGCCGCGGTCACGCCGCAGTCCATAGGCAATCCGGATCTCGGGCCCGAGCGCGGCACCGAGCTCGAGCTCGGTTTCGATGCCGGGCTGCTCGACGGCCGCCTCTCCGCCAATCTCACTTACTTCCGCAACAAGACTACCGACGCGATTCTCCTGCGCGAGACGGCGCCATCGTTCGGCTTCCCCGGCGCGCAGTACGTCAACGCCGGCTCCACGCGCAGCAGCGGATTCGAGCTGCAGCTCACCGGCCAGGCGGTGCGCACCGAGCGTTTCGAGCTCGACTTCGGCGCGAACCTCTCGACCAACAGCAGCGAGGTTCTCAGCCTGGGTGACCAGAGCTTCATCCCCAAGCGCGAGATCGGCGGCTACATGCCGGGCTATCCGGTCGATGCGTTCTTCGGCAAGCGGGTGGCGAGCGCCACGCTCGATGCGGATGGCAACGCCGTCGACATTCTCTGCGACGGCGGCCCCGGCGCCGCACCCATGGCCTGCGATGCCGCGCCGCGCGTCTACCTCGGCCGCGAAACGCCGCACTACCTCGGCTCCTTCTCGTCCACCGCCACCTTCCTCGAGAAGTTCCGCCTGTACGCGCTCGTGGACTTCCAGGGCGGTCACGAGAAGTTCGACAAGGAATGGTGGAACCGCTGCCCGTGGGGGATCGACGGCAACTGCCCCGAGCGCGTCTACCCCGAGCGTTTCGACCCGCGGCGCATCGCCGAAACACAGATGGGTGACATCGGCATCTCCTCCACCGCGCTTACCAGCGGCTCGTTCGTGAAGCTCCGCGAGATATCGCTCAGTATGACGCTGCCCGACGCCTGGGCCGGAAGGCTCGGTGCACGGCGGGCCACGCTCTCCGTCGCGGGCAGGAACCTGCACACGTGGACGCGCTACACGGGGCTCGACCCGGAAGGCCTCTCAACCGACGCCTACGGCGCTTCGCGCTGGGGAGACCAGGGCGCGATCCCGCAGCTCGCGCAGTTCCTCACGACTATCAACGTCACCTTCTGACACGGCGAGGCCGACCATGAAAATTCCCGGACGGCGCCCGCGCGCCGCGAACCACTCGGGGGTCGCTCTCCTCCCCCGCTACGCGCTGCTGGCTACCGCGATGGTATCGATCGCGGCCTGCAATTCGCTCGACAGGATTCTGAGCGTCGATGCGCCTTCGCGCGTGATACCCGCCGATCTCGAGAAGCCGGACAACGCCGAGATCATCGTGAACGGAGTCGTGGCGGACTTCGAGTGCGCCTTCGGCTCGTACATCCTCGTGGGGGGAACGGTGGGCGAGGAGCTGCACGACGCCTCGCTCCTCTCGCAGTGGTGGCCGCTCGACAAGCGCACCTTCGGACCATCGGGCTCGATCTACGCCACCGCCGGATGCGAAGGCGGTTCCGGCGGCGTGTACGTTCCGCTCTCCACCGCTCGCTGGCAGGCGGAAAACGCGCTCGCGCTCCTCGATGGCTGGACCGACGAGGAAGTGCCCGACCGCACCCGGCTCATCGCCACCGCCGCGGCCTTCGCCGGTTACAGCTACGTGCTCATGGCGGAGGGGATGTGCTCGGCCGCCGTGGACGGCGGCCCCGAGCTCACGCGCGAGGACCTCGCGCAGCTCGCCGACGATCGCTTCACCCGGGCGATCACGGCCGCGCAGGCGGCGGGGCTGGACAGCGTGTACCATCTCGCGCTGGTGGGCCGCGCCCGCGCCCGCCTCGACATGGGCAGGAAGACCGAAGCGGCGGCCGACGCCGCGCTCGTGCCGGATGGCTTCGTGTGGTACGCCACTTTCGGGAGCGACGCCCCCATCCGTGAAAACCAGATCTTCGTGCGCAACCGCCGGAGCCAGGTAGTGACAGTGGACACTTTCTACCGCGCGCTGACTTTCGACGGCACGCCCGACCCGCGCGTGACCATCGAGTACGATCCCTCGCGCAAGGCATCCGACGGTGAGCTGCCGCTCTACTACGAGAGCAAGTACCTGGCGGCCGACTCGCCGATACCGCTCGCGCGCGCGACCGAGGCACGGCTCATCACGGCGGAGGTGGAGGGCGGCGGTACCGCCGTGGGCATCATCAACGACCTGCACGATGATGCGGGACTCCCGCACTTCTCCAGCACGGACCCGGCCGAGATCCTCGCGCAGATCATCTACGAGCGGCGCGCCGAGTTCTTCCTGGAGTCACATCACCTTGGCGATCTCATTCGCTACGGCCTGCCGCTCAGGCCCGCCGCAGGCGAACCCTTCCAGGCGCAGAAGGGTGGAGTATACGGAAGCCAGCTCTGCTTCCCGCTCCCCGACGTCGAGCGGCTGAACAACCCGAACATCCCCGACGCATGAAACATTCTACCGGAGCGCTTCGCGCGCTCACGCTCGCATTCGCCCTTCTGGTAGTCTCGGAAGCCCGCGCGTCGGCTCAGGGCGCGGGGCGCGGTGAAAGCGCTCCCGCTTCCCTTCTCATCCGCGGCGGCAGCGTGCTGGATGGCACCGGCTCTCCCGCGCGGCGGCTCGACGTGCGGGTGGTGGGCGATGAGATCGCGGAGCTCGCGCCCTCGCTGGCGCCGCGCTCCGGCGAACGGGTGATCGACGCCAACGGTCTGACCGTGACACCCGGCTTCATCGACATGCACAGCCACGCCGACCGCGGCATCGAGCGCATGCCGTCCGCCGAGAGTCAGGTGCGGCAGGGGATTACCACCGCGGTGGTGGGGCAGGACGGTGGGAGCTCGCTCCCGGTGTCGGACTTCCTCGAGGAGGTCGACCGTCTGCACACGGGCATCAACTTCGTCTCGATGGTGGGGCATGGTACGGTGCGCGCCGTGGTCATGGGCGAGGACTACCGCCGGGCGGCCACGCCGGCCGAACTGCAGGCCATGAGTGTGCTCGTGAAACGCGGGATGCAGGACGGCGCCGTCGGCCTCTCGAGCGGCACCGAATACGACCCCGGATTCTACTCCACTCCCTCCGAGATCCAGGCGCTCGCACGCGTGGTAGCCCCGTACGGCGGCTACTACGCGAGCCACGTCCGCGACGAGGAGAACGGCGTTCTGGCCGCGTGGCGGGAAGTGATCGACGTGGGACGCGCGACCGGAGTGCCGGTGCACATCTCGCACGCCAAGCTGGCTTCCAGACCCGTGTGGGGGAAGGCGCCGCAGGCATTGGCGCTGCTCGACAGCGCGGAGCGCGCCGGCGTGAAGGTGAGCGCCGACTGGTATCCGTACACGTACTGGTCGTCGAGCATGTACGTCGTCATCCCCGACCGCGATTTCGACAACCGCAAGAAGTGGGAGGTGGGCCTGGACGAGATCGGCGGTGCGGACCACATTCTCGTCACCTCCTACAGGCCCGATTCGTCGCTCGAAGGGAAGACCGTGGCGGAGATCGCGTCGCTGCGGAAGTCGGATCCCGTGAGCACCATCATCGACATGATCCACACCGCGGGTCCCAATATCGGCATCATCGCGACCGCGATGGATGAGAAGGATCTCGACCGGTTGCTCGCCGATCCGCGTATCACCATCTGCTCCGATGGCGGGCTCTCCGGCGCGCATCCGCGCGGCTACGGCGCCTTTCCCAGAGTACTCGGCGAGTTCGTGCGCAACCGTGGAGTCGTGACTCTCGCGGAAGGCGTCGCGAAGATGACCTCGCGCTCCGCCGCCCTTCTCGGGTTCACCGATCGCGGCGTTATAGCGAAGGGAAAGAAGGCCGACATCGTGATACTCGACCCCGCGCGCGTGGCCGATCGCGGCACCAAACTGAAGCCGGCACAGGATCCGGTGGGGATACCGTACGTGATCGTCAACGGAGCGGTGGTGCTCGACGGCGGCCGCATCACCGATGCGCGGCCCGGCCGCGCGCTGAGACGCAGCGGCTGGCGGGCACCGGCCGCCTCGGGCACGAACTGACGGCGGCGACGGCAGCCGAGCCAGATCATGGAGTCGCGCGGCGCGTCCACACCCGCTGACGTCGATATTCGCCCGCTGCGGGGTGCCGCGGAGCTCGAGGCGAGCGTGGAGCTGCAGAAGCGTGTCTGGGGCGCCGGGTTCACGGAGCTCATCCCTGTGTCGATGCTCGAGATCGTGCAGCAGGTGGGTGGCGTGGCGATCGGAGCATTCGTGGAGCGGCGGTTGGTCGGCCTGCTCTTCGGAATCAGCGGCATCCGCGACCGGAAGCTCGCGCACTGGTCCGACACGCTCGCAGTGCTTCCGGAGTTCCGCGACCACGGAATCGGCAGGAAGCTCAAGTGGCGGCAGCGCGAGATACTCCTCGCAGAGGGAGTGGAGCGGATCCACTGGACCTTCGACCCGCTGGAGTCTCGCAACGCCTACATGAATCTCGCGCGACTGGGCGCCGTCGCGGTCGAATACCGCCGCGACTTCTACGGCGTCACCGCATCGGCGCTGCACGAAGGGATGGAGACCGACAGGCTGGTGGCGGCGTGGGACATCGGGAGCGACAGGGTCGCCCGCTACCTCGCGGGCGAACGCGCCGCGTCCGACCCGGCCACCGAGTCGGCGCCGATAGTGAACCCGTGGCGTATGGAGCAGCGGACCCTCATCGCGGGCGACCCGGATCTCGCACTCGCCGCTCCCGCCGTGCGCCTCGTCATACCGGCCGACATGCAGGAGCTCAAGGCGCGCGCGCCCGAGGCCGCCCGCAGGTGGCGCCATACGACGCGTGCCGCGTTCGAGGCGTACCTGGGCCGCGGCTACACGGCGACCGACCTCCGCAGAGCGCCGGAGTACAGCTACTACCTGCTCGAGCGCACCAGGTCGGGAGCGAAGCAGCAGTAGCGCGAATCGCCGCTACTGCTGCGTGCCGAACTTCACATCGAACTTTCCCTCGGTGATGGATTTCGTGCCCGTCGCGCCGCTCGAGGCGACGGCGGGTAGCTCGAAGTGGAACGTTCCGGTGGCACGGGTGGCGGTGAGCGTATCGATCTCCACGCTCCCACTGCCCACCACGCTGACAGCCTGCCAAACGAGCCCCTGTCCGCCCGTGAGCGTGTACGACGCATTCGTGCCACTCGCCCCGCTGATCGCGTAGCTCCCCGGTCCCGCCGGCGCGAGCGCGATCGCCAGCGTCGCGTTGTTGCCATCTACGCCGGCAAAGGCGAGGATCCCATTGGCATAGCCGGCCTGAACCGACATGGTCGCCGTCCAGCTCTCGCCGTTCACCTTGGCGCTCATCGAGCCATTCAGCGCCCCCCCTCCCGGTGGCGGTTCGGTGCTGTTCGAGGAATCGGACCCGCATGCCAGGACGGCGAACGCTGCGGCCACCGCCAGAACGGAACGCAAATGCATCGACATACTCCCATGGTGAAATGAGTCTGCCTTGCATTGCGTAAAACGCCCGTCGCAACCGTCACACGAGGTCAGGCGCTCGATGTAGAGGCCCAGGCAGCGTTGCGGCCTGGGCCTCTACATCGAGCGCCTGACCTCGTCAGAACGTGATGCCCACCACCACGGGTACGAAGTTCGTCTTTTCCGGGTCGGTATTCACCGAGTAGTACCGCGCCTCGGCAAAGAGCGCCGCCCCGCCGAGTGAGAATCGCAGCCCCACCCCGCCGTTGAAGCCCACATCGGTGTCCTTGTGCCGCAGGTCGTTGAACTCGCTCACGGCGCCGCTCACGTCCTGCTTCACGCGCCGCCGGAACACGCCCACGCCGCCCACGACGTACGGCTGTACCACGCCGTGCGTCCGACCGAGCGTGAGGTCGAGCGAGCCGCCAACGAGATCCACGTTGCCCGTGGCGTTCAGGTTGGAGTCGCCGGGGAGCGTCACGCCGCCGTTGTCCTTGATGATCGGGTTGTCGATGTCGCTGCGGCTCCAGAAGAGCGTGCCGCGCACACCGAGCGGGCCGCCAGTGCGCACCTCGAGGAAGCCGTTGAGCACGAGGCCCACCTTTGCGGCGTCGCCGTAGTCTTCCGTGGGCATGTTGGCGCCGGCGGCGAGGCCGATCCCCAGGCCGGGCCTCTGCGCCAGCGACGGCACGGGAGCGGCCGCGACCGCGCCCAGGCCGAACAGGGCAGTGAGCAGATATGTTGCACGCATCGCTGAACCTCGAATACTGGTTGAAGGGCTGCGCGAACCGCGCTGTTCGCAGCGGCGAGAGCGACCTCGGCGGAGCCCGCTCCCGGTCTGATGGAGGGAGTCTCGTCACGCGATCGATCTCGCACGGACCCGGCATCAACGCACAGGTCGGGCCGTCGCGCCGCCAAGCGTGGATTCCGCATCCTCCACCACCATGAAGGAGCCAGAGCCATGCCCCGTTATGCCGCCTTCCTTCGCGGCGTGAGCCCGATGAACGCGAAGATGCCGGAACTGAAACGCTGCTTCGAGGAGGCCGGATTCGCCGACGTGAAGACGCTGCTTTCCAGCGGCAACGTCGTATTTGGCGCCCGCGCCGCATCGGAGGCCGCGCTCGAGAGGAAGGCCGAGGCAGCGATGGAGAAGAGGCTGGGGCGCACGTTCTACACGATCGTACGCCCCGTGGATCGGCTGGTCGAGCTGGTCGAGGCGGATCCCTTCGCGCGTTTCCGGCTGCCGTCGAATGCGAAACGGGTCGTCACCTTTCTGCGTGAGCCGCACGCAGCGGAGCTGCCGCTCCCACTCGAGGTGGACGGTGCGCGCATACTGGCGATGAATGGTCGCGAGATCTTCACCGCCTACGTTCCGGGCAAACGCGGCCCGGTGTTCATGACGCTCATCGAGAAGACCTTCAGCGACAGAGTGACCACGCGAACGTGGGACACCGTGAGGAAGTGCAGCAAGGCGTAGCGACGGCCTGACCTCGCCGTGTGACCGATCGTCCTGAACATGGCAGGATGGCCCGCACGACTGACCGACGGCCATAGTCCCCACCCGATCTCAGCGAGCGCGCCCTATGCTATCCATCGCCGTACGGTCGCTGCGGCGCACTCCGCTGTTCACCGCCGTGGTGCTGATCTCCACAGCTCTGGGTATCGCCGCGTGTACGCTCGCTCTCGGCATCGTGCGGGCGGCCTCCTTTCACCCCGGTGATTTCGGCGCCCCCGATCGGATCGCGGTGATCCTGGAAACGACATCGAGCGACTGTCCGTCGTGTGTCGACACCTTTTCCCGGACCACCTTCGAGAGCTGGCAGCGGGCCAAACCGCGCTCGTTCTCCACACTCGCCGCCTTCCGATCGGTATCGGCCCTACTCGACGAATCCGATGATGATGGGATGGTCGACGCAGCCGAGATCACTTCCGGCTTCGCCGGCACGTTGGGCATTCATCCAGTGCTCGGCCGGGACATCGACTCCGATGCGTCGGCCACGTACGCTGGACAGCAGGCCCTGATCAGCTACGGTCTATGGCAGACGCGCTTCGGAGGGGAGCGCTCGGCCATAGGTACGCTCCTCCAGGTGAACGGAGCCAGCTACACCATAGTCGGAGTGATGGCACGCGGCTTCTCCTACCCCGGCAGGACGAAGCTCTGGCTCACCGCACCAGCCGAGCCTTCGACCGGATCGGTCGACGCTCGTACGCTGACCGCCATAGGACGTCTCGCGCCAGGTGCCACCATCCCCGGAGCGCGAGCAGAACTGCGGTCGCTCTCCAGGCAGATCCGGCTCGCTCACGCCACGGCCGATGGTGATCGTGGCATCTCGGTCGAATCGCTCGAAACCACGAGCCACCGCAGCGCGCCATCGGGACAATGGCTTCTCCTCGGAGCCGTCTGCTTCGCCTTCCTCATCTCCTGCGTCAACATCGCGAACCTGTACATCGTGCGTGCGCTCTCGCGCACCGGAGAGACCGCCATCCGCGCCGCTCTCGGTGCCGGAGTCCGGCAGGTCGGTGCCGCCCTGCTCGCCGAGAGCCTGCTGCTCGCACTTGCCGGCGGCGTGCTGGGAATCCTTCTGGCAGTGCAGTCGGCAGGCGTCGTATCGAGCTTCATGCTGGGCCGACTGGAATTCCCGCTGGAGCTGCGTATCGACGGCGGCCTCATGGCGATCGCGGTCGGCGCATCATGCCTTACCGGCGTTGCGTTCGGGCTTGTTCCCCTACTGCACTTTCGCAGGCTCGATCCGGCGTCCCTGCTGCGCAGCGCGGGTCCCGGGTTCACGAGTGGACGGAAAGAGCGCGATGCCCGCCGGTTGATGGTGGGCGTCGAACTCTCCCTCGTGGTGGTACTCTCGGTAGGAGCGGTGCTTTTCTCACGCTCCTACATCTACCTCGAAACCTTCGATGTAGGCTTCGATGCATCGAAAGTCATGACGGCCCGGCCCCACCTTCACGGGGCAGAGTATCAGAGGCCCGAGCAGCTCCTGCGGCTCGGCAACGACCTCGACTCCCGTATCGCCCGCATCCCCGACGCCACGAACGGCGCAGTGTGGTCTACACACTTCCTCCCGCGGAAGTATCACGGCGCACGGTTGCGGGAGGCAGTGCTCACCGTGGAAGGATACGGTGAGGTGACCGAAGACCGGGCCGCGCCGATCCTGTCTCTGGATGGCACGCCCGGCACGCTGGCCACGCTCGGCCTGCACATCACGAAAGGACGCGACTTCGCTGCTTCAGACGACCAGGATTCCCCTCGAGTCGTGATCGTCAACGAAGTCGCCGCGGATGAGTACTGGCCCGGGCAGAACGCCCTCGGCAAGCAACTCAAGCTGGGCCCCTCCACGTCGAAAGCGCCATGGTTGACTGTGGTCGGCGTAACAGATGCCACCATTGTGCCACATGCCGTCGGGCTGGGCCTCGCGTTGAACAATCCTGCCCGACGCTGGCCGCAGCTTTTCCGGCCTTTCGCGCAGGCACCCTCCGCAAATCTGGTGGTGGCCGCGCGCGCTCGCGACGAGCCGGAGCGTCTGGTCACGCCGTTGCGTAACGTCATAGAGCAGAGCATCGGCGCGCGTACGACCGCCGAGTACGAAACGATCCGGAGCACGATGAAGCGATCGTGGGTGCTTCCCCTGCTTCAGCTCGAGACATTGGCGCTCGTCGCCCTCTCGATGACGAGCATCGCCCTGGGGCTCGTCGGCGTCTACGCGATGGTGGCCAACGTCGTGCAACTGCGCACGCGGGAGCTCGCCATACGGATCGCTGTCGGCGCGCCACGATCCAGCGTCGTGTGGCTCGTACTGCGCGACTGCGTGGCCGTGGCTGCCGGAGGCATCGTCGCAGGAATCGCCGCCGCCGTCATACTCGTCGCCTTCGCCGGCCACACGATCTTCGGGATCACCGCAGCGATGCGATCCGGATTGCTCTTCGGCGTCGACCCGGCTGACCCAACGAACTACCTGGCCGTGCTGCTGTTGATCGCCTTCGTCGTTCTCGCGGCCAGCCTGCGACCAGTCCGGCGCGCTCTCCGCATCGATCCCGCCGTCTTATCCCGGCCATAGGCAGTTCTCCCGATAGATCACGGTACAGCCTCTCGCTATCTTCGCCTGCGCGACCACAATCGCGGGACGAACGCATCGAGAAGAGGAGGTATCGATGACATCGAGCTTCAGCCACGCTCACGACGAGAATCCCGAGACCGTAGCTACGACGGATCACGGCAGGGTCCAACGCTGTCGTCACTGCGGCTCGCTCCTGCTCCACTTCGGCAACGCGGTGCTCGCCATGCATGCCACGGACCTCGCCCTCCTTCGCGACGCCGTGGGGCGCCACCGCCGGCGGGGTGTCGGAGCCAACGCGGGGAGATGCGTCGAGCTCGTGATGGGCGAGTCGGGAGTCGGCTTCGCGTTCGACAGCGACGAGCTCGAGGAGCTCGACGCACTGCTCGAGGAAACCACGGATCAGGTCACCATGCGAACGATGACCGATGGAGGACACGACAGCGTCGCCGAGCCCATGGAGCTCCCGAAACAGATCGCCCGACGCCTTGGGAGGTTCCCCGATGCCCGTGCATAGGCCGCGCCTCGCGATCGTCCGGCGCCTCGGCGTCCAACTCCCCGGACTCACGAGAAAGAGCGCCGACAAACGCCCGTACCCACCCGGCCAGCACGGCCCAGCCAGCGTGAGGCGCCGCAAGGTATCCGAGTACCGGCGCCGACTGGAGGAAAAGCAGAAGATTCGCTTCCACTACGGCGTGGGTGAACGGCAGCTCCGCCGCTATGTGGCGCGCGCCGGCGCGATGCCCGGCGTGACGACGCACAACCTCTTCGCGCTCCTCGAGCGCCGTCTCGACAACGTCGTGTTTCGACTCGGCTTCGCGCCCACCATTCCCGCGGCACGCCAGCTCGTTTCGCACGGACACGTGCGTGTCGACGGCGCGCGCGTCGATCGCCCATCGTACGGACTCCGCGTCGGCGAGACGATAGCGCTCTCCACCCGAGCGCTCCAGCGCCCTTCGATCCAGGAAACCATCGCTCGCGGCCCGCTGGTAAAGCTGCCGAGCTTTCTCGCCATCGAGCCGGGCAACGAGGGCGTGGGGCGTATGATCGACAATCCCGCGCGCCATGATGTCCCGTTCGCGGTGGTCGATTCGGCGGTAGTCGAGTTCTACGCGAGATAGCTCCGCCAGCGACGCTCAGAAATCCGCAGCGCCGTCGCGCCAGAGCGGCGGCCGCTCACGATCGGGGCTAATCCCGATTGTTTTTATCGGGATTGAACCGTATATTCGCCGCGATGCCAGCCATACAAAATCAGATTGCGATACGAGCGAGAGCGCCCATGCAGGTACGGCTCACCCGGCGCGAGCGAGAGGTGCTCGCACACATTGCCGCTGGAATGAAGAGCAGGGAGATCGCCGCGGCGCTGGGCGTCAGCCTCAGCACCATCAACACTCACCGAGAGCATCTGGCGAAGAAGCTGTCCACATCATCGGTGGCCGCGCTCACCCGCTACGCGATAGACAACGGCATCATCAGCGTCGACTGATCGAGCGTCAAAAACGTCGTCGTGCCGACTCCCAATCCCGCGGCTCAGCCTGTAACTTCCGCCGAGATGCCTGGAGGCAGCCGGCCGGCTCCCTCACCCCTCCCCCACCACACCGCCGCCATGTCGTCACACCCTTCCGCCCGCCACGTCCGCTGGACCGACCTCCCGAAAGAGTCCGTCACCGGACAGCTCTCACGCCGGCTCGTGACTGGCGAGCGCGTGATGCTCGCGCAGGTCTACCTCGACAAGGGCTGCATCGTTCCGCAGCATTCGCACGAGAACGAGCAGATCACCTGGATCGTGGAGGGAGCGCTGCACTTCTGGCTCGGCGAGAACGGCGAGGAGGAAGTGACGGTGCGTGCGGGCGAGGTACTGCACATCCCTTCCAACCTGCCGCACAAGGCGGAGGCGCTGGAGGACACGCTGGACGTGGACATCTTCAGCCCCATCCGCCAGGACTGGCTCGACCATACCGACAGCTACTTCCACGCGAGCGAGGAACGCTAGCGAATGACCCCGGCGTCGGCGATGCGAGTGCGGCGCGGAGTGCGGCGCCCGCCGCCCCGCCCGCCCACCAAACCAGGGCCGCCACCCAGGCCGCCCGCGCCACAGCGGCCGGCGGCGCCGGTCCCACGCGCGCCGCGCTCCGACCTACCCATGACCGACACCCTGGCATCCCGCGCCACTGCGGCGCGCGGCGACGTACCGACGCTCGCCGCGCGCGTCGAGCAGCTCTCCGGCGAAGGGGCGCTCGATGTGTTCCGCCGAGCCACGGAGCTGGAGCGCATTGGCCGTTCCATAGTGCACCTCGAGCTCGGCGCGCCGGATGTCGATGCGCCTCCGCACGCGGTGGACGCTGCCGTGGCGGCGCTGCGCGCGGGCGATGCACGCTATGTGGCGCCGCAGGGCCTCCCCGAGCTGCGCGAGGCGATCTCCGCCGACGTTCGCTCGCGCGGCGTCGACGCTGACGCCGACCAGGTCGTCGTCACGCCGAGCGCGAAGACAGCGGTATTCTACGCGATGCTCGCGACCGTGGAGCCGGGGAGCGAAGTGCTGGTTCCCGACCCCGGCTTCCCGATCTATCCGTCGGCGGCGCGCTTCGCCGGCGGCGTACCGGTAGGCTACGCGCTCGATGCGAACAATGCTCCCGACGTGGACGACATCGCATCGCGCATCGGAGCGCGCACGCGGGTTCTCTGCCTCAACTCGCCCAACAACCCCACGGGCGGAGCGCTCGATGCCGCGGCCACCGCGCGGCTGGCGGAGCTGGCCGAGCGCCACGATCTGCGAGTGGTCACCGACGATATCTACTCCCGGCTGGTGTTCGACGGCGAGCGAGCGCCGGCCATCGCCGCATTCGACGGCGCGCGCTCGCGCACAATGCTCGTTGACGGCTTCTCGAAGACCTACGCCATGACCGGCTACCGGCTCGGCTACCTCGTGGTGCCGCGCCCGTGGGCGGAGCCGCTCGTCACGATGTCCGTGAACGGGCACACCTGCGTGCCGCCCTTCGTGCAGCGCGCGGGGATCGCGGCGCTCACCGGCCCGCAGGACATGGTGACGACACAGATCGCAGCCTACCGCGCGCGGCGCGACGTGCTGGTGCGTGGGCTCGATTCGATCGAGGGCGTGCGCTGCCCCGTCCCGGCCGGCGCGTTCTACGTCTTCCCCGACTTCTCCGCGGTCCTCAGCCAGCGTGGCCTCACCTCGCGCGACTTCGCCAACCTGCTGCTGGAGGAGCACGGCGTGGCCGTGATAGACGGCGCGGCGTTCGGCCGGCGTGGCGAGGGACGCATCCGCATCTCGTTCGCATCCGCGCAGGCGGATCTGGATGCGGCCGTCACGCGTATCGGCGAGGCGGTGGCCGCGCTCGCCATCTAGGCGGCCGAGCTCAGCAACGACCCTCGGCGCGGCCCTCGGCGACGACGCCACGGGCCGCCGCGGACGCGGCGCCGCTCCGCATTCTGGCCTTTGCGCTATACCAGATCGGTATCCCGGCCCTGACGTGACACCAAACGGTGTCACCCCCTTGACGCGACACCACCTGGCGTCCTATCATCAAATTCGACACCAAAAGGTGTCTGATATTGAGGCTTTCGGGACCCGGGGGGTAAGCCCACGAGCGCACCGAAACAAACGAGCCGAGCGAGCGAAGGAGGTGAGCAGATGCGAGACGTCTTCAGTGCGTTGGCTGACCCGACCCGCCGCGCGCTGCTCCGTATGCTCGCCGATACGGATGAGCTCCCGCTCCACGAGATGGCAGCTCACTTCCCAATGGGCCGCACGGCCATCTCGAAGCATCTCTCCATACTCAGACAGGCCGGACTCGTGCACGATCGGATGGCCGGGCGGGAAACGCGCTACCGCCTTACCCCCGCACCGCTCCGCGAAGTGCGCGAGTGGATCGAGTTCTACGAGCGCTTCTGGACCGACCAGATCGACAACCTGAGAGATCTATTGGAGGAGGAGAACCAATGAGCGAGACCGTCGTGCTGGACTTCGAGTTGAAGAGCCCTATCGAGCGCGTCTGGCGCGCCCTCACCGATTCGGCCACTCTCTCCAGATGGATGCTGTTCAAGACGAACGACTTTCAGCCGGTAGTGGGGCACACCTTTCAGTTCAGCGATGCGCCTGGATGGGGCGGTGTCGTCGACTGCAAGGTGGTCGAAGTCGATGAGCCGCATCGGCTTTCGTATAGCTGGACCGCCCACGGAGTCGACGGCGCCCCGCACTCCACAGTGGTCACCTGGACGCTGAAGCGTGGTGACGGCGTGACCCTCCTGCACCTCGAGCAGAGCGGATTCCGGAGCGAGGCGAAGCAGGAGATCGGCGGCGCCAAGTACGGCTGGACGAGCATGCTGAACGAGCTGCAGAACGTCCTTGCCGCGGAGCAGTAGGAACAGCAGCAGAAGTGGGAGCCGCTCCGGCGGCTCCGCACCGATTCACCGACCCGACCACGAGAGCATGGCAAAGCAGACAGCGAAGAAGACGAACGCGCGGCGGCAGTCGTCGTCCGCGCCCCACGCCGCCGACAGCCACGACACGATCCGCGTGCACGGCGCGCGCGTGAACAACCTGAAGGACATCACCATCGCGATCCCCAAGCGCCGGCTCACGGTCTTCACCGGCGTCTCGGGATCGGGCAAGTCATCGCTCGTCTTCGGCACCATCGCGGCGGAATCGCAGCGGTTGATCAACGAGACCTACAGCGCGTTCGTGCAGGGCTTCATGTCCACGCTCGCGCGCCCCGACGTCGACGTGCTCGACGGACTCACCACCGCGATAATCGTCGACCAGGAGCGGCTCGGCGCCGACCCCCGCTCTACAGTGGGCACAGCCACCGACGCCAACGCGATGCTCCGCATCCTCTTCAGCCGGCTCGGCAAGCCGCACATAGGACCACCCGGCGCCTTCTCCTTCAACGTCGCATCGGCGAGCGCGACCGGCGCCGTCACCGTGGAGCGCGGTGCGAAGACCACCACGGTGAAGAAGAGCTACAGCCGCATCGGCGGGATGTGTCCGCGCTGCGAGGGGCGTGGCTCCGTCACCGATTTCGATCTCTCCGTGCTGTACGACGACGCCAAGTCGCTGAACGAAGGCGCGCTCACCATCCCCGGCTACAGCATGGACGGCTGGTACGGCCGCATCTTCCGCGGCTGCGGCTTCTTCGACCCCGACAAACCGATCCGAAAGTACACGAAGAAGGAGCTGCACGCGCTCCTCCACAAGGAGCCCACCAAGATCAAGGTCGACGGCATCAACCTCACCTACGCTGGACTGATCCCGACGATCCAGAAATCCTTCCTCTCGAAGGACGTCGATGCGATGCAGCCGCACATCCGCGCCTTCGTGGAGCGTGCCATCACCTTCGCCACCTGCCCCGACTGCGACGGCACGCGCCTCGGCGAAGCGGCGCGATCGTCGAAAATCCGCAAGATCAACATCGCCGACGCCTGCGCGATGCAGATCAGCGATCTCGCGGAATGGGTGCGCGGGCTCGACGAGCCATCGGCGGCACCGCTGCTCGAGTCGCTGCAGGGCACGCTGGACTCCTTCGTGGAGATCGGCCTCGGCTACCTCTCGCTCGACCGGCCGGCCGGCTCCCTCTCCGGCGGCGAGGCGCAGCGTACGAAGATGATCCGCCACCTCGGCTCCGCGCTCACCGACGTCACCTACGTCTTCGACGAGCCCACTACCGGACTGCATCCGCACGACATTCAGCGGATGAACGACCTCCTCCTGCAACTGCGCGACAAGGGGAACACCGTGCTGGTGGTGGAGCACGAACCCGAGACGATAGCGATCGCCGACCATGTAGTGGACCTCGGCCCCGGCGCCGGAAGCGCGGGAGGCGAGGTGGTGTACGAAGGCAGTGTGGATGGTCTGCGCGCGAGCCGCACGATCACCGGACGCCACCTCGGCGATCGCGCCGCGCTGAAGAAGAGTGTACGTAAGCCCACCGGCGCGCTCGAAGTCCGCGGCGCCGCCACGCACAACCTGCGCGACATCGACGTCGACATCCCGCTCGGCGTGCTCGTGGTCGTGACCGGCGTGGCCGGCTCGGGAAAGAGCTCGCTCGTGCACGGTTCAATCCCCGCCGGCGCTGATGTGGTATCCATCGACCAGAGCGGCATCCGCGGCTCGCGTCGGAGCAACCCGGCCACCTACACCGGGCTCCTCGACCCCGTCCGAAAGGCCTTCGCGAAAGCCAACGGCGTGAAGCCCGCGCTCTTCAGCGCCAACTCCGAGGGGGCGTGTCCTAACTGCAACGGCGCGGGAGTCGTCTACACCGACCTCGCCATCATGACGAGCATAGCCACCACCTGCGAGGAGTGCGAGGGAAAGCGGTATCAGGCATCGGTGCTCGAGTACGAGCTCGGCGGCCGCGACATCAGCGAAGTCCTCGCGATGTCGGTGGGCGAGGCCGCGGAGTTCTTCGGCGCGGGCGAGGCGAGCACGCCCGCCGCGCACACCATCCTCGAGCGACTGGCTGACGTGGGACTCGGCTACCTCACCCTGGGCCAGCCGCTCACCACGCTTTCCGGCGGCGAGCGGCAGCGGCTGAAGCTCGCGACGCACATGGGCGAGAAGGGCGGAATGTACATACTCGACGAGCCGACCACCGGACTGCATCTCGCCGACGTGGAGCAGTTGCTCGGGTTGCTCGATCGGCTGGTCGACTCGGGGAAGTCGGTGATCGTGGTGGAGCACCACCAGGCGGTGATGGCGCACGCCGACTGGATCATCGATCTCGGGCCGGGCGCGGGGCACGACGGAGGGCGAGTCGTGTTCGAGGGCACGCCGGGAGAACTGGTCGCGAAGCGCGCGACGCTCACGGGGGAGCATCTCGCGAAGTACGTGGGATAGTAATCCGGACTTCAAGCGCACCGCGACTGCGCGCACGAAGGAAGTTGGCAGACTCGGTCATGCATGTCGATCTGACACCTTCCCGTTCGACGCGATGGTGAAGGAAGTGATCTTCCCGGCGGAACGGTTCCTGAATCTCGCCGGCGATGGCTCCGAGCATGGCCCAACTCACTTCACCACACCAACCCGAGGATGCGCAACATGCAAATCTGCACCTATCTCTTCTTCAATGGGAATTGCGAAGAAGCGTTCGAGTTCTACGAGAAGCTGCTCGGCGGGAAGATCGTCGCGCTGCTCAAGCACAGCGACGTCCCCAACGCGAGCGAAGAATCAGCAGACTGGGGCGACCTCGTGATGCACGCCTACATGACCCTCGGGGACCAGGCACTGATGGGAAGCGACGATCCGACGGGAAACTACCGCGCTCCCGCGGGTTTCTCGGTGCAACTGGCCGCGGACACGCCCGCGGAGGCGACGCGCATCTTCGACGCGCTCGCCGAGGAGGGCAGGGTCACGATGCCGCTGGAGAAGACCTTCTGGGCCGACAAGTTCGGCATGCTCGTCGATCGGTTCGGGATCCCCTGGATGATCAACTACGCCGCCAACGCGTGAACGGCGGGGAGAGCGCTCGGTGAGAAGTTCGTGAGCGGCCATCGAGCGCCGTGCTGGCTGGCGGTGATCGACGGTCGCTCATGACCCCGGGTAAGACGCTGTGCAGGCTCTGTACGCCATCGCGATGCAGCCGAGGAACACATCGCCGATACCGCGGCATCGAGCACGGGTGACACCCTTGACACCGCCCCAATTATCTGACTAGAGTCAGACAATCTGCGCGGCGCACCGAGCGCGAATCCAACGCGTCGGCTGCCGCCACTGTCCAGGCGCCACAACGACGTCAAGGAACCTCCATGCACTTCGACCTGCCCACCGGCGTCGCCGTCCTCGAGCGGACGCCGCGCGCACTCCATGCGCTCCTCGGCGGCCTCCCCGACGCGTGGACTACGCCGAATGAAGGACCCGGCACGTTCAGCGCCTTCGACAACCTCGGGCATCTCATCCACGGCGAACGAACCGACTGGATTCCTCGCGCTCGCCTCATCTTATCGCGCGCGCAGGATCGCCGCTTCCCGCCCGTCGATCGGTTCGCGCACTATCGTGAGAGCGAAGGGAAATCACTCGCGGAGTTGCTCGATGAATTCTCGCGACTACGGGCCGAGAACCTGGCAACGCTCGCAGGATGGCAACTCACGGATGCCGATCTCGAACTGGCCGGCGAGCATCCCGCATTCGGGCGAGTCACTCTCCGGCAGCTCCTGGCCACCTGGGTGGCGCACGACCTCGGGCACCTGGCGCAGAGCGCGCGCGTGATGGCGAAGCAGTATCGCGATGCAGTCGGACCGTGGCGGGCATACCTGCCGATCCTCGATCGTGAAGCGCATCCATCGGCGCAGATCGAGCAGTTGGCGGGAGGCGGGCTGGACACCAGGGAGGAGCCATGACGAGCGTGCCGCCAGTCATGCTCGTCACCGGCGGCGGCCGGGGGATCGGCGCGGCCACCGCACACCTCGCCGCCGCGCGCGGCTACGCGGTGTGCGTGAACTACGCGCACTCCCGCGAGGCCGCGGTAAAGGTTGTGCGGGAGATCGAAGCGAACGGCCGTCGCGCCGTCGCGGTGGCTGCCGATGTCGCAATCGAAGCGGATGTCGTACGGCTCTTCTCCGAAGTCGACCGCACGCTCGGGCCCATACGAGTGCTCGTGAACAACGCCGGAACTCTCGAGCGACAGCTGCGAGTGGAGGAGATGAGCGCCGAGCGGCTGCATCGAGTGCTCGCCACCAACGTGGTGGGCGCCTTCCTGTGCGCGCGGGAGGCGGTGAGGCGGATGTCCACCCGCCACGGCGGCGCTGGCGGCGCGATAGTGAACGTGTCGTCGGCCGCCGCACGGCTGGGCGCAGCCGGCGAGTACGTGGACTACGCGGCGTCGAAGGGTGCGCTCGACACGATGACGATCGGCCTGGCGCGCGAGGTAGCGGCGGAGGGCATCCGGGTCAACGCGGTTCGCCCGGCGTTCATCCGCACGGAGATCCACGCGCAGGGTGGAGAGCCCGGCCGCGTGGATCGGGTGGCGCCGTCGGTGCCGATGCGGCGCGGTGGAGAAGCGGAGGAAGTGGCGCGGGCAATTCTGTGGCTCGCGTCTGACGAGGCGTCGTATACCACTGGCGCGTTCGTGGACATCGCGGGCGGGGCGTGATCGGTCTCCGGAGCGGAGCGCAATAGCGGACGCTCGAGCACGCCCGTTGCTCGTCCCCTGCATTACGAGCTATCCTGATCTCCACTGAAATCATGGAATGGAGAGGAGATCGCATGACAGGATTGCTCGATGGCAAGATCGCGATAGTGACTGGCGCCAGCGCCGGAATAGGCGCGGCGAGCGCGCTGGCGCTCGCGGGCGCGGGTGCGCGGGTGGCGCTCACTGCCAGACGTGGCGAGCGCCTGGAGGCGCTGGCGAAGGAGCTGCGCGCGGTGGGTCCCGAGCCCATCGTGGTGACGGGCGATGCGCGCGAGGAGGCGACCGCGCGTGCCGTTGTGGATGCCGCCATCAGCGCCGCCGGCCGGATCGACATCCTGCTCAACAACGCTGGGATGGGGATCTACAAGAACCTCGTCGACACCAGCGCCGAAGACTACGACGAGATGATGGACACCAATATGCGCTCCACCTTTCTCTTCACCCGCCATGTAGCGCCGGTGATGATCGCGCAGAAGAGCGGGACTATCCTGATGCTCTCATCGATGGCCGGCAAATACGGCTTCCCCGGCGAAGCCGTCTACTGCTCGACGAAGTTCGCGCAGGTTGGCTTCGCGCAGGCGCTCGACAAGGAGCTGCGGCCGTACGGCATCAAAGTGGGTGCCATCTGTCCGGGCGGAACGAAAACCGAGTTCGCGCTCGGCAGGGGTCGCACCGAAGAGGGCGTTGCGCAGTCGGAAATGCTGGAGCCGAGCGACGTCGCCGCGGCGGTGCTGCTGGCGTGCACGCAGTCGGCGGGGGCGAGGATCATCGAGATCCAGATGCGGCCGATGGTGGAGGCGTTGACATAGGAGATCGTACGAACATGGCATCGCAGTCCCCTGACAAGATGATGGCGGCCGTGACCGAGTCGATGCACGAGCGCACGGGCCGAACGTTGCAGGAGTGGCTCTCCCTCGTCCGGGCCAGCGGCGTCGACCCGCTCGACCAGAACGCCGTGCGTCGCTGGCTGAAGAGCGAGCACGGCGTGCCGCAGAACTCACGGTGGGCCATCGCCGATGCCGCCGCGCGCGCGGCCGGATGGGTGCGGCCGAAGGTCGAGGAGTACATCGACCAGCAGTATGCGGGCACCAAGGCCGCGCTCCGCCCCATCTTCGACCGGCTGCGCGCCGCGATCGAAGCGCTCGGCGACGACGTCACCGTGGAAGGTCGCTCGACGTACACGCCCTTCGTGCGCCGCCGCCAGTTCGTGGCGATAGCCGCGGCCACGCGAAGCCGGGTAGACGTGGGCCTGCGCTACACCAGGGCTCCCGAGTCGAAGCTGCTCGCCAGCACCAGCGCACCGGGACAGGCCACGCACAAGCTGTCACTGACCACGCCGGAGCAGGTGACAGAGGAGGTGGAACGTCTCCTGCGCGTGGCGTACGATCAGAACGGCTGACGACGCGCACTGCCGGCGCGACGCGGCTCGGTGCGCGCACGTGCGCACGGGGACTTTGCTATTGCGCGCGCACTCGGCGCTGCATAGAGTAATGGCCGCTCGCAAAGACCGTTTCCGATCGAGTCGCTAACGGATCATGAGGCGAGCGACTCCAACCGGGGGGCGCGATGTCGACTGGCAGCTACCGAGTCACCGTACTCATCTGCGTTGCGGCATGGTTTCTAACCGGTATGCACAGCTCGGTGGTTCACGAGATCGTGGATCACGACCGTATGCCCCGCATGTCGCTCCTCATTCTCTTCACATTGTTCGTGCTGATCGGCTGCGCCAGCTTGTGGACGCTTCTTCGTTACAGGGCTCCGCGGCCAGGGCAGACGGATGGCGGTGCGCCCGCTACCTGAGGAATTCTTCTGAAGAGTTCGCGGGCTTCGGAGAAATCGGCTGCGCTTCGCTCTGACGTCTGACAGCCCCCGGGTCAGGCGGCTATGGACAGCAGCACCCGGCCGATGTCGCGCGGCGATGCGCCGGCTGCGAGCAGTCCCCGCACCAACAGGTCGAGCGACACACTCGGGTCACCGGCCTCCATCTTGGCCACGCGCGATTGGCTCGAGCCGAGGCGCTTCGCAAGCACCGTCTGGGTCCAGCGCCGCCGCTGGCGCAGCTCGCGCAGCTTCATGCTGAGGGAAAGGTGAATCTCGACGAGTCGCTCCTCCTCGGGAGTCAGCTCCAGGAATTCGGCCGGCGAGCCGACCTTCCATCCGGCAGCTTCGAGGCGCTTCTGCTTCTTGCGGTCCATGTCTACCTCTCTTCCGTAGCGGAGTCGTATGCCCGAAGACGACGTTTGCACTTCTCGATGATACGACGTGGAGTCGTCAAGGTCGTCTTGGCGAAGACGTCGAGTATCACGATCGCGTCGCCATCGAAGCGATAGGTGACGCGCCAGCTCCGATTCTCACCCCTGAATCCGAAGCTCGTTGCACCTCGCCCCGATGCTCGGCATCGGACGCGAATGCGGCAGCGCGAAACGTTCGCCTTCCTGCAATCGGCGCAACAGAGCACCAGCCTCGACTCGCGCGGCTCGTGAGAACGGTGGCGTCTTCACCTCGCCGCGGAACCAGACGAGCGGTTTCTCCGGTGGCGATATGGCAATATATATCATATCTGACATAAGGACAAGAGGCGTTTCACAGCCCGTCGGAGGTATAGCCGGACGGTCAAGATATGTTCGGCCGCTCAGCCGACCTTCATCCGAATCGCGCAGGTCGTCTCGATACCACGCGCTGGGAGAGCTGGAGAATCACGTCATCAATACCGCGGGGCAGAGCCCGGACGACACGCTCGCGGCGGTGGAGTCGGCGCTGGCGAGTGGGAGCTTCAGGCTCGGCGCCTGAGTGGAGCGACTCACGCGGACGTCACGCCGCCCGGACGGGGCGCGGGAGGCCGAGGGGTTCTTCTGACGCAACGGTTGCCAAACCACTACCATGAGCGTTGCATTTTATGTATTGCAGTCGTTGCTAAATGACTACCGCACGTATTGCGATTTGACTACTGGCGTGCCTGTCTGGACCAACCGGGCAGTCGACAGCCCCAACCGGGTGATCTACCGCCCCAGCCACCTTGGCGTTTGCCCCGCCAGAACCCAATAGTCCACAATGACTTACGCGCCTCGGGTAGTGGATCGGGAGCTCGTGACACGGCTCGAGTCCATCGGTGCCGTGGTGATCGAAGGACCCAAAGCGTGCGGCAAGACGGCCACCGCCCGACAGGTCGCGCGCAGCGAAGTGCTGCTGGACGTGGACGAGAACGCGCGCCGCGCAATCGAAATAGATCCGAAGCTCGTGCTCGATGGACCGACGCCGCGCCTCATCGACGAGTGGCAGATCGAGCCCACGATCTGGAACTACGTCCGCCGCGCCGTCGACGACCGCGGAGCGCCGGGCCAGTTCATCCTCACCGGATCCGCCGTACCCACCGACGACATCACCCGGCATACCGGGGCCGCGCGGCTGACGCGGCTCCGCATGCGCCCCATGTCGCTCTTCGAGACGGGACGAAGCACCGGCGCCATCTCGTTGAGCGACATGCTGGCCGGGACACCGGTGCGGAGCCCGGATCCGGGGCTCACTATCCGTGACATCACGGAGCAGGTAGTGATCGGCGGTTGGCCCGCCAATCTGAACCGGACAGTTCCGCAGTCCGTGCAGGCGGTTCGAGATTACCTGGAGGAGATTCGGCGCGTCGACGTTCGACGAGTCGACCAGACGACCCGCGATCCCGTCAAGGTAGGCCGGCTGCTGCGCGCCCTCGCGCGCCACGTTTCGACGGAGGTAACGATCACCACGCTGAGCACCGACGCCGCCGGCGGCGACGGCGTGCTCGCACGTGACACGGTGACCGATTATCTGACCGCGCTCGAGCGTCTGATGATCATCGAGGACCAACCAGCGTGGGCGCCCCATCTGCGCTCTCGATCCCGCGTGCGCAGCTCGCCGAAACGCCACTTCGTGGATCCCTCCCTCGGCACGGCGGCACTACGAGTGACACCGGAGCGCCTCCTGATGGATCTCCAGCTCTTCGGCCTCCTCTTCGAATCCCTGGTGATCCGCGACCTCCGGATCTACGCGCAGGCCGCCGATGCCATGGTACTGCACTACCGTGACAACACCGGTCTCGAGATCGAATCGATAGTCGAGGGAGCTAACGGCAAGTGGTGCGCGTTCGAGGTGAAGCTGGGCCAGGGCAAGGTGGATGAGGCGGCAGCCAATCTACTGACCTTCGCCGAGCGGGTGGACACGAAGAAGAGCGGCACACCGTCGATGCTCGGCGTCATCACAGGGACCGGCTATGGATACACGCGCCCCGACGGGGTGGCGGTAATTCCGATAGGTGCGCTGGGTCCGTAAAGGGCAGAGCGGTAGACGACCGCGAGGTCGTGTTTCTCTACCGTAACCCTTCCGAACGGGCCTGCATTGAAAACATTGCTGCAATAAGGGGCCGTTTTTGCAAACAACACTGCAATAAGAACGGGACACAGACATGGCCGTCGTGCAAAATCGAGATGGCTTGCCGCGCTAGGCACTGAAGAAACTCCAGCCCCGCCCCTCCCCCAGCAACCGCGCGCGCCGCCGCTCGAGATACCTGCGCGCTCGATTGTCCGTCGTCAGCGAGATGGCGCGCTCGTACACCGCCGCTGCCTCACCCTCACGCCCCGCCTCCGCCAGCAGATGCGCGCGCGTCGCCCAGGCGGCCTGGAAACGCTGTGCAGCCTTATCCTCGATCGCATCCAGCGCCTCGAGCCCGGCCTCAGCACCCTCCGCGCGTCCCACCGCCGCCGCGTACGCGACACGCGCGCCGAGCGTCGGCGCGATCGAGAGGA
>CAZTTY010000037.1:0-37371 GCA_964616815.1 uncultured Gemmatimonadaceae bacterium | reverse complement strand
TGTCAGATAGACGACTTCACGCCGGCCATGCGACAACTAACCTGACACAGGGGGCTTTGACTACCTTGACTCTCGTTGCGGCGTCTGGAATTTGCACTTCCGGCATGCCACCAGGACCATGAGCGCCGGGCGCCGCCGTCGTCGTAGTAATTCCTGTGGCATCTGTTATTACGCCTTCAACGACGCTCTCCATCTTATTCCCAAGTGGCAAGCCAGCTTTGGCTGCGTAGTTGGATGTGGCATTGGGATTGACAGTTGTCCAGTAATAACCCATTTGCTTTGAATCGCCGCCATATACTCGATACACCTTGGTCCCCACTCCTACCCCAGCCGTGCTTGCGGCAGCGGCCCCCGCAACCGCAGCAGCTGCACCCCGCACCACCATCCCATTGCCGGGTGCACCGGCGATCATGGCAGCATCGTACCCCACTTCCGACGCCTTCGCTGGTCCCGTTCCAGCGGCCCGTCCGCTCCACGCGTCGGTGAACCACCGCTTGAGATTGGACCAAGAGAAGTCCCAGTTATATGGGTGCCAACATGGTGGTCCCGGACACAATCCAAATGGATCTGAATACGATAGACCCCTGTAGCTCGATGTGAGCGGCGCTTTATAGACGGACGCTACACACCACCGCACGGCACGATGCCTCCGCGCTCGTGCCGTTCTGCATCTCCAGCGCATGCTCCCGGCTCACCTTCACCGGGAGCATGCTCCATGCACCACCACGAGAAGCGGCGGCTGGCCCAGGCCGCGGCAGCCGTCGTCGGCGTCGATGCCGGCAAGTTCCACCACGTCCTCGTCGTCCGACCGCGCGGACGGCGAGACTCGAAGCCCCTGCAGTTCCCTACCACTCGATTGGGCTTCGACGACGCACTCGCCTTCATCCGCGAGCAAGCAGGTGGCGCCGCCGGAGTCGGCGACGGCCGCCTCCTCGTCGGCATCGAGTTCGCCGGCCGCTACGGCTTCACGCTGGCGCACTACCTCCGCTCGACAGATGAGCGCATCCAAGTGGTCTCCGTCCTCCCCGCCCACACCAAGAGATGGAAGGAGGTCACCCACCACCAGCCCCTGAAGACCGATGCCAAGGATGCGCTGGGGATTACCGATCTCACCGCCCAGGGCCATTTCGTTCGCTTCCCATTCCTCGCTCCCGCCTACGCCGAGCTCAGGTCACTCCTCTCCACGAGGGAGAAGCTCTCCACGCTCCGCCGCGGCGTCATCGCCCGGCTCCGCACCACGCTCGACGTCGTCTTCCCCGAGTTCACCACGCTCTTCGCCTCGCCGGTCAAGAAAACGGCCAGGACGCTGCTCCGCGAGTTTCCGGGCCCCGAGGACCTGCGAGCGGCCCCCAGGCGGGCCGTGCTCGCCCTGCTGCGCCGCGAGAGCCGCAATCATCTCGGGCGCGAGATGTACGACGGGTTGCTCGAGGCAGCCACGCACACGATTGCGCTTCCCAGCGCGCAGGGAGCGACGAAGGATGAGATCCCGCTCCTCATCGAGCGACTCGACCTCTACGAGCGCCAGATGCGACGGATCGAGCGCGCGATGGAGCATCATCTCTCGAGGCTACCCGCGGCACGGGCACTCCTCACCATTCCCAATGTGGCCCCGGTGACCGCCGCCGTTTTTCTCGGCTCCCTCGGAGACCCCAAGGCGTACGACTCGTCGCGGGAGATCCTGGCGTTGGCCGGGCTCACGCTGGTCGAGAGATCGAGCGGCATTCTCAAGGGCGAGAAGAGGATCAGCAAGCGTGGCCGGCCGGTGCTCAGGAAGCACGCGCACATGTTCGCGGTGAGGAGCGTGCATAAGGACGGCATCTTCCGCGCGGAGTACGAGGCGCTTCTCGCTCGTAACGGGCACAAGACGATTCCCGCACTCACGGCCGTTGCGCGCCGTGGGCTCCGGCTCCTCTACGCCGTAGCACGGAGCGAGCGGCCGTGGACGGCGGAGCGGCCAGGGGACGAGTCGCGGGTGATCGATGCGGGCACTGGCGCATCGGAAGGAAAGGTGTAGAATCGTACGGGAATAGCTCGAATAGCACGGCCGGCGAGCCGGGGAAGAGGAGCCAGCGACAGACGTGACGCGCCCACTGACTTTCAGTGACGACGTCCTACACTTTGAACAGCTCCCCCGGCTCCATGGATCACGCTCAAGTCTCCGACAAAGGGGTTTCGAGGGATCAGCCGTACGGATCGCCTCCCAAGGACTTTCAGGATCGAGTTACGCGTCGTCCGGTCCGGAGCCGTGCCTGTTTGATAACTGATGTTGACTGACTCATGATGCTTGCTACTGCGCTTCGCAGCGCAGCACGCGTGCGACGAGTGCAGCGAGTGCGCTCGGTCCGGATCCTCATCTTCGAGGCGTGGAGCGCTCGGGCAGAATCCGAGCGGCTCCCTGTACCAGAAGTGATCGGGCCGGACGTACTCGTCGACGAGGGCGGATGTAGTCGCGATGGAGGGCCCGGCGGAGATCCAGAGGATCCGAGTGTGGCGCAGCTGTCTTGCGGCCACCGACCTTAGAATCGATCCCGCCGGTGTCCCCCCTTCCTTGACCGATCACTCCCATGCCCAGGAACACATCGCCATGCTCCTGGGCTGGGAGATCAATTACTACCCGTGGCGGCGTGGCTCCGGCGGATCCGGGTGAGGCGTGGGAGTTCTGCACGACCTCCGAGTTGAGAGGTGAGCGCGCCGATTTCCACTTCTACATCATTGTGCTGCGGCAGCTTCCGACTCGAGCAGGTTAAAGAGATAGCGGAAATCCTCTACCGCCTCCGCATGGCCTTCACTGACATGATAGTGATAGTGCTCGTGGTAGAACGAGGGGGGCCAGAGTGTGAACGCCCCATCGTGATGAATCCGCGCTTCCCAGTGTCTAGAAAGTCTCGTGTCAGTCAATTCGAACAAGCTCACAGGAATCGAAAGAATCGCGCTGAGAGATGGAGCAATTTCGAACCAAGCGACTCCGTCCCAGAAGCCTATGCCCAGTACCGTGTACTCCTGTCCCAGCGTGACCGGGTACACGGTCCTCCCTTCACGGTAGTTCGCCCCGAGTGCCTTTATCTGGCCGGGCGTCGGTTTCTCGGAAGTGCATCTTGCACGCATCGGGCTATCGGTTGATGGGCGTCTTGAATTCGACTCGCAGGCCACTTGTCACGTTCTCGTACCAATGTACAGAGATTGGCGTTCCACCGACCACTCTTGTTCTGGTGGTCATCTTGGCCCAGTCACCGCTCTCTCCACCATATTCGCTGACGAGACGCGCAATATCATCGATGGATTTTCTCGAGCCAGCGCCGGCCATCGAGATTCCAATTCCAGCTCGTGCTTCGCCTAGCAACTCTTCACTGGCGAGTTGCTTCGCTAAACGCACACCGCTAGCAGCGGATGTCGCTACGCCTGTTGCTAGTGACACGGCTGCGACGGCTCGGTCGCCGTTGCTTGCGGTCGGGTTCAACCCTGCGAGCGTGGTTACATCTCCAACATGCGTGACGGCGTTCCCAAAGGCAGCGAGCACTTCTAAAGTCTTCAGGCCTAGCGATACCACCGCTTCCGTCATACGCTGATTGACGTCGTGGACCATCTGAGCAATTGGGTCGCACGGGCTTCCATCTGGATACGGGCAAAGTCCGAATGGATCGGAATAATTCACCGGATCACCATCAGCGAATCCGTAGAGGTTCATCCCTCCCGCTAGTCCAATCGGATCTTCCTGTGTAAAGCGCCCGGTGCCTGGGTCGTACACACGATTGCGCCTGTACAGTGTTCCTACAGCGTCTTGCTTGTCGACGATCAGCGTGCCTTGGAAGGTGCGCTGCACGAACCGTGGACGATCATACGCAAAGAGTGCCTCAGGATAGTCCAGCCCCATATGGATGCCATTCTGTCGGCAAATGTAGCTCTCATCTGCACATAGGACGAATCCCAGTCTCCCCGCTGGCGTCCAGAATAGCGAGTGAGTCTTCGGGGGGAAATCGGTATACTGTTGCCCCTCGAAGTAGTCGACGTATCTATAGCGGGTGACCGCGACAGGCTTATCGACAGCGAGCCCATAGGTGTAAACGACTCTGCCGAAATAGGGGTTGGGGTCATTCCCGCCCGTGTCCAACGACTCGCGTGAAAGGAGGTCGTCATTTTCCAGCACCGAGGGCGATTGTGATTCATCAACCGGCACCTGAATTTCTATCAGCTCCCTACTGCCGTCCCAGATAGTGCGACGTAGCGTACTCGTTGATGCCTCGAGATAGGAGGCGTCCTTGAAGACGGAATAATGGCGGGCTTCTCGGTGGGTCAGTACCCATACACGACGTCCCAGGGCATCGTATCGATATTCTTCGAATACCAGGTTCTCTGGCGACTCATCGGAGTGGCCGATTGATACGAAGCGATAATCCGCAGCGCGAATGCGTTCGTCCGCACCGTAGTATGTAAATCGGTCCTCGGCCGGACTATCAGCAGGACTGTCTTCCCGGATCGAGAATATCAGATTGCCGGACTCATCGTATCCGTACGTCTTGTCTCCTCCCCCGCTAAACTCGGCTAGCAGCCGTCCTGTATGCTCCTGATATATGGCAGAGCGCGGCCGGTAAAGCCAATCGATTGACGTCGAGTTCTTCCAGGACTCGGTTACGGCCGAATACACATTCCCCAGCGCATCGTATTGCTGTCGTTCGGAGGTCTCGTATGTGCTCGGGATACCCAGACCATCCAATATGCCATTCTGCCAACTATAATGAGTCGCGAGAGCACCGAGCCCCGTATACGAAGAGATGGTCCTCTCGTGGTAACGCGCCGAGTCGCCCGTTGTCAGGACTTTGCCGCGGGCATCGTAGGTAAGTGTCATCGCACGAAGAAGAAGATCCGGATATCGCAAGCTATCGAGCCCGCCGGTATTGAAGATCGTGTCACCTACGATGCGGCCGTCGTCGTCGTATCCCCAGTGTTCGGTATAGTCGGCAGGATAGGCGAGCGAGATCGGTTCGTTGCGGTTGTTGTATCCGTACTCGAAGATGTTGCCAAGCGGGTCTACGATGCTGGACAGCGCCCCGGTCTGAGGCGAGTAGGTCCAGGAGATACTATCACGTGTTCCAGCTGGCACGAGCTGGGAGGGGAGTGTCACAGCCGTACGACTGCCATTGAGATCGTACGAGTAGCCAAGCAGATAGTCGTGGCTGAAACTCGAGCCTGTCGTCTCACGCAGCTGTTGCCTCTCGGTCGCGAGAGAGCCATTCGGGAAATAGGTTCTCGTTACATGGGCATCGCCATTATTGGCGGTGAGGATGTGACCGAGCGCGTCGTAAGTGAAAGTCTCCGTTTGTCCTGCGATCACGTAATCATTGCCACTGTTCGGCAGGAGCGGGTATGGTTCGCCGTCACGTTCGCCAATCGCAGCTAGGGTATCCTCATATGTGACAGACGGGATGACACGCGAAGCAAGCCGATTGAGCGCATCGTACGTCATCGTGATCAGGTTGTCCCGACGCGTGGTGATCGTTGCAAGGTTCCCTGCAAGATCGTAGGCCATCGTCTCGACTTCTCCGTCAGGAGCTGTTTCCTTGATGCGGCGCATGGCGAGATCATATCCCCATGCTGTCTTTATCGTGCCGATACCTGCCGCATCGGGTGATGAGGAGCGGTGCAGACTGTCGAGCAGGCCAACGGGATTATAGTAATTGCGTACGATGAGCGTTCTCGAGCCGGTGCTGTCGCTTGGTATTCCGACACGAAGTGCCGGACCAGCGCTTACCGTTCTGACTACGCGGTTCATTACATCGTAGCTCGACGAGTCGACTCGTACGTCGTTACCCGCTGCGTCGATCGGAGACTGGGTAGCAACCGTACGCCCAATTGCATCGTTCTCGAAACTCACCCTGCTACCCAGGGGTGTTTCAGTATACTCCACATTTCCCAACGCGTCGTAGCCGACGGAGTACGATGCTCCACCTGGTAGTTCAGTATCTTGCAGCATGCCGGCTATGGCTCCCGAGTCGTAGTAGTGGAAGCTTATACGGCTTGCTGACCCACGTCCGTCTTCCTGCCAGATACGGTTACCGTTGGCTGCGGCGTAGCTGAAGTGGCTTACCTGTCCCTCTGGCTGGATGATCGCCGTTACGAACTCCCATTTGGGATCCCACCCGTAGCGCGTGACTGCCGAACGTCCGTCACCATATGGCGTCGAGTCCGTGACCGCCACCAGATTGGCGTTTGCATCGTAACTGGCCTTCATCACGTGACCGTTGGGCTGAACCAGTCTGGTAGACAGCGCCGGGTAGTCGGCATCCATGCGTTCGATCAGCGTCTCCTGGTCAAGAGCATCGACGATCTTTGAGGGAGCGCCGAAGCGATCGAGCCAGAATCTGGTTACATCGGCCACCTCCTCGCGTGGTCCGTCGAGCAAGGTGGAGATCGAGTCAGCGAGGAACACTGAGTCCGTCAATCCTTGCGCTTCCGCGGCGGCGAATGTAGTCGTCGCCGTATGCACGGTGTCGAGAGGGATGTGTACCGATGCTAGGGTTTGCCCGGGGCCATAAACGTAGGATGTAACCGTGCCGAGCTTATTGGTTCTCGAAGTTATCCGGCCCGATGAACCGTCGTATCCAAACGCGACGTAAGGATGTGGATACGGATCATCATCGAACTGGTAATCCGGATCCTGAATGGCGGTCACCCGCCCGCCGTTCAGAAGCAGCGTGGTGACCCGAGAAGTATCACCGATAGCTGGCGCCGTTATCGTCACCTGGTTAGGTGTGTCGAAGTCGAACGTATAGCTTTTCGCGGCGCTGGTCGGCGGCAGTATGATCGAGGCAAGACGATAGGTGGCATCGTAGAGGAAGCTGGTCTCCTGCTCCAGGCGGTTGATGGTGGAAACGTGATAGCCTAGTGAGTCGAACTCGACTCGGAGTCCATGCCGCAGGTGACGTGTATAACGGTTGGTCGCGCTGTCCCAGGTGAGTGAATCTGGTCGGTCGAGCGCGGGTGCGATCCAGGTAGCGGAGCCGGCGGTGCTTGCCATCTTCGAGTAGAGTCGGACGCTTCCATCGCCGCCTACCCACAGCCGGCTCGTCGTATCGGTAGCGGGGAAGGAGAGCTGCTCGAGACCAGCGAGCCACCATCCGGCGCCGAAGGGACTCGCTGCCCTGTTCACGACTACGAAGTGGCCGGTGATCACGGGAGCGGGCCGCCGCAATGAGGGATAGACGTTGGTCACCTGCAGCGTGTACTCGTAGACGCCAGTGGGAAGGCTGTCTTCATCGAAGCCGACGACCAAACGGCGTGTAGTTCCGGGCGCCCATCCGCTGCCGCTCCACGACGCGACGCTCCCCTGTGTAACACCGTTGCGCTGTACTACGGCTTCTACCGACTGTGGAGTGGTGGTATCCGATGGAAGCGTCACGTCCATGGCCACCAGCACGTGCGGTTCGGCGGATCCGCTCGTGTAAAGGAGCGTTGGTGTCCGTTCCTTGTTCATTGTGCGGATCGAAGGCAGCGCGTGAACGACGCGCAGGTCGCCGCACTCATATGCCGCGTTCATGCCGGCGGAAATAGTGAGGCACTGCTCGGGTGCGGAGAGTGTGGAAGAGTTGACGAGCGCGACCTCCGGCTGTCCTCCAATACCTACGGAGTGAGCGGAGATCATGACCGTAGCCATGTCGGTAATGTCGGGGTCGCCGACTTGTTCGGCTCGCAGTCTCACCGCACCGCCTGATACGCTTGGCTCGTTCGCGGTGAACCCGACATTAACTACGGCGCTGTCGCCAGGATCGAGCCGAATGGAATCGGCGGCGATGGCGCAGTTGTTCACCGGGCTCACGCACTGTGTGCTGAGCTCGAAGTCCGCGGTGGCATCGCCAGTGTTGCGTACAGTGAAGTCGTAGCTGTGTCCGGTTCCTACGGCAACGCGCGCTGACGTATTATGCGGAGTGATGGCGACTCCGTATGTATTGACCAGAACGCTGGCCGAGGCGGTACTCGCTATGCTGGTGAGGGTGGTATGGGTAGCCGTGAGACGCACCGTTCCCGTATCGCCGGGCGAACCACCGTGGTAGCTCAGGAATACCGTGTCCGTGACACCGGGAGCGATCGTGATTCGGGTAGTGGCAAGATGGCAGGAAATGGCGGCTCCGGAGCAGAAGGCATCAAGGTCGTAGCTGGCCTCGATGCTTCCCTGGTTCTCTACGAGGAATGCATGTGACGCGCTGTCACCGGTGTCCAGCCGCGCGCTCGCGACCGGTGTCGCGACCTGGAGGCTCGTCGGCGAGAACACGGCGACCTTCACGGTGCCGGCCACCTGGTCGTGATCGCCCGTGACCAGTAGTCGCACCTGCGCTATCCCATCGCCACTTCCTACTCCGAGACTCACGGCAGTCGTCTGTGATTGGGCCGAGTCGAGGTCAACGATCTGCGAGTCGAAGCAGTCGGTGAGGGGGGCGTCAGTCGTACACGCAAAGCTGTAATACTCGCGCTCCGATCCGTAGGCGTTGGTGACTGTGAAATTGGTGGTCTTGCCGGTGGCGCCAGATAAAACCGTGTCTACGATGCCGCCGGCACAGGGGGAGATGGTGGATACGGTGCCGTAGCACTGCGCGATGGCGGCGACCGTCTGCGAGGCGGAGTCGTGGACGGTCGCATCGAGCGAGTATGTGGCAGTCAGACGTACATGGTTGATTGTCCCGTCGTTGCCTGCTCTGTAATGAACCGCCGCGCTCTGTGTGCCCCCGGGAGTGATCATTACAGAGTGCGGGGTCACGCTGTCGGCGCCGCACCAGGCAGTGCCCGAACACTGTGCTGCGAGTGTGTAGGTGGCTCCGCCAGCCGGCCCACCATTGCTGGCCACGTTGAAATAGGCGACTGCGAGTTGCGTGGCAACCTTCGATACGCTGTCCGGGTCGGCCGTGACGGAAACGGTGGGCTTGGGTGGCTGGTACGTGTAGGTGACGCTCTTGTACCCCGATCGATAGGCGACGTCCAAGATGCTGGCGCTGAGTGAGTTGGAGCCGGGCTGCAGTGTAACGGTACCACTCGATGTACCATGCGCGGAGCCGCTCGGAGTGTAGCTGAACTGCGAGGTCACCGATTGCCCGTTTAACGTTATGGATCTCGATGCGGACAGGAGCTGGTTGTTGTCATTCCAGGTGATCGTGACCGACCTGGAAGCCGAGGAGAAGGTGCCGCCCGATGGGGAGATACTGACGGTGGGCGGCTGGGTGTCGCACTCTGGGCTGTCGTAGGGGACGCAAATCCTGGCCGGAGAAGCTCCTTCTGTCGTGCCATTCGAAATCGTTGGTGAACCGGAGCGCGGCGAGCCGGTGTCGGCTGTGATTGGCGGCGTCCGGCTCTGTTGTGCTTCGCCTTGGCTCGGGATACTACCGACTGCGATGAGGGTTGCCAGGAGCAGTATGAGTGACGATACCGGTGCGATTGTGGCGCGATGCGTGTAGCACGCGCGCGTGATCCTATGGCTGCGGGCCATCGCGAGAGTTTCTATGCGATGGTTCCCGGCTAGAGGGTGCAGGCCTTTGTCGCGGTGCGGCGTCGCACGCATTGGATCGCTCCGATCGTTAGAGTCGGTGCTCTATAAGGCACGGAGCATACCGCGGCGGCCTCAGCCGTAAATCATTGTGAGTGAACGGGTTGACATTTTGGCATTCGCGCCTGTCTCACTTTTGTCTCGCGACTCGGTGAGAATTCTCGCGACTTTTGGAGACTCGGATGCTCGCTGAGCGGGGATGGTGACGGCGGCATCAAGCCGCCGTGATTCTGTCCGCGCACCCCGGCCTCTCAATGCCGCCGCCGACGCACCCCGAGTTTTTCCATGCGCCGGTAGATCGTGGCCCGGCTCACTTTCATGTTTGCCGCTGCCAGATCTGTATTCCACCCCGCACGCTCGAGCTCTTCCACCAGCTCTCGCCGTGCCGGTGCCATCTCCTCGTCGGCGGGCGAAGATGCCGACGTTCCCATTGTGATGGCGTCGGCGACGTCCGCCGATGAAGCGATTGGACTATCGACCATCAGGAAGAGACGATCTACGACGTTGCGAAGCTCGCGTACGTTGAGCGGCCAGTCGTACTGCTGAAGCGCGCGGATGGCACTCCTGCTGAGCGAGAGATGTCGACCGGATGCGCGTTGGACGATGTCGACGAAATGCTGAGCGATTGCCGGAACGTCCTCGAGACGCGCGCCGAGCGAAGGCACATTGATGATGAAAGTGCTCAGCCGTTCGGCCAGGTCTGGGCGGAACTCGCCAGCTTCAACGAGTGCTCTCAAGTGTCGATTCGTGGCGCTCACGAGACGGAAATCACTCTCCCGATCGTTCGTCGCCCCTACCGGCTTGTAGACCTTGTACTCCACTGCCCTCAACAGCTTCGGCTGCAGTCGGATCGAGAGCTCGCCGATCTCGTCGAAGAAGATGGTCCCACCATCCGCTTCGGCGAGTAGCCCCGGATTATTGCTATCGGCACCCGTGAACGCTCCCTTCACGTGACCGAATATCGTGCTCTCGAACATCGTCATGGCGATCGCGCTCGTATTGAATTCGACATACTCTCCACTGCGTCCACTCATTAGGTGAAGAGCTTTTGCGACGAGCTCCTTACCACTTCCAGTCGGTCCCTGGAGAAAAACGGCGACCTCCGCTGGCGCGACTCGCACGATCTGACGCCGCACCTCCCGAATCGCCGCAGACTCGCCGATGATCATCTCCGACAACTCTTTCTCGTTCATGGCTTCACCTTCTCCGCTCTCTCCAGATACGGAGCGCTCACACTGTCGGCCTCCTGATCCGTTCGGATCACGTGCGGTGTCAAAAAGAGAAAGAGCTCGGTCTCCGTAGTCCGCCGGCTCGCGTGACCGAACAGACCTCCTATCAACGGAATACTGGACAATACGGGTATCCCTCCCTGGTTCCGGTCCTGCTGCTTGTCCGTGAGACCACCCAGCGCCACTGTCTGGTCGTCCCTGATCAACAGCTCCGTCTGCACCGACCGCGTCGAGATCACCGGCGCATCGAAGGCCACCTCCGTCGTCGCACTGTTCACTTCCTGTGTCACCTGCAGCACCACGTAGCCGTCCGGGCTTATCGTCGGCAGCACGGTGAGCTTCGTCCCCACGTCCTTGTACTGCACCACCTGATCTCGCGTGGCCGCATCGGTGGGGAGCGACCGCGATACCTGAATGAAGGGCCGCTGGCTCCCCACGTTGATCGTGGCCGGCTGGTTGTTGGCCGCCACCACCACGGGCCGGCTCAGGATCTTCACGTCGCCCCGCTCGGCCGCTGCGCTCAGCGTGGCGTCCAGGTTCAGGGTGCCGAGATTCATCACCTGGAGCACGAAGTCGCCGAGGCCCAATCCCTTCTGCGAGCCGCTCACGGTGGCCTTGGAGCCGTTCACATGGACGGGGTCGCTCGCGGCCTCCACGCCGAAGGAAAAGCTCCGGTCGCGCCGCACCTCGGCAATCACTACTTCAATGAGGACCTGCAGCGGCCGGGTGTCGAGCTCTGCGACGGCCGCTTCGATGAGCTGGTAGTCGGCGGGACTTGCGCGGATGAGGAGGCTGTTGCTCCTGGGGTCTGGTACTATGACCACCTCGCCCGTGAAGCTGGCGGCACGGCCTTCGGTGCCGGGCACCGCCCCTGCGATCGGCTGCTGTGAGGCGGGCGTGTTGTTGCGCGGTAGCTGGTTGGCTTCGAGCTGCTGGCCCAGGGTGCTGGGTCGTTGCGATCCGATCTCGCCGAGTGCGCCGGCGCGGCCGTAGAGGGCGTTGACGGTGGCCGCCACGTCGGCCGCCCGCGCGTGGCGCAGGTGGATGGTGAAGAGCTGCACGGGGCCGTTCTGCCGCGCCGCGTTCGCGGTGCGGGCGTTCGGCTGCGGCTCGGGTGCGCGTCGTGCCTTCGCCTCGATGCGATAGAGAGCGGTGTCGCTTTCCAGCGAGAGGCTCTGGCTCTCGAGCAGCCCCTCGAGGAGGTGGATCACGTCACTCCTCGGCACCGGTCGCGGTGTCTCGAGCGTGACTCGCGCACCTGGCACGTTGCCGCCGAATACGATGGGCCGGTCGAGATACTTCCCCAGCGCCTGAACGGCAGCACGCAGATCGGCGTTCACGAGTCGCACGGTGACGCTGTCGCGCTCCATGGTCACGGTGGGAGCGGCCGCCGCGCTGGTCTGTGCCGTGGTATCGCTCTTCTGTGCGGCAGTAGCAGCCGGTGCTGCCACCACCGCCATGAGCACCGCCACGAAGAAGGAACGCGACGCGTGCAGCCTGCGCCACACTCTCATGCCCTCGGAGCGCGGCGATGCACGCGATACCGGAGGGGCAGGCGCGCGTATCCGCGCGCTCCATGTCTGAACTGGGGTCATTGCCATGGCCTCTCGAGTGTGAGTTTCCAGGTGGTGTCGAGCCCCGTGATGGTGACGCCCTTCGGACCGAGCGTGCGCACTCGAAGCCCGGCGAGAGTGTCGCCCGCATGTACGAGCACGCTGCCGCTCTGCCCGGGAACGCCGTCCACCAGCGCCACCCAGGGCGGCCCGCCCACTATCCCCACCAGAGCGAGCTTCGGTTTCGGCGGCCTGGGTGGCGTCGGTGTGGCCGGAGCCCTCTCCCGCTCGGCGCCGTATGGCACGCTCGAAGGCCTGCGCTCGAGCCGGAACGGATCGGACGACGCGGTCGCCGTGGCCGCGGAGTCGAGCGACTCGGCGCCGGAATCGGCCGCCGCTCGAACCGCCCAGATCACCGGTGGCGCCACCATGGGGTGCTCGAGCACGTCGCGAGCGCTCACCACGGCTGTCGCTATGAGAATGATCGATGCTCCCCAGAGAACGCGCGTGATTACGAGGGATGTCATGGACTCGGTCTCGTGGATGGACCGTGCTCTCCAGCGCCTGCCGCACCTGGCGACGACTGCGACGCTCCCGTCGGCGTATCCACTGACGACGTGTCGCCGCTCGTTCGGTCCGCGCGCGGCGTGACCATCAATCCTTCCACCTCCAGCCTCACGCGCAGCGCTTCCATGCGGTCGCTTGCCGCCGCCGGCTCCGGCTGGTCTATCAAGAGCGATCGGATGGCGAGGAGCGTGGGCCCGCGCTCCAGCACGGAGAGCATCTTCATCACGCCGCGTACGTCGCCCGTTGCATCGGCGCGCACGGAGATTCGCGTGAACGCACCGGCACCCGCGCTGTCGGGGCGTATCTGCACCGCACCCACTCGCACGCCGGAGCTGGCGGCGGCGCCGCTGATCAGCCCCGCGAGGGTGGCTCCGGCCGCAGCCGGGCTCTCACCGCCGAGCAGCTTCGGGGCGAGTGCCACGAAGCGCTCGTCGCGCTCCGCCAGCGAGTCCTCGATTGCACTCCGGATGCCGAGTAGCGCCCGGGCGCGTTCGGTCGCGGTTCGCGAGACGCGCGCATCTTCCCGCACTCGCCGCTGCCAACTGCTCCACGCCGGCAGGCCTCGTGAGAGCACCACCATCGTGATGACGGCGATCGCTCCCACGACCAGCGCTCGGCGGTCGCGCCGGCTCGTCACGTGCGGCATCGCATGCATCATCGAACGCTCTCTCGCTTCGCGAAGCTGAATCGCACGGTCACGCGCTCCACGTCGCTACTCCCCGCCATCTCGCGCGTCACCGGCCCCACGATCTCGGGGCTCGCGATTCCTTTCACTTTCTCGAGCGCGGTCATGATCAGCGCGGCGCGCTGGCTCAGCGCGACCAGGGTCCCGCCCGCGGTATCCGCGTGGAAGGCGACGAGCGCCGCTCCCTTGGGCAGCGCACGCGCTATGTTCGCGAGGAGCATGGTGGCCGAACGGCGCGAGCCTTCGAAGTCGGCGACTTCGCCGAGCGCATCCGACACCAGCGCGAGCTCCCGCTCCGCGCGCTCGGCCTGCCGCAGCTCCTTCTCGATCGAAGCGAGGCGCGCGCGCGACTGATGCGCCGAATGCGCCGCTACGAGTCCGGGGCCCAGGAGGGCGACGGTTCCCGAGAGTAGACACGCCGTGGTGGCGATGGCGAGCTTCCTCCGGGCCAGCCGCGGCGGCGTGCCCGAAGTCGCGGACGCACCGCCGAGTGGAGCGCTGAGTGGCTCGCCGCGCGGTATGCGGGCGGCGCCGTAGGCATCGGCGAAGGCGAACGCGCGCTCGCCGAGTGCATGGAGGGCAGCCGACAGCGATGTCTCCTCGCGCTCATTCTCGCTCTCGCCTCCCTCGTCACCGTATGTGGGACGCCGTCGAATCGATGCGAGTGTACCCGTATCGAAGACGAGCATCGTGTGGACGTCGCCGTCTCTCCAGACGAGCCGCGCACCTTCTCGCCCGCTCGCCACCGCGTAGCCGAGTGCCACCGCGGCGGGTACTATCGCGCGAAGTGTGATGCGCCGCCCCATAGAGCCGCATGTGCGCTCCACCTCTTCCACCACCCGCGCGTCGTAGGCTGCTGCCCACGCCGTGCCGGGCTTCTCCAGGCGAACACCGCTCGTGAGGAGCTGCACGCCGTTTCGAAGGAAGAAGCGGCCGGCTCCTTCCCGCACCACCGCCTCCACTGCCGCGCCGTCCGTGAGCGGTGGGAGCGCGGTGAGCCGCTTCACCTGTACCGCCGAAGGGCCGATGGCCACCGTGATTCGCGCGCCCGGCCAGCGTGCGAGCGGAGCGCGCTCCAGCAGCGCGCCGAGGGTGTCGCCCAGCGGTTCGCCTTCGCTTCGCTCGAGCTCGATGGCCCAGCGCACGGCGTCGCCAGCGACGCCCACCGCGCGCACGCTGTCGGCCGAGATGCCCACGCCCACGGCGAGACCGATGGCGAAGCGGGGGCGCGCGATGGTGTCGTCGCCCGAGCGCTCACCCAGGCGCTTCGCGCGCCGGCGGAGGAATCGCGGGAGCAGTTTCGGGTGCTTCATTCCACCCGGCTCCTGCGCCGCACGATGGCGGCGCGCGAGCCCGCGCGCACGAGGCGAAGCTCCACGACTGCGGTGATCGCCGGCTCTCCGGCCCGAGCGCGGCTGGTGAGGAGCCACGCATCGGGCTCCACCACCGTGAGGCGCGCGAGATCGGCGTAGCGCGACACGAGCATGCTCCGCGCGTTGGGCGAGAGCCGCGCGGCGAGCGAGAGCAGATCGGCCGGCGCCGCGCCGCGCAGGCGCTCCTCCGCCACGCGTGCTACCGCCTCGCTGCCGAAGCCGGGGAGCGCGCCGAGCACGAGGAGCGGCGCGTGGCCGAGGTCGATTCGTCCGGGTTCGACGCCGAGCAGGGAGTCGATGCCCGGCAGCGCATCGAAGCCGCGGATGTGGGCGAGCTCACGCGCGTCCTGCAGCGGAGCGTTCCGCGGTGCGATTCGCCGCTCCCGCTCGTACCACGCGCGCTCGGCGCCCGAGGGGCGTGGCACATCGTCCGCGTCGCGCCAGTCGAGGAGCGCGTCCACGAGCGAATCGCGGCGCTCCGCCGGCAGATCGAGCGCGGTAAAAAAGTGGCGCAGCAGCTCCTCGCTCGCCCCGTTCACGTCGATGGTGCTCCCCGCCGCGCGCAGCTCGACGGCGCAGCCACTCGCATGCATGAGCGATGACTCCGCGACCGTCCGGTCGAGCGTGCGCCATCCGCCACGCGAGTACGCCAATGGAACACCCGCGCCGGCGGCCCGGCCATCCAGTACGTCTTCGATCACGCTGCGCGCCCGCTCGGCACACCCCTCGGCTCCCCACGCGGCGATCGTCGCGGCGCGCCGGTTCTCGGCGGAGCGTATCGCGTTCCGCGCGGCGAGTGCCAGTGCGAGGCCGAGCGCCGTGACACCCACCATCACCCACAGCACGGCGAGAAGGACGAAACCCTCGCGCGTTCGCGGCATCACCCACGCTCCCCGATGCGCACGATGAGAGTATCCACCGCGAATCCTCCTACATCGAAGGATTCGCGCTCGAGCAGCACGCCGATGGCGAGCGGCGCCGTAATCCCCTCGCCCCACTGCCGGAACCACTGGCCGCCCGAGGAAGCGCTGTTCAGGTAGCGGAGCTCTCCGGCGCGAAAGCCGGTGCGCAGGATGACGCGCCGCCTGCCGGAGAGCCTGGCCACGAGCGCCGGGCCAGTGCCATCGCTCTCGCGGTCGCTCTCGACGGCGATCGTCACGCGGCAGCGCTCCTGCCAGCCGGCGGGCACGTCGCACCAGCTCGTGAAGGTCGTCTCGGCGGGATCGCCCGCGAAGGATCCGCTTTCAGTGGTGCCGACTTCCATCCTTCCGACGAGGTCGCGCAGCAGCCGCTCGCCGTTGGCGCGGGCATCGTGGATGGCGGCCTCGCGCGCCACATGTCCCTCCTCGTCGGCCAGCACCTCGAGGAACGAGCGGGCGCCCAGGAGCACCAGTCCGCCTATGGCGATGGCGACCATGATCTCTACGAGCGTGAAGCCGGAGGGGTGGGCTCCGTGCCTCGGTGCCGCGCGCGCTCGACAGGCCGTGTGGCGAGAACAGCCGCCGGAGCCGCCGGCTTCACGGCGCCACACTGTCCGCCTCCGCGCGGTAGAGCGCGGTCGAGAGCAGCGTTCGACCGCCGGTGCTGTCGGTAATGGTGATGCCGTAGAGCGTGGGCAGCGGCCGCTCCACCCGGAGGCGCCAATGTCCCTGCGGCCTGTCGCCGAGGTGGCGGTCGAGATCCGCACGTGGCCAGAGGGAGACGGCGTGCAGGAACGCGCTGGCGCTCGCGGTATCATCCTCCGCGACGTGCGCGCGGCGAAGCGCATCCATGGACTGGCTCGCGAGCGCGATCATGGTCACGCCGCCGGTGGCCAGGATCGTGAGCGCCACCACGACCTCCAGGAGCACCGCGCCGTCACGGCGTCGCATGGCTATCCCTTCTCGTGGTGGAGATCGGGCCCGCGTCCGCCCGCATTCTCGACGCGCTTCCGCTCAGCGCGTCGATACCCAGCGGAGCGTCGGTGAGCACGCGTCCGTCGGGGAAGGCGGTGGCGTAGTGGGCGGCTTGCTCCACCGTGAGTCGGATCGTCACGGGGTGACTTGTGCGCAGCGCGGAATCGCGCGCGGCCATCACGCGTGCCGTCGCCGGGTCGAGCGCGGCCGTGCCGGGCGTGGAATTCATGGTGAGTCCCACTACGCCCGCCAGGAGCCCCATGAGCATGATCACCACGAGCAGTTCCACGAGCGTCACGCCGCGCATTCCGAGCATCGATCCGCGCGGTATTATTCTCTGCGGAGCGCTGCACAGTGTGGCGCATCGGGCGCCGCGTGGCGAAGCGTGTGGGCGGCCGCGCTTCACGTCGGCCTCACGCTGTAGATGGCTTGGAGCAGCGCGGCCGCCACGAGTGCCACGAGCCCGCCGAAGACCAGGATGAGCGCCGGCTCCAGCAGCCGTACGGCGCTCCGCACCATCGACTCCGCACGCTCCCGCTCCAATGCCGCCGCGTGCGAGAGCATCTCGGCCAGGCGGCCGGTTTCTTCGCCCGCCCGCGTCAGGCGGACGGCCGTGGGGGTGAGCGCGGTCTCCTGCGCGAGCGCGTCGGATGGGCGACGTCCCTGCACCACGGACTCGCGGGCAGTGAGAATGCGCCGCGTGAGCGAGGCATCGCCGGAGGCGCGGGCCGCGTGCAGCATCGCCGCGGCGATCGGCACACCGCTCTCGAGAAGCGCGGAGAGTGCAGCGCCGGTTCGCGCGGTGGCGGCGGACCGACGGATCGATCCGAGCAGTGGCAGCTCGAGGAGCAGCGCATGCCAGCGCTCGCGTCCTTCCTCGGTAGAGACCCACGATCGCCAGAGCACGAGGGCGATCGCGGCCGCTATCGCACCTGCCGGAGCCCACGCGCGGATGAAGGTGGACGCGTTCAGCACGAAGCGCGTGGTCGGCGGGAGCGACTGACCGAGGTCGGCGAGGATGGCGCCGAAGCGCGGAAGTACCACGCCCACCAGCAGCGCCACCGAAGCGGTGGCCGCCACCGCGAGGAGCGCGGGATACGCAAGCGCGCTCCGTACCGCCGAGCGCATCGCGGCTTGGTGCTCGAGCAGCTCCGCCGCGCGGCGTACGGCAGTGGCGAGTCCGCTCCCCGCCTCGCCGGCGCGCACGATGCCGAGCACCACGGGCGGAACGAGGAGCGGGCCCTGGTCGAGCGCGGCGCCGAGCGATGCGCCTTCGCGCACGGCGCGCGTGATCTCGGGGAGCGCCGGCTCCCAGGAGGGCGGCGCGAGCTCGCTCATCGCGGCGAGCGCTCGCGTCATGGGGAGACCCGCTTCGAGGAGAGTAGCGAGCACGCGGAAACCGAGTGCGAGGTCGCGGGCCGAGATGCGCCGCCCGCCAGTCGTCTCTTCTCGCTCCACCCGCAGCTCCACGGGAAAGAGACCGCGTCCCTCGAGCGCCCTCGCCGCCGCGGCGCGACTCTCCGCCGCGAGAACGCCCATCTCCAGCACGCCATCCGATCGCGCGGCGCGATAGGAGTAGCGATGGGCATGGACGGCGCTGCTCATGGGCTCCTCGCCGAACGCGGTGCATTGGGAGGGGTGGGCAATACATCCATGGCGAATCGAGCGCTCGCGTTCATTGCTCTACCGCTCCGCCCCACGAAGTGATGTCCGCGTCCTCATCGTCGCCGCCGATCTTGCCATCTCTCCCCAGCGTGTAGCAGTCGTACGAAGTGGGGTTCTCCTTCCCGGGCGCGAGGTAGACGTACGGCCGTCCCCAAGGGTCGAGAGGCACCTCCTTCCTGAGATAGGGGCCGCGCCAGTTCCTCGGATGCTCGCCCGTCTCCGGAATGGTGCGGAGAGCGGAAAGACCCTGCTCGCTCGTCGGGTAGCTGTCGTTGTCCAGCCGGTAGGAGTCGAGGGCGAGAGCGAAGATCTCGAGCTGGCTCCTGGCCGCTTCGGTTTTCGCATCGCTCACGTGGTGGAACACGGCGGGTGCCACCACGGCCGCGAGCGTGGCTATGATAGCGATCACGACGAGCAGCTCTATCAACGTGAAGCCGGAGCGTAGCGGGCGAGAGCACAGGAGGCGGATGCAGCGGTCGCGTGAACCGCCGGCGTGGCGCGAGCCACGTACGGAGTTACGATTGCACCACACGAAGTACCTCCTCGACAGTGGTGAGACCGGCCACCGCTTTCGCCCAGCCATCCGAGCGAAGCGTGGTGCTGTGCGACACGGCGATGGTTCGCGTCGCGCCGGTGGATGGGGTTCGGCTGCGTGCGGCGTCGCCGTGCGCGGATGTCGCGGAACGATCGACCAGCGCGCGCAGCTCGCCCAGCGATGCGCCGCGGGCGATCGCCTCTCGCAGCTCTTCGCTCACGATCACGAGCTCGAAGAGGCCCACGCGGCCGCGGTATCCCGTCGTGCGGCAGGCGTCGCAGCCGGTACCGCGCACGAGCTGGCCTACTTGGCTCAGCTCCCATTCGGAGAGAGCGAGAAGCGATAGCTCCTCCCGGCCTGGCGTGTATTTCTCCGCGCAGCTCTCGCAGACCCTCCTCACGAGCCGCTGGGCGAGCACCGCTTCGAGAGTCGCGGCAACGAGGTAGGCCGGCACTCCGAGATCCGTGAGCCGCGGGATGGCACCCAGCGCGTCGTTCGTATGCAGAGTAGAGAAGACGAGGTGGCCCGTCATCGCCGCCTGCACCGCCAGCCCCGCGGTCTCCGAGTCTCGCATCTCGCCGATCATGAGCACGTCGGGGTCCTGTCTCAGGATCGACCGCAGAGCGGCCGCGAAGGAGACGCCCGCTTCCCGGTGCACCGGCACCTGCGTGACACCGGGGAGCTGATACTCGATCGGGTCCTCGACCGTGATGAGCTTCTCGGCCGCCGCCTCGCGCGATCGCAGCGCGGCGTAGAGCGTGGTAGTCTTCCCCGAGCCGGTGGGCCCGGTGACGAGGATCATCCCGTGCGGCTTGCGGGCCAGCGACTGCATGGTCGAGAGAGTGCTGGTAGACATCCCCAGATCTTCCAGCCCCACGGGGCGGCCGCCGCGGTCGAGGAGCCGGAGCACCACGCTCTCGCCGTGCATGGTGGGCACGGTGGATACTCTCAGGTCGAGCTCTCGTGCTTCGAGCCGTACGCGGATGCGTCCGTCCTGCGGTCGTCTGCGCTCGGCGATGTCGAGCTCGGCGAGGAGCTTGATGCGCGAGACTATGGCGTGGTGCAGCGCGGCCGGTGCCTCGGGGGCGGGGACGAGAATGCCGTCGAGCCGGAAGCGGGCCGAGAGTCCCGCGCGAGTGGCCTCGAGGTGGATGTCGCTCGCTCCGGCATCGAAGGCGTCGCGCACGAGGAGATTGACGTAGCGCACCACGGGCGGCTGCGTGGCCAGGTCACGGACGTCGGCCGTTAGCGGGTCGTCCCACGCATCGTCGGTGCCCGCGCGCTCGAGCTCCACGGTGCGCTCGGTCTCGGTGGAGAGGCGTTCGATGAGGCGTTCCACTTCGTCGGCGGAGGCGCTCTCCGGGATGACCGACGAGCCGTACGCTATGGAGAGATCGTCGAGCGCTTCGGGGAGAAGGGCGTCGGGCGCAACCGCGACAATGAGGGTGCCGTCATCGGTGAGCGAGCGTGGGCACACGCGATGATGCAGCAGGTACTCGCGAGAGATGTTCTCGGAGAGCGGCATCGGATGCGCTGCATGGATGCCAGTCATCGCGCCCTGCCTTGCATCCGGCCTCGCGATCTGCCTTCGAGCCGTGCCGTGTGGCGCCCTTGAAAAGTTGCGCGAACTGCGTGCGACAGGAACCGGTCCATTCGTGAACCTCCGTCCAGAGCACGTTCACGCGGCGACCATCCGACATCAGTGACTGTGGATGTATGAGCATCTGATCACGAGAGAAACAGTGATCGCTCATCGTCGCCGTTCAATGAGCAGACGAGACAGGAGGAAGAAGGGAACACGGTTGTTTGTGCACGAAGCGGAGATTAGAAAACGCTCATCTCACGGCTTCGAGAGTTGAATAATTCCTTTACAGAAAGCAGCCAAGAACGACGTCGAGTGGAATGAAATGACGACGTCGGAGACGTGATGTATACAATGTCACATTGTATGGGAGCGCGAGTGTTCTGACGGGTGCGGAGCGACGTCCAAGTGAGGGTGCGGGAAGATCGTGGCGTCCTCACGTTCCTGCATGCAGGTGCGTGCAGGAATCAAGGTGAGCCGAGCGTAGGAGGAGACGCTCAGACCGCAAACCGAGTAGAGGCGCCCGCGGGACGGCATCGAGTCGTCCCGCGAGTTGACCTCCGCCATACAGTCGTCGCTGGTCTCCTCCGGCCCGAGAGCGTCCGTGAAGATGTGTCGTGCCAGGCCGCGTTGAGCGGGAATCAACCCTGAGCACCGAGGAGCTTTGATCGTCGCGCGACGGGTCCGGATGTACGCTGTAGTATCGGCGCTGTTTGACAACCGATTCGTCCTGCCTCACTGTAGGGGAGCGCCGTACGCTGCATTCACGCACCACCTCGAATACAGGTGGTGCGAAGCTCCTCTCGCTCAATCTGTTGCGTCGTCACGCTGCTGCGCTGAGATGAGAGGTCCTGGGGTCAGGTTACGGGCACCGCGACGTGCTACGAGCACCCAGCAAACACTCAACCGGCCCCAGGACCTCACGCGCGATGGCGGACGCGATGGCGCTGGTAAGGCTCGGGGATCCGGGTGGCCCGCGTGAGGCCCAACGATACACGCAGCCCACCAGCGACATCGCGCAACGGCGAGGCCCGGCGATCCGGATAGCCCTCAGAGGCTCCAATTCACACTCGGCCCGCCGACAGGTACGCCAGAGGCTCGCGAGGCCCTTGAGCACTCTGGGTGATCTTTCACGATCCGGATCGAGCGTATCGTTGCCGTAGTCCGCTCAACTCGACTGGTTGGCCAATGCACTCCGTGCTTCCTTGGCCAAGAACAGTGAAGGGACCTCGCGTTCAGTGAGGAACGTCCGAAGCGCATCAAGGGAACGCCCGGCTTGGAGAAGTGGCAAGCCACTACGGCGCAGGGCTGTTTCTATTACCTCCTCACGCTGGGACTGTGAAAATGACGTGTCTTCAAGATCGAGCGCTTGGTCGAATTTCGCTCTTTCCGCCGTGTCAAGTAGTGCGCTCAGGCGTACTCGCGCGTGACAATGGTTCTCTTTCGGAAAGCGCTCGCTCCCCAGGCTCTTCAAATAGAACGCAAGATTGATAAAGAATTGCTGTCCCCACCTGCTCTTCTGCAGATCAACTACAGCGATAATCTCCGGTGCATCCAGATACCACGTGTTCTTACGACGTTTGAAGCCATACGGGTTCAACACCCGGTCCACCAGTTGTATGATCGAGTCAGACGCGGTCATCTCGAGTGCCATCATGGGTCGTAGGTTTCCACCGTGCCGGTATGCTTCTTACCTGTTGCCTCCTCCAACTCCTTGACGTATTCCTCCACCTGCTTTGCTCCTCTGCGTTTGGCCCGCTTGTTATTGGGCTTTAGCTCTTTCACTTCGCATGTCTCCGGGTTGTACGCATCGCAGCGTTTCCCGCTCGGCAATGTGAATTCCTTGATGAAGCCCTCTCCGTAATCCTTGTCCCGATGCGCCTCGCGCCCTAGTCGGGTGGCATCGGTCTCTCCACCCTTGAGGACAAACGTCGCGTCGGCACCGAAAGATGGGAGAGACGCGGACGAGGAGCCACTGAGCAGTTGTTGTGTGGCAACAGTCGCTATAGTCGCACCTGCAGCAGCAGCAACCAGTTCGCCGAATGACGCTTCCGCGATCCAAACACAGACAACTGCAAGAGGGCCGACGCACAACCCAAATGGATCTGAATACGATACACATCTACAACCGGAAGCTATGATGCTCGCCGGGCGGGTGAAACGCTTTGGCCGCCTTGTTGGTATGCTGGGTGGTCCGGGTCGGAGACGCAAGCGATCGGAGAAGATCCGTAGAGCGTCTTCCTAGCATTCCGCCGCACGACGAGAGCGAGTTTCTCTAGGTCGCGTGGCAGAGGTCCGGGCCGTCACCCTCACACACGAGGCGGGCGATGAAGCCTGGACAGAATTCCGGACAGATTCCTGGATCGAAGCATGGATGGGGTCTCGGGTCGCAGACCGATGACAAGGAAGCGTACGCGCGAGAGTTCCCGGTCCACGTTGGCGTGGACACCGGCAAGGAGTTCCACAAGCTGGTAGCGCGCGGCCCCGACGGACGACGCACGAAGGCCGTACGCGTCGAAGTAGACCGCGATGGTTTCGATGCGGCAGACAAGTTTCTCACCGAGAAGTTCCCCGACATCCCACGCGATCGGATGCTCACCGGGCTCGAGTTCGCCGGGCACTACGGGCTGACCTTCGCCCACTACGGTGACCAAGAAGCTCAAGGAGGTCGAGGACAACAGCCCGAGGAAGGACGATGCCAAGGATGCTGCCCAGATCTGCCGGCTCGTCGGCAGTGGGCTATTCGTGGGCTTCTCTCTCTTGGACGAACACGCCGCAGCTCTCCGGACGCTCACGACCGAGCGCGAGCGATTGACGAGAGAAGAGACGCGGCTCAAGAACAGGCTGCAGAGCCTCCTGGACCTCGTCTGGCCGGAGTTCATGGACCACTTCCACAACCTGACCAAGGCGACGCCACGGGCTCTTCTCGCGCGATGGGCAACGCCCTACGAGCTCCTCTCCGAGCGGCCGGAGACCGTTCGTGTATTCGTCGGAGAAGTCTCGCGTAGTCACATCAAGCGCGAGGCGGTCGATGCGCTTCTCGTCGCGAGCGCTGGCACGGTGGGCCTCACCGTGGGGCTCGAGGCCAGGGCGAGCGAGATCCGCCGGATCATGAGCCGCTGGACGGTGCTCCAGGGTCACATGGCCACCGTGGACGAACTACTCACGGCACTGGTGGAGGAAATCCCTTCGGCGAAGGCACTGACTACGGTGCCCGGCGTGAGCGTCGTGTGCGCGGCCAGCATCGTGGCGGAACTGGGTGATCCCGAGAGCTACGTCTCGCCCAGGCAGGTGTTGAAGCTCGTCGGGATGAATCTGGCGGGTAAGCAGAGCGGGGTGAGCGTGAACGGGCGCGTGAAGCAGACCAAGCGTGGGCGGCCGGCGCTCCGGCGCCAGCTATTCCTGCTCGCTGGCCGCTGGTGCCAGAAGAGAGGGCTCTACCGCGAGCAGTATCTCGCGTTGCGTGCTCGGAACGGCGGTAAGAAGACGAGTGCGATGTGCGCCGTGGCGCGGAAGTTGGTACCGATGCTGCAGCACATCATGCAGACCGGCGAAGCGTTCGACACGGAGCGCTGGTGCGCCGCCCACGGAGTACCGCTTCCCGCGCCCAAGGTGACGCGGAAACGGCGTAGTAAAGGGATGGACGGGCGAGGACACCCGAAGTGCGAGCAGGGCGCCCAGCAGGCCGCGTAAGCAGGATGGAGGCAGGTCCGTAGCAGCTGCGCGCGGGATGCTGCCACGAGCAGGAGTGCAGGTGAGCCGAGCGTAGGAGGAGACGCTTAGACCGCAAACCGAGTAGAGGCGCCTGTGGGACGACTCGATGCCGTCCCTCGGGCTGACCTCCGCCATACAGTCGTCGCTGGTCTCCTTCGGCCCGAGAGCGTCCGTGAAGATGTGTCGTGCCAGGAAAGAATCATCCCTGAGCACCGAGGAGCTTTGATCGTCGCGCGACGGGTCCGGATGTACACTGCAGTATCGGCGCTGTTTGACAACCGATTCGCCTTGCCCCAGTATGAGAGCGGCGCATGCTGCAATCGGCCACGACGCCGGATGCAGCTGGAGTAGCGCTCTCGTTCGACCTCCTGCGTAGTCATGCCTGTGGGCTGCGATCAGAGGTCCTGGGGTCAGGTTACGGGCACTGCGACGTGCTACGAGCACCTAGCAAACACTCAACCGGCCTCAGGGCCTCTCGTGCGATGGCGGGCGCGATAGCTACAGCGACGACGCTGGTGAGGCCCGACGATACACGCAGCCCACCAGCGGCATCGCGCAACGGCGAGGCCCGGCGATCCGAACAGCCCGCAGAGGCTCCAATTCACACCCGGTCCGCCGTTGACGCACGCGACGCCTCGATTGAAGAAGCATCGCGTGTTCGAGCGGATCTGCGCTCTACTTGATGCAACGTTTACATCGGACTGATACGCGCGAGGGTGTCTCCATGAAACTCCAGGAGAACTTCGCCGACTTCGAGACGCTGACCGTCTCGCTTAACGATCAGGTCCGGATGCTTGGCTTTCACTATAGCAGCGACATCATCCATGCTCGCACCGCGTGGGATCTTCACCAGCAGCGCTCCTAGAAGATCTGCGGTCCGCTTCTGCCGCAGTAGTTCGGTGCTTTGGTGGTCTAACGTCACACCGCGATCAAGCAGGACGTACGCCCACTAAACGGTCGTGACTACGAGCATAATTACGACGGTTGTAAGCGCCGCTCGTCGATTAGGTGTCACCGGTCGCTCTTACATCCCCGCCTCCGGCGACACGTACTCTCGTGCGCTCGATGTTATCCCTTCACTTTATCCAATACGGCCGGCTTTCGTTAGTTGCTCCCCATCCCCATTCAGAGAACATCTCAATGTAGGAGTTCAAATTATACTCCTCGGAAGGCAGAGGATCGCTCAGCACGCTGTAGCCGAAGCCATCCTTCACTAACTCGACGCCCAGACCCTTCAATTTCTCGAAACGATCGACTATGATCATGCCCTTTTGCGCCCCGATCTGAGGGAGCAGAGCCAGAGCATGGATCTGTAGCCCCGGTCGTATGTCCAAGACATACGGAACCACGATTCTCAGCCCAAGGTCTTGGGCTGCGCGCTGGAGTTCAGATTGGAGACGCGTCATGGCTCTGGATCTCTAATCGGAATGTGGTCTACTGGGCCGACGTGCCCGTGAGGTTGTTGTGAGGTCGGGGCACCACGAGTTGGGTGAGACTCTGGCCCGCGAACTTGGCTGCTCGGGAACGGATCAGGCAGTTGCTGGTTCAATTGCTTGTACGCCTCCATATCCGCCGTTGTCATTCCCGTCCTCTTGTCGCCCTTGGCCATTTCAACTAGTGCTTGCTTCTCCTTGCTGAACATCTTGGCTTCTGCTGCGGCGCCACCCTCAACGGCCTCTGCCCCTGCGCTTTTCCCTGCACCCTTCGCGACCGAACCAACAACTGCCCCCGTTAGCTTTCCGACGCCATCGAGTATGATGTATTGGTACGCAAAGTCGAGCATGGCGCCCGTAATTTCCGCTTCCTTCGCAGCCCGAGCATTCTCCAATCCCGCGACTATCTGCGGGCCGATGTCTACGAAACAACAAGGGTGAAGTCCGAACGGATCCGAGTAGTTGAGACCCCTATAACCTGATTGGCGAGAAATCGCCTCGCCAGACGTGTCGTGCCGTAGCTACCGCCGCGGGATGTGGTGCGGCCGACCTGCAGTACCGACTTGGCCGCTCGCGATGCATCGGGTACGGTGGATACTTCGCCGTACGACACCGCGCGGTCGCAGTAATCGCTCTCCCTTCGTGCCTTTTGGGCGCTCGATCCCAATCGGGTACGGTGTGGCTCCCAGACCTCAAGAGGGAGCCATGAACAGCCAAGAAAAGCGGCGCCGAGCGATGCGGGCCGGTGCCTACGTCGGCGTCGATGCCGGCAAGTTCGAGCACACGCTCGTCGTCCGCACCAAGGACGGCGAGGACTCCAAGCCTTACCCTTTCAAGACCACGCGTACGGGCTTCGATGGTGCGGTAAGGTTCATCAGGAAGACCGTGCCCGATGTGCCGCCTGAGAAGGTGCTCATCGGCATCGAGTTCGCCGGTAGCTACGGCTTCACGCTGGCCCACTATCTCCACCACCATGGCTTCGACGTGGTGAGCGTGCTCCCAGCCCATACCAAGCGGCAGAAGGAGATTACGCACAACCAGGCGCTGAAGACCGACGCCAAGGATGCCGCTGCGATAGTCGATCTGGTTTCGCAGGGGAAGTTCGTCTCCTTCCCCTTTCTCCACACCGTGTACGCCGATCTGCGCTACCTGGTGTCGGCCCGCGAGCACGTCACCGTGCTCCGGAATGCGGCCCTCACGCGTCTAAAATCGATTCTCGATGTCGTGTTCCCCGAGTTCGAGCGGATCTTCGTCCAGGTCGACAAGAAGACGCCGCTCGCGCTCCTGAAGGCCTACCCCGGACCAAGAGTGCTCTTGGAAGCAAACAAGACCCGGGTGATCGCGCTCCTCAGGAAGACGAGCCGCAATCATCTCGGCGCCGAGCGCTATGAGGAGCTCGTTTCTGCCGCGCGTACCACGCTCGCTCTGCCCGGTGCCCAGCTGGCGCTCTGCCGAGAGATTCCGCTCATCATCGACCGGATAGAGCTCTTCACCGCGCAGATAGCGGAGCTCAAGGCTCGCATGATTGCTTCGCTCGAGGAGACATCGGAGGCGGAGTTCCTCCTCACCATCCCGGGCGTCAACGCGGTCACGGCGGCCACGTTCCTGGGCTCCATCGGTGACCCCAGGGCCTACGAATCATCGGCGCAGGTGCTAAAGGTGGCCGGCCTCTCCTTGGTCGAGCGCTCGAGTGGGCTGTTGAAGGGTAAGGAGCGGATCTCGAAACGTGGCCGGCCGACGCTGCGCCGTCACGCCTTCATGTTCGCGCTCCGTGGCGTGCGCTCGGGCGGCATGTACCACGCCGAGTTCCAGAAGCTCCTCGCGAACAACGGAGGGAAGAAGATGTCGGCCTTGACGGCGATAAGCCGCAAGGGGCTCAAGCTCATGTTCCGGATCGCCAAGGAGCGGCGGTCGTACGTGCCGATGGATGAGATGGTCCGTGGCGTTCCGGTTGCGATGCCGGAGTTCGACGCGACCGTGCATGACAATCGCTAGGAGGTGCTGCCGTTGGCTAGCTGAGGGCCTGACCTCTCGCGAGCAGTAGAAGCACTTCACCAGCACTGGCGGGCGGCGGAAGAGGACCTGCAGACTGTCGAGGTGGTAGGAGGGCGTGGCGAAGAGCTACGCCCTCCAAAGCCAGCCTCCAAGTTCAAGAGATGTCACCGCCGCCTGTGGTTCGCTCAAGTCTCCAATGAAGGGGTGTCGAGGGACGCTGTCGTCATACGACCGCATGTCGCCTCCAACGTCTTGATAGTATCGAGTTACGCGAGCCCCGCTGGTCGGTGAAGTGCTGTAGGGCCGCTGTTTGACAATCGAAACATCACTCGATTTATCCCTCAGGAAGCACTGGTCGCGTGCCCGGCCGGCCCGCTACGGTGTGGTCGAGCCGAGCACGGACCCGCTCCCAACTACGAGGCACCTACGCGGTGGCCTTCGAGCTCAGACTTGGTCGTGATCGGCTTCGTCGCGCTCTACATAGAGCGCGACGAAGCTGGACACGCGTGCATCGACATCGTAGATCTTAACCAGTTCCACACGGGCCTGGCGTGGCTCCGGGGATCCGGTTGAGGCGCAGCAGCACACGCGGCCTCGAAGTTGAGACACGAGCACGCCAGCGTACCGCCCGTTCCCTATCGAGCACGTTTGTAATGGCGAAGAGGCGACTCTCGCCCCCACGAATAACTCGGGTTTGGTGTGGCATTGCCGAAGGCGGATCTTATGCATGCCTTTCAGCTGCGGATCACATAGAAGTTTGTCGGTCAACGCTAACGAGGAACTCCACGATGTCCTTTCGCGATAGTTCCCACTCCGAGATCCGGCGCCCCTCATCATTGTGCGTCTGCCGCTCAGGGATGTGCGAATAGAGATCGTCCGGATTGAAAGATCGGCGGAGCTGGTCGAGGCGGAGAATCGCATCCTGCATGAAGACCCTTTCCCCAGCCGGGAATAGGAGCCACCAGAACAGCATTTCTGCGTCCTTCGGGTCGTGCATCGACGTAATCAAACATGAGGCGAGCCGCTGATTCACTGCTCTGTCAAGTCCGTTCTTCCATTGCTGCTCGTAATCAGCGATTGTCCAAAAGGAGGTATCGGCGACAAATACCTCCTCGTAATCGCCCACGTGGATGATTCCCGCACGCCCACCAGAGTCTACGTGATCCTGCGGAGATCCCTGAGGCAGAAAGTGTATCGAAAAACTCATCTCACTTTCCTAGTTTGATAGTTAGCAGGCCATCATACGTGCCAAGGCGATTACCCTTCATGTCGAAGAGCTTCCATGTTGCCTCAACACCCTGATGCATTGTGATATCCTGCGTTATCATGGCCTTTCCATTCGTGAATACCTTCTGGCCCATCGAATTAAACGGCGCACCCTTGACTTCCTTGGTAAAACCGAGGTAACCCGCCAAATCACGCGCTTGGGAGCTCGTTAGCCTTGCTGCTGCTCGGTCTCCGGCTCCCCCCAATGCCGTAGCAAGGCCCAGTGCTGCGGAACCCACCCTCGCGCCGGTGGAGAGTTCCTGGTTGTTCTCATCACGCCCGAGCGCGGCCTTCATAAGGCTTACGAGGCCGGTCGCAGCGTCCGTAATTTCGCCCGCCACATGTGCAGTAGCGATGGCGAGGTTTGCCACTGCCGCGGACATATTTGCGTTGACCTGGGCGACCACCTGCCCAATTGGCCCCGGGCACGGGTCCCCGTCATCCTCACACCACAACCCAAATGGATCTGAATACGATACCGGGTCCCCCCCCGCATACCCATACGCGTTCAGCCCCCCTGCCAGCCCGATCGGATCCGCCTGCGTGAACCGTCCGGTCTTGGGATCATAATAGCGATTTCTGCGATACAGGTAACCCGAGGCGTCCTGCATTCCCGTGAGCTGGCTCCCGTACCAACTCGGTGGCCCGTCGCCGTGGGGGACCGCTTCACCGTATGCAGAGCCCGTTGCCCCGGGGAATGACAGGTGCAGCAGCGAACAATCATCGTTCGTCGAACCTGGGCACTCACCGCGATCGATCACTCCGCTCCAGCGCGTGAGCGGCACCACCAGGATTCCCTCCTTCTCGAGCGAAACCGGGGAGTCCATGCCGAGCACGCCACCCAGATAGGTGTACGTCACGCGCCCGTAGTGAAGCCCCGTGCCCCACTCCGACTCACTCACCGGAGGCGTCGTATCGGGGAGAGAGCGCATCTCCGCCAGCATGCCGTTCCCATCCCACACTGTCCTTGTCACGGCGTTGTGGCAGCCGGAGCTCTTGTCGTGGTTGGAGCAGTTGGTTCCGTAGAAGACCTCCGTCCAGATCCGACGTCCGAGTGCGTCGTAGCGATAGCTCTCGGTACGAGAGTAGCGCTCGTAATTGGGGTCGGGATATGGTGTCGTCGGCGTCTCGAGACTATCCAGGTGGAACGCGCTCTTCACCAGCCGCCGCTCGTCATCGTAGAAGCTGATCGTGCTACGCTGCTCGTAATACGTCGAGGAGCAGAATCCGCATCCCCCGCTCACCCGGAAATGATGCACTGATCGTTCTTCACCCAGGGCGCCGTCGATGGCGTCGTAGAAGTAGTACGTCGTATCCGGATCGGGTAGCGTGGGGTGGCGCGCGAAGGAGAGACGCTCCGTGCCGCTCACGTAGCCGTAATAACTTTCGCGCGCGTTGTCTCCTCCCTGCACGCCATAGCTCCGGTGGCCCAGCGCATCGTACGTGTAGCTCTCCGGTCCGCTCGCGCCGATCCCCGAGCTGGCCAGATGCCCCAGCGCGTCGTACTCCAGCTCGTCGCCACCAGGCAGGTTTCCGACTACTTTGTCATGCCGGTCGTAGACGAGGCTGTCCGAATGGAGCGTATCGCCGGTAGCTGGCTTCCACTGGATACGCCGGACGAGGCGGGAGAGCTTGTCGTATTTCCTGGTCTCCACGATGCTGTCCGTCTCGCCGGCCAGGCGTATGATCCGTGACACGCGGCCCGTGGAGTCGTAGGCCACCGTGTATCGGTGGTCGTCCGGATCCGTCACCGACTTCAGCCGGCCGGTGGCCGACTCGTAGTGGTAATCCCGCGTCTGGGCACCGCTCCCCGAGCCCTGTATCAGCGACGAACGCCTGCCATTGATGTCGTACTCGTAATGCAGGTCGTACACGTGCTGGGTGAAGTCGGCGCCACTCCTTGTAGCGATCCTCAGCGTGTCGCTCCGGAGCGTGCCGTTGGCGTAGTAGGACCGGCTCACGCGGGCAGATGAGTTGTCGGCGGCGAGCACGTTGCCCGCGGCGTCGTACACGAAGGTCGACACATCGCTCCCGGCCTTGCGCACCAGCCGGTTCAGCACGTCGTACCGGTTCCTCGTGGGCCGCCGGCCGCCCGAGAGCAGGTTGCCGGCCAGGTCGTACTCCCACTCTACGGTCTCGCTCCCGGAGGGACCGCCCAACAGCGTCTCGGCGATCTTCCTGTTGGCCGCGTCGTACGTGAAGACCTGCACCAGCGTATCCAATCCGGCACGGTCGGGGAAGCTCGCCCGGAAGAGCGAGTCGAGATTGCCTGTCTCGTCGTAGTGCGACCTGACCCACGCGGTGTCCGCTCCCGATATGGTATCCGTGGTCATGGAGAGCGTATCGCGACCCATGATGTCGAGATGATGCTCCTCGGTGACCGCGCTCGGATACGTCACGCCCGTGACCCGCCCGGCAGCGTCTCTCGCGTAGCTCGTCCTGCGCTCGGCCGCGTCCACGGTGTAGGCGAGATCGAGGAGCGATGTATCGTACGAGAGCGAGTCTCCCTCGCTCGCGGGCTGTCCGGGATAGACCACGCTCCTGAGCAGCCCGTGCGCCACGTGGCTCGAAGGGTAGTAGTAGAAGTTCGTCCGGCTCATCGCGCCCCGGCCATCCTCCGACCAGAGCATGTTGCCCGTCGTGGCGTCGTAGGAGGTCCTGGAAGAGTCGCCCGCCGGGTCGATGGTCCGGGTGAGGAAATCCCACTTCGGGTCCCAGCTATAGTGGGTCGTCGCGTATGTGGCACCCTCCGGGCCCGAGCCATCGGGATCCATGTACGTGGCGGAATCGGTCACGCTCGCCACGTTTCCGTGCGCGTCGTACGTGGCCGACGTGATCTGCCCGCTCGGCGCCCGAAGCCGGGTGACGAGGGAGGGGAAGGTGGAGTCTCCACGGTCGAGCGTGGTCTCATCGCCCAGCGCGTTCCGTATCCTCGTCGGAGCGCCAAAGCGATCGGTCCAGAAGAGCGTGGAGTCGCCCACGTCCGCTCTCGGTCCGTCGTGGCTCGCATAGGCCAGATCCAGCGGTACTGCCGCCGTGCCCGATCGGCCGCGCGCCATGGCGGTGTGGAAGACGTGCTGCACACTGTCACCGCCGTCGATGGCGAGCGAGCTCTTCTCGAAAAACCCGATCGGGTCGTAGGCGAAGAGCGTACTCTGGCCGCGCTCATCGGTCGAGCTCTTCATCCGGTGGGCGCCCACGGCGTCCGCCGAGGTGGTATAGGCGAAGGTCACGCCGTTTCCATCGGGCCGTACGATACCCGTGACATCCAGCGTGGAGCCGTCGACCACGAGCGAGTCCACCCGCCGCTCGCTGCCCAGCGGGGGCGCTTCCACTGCCACGAGCCTCACGTGCGCGGTGCCGCCCGCGGTGAGCGTGTCGTAGCGGAAGTGGAAGGTTTGCCCGGTCGTGGTACCGGTGGGCACGACGATCGAGTCGAGCAGGAAGGATGTCGTACCGTCGTAATGGAAGTGCGTGGAGCGCCCGAGACGGTCGGTCGTGGCCACGTGTCGGCCAAGTGCATCGAAGGTGACCGTGACTCCGTGCGCCGGGTAGCGCGTGTAGAGCGTGCCCGCCCCGCTCCCGGAACGCACCATCGAGTCGGGGCGGTAGAGCGATTCCGCCCGGAAGATGTCCGGATCGCCCCCGTCGGCCACGTAGCGCCTCGTGCTCCCATCGCCCGCCACCCATAGCTTCGATCCATCGCTCTCGTCGTGGAGCTGCTCGAACCCGGCGAGCCACCAACCGGCGCCGAAGGGGCTGTCTTCGCGGTTCACCACTACGAAGACCCCGCTCGTGGTGTCGCTCTCGGGACCTGCAGCCTGGAAACGAGTTGTCTCGAGCAGGTAGGAATGGAGCGCCGTCGATTTCGACGAGGCATCGAAGGAGAGTGCTATCTGCCGTGTGCTTCCGGAGGTCCAATCACTGCCCGACCACTTGCCATGCGCGAGCTCGGCTCCGCTCGGACTCTCGAGAAGCCGTGCGACCACGCTGTCCGGCACCGGTTCGCTGGTGGGTAGCGTGAGGCGAGCGCGGACGGTCACCTCGGGTCTCGCGTGGGCACTGTTGTAAATGAGAACTGGCGATCGCCACTTGCCTGCCGTGGCGATGCCGCTGGTGGAAAGCGCCACTCTCAGGTCGCCGCACTCCCAGGCGTGGCCCGGCGCTATCGAGAAGCTGGTGCAGAGCGATCTCTCCACGGTACTCCCGGGGTCGAGGCCGGCGATTCCATGGTCCGCGGGGCTCGATGAGTCGAGTGTGACGGTGAGCGTGGCACTGTCGCGCGTTTGCGACGCGGCTGCCCGCCAGACCGTGAGATTCAGCTCGCCGCTCGCCAAGCCGGCCGCGCCGGTGGTAGTGAGTGCCGCCTGTACGACGACCGTACTCTCGGGTTGTATGACTCCCAGCGATATCGTATCCGGCTGCGCGCCGCCGTCGCAGTTGCTTACCACCGCGTCACCCGTACAGTGGAGGGTGTAACGGTAGGTAGCCGTGTCGGTGCCCGCGTTGGTGACGCGGAAGGAGGTGGTGTAGAGTTTGGATTTGTCCGCGTGAGCCACGGTCGTGTAGTGCGGCGCGAGCGCTACGCGGTGCAGCGAGGGGGGCGGGGGCGGGAGGGCGACGCCGACATCCACGCTCGCCGCCACCGGTTTGATACCGTCGCTGGCCGAGAGTACGATCCTGGCGTCTGCCATACCGCCGGTACCGCCGCCGAGCGCCGCGAGGGCGGCCGAGTCGAGAGTGGTGTAGCTGACCGTTACGATCTTCGAAGACTGGGGTGGGACGCTGACCGTACTGCTCGGGATCGATGCCGATGCTATACCTTCGCCTTCGGTGACCAGCGTGAGTGAGAAGGGAACGGTCTCCGTCGATACGTTGCTCGTCACGCGGAAGTTCTGCGTGTACGCGTGACCGCTGCTTCGCTGCACGAAGTAAGTACAGGGATCGATGTAGCTGTAAGTCGCCGTGCAGGGCAGAGTGGTGCGCAGCGCTACCCAGCCGGAGTCCTTGATCGCGTTGTCGAGCGTGTAGCGCGCCCGAAGTTTCACGTCACCGTGGAGGGCGGCGGCGGCCGGCGTGCCGAATTTGACCCATGCCGTCTTGGAACCGCCGGGCGAGATTCCCACGGACGCTGGAGACGCGGTGCAGCTTCCCTGTGTGGCGTTGCCCGAACAGGAGGCCGTGAGGTCGTACGTCGCCCCCGCGGAAGGCCCGCCGATGCTGTGGATGGTGAAAGCCACGGAGTCCTGTTGGCCGCCGCCGCGGCTGACTGTGTCGCCATCGCTCAGCCCCGACGGAGTGACGCTCACAGTGGGTGGCGAACTTTGTAGTACGTAGGTGGCCGTCTTCGTACCCTTGTGGCCGGACAGGTCCCAGATGCTGGCGACGAGGGTGTTGGAGCCGGACTGGAGGGTTACCGTGCCTGTCGATGTGCCCGAATTGATGCCCTGTGACGCATAGGTGAAGCTGTACGTGACGCTCGAGCCGTTCAGGCTGATTATGACGCTGCCATCGTCGAGCTGAGTGTCGTCGTCCCAGTAGATGGTCACCGCTCGAGACGCGCTCGAGTACGTACCGCCGGCGGGTGAGATGAACACGGTAGGCGCCTGTGTGTCCCAGAGGAGCTGCTCCGTGGAGTTGGACGGTCTCGTCACCGAGGAATCCATGCTGGCGGAGTCGGCGCTCGTGTCCGGCCGCTGCTCTGACATCTCCTGCGCCGTGAGCTTCTCGGGCGAGCCCGACGCCGCCACGAGAGCGGCGACCGATACCGCGAGGAGCATCATCCGCAGTGCGGCTCCTGATCGCCCGAGGATCGTTTTCCCGGCTGCGGTCGCTGCGCCGCGAGATCCTCCCGCTTCCGGCGAATGGTCGCTACGCGCTGCAAGGTGTGTCGTGGCATGCCTTGGAACGCGCATCGTCGCGCGCGTAGGCGCGTGCATCGCGGCACGCATCTGGGTGACACGCATCTGATCGCCCCACTCGTGAGAGTCGAGCTTTCGTATTAGCACCGAGCGTACCGCGACGGCCTCAGCCGTAAATCGCCATGACACAAGGCGTTACAACTTTCGTTGCCAGGGAGGTTCGCATCGATTCGCGAGACATGGATGCGAATTCGCGCGAATCTCCCGGCGGCGCCCACGGCGATGTGTGCCCTCCGACCCTGCCTTTCGATCGCGCCTCCTCACCCCCTCTGGAACCCCCTCCTCCCACCACCCGTTCTCGAATACCATTCCGCATCGCCCGGAATTTCTTTCGCTGACCCGTTCCGTACGCGCCACTATCACGCGTGCTTCCGATTTCATTCTTGACCAACTCCTCCACCCCCACACGCGCCCCCTCCCGCGCCAGACTGATCGCCGGCTTCGCCACGGTCTACGTACTCTGGGGCTCCACCTACCTCGCCATCCGCATCGGTGTCGAAACGATCCCGCCCTTCATCATGGGCTCGGTCCGTTTCCTCATCGCCGGTACCGTGCTCTACCTCGCCGTGCGCCCGCCCGAGCGCCCCACGCTGGCGCAGTGGAGGTCGGCCACCGTCGTCGGCACGCTCCTCCTCGTGTTCGGCAACGGCGCGGTGATGTGGGCCGAGCAGATGGTGCCGAGCGGGATCGCCTCGCTCCTCGCGGCGGTGGTGCCGCTCTGGATGGTGCTGCTGGACTGGGGCCGCCGCGGCGGGAAGCGGCCCACGGCCATGGTGATGGCGGGCGTGGTGCTCGGCCTCGTCGGACTTGCCATCCTGGTCGACCCGTTCGCCCCTTCCGCCACCGCGGTGGATCGCGCGGGCGCGATCGTTCTCCTGGGCGGCTCGCTCGCGTGGGCCGCGGGCTCCATCTACTCGAAGCACGCGCCGCAGCATCCCAAGCCGCTCGTGGGTCCGGCGATGCAGATGCTCGCCGGCGGAGCCGGGCTCGCGGTCTTCTCGGTGCTGAGCGGCGAGCTGCTCCACCTCGAGCCGCGCGCGATATCCATGGACTCCGCGCTCGCGGTGATCTACCTGGTGATCTTCGGATCGCTGGTCGGCTACAGCGTCTACATCTGGCTGCTCCGCGTGGCCTCGGCGTCGGCGGTGTCCACGTACGCGTACGTGAACCCCGTGGTCGCGGTGTTCCTGGGGTGGCTGATTCTTCACGAGCCGCTCGCTCCGCGCACGCTCGTGGCGGCGGCGATCATCGTGGGGGCGGTGGCGCTAATCACGCGCGGCGCGGGGCGTGAGGGACGAGCGCCGGACGAGTTGAAGAGCAGTGATCGCGAAGCGGAGCCTGGCGATCACCCTGTACGTGGCATCGTTAGAGAGAAGCGGGCGGAGAGGACGCCCAGGCCCGCGGCCTGAGAAAATCAGCTGGTAGCGGATCCGCGTCCTACGGGTAGTCGCGCTCTCGCTCTCGGGCCTGCGCCGACATATCATATCGCCATGCCATACTCCCGGGTCTCCGCCCCGCGCCGCACGGCACCGATGCTCGGCTTCTCCTCCGCCGCTCTCGCCCTGCCACTCATCCTCGCCGCGGTAGCCCTCCCCGCGCAACGCCCCACGCTCTCGCGCAATGTCCTCCAGTACGTCGCGGTCGACACGCCGACCGTCGCGCTCACGCACGTCCGCGTGATCGATGGCACCGGCGCCCAGCCGCGCGAGAACCAGACGCTCATCATCCGCGACGGACGCATCGCCGCGCTCGGCGATGCCGCTTCGGTCCAGGTGCCCTCCGGCGCGCGGGTGCTGGACCTCGCTGGCAAGTCGGTGATCCCTGGGCTCGTGATGCTCCACGAACACCTCTACTACTCCACCGGCGCCGGCGTCTACGGCAACCTCTCGGAGAGCTTCACGCGACTCTATCTCGCCGGCGGCGTCACGTCGATGCGCACCGGCGGGAACGTGAACGGCTACGGGGAGATCAACATCGCCCGCGCCATCGAGCGCGGCGACAAGCCCGGCCCTTGGATCGACGCGACCGCGCCCTACCTGCAGGGTCCGGGACTCGACCTCGGGCAGATGTACGAGCTGAAGGATGCCGCCGATGCGCGCCGCATGGTGAACTTCTGGGCCGATGCGGGTGCCACTTCGTTCAAGGCGTACATGCACATCACGCGCGCCGAGCTGCGCGCAGCGGCGGAGGAAGCGCACAAGCGCGGCCTCAAGATTACCGGTCACCTCTGCTCGGTCACCTACCGCGAAGCGGTGGACGCCGGGATCGACAACTTGGAGCACGGCTTCTTCGTCGCCACCGATTTCGTGAGCGACAAGAAGCCGGATGTATGCCCCGGGCAGAACACCGGCATGGCCGCGCTCGCGAAGATCGACACGAGCGATGCGCGCTTCAAGGCATTGGTCGCCTATCTCGTCGCGCATCATGTCGCC
>CAZTTY010000036.1:0-37606 GCA_964616815.1 uncultured Gemmatimonadaceae bacterium | reverse complement strand
GCTGGGTTCAGAACGTCGTGAGACAGTTCGGTCTGTATCCGTCGTGGGCGTTGGATGGGTGAGGGGCGCGGACTCTAGTACGAGAGGACCGAGTCGGACAGCCCGCTCGTGTCCCGGCTGTTTCGCCAGAAGCACCGCCGGGTAGCGATGGCTGGCGGGGATAACCGCTGAATGCATCTAAGTGGGAAGCCCCCCCCGAGATGACCCATCCCGAGGCCTTGAGCCTCCTAAAGGGCCGGAGGAGACCACTCCGTCGATAGGCCGCACGTGGACATGGAGTAATCCATTCCGAGCGAAGCGGTCCTAATCGCCCGTGTGGCTTGACTACTCTATATTTTTACACCGCAGGCAGAGCATTCGGTTGCTGCATGCATTCGTTATTCATGATCTACACCAACTCCGTTTGTCACCCCGATTCTTGAAAAATCGCTGGCGACTGGAGCGTAGGGGCCACACTCGTTCCCATCCCGAACACGATCGTTAAGCCCTACAGCGCCGATGGTACTCCGCCCGAGAGGGCGCGGGAGAGTAGGCCGTCGCCGGCACCTCTTGAACACGAATGCCCCTGGCTGCAGTAGCAGCCAGGGGCATTCGTGTTCAAGAGGTGCCGGCGACGGCGGGGGAAGGGGACAGGAAACAGGGAACGGGAAACAGGAACAGCCTGGTAGCGCGGCCCTCCGCTCGAGAGTGGAAGTGACCATCTATAAGTGTGCGGGTACCCGTTTCCTGTCCCCTGTTTCCTGTCCCCTTCCTGCCCTTACCTTTCGACTCTCTCTCCCCCCACCCCCCCATGCCCCGCGCCGGTATCGTCACCGTGGTCGGCAGGCCCAACGTCGGCAAGTCGACTCTCCTCAACAGGATCATCGGGCAGAAGCTCAGCATCACGAGCTCCAAGCCCCAGTCCACCCGCGATCGGATCGTCGGGATCCGCAGCGAGGACGATGTGCAGATGGTCATCCTCGATACTCCCGGACTCCTCGAGCCCCGCTACGAGCTGCAGCGCGCCATGCGCGCCACGGCGCTCCGTGCGCTCGACGATGCCGATGTGATCGTCTATATGGTCGACGCGCACGAGCCGGCGCCGACGCCGCTGGTCGAGGCCGCCGAGCTGGAGCGGGCGCCCACGGCGCCCGTCATAACGGCGTTCAACAAGATCGACGCGCTCGATCCCCAGGCGCGGCAGGCGCTCCTGGCCAGCGCCGCAAACGATGAGTCCACGCTCCCGATTTCCGCGGCGGACGGCGACGGGGTCGAACGGTTGCTCGAGCGGATCGCCGCTCTCCTTCCCGAGAGCCCGTTCCTCTACCCCGAGGATGAGATCGGCACGCAGTCGCTTCGCTTCTTCACCTCCGAGCTCATCAGGGAGACCGCGCTGGAGCAGCTCGAGGAAGAGGTACCGTACAGTGTGGCCTGCGAGGTGGAGGAGTTTCGCGAGGAGCGAAGCCCGGTTTACATTCGGGCTGTGATTTACGTGGAACGTCCCACCCAGAAGCAGATACTCATCGGCCGGAAGGGCGACCGCATACGCGAGATCGGACGCGCTTCGAGAATCAAGATAGAGGAGCTCGTCGGTTCGCCGGTCTACCTCGATCTCTGGGTGAAGGTGCTTCCCAACTGGAGGCGGAACGCCAAGGCGTTGCGCCGTTTCGGCTACAAGCCACCGGAGGATAGCAGCTCATGAGCCTTGCGCCACAGCTTCTGGAGCTCCTCGTCTGCCCCAAGTGCAAAGGGGAGCTCGAGTACAGGGAAGCGGAGGAATGCCTCATATGCCACGCGTGCAGGCTCCGCTACCCGGTCCGTGAAGACATCCCGATCATGCTGATCGACGAAGCCAGCCCGGTCGACGACCGGTGAAGCTCTGGTATGGGCTGCTGATCTTCGTACCGGCAGCGGTGGCGGCCGAGCTGTTGGGCGGAGCACCGCTGCTCATCTTCGTACTCAGCGCGCTCGCGATCCTCCCGCTCTCCACCATGCTCGGCGACGCCACCGAGCACCTCGCCGCGTACGCCGGACCCACCGTGGGCGGACTGCTCAACGCGACTCTGGGCAATCTCGCGGAGCTCATCATCGCGGTGATCGCCTTGAAAGCGGGGCTCATAGATCTGGTAAAGGCATCCATCACCGGATCCATCATTGGCAACCTCCTCCTGGTACTCGGCGCGGCGCAGCTCGTGGGAGGGATGAAGTACAAGGTGCAGAAGTTCAACCCGCAGCTCGCGGGCATGAACGCGGCGCTCCTCATAATCGCCGCGGTCGGCCTGGTGGTCCCGGCACTGTTTTACAGCGCGCATCCCGACCCTGCGCGCGTTCAGACGGTGCGGATGTCGGAGTTCGTGGCGGTGCTCCTGATCGTGGGTTACGGCCTCTCACTTCTGTACTCGATGGGCACACACCGCGCGTCGTTCGCCGAGCCGGCGCACGAGGCGGCGCGAGAGGAGCAGAGTGGGGAAGGGGACGGCTGGTCGCTCAGGCGCTCGATAGCTACGTTGGTCGTAGTGGCCGTGGCCATTGCTTTCATGTCGGAGCTTCTGGTGGGTGCCACCCAGGAGTCGATTCACACCCTCGGTCTCTCGGAGCTCTTCGTCGGGATAATCGTGGTGCCGATCATCGGAAACGCGGCGGAGCACAGCGCGGCGATTCTCATGGCGGCGCGCAACCGGATGGACCTGGCGGTTGGGATAGCCGTAGGCTCTTCGGTGCAGGTGGCGCTGCTGGTGGCGCCGCTTCTGGTATTCGCCGGGCTGCTCTTCGGGCAGCCGATGGACCTCGCCTTCACCACCTTCGAAGTGGCCAGCGTAGCGCTTGCGGTCTGGATCGGCTCGGCCATCGTTTTCGACGCCGAATCCAACTGGCTCGAGGGGGCGCTGCTCCTGGCCGTATACGCCATACTTGCCGTTGCGTTCTTCTTTTTCTGATCGTCGGTTGTGGAACGCCTGTCCACAAATGCTTCGTTCGCCTGCCAGACCTCTGTCGGTCTGGAAGGGAGCGTACGCAGACGCGAGGATCGTCTAGCGTGGCCCAGCCCCACGCCATCTACTTCTCTTCCGACGCCCAGCAGCCTCCGGACGATGTCCGCAACTGGTGCTGCTTCCACGGCTTTGCGGTCATCGTTTCCTCCGGTACGGAGGATTTGATGTCGCGCGTTCTTCGTGGGCGGCCGCGTGCGGTGATTTTCGAGGCGCGGAGCTGCCCGGAGAGCGCGCTCGCGGCCTGTGCACGGCTCAAGGGAGACTCGTACACCGCCGTCGTGCCGGCGGCGGTGCTCGTGGGTCCCGCGCCCGGCGCCAGCGGACCGGCGGGGGTGGTGAAGGCGATCACCTCGGCGTTCGAGGCCGGTGCGGACGAAGTGCTCTCCCCCATGACGCCGGCGAGCGAGGGAAAGGCGCGGCTCGATGCCATGCTTCGTCGTGCCGAGCGGGACATGCGCGTCCACCCATCCACCCGACTCCCCGGCGCCCCCGAGATCGAGTCGGAGATCGCCCGCCGCATCTCCCTCGCACTTCCATTCGCCGTCTGCTACGCCGACCTGGATCACTTCAAGGAGTACAACGACAGGTACAGCTACTTCGAAGGCGATCGGGTGATCCGGCTGCTCGCGAAGGTGCTCCACGACGTGGTGCGCGGGCTCTCTCCCGATGCCGGGTTCGTTGGCCACATCGGGGGCGATGACTTTATCTTCATGGTGCCCCACGCCGAGGCGCGGGAGATCTCGCAGGAGATCATCACGATTTTCGACGCGCTGGTGCCCTACCAGTACTCGGAGCAGGATCGCAACGCGGGCTACTTTTTCGGCAAGGATCGCCGCGGGCAGTTGCATCGTGTACCGCTGATGACTCTGAGCATCGGGATCGTGACCAACGAGCGACGCACGTTCGCGCACGCGGCGCAGGTGAGCGAACTGGCCACGGAGATGAAGAGCTATGCGAAGACGCTTCCGGGATCGGTGTTCGTCGTCGACCGCCGCCACGATGCGGCGGAAGTCGAGGGCGAGCCGGCGCGAGCCCGCTGATACCCGGGCGGTGGAGGCACGGCGATGAACGTCGGCTGCCCCGAGTGCGACACGATCTTCCGCGTGGACCCGGCCCGGATACCGTTGGCCGGAATCCGTGCGCGCTGCTCCGTGTGTGGCGGAGTGATGGCGATAGGCGAGACGGGCCGCATAGATCTGGAAGACGATTTCGCCGGCGCGTCGGCACCGGCGATTCCCGCGGCATCGGCGACGCGGCCGGCCGCCGCTTCGGCCGCGCCCGGGGGGCTCGGGGGTGTGGGCGGCGGCGCGATGCGCCCCGGCGAGATACCCTCGGCGGCTCGCCGTACCCCGGCCGCCCCGCCGCTGCGCGCGGTCGCGGCGGAACCGTCGCTCCCGGAAGCATCCGGGCCGGAGCGTGCGGCGCACACCACGCGCTCCTCCACGCCGCCGCTTCCGGGCGCCCCCTTCGCGCCCGATGCGTTCGCGCCAGCGTCGGCCACCGCGCCGGGAATCCCGGCGTCCGAGACAGCGGCCGTTCCGGCGACACCTCCGCCGGCAGCTCCTCCAGCGCCGCTCGCGCCGCCGGCACCCGTCGCAGCGCGTCCGCCGCAGCCGCAGCCGCACCCCCACCCGCCGCAGCCGCATGCGGTCCCGCCGCGCGGCGAGCAGCCGCACCCGCAGCCTCCCCAGTCGGGAGGGCCGTCGCGGCCTCCCGTGCGGCCGCCCATCAACCCGTTCCTGGCCAACGACCCCAACGTCAAGGCCAAGCGCTTGGCCCGAGCGCTGGTGTCGGACATCATCGTGTACTTTCCCGACAAGCATCGGGAAGGGCTGCGCTCCGGCACCCTGCGTGAGCTCTTCCGCGAGGAGATCAAGAAGAGCTACGAGGAGTACGTGGATCAGATGGGTCGCGACTTCGCCGAGAGTACCACGCATTTCCAGGATGCGTTGAACGACGTGCTCGCGCAGGGGAGCAAGGTCTTCTAGCTCTGATCGGTTATATTTCGGTCACCCTTCGAGCCGTCCCACCCGAGCGGTGCTGGACGGCTCGTTTCGTGACAAACCGTAAACGACAACGACGACCACGCGGCCGCCATCGTGCCGCGCGAGGAACTGACTACAATGGCGGAATCCGAAAGAGCGCGCAGACTTCGTGAGCACGGCGATCGGCTGATCGAGCTCCGGGGGTATCTTTGACCTCGATGGAAAGCGGCGCGCGCTGACGGAGCGCGAGGCGCGCATGGCGGAACCGAGTTTCTGGGACGACCACGAGCGCGCGCAGGCGGTGATTCAGGAGGTCAAGAAGCTGCGCGAAACCGTGGAGCCGCTCGAACGGCTCGACGCTCGCGTGCGCTCGTTGCGGGAGCTCGAGGAGCTGCTCGAGCTCGAGCCCGATACTTCGATGGAAGCGGAGATCGATCGCGAGCTCGACGAGCTCGACGAGGAGCTTCCGACGTTCGAGCTGCGCGCCATGCTCAACGGGCCCGACGACCACCGTGGCGCGATGGTCGAGATCAGCGCCGGCGCCGGCGGCACCGAGGCGCAGGACTGGGCCTCGATGATCATGCGCATGTACACGCGCTGGGCCGAGCGCCGCGGCTACTCGATCGAGGTGCTCGACATGAGCGAGGGTGAGGAGGCCGGGATCAAGGGCGCGATGCTCGAGATCGAGGGCGACTACGCTTACGGCTTTCTGCGCGCGGAGGCGGGCGTTCATCGCCTCGTGCGCATCTCGCCCTTCGATTCGCAGGCGCGGCGGCACACGAGCTTCGCTTCGGTGTTCGTGTATCCCGTGGTCGACGATGAGATCACGATCGAGATCCGCGATGACGACATCCGGATGGACGTCTTCCGGGCCTCCGGCGCCGGGGGGCAGCACGTGAACAAGACGTCGTCCGCGGTGCGCATCACGCACATGCCGACGGGCATCGTGGTGAGCTGCCAGCAGGAGCGCTCGCAGTTCAAGAACAAGGCAACGGCCATGAAGATGCTTCGCAACGCGCTCTACCAGCGCGAAGTGGAGGAGCGCGAGCGGAAGAAGGCTGCTCTCGATGCCTCCAAGAGCGACGTCTCCTTCGGAAGCCAGATACGCAGCTACGTCTTCCAGCCATACACGATGGTGAACGACCACAGAACCGAATTGAAGCTCACCGATGTCCAGAAGGTGATGGACGGCGCGATCGACCCCTTCATCGAGGCGTACCACCGTAAGTTCGGCGCGAGCGAGGCCGTGGCGTGAGCGACGAGGATCTGAACTTCGTCCTCCGGGCGCGGCGCGAGAAGCTCTCGCGCCTGGAGGAGCGGGGAATTGCACCGTTCGCCTACGGCTTCGACCGCTCGCATATGGTGAGCGAGGCGCTGCGGCTCCCCGTCGAGGGTGAGGGAGTGCCGGAGGGAGAGGGATCGCCGATCGGCATGGCGGGTCGGATAGTGGCCTGGCGCGCGCACGGGAAGACCACCTTCGCGCACCTGGCCGACCAGAGCGGGCGGGTACAGCTCTACTTCCGGCGCGACGCGCTCGGCGATGAGCGCTACGCCGCGCTGGAGCTCCTCGACATCGGCGATTTCCTGGGCGTCACCGGGCGTCTCTTCCGGACGCGGAGCGGTGAAGTCACGCTTCGCGTGGAATCCTTCGAGCTGCTCGCCAAGTCGCTGCGTCCGCTCCCGTTCGGCAAGGAAGAGGTGGTGGAGGGGAAGGTGGTTCGCCACTCCGGGTTCGCCGACCCCGAGCAGCGCTACCGGCAGCGCTACGCCGATCTGGCCGTGAACCCCGAGGTGCGCGAGCTATTCGTGGCGCGCTCGCGCATGGTCACGGCCATCCGCGCCTTCCTCGATGCGCGCGGCTACGTCGAGGTCGAGACCCCCGTGCTGCAGCCGCTCTACGGCGGAGCGTCCGCGCGCCCGTTCACCACGCACCACCACGCCCTCGACATGCCGCTCTTCCTGCGCATCGCGGACGAGCTCTACCTCAAGCGGCTGGTGGTGGGGGGAATCGAACGTGTGTACGAGATCGGCCACAACTTCCGGAACGAAGGGCTCGACCGCACGCACAATCCCGAGTTCACCATGCTGGAGTTCTACGAGGCGTATTCGGACTACCAGGGTATGATGACGCGCGTGGAGGAGCTGGTAGCGGCCGCGGCGGCGGCGGTGCGCGCGATCCCCGCGCTCGCCGAGCGCGTGCCCGCTCTGGAGCCGCCGTTCCGACGGATCGAGTGGGTGCCGTCGCTGGACGCGGCGCTCGGCGGATCGAGTGCGGGCTCGAGCGACGAAGAGCTGCGGAACGCGGCTGTGCGCCACGGTGTCGAAGACACGGCACGGATGAGTCGTCCCAAGCTGCTCGACGAGCTCTTCCAGGCGCTCGTGGAAGCACATCTGGACGAACCCACGTTCGTCATGGATTATCCCATCGAGCTCTCGCCGCTGGCCAAGCCGAGGCGTGGCGACGCGTCGTTGACGGAGCGGTTCGAGCTGTTCGCGGGGGGAACGGAGCTCGCCAACGCGTTCAGCGAGTTGAACGACCCGCTCGACCAGCGGGCACGGCTCGAGGCGCAGGCCGCGCTGCGGCAGGGGGGCGACCTGGAGGCGAGCGGAGTGGACGAGGACTATCTGCGCGCCATGGAGTACGGTATGCCGCCGATGGGCGGCGTCGGAATCGGAATCGATCGACTCTTCATGTACCTGACCGCGACCCCCAACATCCGCGACGTGATTCTCTTTCCGACCATGCGACCGGAATGACGAGGCTCGAGCTGGGCATCGCCTGGCGATACCTGCGGAGCCGCGGCGGCTCCCGCCTCTTCTCGTTCATAAGCGCGATCGCCATCGGCGGGGTCATCGTGGGCGTGAGCGCGCTCATCGTCATCAACGGCGTGATGACCGGGATGCAGGACGATCTGCGCGACAAGATCCTCATCGGGAGTCCCGATCTGCGCGTGCTCACCTTCGGTGACGACCTCAGGATGGACGACTGGAAGCCGGCGCTCTCGAAAGTGCGCGCGCAGCCGGGGATCGTGGCTGCCTCTCCGTTCGTTCTGTCGCAGGGTCTCGCGGTGCCGGTGGGACGCACATTCTCGGAAGCGGTATTCGTGGAGGGGATCGATCCCGCCGACTCCGGCTCGGCCGAGGTGACCAGGATCCGGCACTACGCCACGGAAGGCGACTTCAGCTTCGTGAGCAGCGACGGCGAGAGGCAGGGAGCGGTGCTGGGCTCGGATCTGGCCAAGAACCTCAACGTCTACATAGGCGACAGGATCAACCTCATCTCGCCCGCCGATGCCAAGTTCAACGTGGCGGTCGGGTCGATCATACCGAACATGTTCCAGGTGGAGGTGACGGGGATCTTCGAGACCGGGATGTACGAGTACGACTATTCGTACCTGTTCGTGGATCTCGATGTGGCGCGTCAGTTCGCCGGCCTCGGCGCCGCCGTGACCGGCATCGAGGCGAAGACCGCCACGCGGTCGGCGGCGGGCGAGGTCGGGCGCGTGCTCGCCGATTCGCTCGGCTACCCGTACCGCGTGGTGGACTGGCAGGCGCAGAACTCCTCGCTCTTCCAGGCGTTGAAGCTCGAGAAGCTGGTCATGGCAGTGATTCTGCTGCTCATCGTGGTGGTGGCGGCGTTCAACATAGTGAGCACGCTCTCGATGGTGGTGAAGGACAAGACGCGGGAGATAGGGATCCTCAAGGCCATGGGTCTTCCGGCGAGCTCGGTGCGGCGAATCTTCCTCGTGCAGGGCGTAGTCATCGGCGGGGTGGGGACGCTGATAGGTCTGATCATCGGCGTCGGCGCGGGGATCGCGGTGGACAAGCTGAATCTCATCAAGCTGGACGCCAAGGTATATTTCATAGACCATCTCCCGGTGGCGATTCGGCCGCTGGACGTCTTCTGGATCGTCACCGCGAGCGTATTGATAGCCGTGCTGGCGACAGTGTATCCGTCATACCAGGCGGCGCGGCTCTATCCCGTGGAGGCGATCCGGCACGAATGATGGTCATCGAGGCGCACCAGATCGGCAAGACGTACGTGGGGGGAGATGGTCATCCCATCCAGGTGCTCGACGATGTGGACCTCACCGTGCGTCGCGGGGAGATGGTGGCGGTGGTCGGGGCGAGCGGAGCCGGGAAGAGCACTCTCCTGCACATCCTCGGCGCGCTCGACCGTCCCGACCGGGGTCGCGTGGTGCTGGACGGTGAGCCGCTCCACGGGCTGGGCGAGGAGGAGCTCGCTCGGGTCCGAAACCGGAAAGTGGGATTCGTCTTCCAGTTTCACCACCTGCTTCGGGAGTTCTCGGCGCTCGAGAATGTTGCGATGCCGCTACGGATTGCGGGGTGGACGCCGAAGCGGGCCGGTGTGCGCGCCGAGGAACTGCTGGCGCGCGTCGGGCTCGGCGCTCGGATGACTCATCGGCCAGCGGAGCTCTCGGGTGGGGAGCAGCAGCGTACGGCGGTGGCGCGCGCGCTGGCGATCGATCCGGCGGTGGTGCTGGCGGACGAGCCGTCGGGAAATCTGGATCACCACAACGCCGAACTGCTGCACGATCAGTTCGCGCAGTTGGTCAGGGACCTCGAGATCGCGATGATAGTCGTGACCCACAATCGGTCTCTGGCGGCGCGCGCGGACCGCGCGTTGCTTCTCGAAGATGGGCGGCTGCGCGATACGGACGTTCGAGAGGTACTGGCCTGATGTTGTGCGACAATTGCAAGGAGCGCGATTCGGTGGTGACGCTCACCACGTCCGATGCACAGGGGGTGACCGAGCTGCACCTGTGCGAGCGGTGCGCCGCGGAGCGGGGAATCGAGACTCAGATGACTGCGCCGAAGCAGCCGCTCACCGATTTCATCCTGGCGGTTCAGAAGCAGCTCCCGGCCACGCTCCTGGAGAGCTCGCGCTGCAGCTTCTGCTCTGGCACGCTCCGTGATTTCAAGAATACGGGTCGGCTGGGGTGTGCGTACTGCTATCAGGCGTTCGAGTCCAGCCTGCGCGATCTGCTGCGGCGGGTGCACGGCAACTCGCGGCATACGGGGAAGCGCTATCAGCCTCCACAGCCGGAGGTGGCGGAGGGCGCCACGGTGCTCTCGGAGCTCCGTGACAGGCTGCGGCGCGCGGTGGAGCAGGAGCAGTTCGAGGAGGCGGCGCGCCTCCGCGACCAGATCAAGGTGATGGAGTGACGTTGGATCTATCGCTTCTCCCCGACGGGGGAGTGAACTGGCTGGATGCTTCGGGGGAGCACTCGGGGATAGTGCTTTCCACGCGCATCCGTCTGGCGCGCAACCTGGAAGGGTTCGCCTTCCCGGGCCGGGCGCGCGACGGCGAGCGGCTGCGCGTTCTGGCGCGGGTGCGCGAAGCGATGGAGGCGATGCCGTCGATGCGGAGCCACCTGTTGCTGCGCGTCGACGACCTGGGGAGCGAGGAGAGGCTTCTCCTGCTGGAGCGGCACCTGGTGAGCCGGGAGCTGGCTGGGCTGGACCCGCAGCACCCTGTGCGGAGCGGGGCGGCGGTGTTTCTCGGGGCGGGGATGGGCGTCATGGTAAATGAAGAGGATCATCTTCGACTCCAGACGCTGCGTTCCGGCTTCGCGCTCTCCGATGCCTTCGCCGACATCGAGCGGGTGGACGAGGATCTGGGGTCGAGAGTGCCCTTCGCGTACCACCAGGAGTTCGGGTTTCTCACCTCGTGTCCCACGAATACGGGAACCGGAATGCGGGCTTCGGTGCTGATACATCTGCCGGGGCTGGTGCTCACGAAGGAGATCGGGCCTACGCTCGCGGGGCTGCAGCAGATGGGCTTGACGTATCGGGGGTTGTACGGCGAGGGGAGCGAGGTGGTGGGGAACTTCTTCCAGATCTCGAACCAGACCACGCTGGGCCGGCCGGAAGAGGAGATCATCGACAAATTGATGTACGTGCTCCGGACGGTGATCTCGCGCGAGGAGGACGCCAGGCGGGTATTGCTTCGCGATGCGGGTTATATTATTGAAGACAAGCTCTGGCGGGCTTATGGGACACTCCGTTACGCGCGCAGCCTCTCTTTCGAGGAGGCAATGAATTTCCTCAGCGGCGTGCGACTGGCCGTCGGTTTGAAACTGATCAGCGGCCTCAGTGTATATACCCTCAACAAGCTCCTGATTTTTTCCCAATCCGCGCACCTGGCATACGCCGAGGGGAAGGCGCTCACGGAGAGTGAGGCGAATCTCGTGCGTGCACGATATGTGCGGCAGTTGCTCGCGGACGAGACGGGGACGAACGGGTGACCCCGCTGAGGGGGCCCCCGCACTGAGGGACCTATGAACGGCTACAACTTCACCGAGCGTGTGCGCAAGGTTCTCGCAATGGCCCGCGAGGAAGCCGCGCGTCTTCACCACGAGTACGTGGGGACGGAGCACATCCTGCTTGGTCTCATCCGCGAGGGTGAGGGTGTCGCTGCGGCCGTTCTCCAGAATTTGAGCGTGGATCTGGACGAGATCCAGCAGAAGATCGAGGAGACGGTCAAGAAAGGAAAGGCGGCACAGGCAACGGGCCCGGACCTTCCCTATACCTCCCGCGCGAAGAAGGTGCTCGAGCTGGCGATGGCCGAGGCGCGGGAGCTCAACCACAGCTATGTGGGCACCGAACATCTTCTCCTTGGACTCCTGCGCGAGGAGAAGGGGATAGCGGCGCAGGTACTCACCGAGATCGGCGTGAACCTGGACGCGGCGCGGACCGAGACCCTCCGTCTACTTGGCACCGAGATGCCGCAGGGCGGGGTCAGTTCGCAGGCAGGCAACCAGCCGCCACCGCAGCAGGCCAAGGGGGGGAGTGACAAGAAATCCAAGACCCCCGCGCTCGATCATTTCTGCCGCGACCTCACGCAGCTCGCCTCCGAGGGGCAGCTCGATCCCACGATCGGTCGCGCCAGCGAGATCGAGCGTGTGATGGAGGTGCTCACGCGGCGCAAGAAGAACAACCCGGTGCTCATCGGCGAGCCGGGCGTCGGCAAGACGGCCATCGTGGAGGGGCTGGCACAGCTCATCGCGACAGGCGAGTGCCCGGAGTCGCTGCGCGACCACCGCGTGCTGGCGCTGGACATGGCGGCCGTGATCGCCGGCACCAAGTACCGCGGCCAGTTCGAGGAGCGGCTCAAGGCCGTGATGAACGAGATCGCGCAGAACAAGAACGTGATCCTCTTCATCGACGAGCTCCACACTCTGGTGGGTGCGGGGGCGGCCGAGGGCGCGATCGACGCGAGCAACATGCTCAAGCCCGCGCTCGCGCGCGGCGAGCTGCAGTGCGTCGGTGCCTCCACGCTGAACGAGTACCGCAAGTACATCGAAAAGGACGGCGCGCTGGAGCGGCGCTTCCAGACCGTAGTGGTGGATCCGCCCTCCATCGAGGAGACCATCGAGATCCTCAAGGGGCTGCGCAAGAAGTACGAAGACCACCACCACGTGACGATCCCCGATCTCACGCTGGTCACTGCCTCGAAGCTCTCCGAGCGCTACATCACCGACCGCTTCCTCCCCGACAAGGCGATCGACGTGATCGACGAGGCGGGTGCGCGGGCCCGGCTGGCCGCGCAGGCTCCTCCGCCGGAGGTGGCCGCTCTCAAGGGGAAGCTCGAGGAGGTGAACGGCGAGAAGGAAGCCGCCGTGCGCGACCAGAACTTCGAACGGGCCGCGGCGCTCCGCGACAAGGAGCGCGAGCTCCAGGGCGAGATCCGCAAGAAGCAGGAGGAGTGGGAGAAGCACCGCCAGTCGTTCCGCCCCGTGCTGGGCGACGAGGAGATCTCCTTCATCATCAGTCGCTGGACGGGAATCCCCGTCATGCGTCTGCGCGAGGCGGAGAGCTCGCGGCTCCTGCGCATGGAAGATGAGCTGCACGATTCCGTCGTGGGGCAGGACGAGGCCATCATGGCGCTCGCCCGCTCGATCCGGCGAAGCCGTGCCGGCCTCAAGGATCCGGCGCGTCCCATCGGCTCCTTCATTTTCAGCGGGCCCACCGGCGTCGGGAAAACCGAGCTGGCGAGATCGCTGGCAAGGTTCCTCTTTGCCGATCCCACCGCGCTCATCCGCGTGGACATGAGCGAGTACATGGAGAAGTTCTCCGTGTCCCGGCTCATCGGCGCGCCTCCGGGCTACGTGGGTTACGAGGACTCCGGAACGCTCACCAAGGCGGTGCGGCGCAAGCCGTACAGCGTGGTGCTGCTGGACGAGATCGAGAAGGCGCACCCCGACGTGTTCAACATCCTGCTGCAGGTGCTCGACGAGGGCCACCTCACCGACAACTACGGCCGGGTGATCGACTTCAAGAACACCGTGGTGATCATGACGTCCAACGTGGGCGCTCGGGACATCACCAGGGGGCGCGGGCTCGGCTTCGCCGCTCCGGATGACGGCGAGAACTTCGAACGCATCCAGGAGAAGGTGAAGGAGGAGATCCAGAAGGTCTTCAACCCCGAGTTCCTCAACCGGCTGGACGACGTCATCGTGTTCCACCCGCTCACCCGGGAGCACATCTCGCAGATCGTGGGGATCCTGCTCAAGGACGTGCAGCGGCGGCTGGCGGAGGAGGAGATCACGCTCAAGCTCACCCCGGCCGCCACGGAATTCCTGAGCGCCCAGGGCTTCGACGAGCACTTCGGGGCTCGCCCCCTCAAGAGGGCGATCCAGCGCTACATCGAGGATCCGCTCTCCGAGAAGATCCTCGTGGGCGACTTCTCGAAGGGCGACGAGATCGACGTGGACGTGGCGAGCGACGGAGCGAAGCTCGAGTTCCGGGTGCTGAGCAAGACTAGCTGAACCGGGCCGAATCCGCGGACGGCCGAGTGACCCCCCCCTGGGGCCATTCGGCCGTTTCGTGTGTATCTTATTACCCATGTTACGACCCACCCTCCTGCCGCTCGCTCTGGCGCTGGCGTTCGCGAGCGCGTCCGCACGTGCGCAACAGCAACCCGAGAGCAGTCCCTGCATCGTCCCGGACTCCGTCGTCATCCATGGCAACGACCGGGTGCCGGTGTCCACCATCCTCGGTGACATCGGAATAACGAGCGGCGACACGCTCAACTTCCGCGTGCTTCAGCGCGCGATACGCAACCTGTTCGCCACCGGCCAGTTCTCGGATGTGCAGAGCTCCTGCGCGGTGGATCGCGCGAACGGGCGCGCGACGATCGTTTTCACCGTCAGAGAGCGTCCCATACTGGGAGGCTTCTCGGTGAAGGGGACCGACGTGGTTTCCGAGGGCAGCGTGCGCGATCGGATCGATCTCGCTGCCGGGCAGCCGCTCGATCCGGCGGCGCTCACCGCGTCCGTGCAGCGCATCGATTCCCTCTACGAATCCAGGGGATACTACCTGGCCAGGGTGCGTCCGGAGACTACGGTGGTGAACGACACCACCCACATCACCTTCGACATCGAAGAAGGACGCCGACTCGCCATCTCCGGCGTGGAGGTGAAAGGCGACTCGAGCGTGTCCGAGGGAACCATCGTGGGTGCGATGAAGACCAAACCCGAGGGGTTCTGGTTCTGGCGCAAGGGTGAGTTCGATGAGGACAAGTTCACGGCCGATCTCGGCGAGCGCATCCCTAAGGTATATCGCGAGCGGGGCTTCATCGACTTCCAGGTGACGCAGGACACGATGCTGGTGGACCGCGAGACCGGAAAGGCGCTGCTCCAGATCGGCGTGCGCGAGGGCGAGAAGTATCACATCGGCACCTTCGACGTGATCGGCAACCGCCATTTCTCGACGGAAGCCATCGAGCGCTATTTCCCGTTCGGAGCGAGCTCGCCCTCCATCACCGAGAGAGTGAAGGGGCTCTTCGGCGGCGGCTCCGATGACGACGGCAACGTCTTCGATCAGGAGAAGTGGCAGACGGCCACGCAGCAGCTCAACACCGCGTATGCCAACGAGGGCTACATCTACGCGCAGATCCGTCCGGTGGTGGAGCGCACCATCTCTCCGGTCGATTCCACGCCGGTGGTGAACCTGCGCTGGGAAATCAACGAGGGTTCGCCGGCCATCATCAATCGCATCGACATCGCCGGGAACGACTACACCAGCGAGACGTGCATCCGCGACGCTCTGGTGATTCTGCCCGGCGACGTCTTCAGCCAGGACCGGTTGATACGCAGCTATCAGAACATCCAGAACATGGGATTCTTCGAGTCCCCGCTCCCCCCTCCCGACACGCGCCCGGCCAACGACAAGGGCGACGTGGACGTGATCTTCCACCTCAAGGAGAAGAGGACGGGGAGCGTGAACTTCGGTGCCTCGGTGGGCGAGGGAACCGGCGTGGGCGGCTTCATCGGACTCGACCAGCCCAACCTGTTCGGGAAGTGCAAGCGGGCGTCGTTGCAGTGGCAGTTCGGCCGCTACATAAACGATTTCCAGCTCAGCTACACGGACCCTGCGATCAAGATGTCGTGGATCACCGGGACGGTCACGGCGTATCACACGCAGTCGCGTTACATCATCGCCGACCTCGGTCGCAGCACCAGCACGGGCGGTTCGCTGCAGTTCGGCTTCCCCCTCTTCAACCCCTACCTGCGTACCCGTCTCTTCATCTCGTACGGCGCCGAGGCGGCGAAATTCTCCGGAGGGATAGCCAACCGGGACACCACGATCGATACCAACAACCGCTTCCGCTCGATGCTGGGGACAACCGTCACGCACGACAGCCGGATCGACATGCCCTTCGCCTCGGCCGGCTCGATGCAGACTTTCACGGCGCAGTTCAACGGCGGTCCCCTCGGTGGTTCGACGGAGTTCCAGCGCTACACCACGGAATTGCGGAACTACAGCACGCTGGCGCAGTTCGGCGGGGGCGAGCCGGGTTCGGCGCCGATGAAGCTGGTGGTGGGTCTCACCGCGCGCGCGGGAGCGCTGTTCGGCGACGCTGGGCCGTTCTTCTTCTCGCAGAAGTTCGCGATGGGCGGCACGCAGTATGGCGAGCAGCTCCGTGGCTACGACGAGTTCTCCATCACGCCGCTTGGCTACGTGCCGGAGACGAACCAGAACGCGTCGCTGAACTCATTCGGGAACGCATACTTCTCGGCGACGGCGGAGCTCGGAATGCGCTTCAATCAGATGCTGTATGCCAACCTGTTCTACGACGCGGGTAACGTTTACGCCAACCCGCGCGACTTCGACCCCACGCGGCTCTTCCGCGGCGCGGGTATCGGCGTGTCCATCGTGACGCCGCTCGGGCCGCTCGGTCTCGATTGGGCGTACGGCTTCGATCGCGTCGACGAACTGGGGCGCAAGGACCCCAAGTGGCAGCTTCACTTCAAGCTCGGGCAACTTTTCTAGGACTGGAGTCAACATGCGTTCGTTCGTAAATGCAGCTCTGGGAGCTGTGGCGTTCACGATCCTCGCCGCCGGCTCGGCTGCCGCGCAGGGCGCGATGAAGATCGCCTACGTGAACTCCCAGGAGATCATCGCTGCGGCCCCGGGCCGTGCCGAGGCCGAGGCGCAGATCCAGAAGGACATGAACTCGTACCGCGAGCAGGTGCAGAAGATGGGCGATTCGCTCAACACCCTGATCGCGTCGTACACCAAGTCCGAATCCACCCTCAGCGAGTCCGCCCGCGCGGCGAAGCAGAAGGAGATTCAGGACAAGGAGCGCGAGTACCAGCAGCGCGTGCAGGGGCTCGAGCAGCAGGCGCAGCAGCGTCAGGCCGAGCTGATCCGGCCGATCATGACGAAGATCAACGGCATCATAGAGCAGGTTCGCTCCGAGGATGGCTATGCCATGGTGCTCGACGCCGGAAACCAGTCGGGAGTCGTGGTGGCCGCCGATTCGTCGCTCGACATCACCGACAAGGTGATCGCGCGGCTCAAGGCGTCGGGCGGATCGGCGAGCAACACGCCGGCGTCCAGGGGCCCCACTCCGAATCCCACCGGAGCAACCCGAAAGAATCCGCCGCTCGAACGTTGAGCGCGAACGACTCGGCGCCGCGCGATGGCCTCGGCGATGAGGGCACGGCAGCTCTCACCGCCGAGGCCATCGCGCGGTTGGTGGACGGCGATGTGGTGGGCGACGGGAGCGTGCTGCTGAAAGGCGTGGCGTCGCTGGACCGCGCCGGCGCGCAGGAGCTCACGTTTCTCGCCCACGAGCGGTACGCGTCGCTCCTCGCTTCGTGCGGCGCCGGAGCGGTGCTCATCTCCGCGGAGCTGGCCGCGACGCTCGGCGAGACCGGAGCGGGCGACTATCGCGGCTGCCGCATCGTGGTGGCGCAGCCGTACGAAGCGATGCTCAGCGTCATCCCCGCACTGTACCCGCCGCCGCCGCCGGCCACGGGAGTTCATCCCACGGCCGTGATCGGAAGAGGAGCGTCGCTCGGGCGGGGCGTCTCCATCGGCGCGTACGCGGTGGTGGAGGAGGGCGCGGCACTCGGCGACGGCGTTCGGGTGGGGACGCACTCCACCGTCGGTCGCGGCGTACGCGTGGGGGAAGGTAGCTGGCTCGGCGACTCCGTCACGCTCTATCCCGGGGCGGAGATCGGACGGCGAGTGCGGCTGCACGCCGGGGTTCGTGTAGGGAGCGACGGCTTCGGCTACGTGCAGCGATCCGGGCGCCACGAGAAGATCCCGCACGTGGGGCGCTGCATCCTCGAGGACGACGTGGAGGTGGGGGCCAACTCCACGCTCGATCGCGGGAGCGTGGACGACACGGTGATCGGCGCCGGCACGAAGATCGACAACCTGGTGCACGTGGCGCACAACGTTCGCATCGGACGGCTCTGTCTCATCATGGCCCAGGTGGGGATCGCGGGGTCGGTACACATCGGAGATGGGTGCATTCTCGCTGGACAGGTGGGAGTCAGCGGCCACCACAGCATAGGCTCCGGTGCGCGGCTCGCCGCGCAGGCCGGCGTTTTCGGCGACATCCCCGCCGGCGAAACCTGGTCGGGCTATCCGGCGCGACCGCACCGCGAGGCGCTCAGGGCGCACGCGGCGTTCTTCAAACTGGCCGGAGTCATGCGCCGCATGGAGCGCCTGCTCGCGCGCGCGGAGGAGAGCGAGTGAGCGGGCAGGGCTACGGCCAGCGCAACGGGCGGCGCGACGCGCGTGGCGACGCGCGTGGCGACGAGTACCGAAACGAGCACCGCAATTCGATCCGCGAGCGCATCTCGTTGGAAGGGGTGGGGCTGCACCTCGGCAAGCCATGCAGGCTCACTTTCGGACCGGCCGAGGCGGAGTCGGGGATCGTGTTCAGGCGCCTCGACCTTCCGGGCGAGCCGGCCACGCCGGCGCTGGTGGAGAACGCAGTCGCGAGCGAGCGGCGTACCCAATTGGGCACCGGCGAAGGCGCGCTGCATACCGTGGAGCATGTTTTGGCGGCGGTGGCGGCGCACCGGATAGACGACCTGGTCATCGAGATGGACGGTCCCGAGCCCCCCATCCTCGACGGAAGCGCGCAGCCGTTCTTCGATGCGCTCGGCCGAGCGGGGCTCGCGCCGCGGCGCGGCGCTGTGCGCTACCTGGAGATCCCCGACCGGCTCACCGTGACCGACGGCGAGTCGGTGTACGAGGCGGAGCCCGCGGCCGAGCTCTCGCTGCGGGTGACCATCGAGTTCCCGCACCCGCTCATAGGGCGGCAGAGCTGCGAGTTCGCGATCACGCCCGGGACGTTCGCCAGCGAGCTGGCGCCGGCGCGCACCTTCGGCTTCGTGAAGGAAGTCGAGGCGCTGCGCGCGAAGGGCCTCGTGCTCGGCGGCTCTACACGGAACGCCATCGTGCTCGACGACACGGGCGTCGTGGAGAACACGCTGCGCTGGCCGGATGAATTCGCGCGGCACAAGACCATGGACTGCGTGGGCGATCTCGCGCTGGCCGGCCGGAGAGTGCGCGCGCGCGTCAGCGCTCTCAAGCCGAGCCACAGGGGCACCATCACACTCGTCCGGGAGATGCTCACACTAGCCTCGAAGGAGACACGGATGCTTGGTATCGACGAGATCATGGAGATAATCCCGCATCGCTACCCGTTTCTCCTCGTGGACCGGATACTGGAGCTGGACGCGGGGAAGCGGGTCGTCGGGATAAAGAACGTCACGATCAACGAGCCGTTCTTCCAGGGTCACTTCCCGGGACACCCGGTGATGCCCGGCGTGCTCATCGTGGAGGCCATGGCGCAGGTGGGAGGGTTGCTGCTGCTCGGTGCCGTGCCCGATCCGGAGGGCAAGATCATGTATTTCACCTCGCTCGACAACGTGAAGTGGCGCAGGCCCGTGAAGCCGGGCGACCAGCTTCGCTTCGAGCTCGAGATGCTTCAGGTCCGCGGACGGTTGTGCAAGATGCACGGTGTGGCGCGCGTGGATGGCGACGTGGCGTGCGAGGCCGACATGGGCGCCATGGTCATGGAGCGATGATCACCAAAATCCATCCTACCGCGGTGGTCTCGCCCACGGCAGAGCTGGGGGCGGACGTGGAGATCGGCCCCTACGCGTTCGTGGGTGAGGACTGCGTGGTGGGCGACGGCTGCGTGCTCGCCACGCGCTCCACGCTCGAGCGAAACGTGCGTCTGGGGCACGAGGTGAGGATAGGAATCGGATCGGTGATAGGCGGCGATCCGCAGGACCTCAAGTTTCAGGGGGAGCAGACGGCGGTGGAGATCGGCGACCGCACGGTGGTGCGCGAGTACGCCACCATCAACCGCGGGACTGCCGAGTCGCTGAGCACCACGGTCGGCGCCGACTGCTTCATCATGACGTACGTGCACCTGGCGCACGACTGTCATCTCGGCAACGGCGTGATCATCTCCAACGGGACTCAGCTCGCCGGGCATGTGACCGTGGAGGACCACGCCATCATCTCCGGCCTCGTCGCCGTGCACCAGTTCGTGAACATCGGGGCGTACAGCTTCGTCGGCGGCTGCTCGAGGGTGCCGCAGGATGTGCCGCCCTACCTCAAGGCGGTGGGCAATCCCATCAAACTCTACGGGCTGAACAGCGTGGGCCTCCAGCGCAACAACTTCGACGCGGAAGTGATCCGCGAGCTGAAGCGCGCGTACCGTCTCTTCTTCCGGTCGGACCTCAATGTGTCGCAGGCGATGGAGCGTGCGCACCAGGAGCTGGAGCTGTGCCCGGAAGTGCGTCACTTCCTTTCCTTCCTGGACAACAGCGGGCGCGGGGTGGTGCGTTGAGCGCGGAGACTCGCATCGGGGTGATAGGCGCGGGAAGCCTGGGCTTCCATCACGTTCGACTGCTGAGGGACGTTCCGGGAGCGCGCCTCGAGGGATTTCACGAGCTTCGCGCCGAGCGCGCTGCCCAGGTGGAGAGCGAGCTGGGAGTGCCTTCGGTGGCGTCGCTCGACGAACTGCTCTCGCGCGTGGACGCGGTCACGGTGGTGGTTCCCACGCCGGCGCACCACGCCATCGCCAGGAGGGCGCTGGATCGCGGCGTGCACGTGCTCATCGAGAAGCCCATCGCGTCGACGCTCGAGGAGGCCGATGAGCTCCTGACGGTGGCGCGCGCCAACGGAGCGCTCATCCAGACCGGGCACGTGGAGCGCTTCAACCGGGCCATCCGCGCCGCGCTCCCGCACATCGACGCGCCGCGCTTCGTGGAGAGCGACCGGCTCGCGCCATTCAACCCGCGCGGCTCGGACGTGGCCGTGGTGCTCGACCTCATGATCCACGACATCGACCTGGTGCGCACGCTCGTCGGCGGCCGCGTGGACTCGCTGGCGGCGTCCGGGGTGCCGGTGCTCACACCCTCGGTGGACATCGCAAACGCGCGCCTCACATTCGATACCGGGGCGGTCGCCAACATCACCGCCAGCCGCGTGTCGCGCGAGCGGCTGCGCAAGCTCCGCATCTTTCAGCGGAGCGGCTATCTCTCGCTCGATCTGGGCCAGGGAACCGGGGAGTTCTACCGGCTGCGCGGTGGCCTGGATGTAGCCGCGCTCGCCTCCGCGCCGCGGAAGCTCGAGGAGTACATGGAACGGGTGCCGCTCGTGCCCGCCGACCACGATGCGGAGCCGCTGCGCCTCGAGCTGGAGAGTTTCGTGGCTGCCACACAGGGGCGCGAGCCGGTGATCGTCACCGGGGCCGACGGCCGCGAGGCGCTCGCGCTGGCGCTGCGCATCATGGGCGAGATCGAACGCTCTCTTCCGGAGCTCGCCGGCGCGGCGGCGCGTGGGGGAGCGGATGGCGCGCGGCCGGAGACGCCAGGTGCGTGAAGTTCTGATGGTCGCCGGAGAGGCTTCCGGCGACCTGCACGCGGCGGGTGTGGCCGAGGCGCTCGGTCGCTGCGCGCCGGAGCTCCCGGTGGTGGGGATCGGCGGCTCGCGGATGGAGCGAGCGGGCGTGAAGCTCGTGGAGCACACCGACCGGCTGGCCGTCATGGGCTTCAGCGAAGTGATCAGGCACATCCCGCGGCACTATCGCCTGCTCGGCGATCTGCGCAGCCGTCTGCGCAGCGGAAGCGTCGGCATCGTCATGCTGGTCGACTATCCCGGCTTCAACATGAAAGTCGCCGCCGCCGCACACGATGCCGGCGTGCCGGTCCTCTACTACATCACACCGCAGGTGTGGGCGTGGGGCGAGGGACGACTCGCGAAGATGGCCCGCACCGTCACGAAGGCGGCGGTGATCCTTCCCTTCGAGGAGGAGCTGCTCGGCCGGCACGGGATAGATGCGGAGTTCGTCGGGCACCCGTTGCTCGACCGCGCGGCCGAACATCTCCCCGAGCGAGCGGACGCGCGCGAGCAGCTCGGGCTCCCGCGCGATGCACCGGTGCTGGCGCTCTTCCCGGGGAGCCGCGCGCAGGAGCTCGCGCGGCATCTGGACGCCTTCGTCGCCACTGCGCGCGAGCTGGAACGGCGCGTCCCGCGGCTCGAAGTGATCGTCAGCGTCGCGCCCGGGATGACGCTGGATCCGTCGCGCTGCCCGTACCGTCTGGCGCACGCCGCATCGTTCACTGTATGGCGCGCGGCCGACGCCGCGCTTTCCAAGAGCGGGACGTCCACGCTGGAGGCCGCGGTTGCGGGTTGTCCGCTGGTGATCGCCTACCGTACCGGCGCGCTCAATTATGCCATCGCTCGGCGCGTGGTTCGCATTCCCCACATCGGTCTGGTCAACGTGGTAGCTGGTCGCCAGGTGGCACCCGAGTTCATCCAGCACGCCCTCGAGCCGCAACGGATGGCCGACGCGCTCGTGCCCTTGCTCTCCCACGGCACTACGGAGCGGAACGCCATGCTGGCCGGGCTCGCCGAGGTGCGTTCGCGTCTCGGAGAAGCGGGCGCCGCCGAGCGGGTGGCGTCGCTGGTGCTCGCCACGATGCGGCGTCGAGGTCGATAGCGGAGATGAGCGGTGGCACGGGTGAAGGAGCGGGCGCGGCCGCCGGTGCGCATGGTGATGCGGGCGCGCCGAAGCCGGATGCGTCGCACTCCGCGCGCTCCCGCAGGCGGGCGCGGCGCATCGCCTGGGCGGTGCGCCTCGGTCTTCCCCTGCTCCGACTCCTCGCGGCCACCTGGAGGATCCGCGAAGTGAATCGCGCGCCGTCGCAGCGGATCCGCGATGCGGGGAAGCCCGTCATCTTCACGCTCTGGCACGGCGAGATGCTCGCGCTCCTCTGGAACCATCGTCGGGAGGGGATCACGGTGCTCATAAGCGAGCACGGCGACGGCGAGATCATCGCGCGCGTGGCCGAGGCGCTGGGATTCCGCACCGTACGCGGCTCCACCTCGCGCGGCGCCGGCCGGGCGCTCCTGGGGATGAGTCGAACCGTTCAGGGCGGAGGCGACGCGGCGTTCACTCCCGACGGACCGCGCGGTCCGGCGCGCAGGTTCGCGCCCGGCGCGCTCATAGTGGCGCAGCGCGCGGCCGCGCCCGTGGTCACGCTGGCCGTGGCGGCGCACCGATGTTGGCGTTTCAGGAGCTGGGATGGGTTCGTGGTTCCGAAGCCCTTCGCCAGGATCGCCATCGCCTACGGCGAGCCGGCGTACCTCGACGTGCCGTCGCCGCGAGAAGCTGCCGAGCAGGCGGAACGCTTCGAGGCTCTCATGGAACGGACCGGAGCCGCCGCCCGTGGCTGAGCCGCGCGGCGTGGAGCGTCTCTGGTACTCGCCCGATGCGCTCGCGCGGGCCACGCGCCTGGCGCTCTTTCCTCTCGAATTGGCGTACGGAGGCGTGGTCGCGCTGCGCGGCAAGCTCTACGACAGCGGCGTGCTGCCCGTCAGACACGCCTCCATTCCCGCCATCGGCGTGGGGAATCTGACCGTCGGCGGCACCGGGAAGACGCCTGTGTCCGCGTGGCTGGCGCGGGAGTTGGCGAGGCGTGGCGCTACGCCGGCCGTGGTGCTGCGGGGCTACGGTGACGACGAGACCCTCGTGCACCGCCTGCTCAACCCGGACTCCACAGTGCTCGCTTCCGCCGACCGCGCAGCCGGGATCGAGCGGGCCGCGGCGTGCGGCTGCGATGTGGCGGTGCTCGATGACGCCTTTCAGCACAGGCGCGCGGCACGTACCGCGGACGTGGTGCTGGTGAGCGCCGAGCGCTGGAGCGAGCGGCGCCGTCTGCTCCCGGCGGGCCCGTGGCGCGAGCCGCTCTCTTCCCTCCGGCGTGCGTCGCTGGTTCTGGTGACGCGCAAGTCGGCGAGCTCGGATGAGGCCCGCGCGGTAGCCGGCCGGGTCGCGCGAGAGTCGGAAGACGTGCCCGTGGCCACGGTTCACCTCCGGCCGGGCGACCTGCGCGCGCTGCCCGGAGCCGCGGCGCCGGACGCGCTCCCCGCGAACGCGGTCGCGGGTCGAGCCGTGCTGGCCATTTCCGCGATCGGCGACCCGCGCGCTTTCGAGCAGCAGCTCTCCGCGCTCGGTGCCCGCGTGACGTCCGCCCGTTTTTCGGATCACCACCGCTTTACGCCGGCCGAGATAGAGCGTCTATCGAGGACCGCGGACGGGATGCGACGCGAAGCGGGCGAGCTTTCGCCGCTGGTAGTGTGCACGCTGAAGGATGCCGTCAAGCTGGCAGCGCGTTGGCCCCCGGGAGCGCTGCCACTGTGGTATGTTTCGCAGCAGGCAGAGGTGGAGAGTGGCGGCGAGGCGCTGGATGCGCTGCTGACTCGCACCCTGGCTGTTCGTTCACCGTCAACCCTGAGCCGGACGCTGCATTACCGGCACATCCCCTGATAATGAGCACCGACCTGAGACTATCCACGGCCAAGATCGTTCGGCCCGACAAGGACCGATTTCTGAACGAGGACAACCCGTTCGAAGACATGATGTCGCGTTTCGGCCGCGCTGCCGAGTTGCTCGATCTCGAGCCTGGGCTATACAAGATCCTGCGTAGCTGCGAGAAGGAGATCACGATCTCCGTACCGATCATGATGGACAGTGGCGAGATAGAGGTGTTCACCGGGTACCGCGTGCTGCACAACACGTCGAGGGGGCCCGCCAAGGGCGGCATCCGCTTCGACGAGCACGTGAGCCTCGATGAGGTCAAGGCGCTGGCAGCATGGATGACCTGGAAGTGCGCCGTGGTCAACATTCCCTTCGGCGGCGCGAAGGGCGGCGTCATCTGCGATCCTCTCAAGCTCAGCGTGAACGAGCTCGAGCGCCTGACGCGCCGTTACACGGCCGGCATAATCAACACGCTTGGGCCCGACTCCGACGTGCCCGCGCCGGACGTGAACACCAACGAGCGGGTGATGGCGTGGGTGATGGACACCTACTCCATGCACATGGGGCACACCGTGACGTCGGTAGTGACCGGCAAGCCCGTGGAGATGGGCGGTTCGCAGGGTCGGCGCGAAGCCACGGGGCGCGGCGTGATGCTGGTCCTGCTCGCCGCGCTGGAGGAGCAGGGAATCGACGTGCGCGGCACTCGCGTGGCGGTGCAGGGCTTCGGCAACGTCGGTTCCGTGGCCGCGCGTCTGTTGCAGGAGCGCGGGTGCACCATCACGGCGATCGGCGACCGCACGGGCGCATTCCACAACGAGAAGGGAATCGACGTGCACGGCGCCATAGAGTACGTGAAGCAGCACAAGTCGCTCGAAGGCTACACGGAGGGCGACCGCATCACGAACGAGGAACTGCTGGCGCTCGACGTGGATGTGCTGGTTCCCGCAGCGCTCGAGAATGTGATCACCCGCAAGAACGCGGCGAAGGTGCGCGCGAAGATCATCTGCGAGGGAGCCAACGGTCCCACCACCGCACCCGCGGACGCGATACTCGACGAGCAGGGCGTGTTCGTGATCCCCGACATCCTGGCCAACGCGGGCGGGGTCACGGTGTCCTACTTCGAGTGGGTGCAGAACCGGGCGGGCTACTTCTGGACGCTCGACGATGTCAACAAGCGTCTGCAGCACATAATGCAGACCGGCTTCCGCGATGTGCTGGACCTGGCCAACAGCCATAAGGTCAACATGCGCACCGCCGCATACATGCTCGCAATCTCCCGCGTCGCCACGGTGCACCGGCTGCGGGGCATCTACGCGTGAGGGCGACGGGGTCAGGTACTTCATGTAGAGGCGGCAACGCCGCCTCTACATGAAGTACCTGACCCCGTCGCTTACGCCGGCCAATTTTCTTCCGCATGCTCATTCGGATCGCGGCAGTCGGCAGGATCCGGTCGAAGGAGCTGGCGGCGCTCGTGGGAGACTACGCGACGCGAGCGGCGCGGTACTGGACGCTGGAAGTGGTGGAGGTGAAGGAGGAGTCGGCGCGTTCGCGCGGGGCGGCGGAGGTGAAGGAGCGTGAGGGCGCCCGGCTGCTGGAGGCCGCGGGCGGGGCGCGGATCATCGCGTGCGACGAGCGGGGAACCATGTTTCGTTCCGGGGAGTTCGCCGAGTGGCTGCGCGGGGAGCGCGACGGAGCCGCGCGCGATCTGGCGTTTCTCGTGGGCGGTGCGTACGGGCTCTCTCCGGCGGTGCTCGGGCATGCCGATGCGCGCGTGGCGCTGGCACGCTGGACGCTGCCGCACGAGCTCGCGCGGCTGGTGCTGGTAGAGCAGCTCTACAGGGCAGGAACCATTCTTCGCGGGGAGCCGTACCACAAGTGAGACGTCGCACCTGTATCGGCTGTAGATGACGGATTTTCGCGTTCTGACGCGGACGCTCGGTGCGTCCGATCTCGCGCGGCTGGCGCTCGGTGGTGCAGCGCCGCCGGGCTGGTATGCGGGAGCGCCGTCGGGCGCGGACGAGTGGCGCGCGCGCGCCGAGTCGGTGCGCCGTGACTTCGCCGGCGTGGAGTGGACGGCTGCGCTGCGCGACGCGTTTGCGGCGTCGGGCCAGGCGGCGCGTCGGCTGGATGCGGTCGTGAAGGAAGGCGGCGTGGTGGTCACGACCGGCCAGCAGCCCGGGCTCTTCGGCGGGCCGATTTACACGTTCAGCAAGGCGCTCACCGCGCTCGCCATCGCCGATTCGATCGAGCTCGCCACGGGCATCCCCACCGCGCCGGTTTTCTGGGCCGCCACCTACGACGCCGACTTCGCCGAGTCGAGCGTCACGTACGTCGCCACCGGCGAGAGCGTCGAACGGCTGCAGATGGCCGCGCCGCCGGTGGCCGACCTCGAGATGTGCGCCACTCCGCTCGGCGATGTCGACGCGCAGTGGCGCATCCTGCGTCGGGCCGCGGGCTCCGCCGCCGATCCGGCGGTCATGGAGCTGGTGCGCTCGGCGTACTCTCGCGAGGCGACCGTCGGCAGCGCCTACGTGGCACTCCTGCGCGGCGTGCTCGAGCCGCTGGGGATCGCGGTGCTGGATGCCGGCCATCCAGCGGTTCGCCAGGCCGAGCGTTCACTCATGCTCCGGGCGCTCGAGCGGGCCGGAACCGTGGACGAGGCGCTCGCGGCTCGCGAGGCCGAGATGCGCGAGCGCGGGTACGAGCCGCAGGTTGCGCACGTGGACGGGCTGTCGCTCGTTTTCGAGGTGCGTAACGGGTCGCGCGAGCGGGTGACGATCGCATCGGCGGCGGAGGCGGCGGAGCGGGGGGGAACCTCCGCCGTGGCGCTCGAGCCCAACGTACTCCTGCGTCCCGTGGCCGAGCGCGCGATACTGCCGACCGTGGCGTACGCCGCCGGTCCCGGCGAGCTCGGCTACTTCGCCCAGGTGAGCGCCGTCGCGGATGCGCTCGGCGCGGCGCAGCCGCTGGCCGTTCCGCGCTGGTCGGGGTTGATAGTCGAGCCGCACGTACGTCGCATACTCGAGCGCAACGCACTCGAGGTGGGCGATCTCGCCAACGCGGACGCCACCCTCGGCCGCCTGGCGCGGGAGGCGCTCCCCGAGCGGGTTCGGAGCGCGCTCGGAGGCTATCGTGCCGCGCTCGAGAGCGCAGCCGACGAGCTCGGCGCGGCCGTGGCCGGCGATGGATCACCGATCGTTCCGGAGGCGGTGCTCTCCGGATCGCGCAACGGGATCGGCCACCGGCTGGACCGGCTCGAGCGCCGGATAGTGGCGGCATCGAAGCGACGGCATGCGCAGCTCGTGCGCGACGTGGAGACCGCGCGCTCGTCGCTCTACCCGCTGGGCAGGCCGCAGGAGCGGATGTTGAACCTCATGCCGCTCCTCGCGCGCCACGGCGCACCGCTGCTCGAGGCGATGCTGGATGCGGCCCGGGAGCACGCGTCGGCCATGGTAGAAGGTTCGCTAGCGGGAACGGGAAGAGCGATCGCCCGGTGACGGCCGACGCGCGCGCCCCGAGCACCCCCGCGCGGCGCGCCGAACAAACGGGGCGGTTCGCGGCGCTGGTGGCGGCCGGCATCTTTCTCAGCCGGCTCTTTGGCCTCGTGCGTCAGCGCTTCCTGAGCCACTACCTCGGCCTCGGCCCGGCCGCGGACGCGTTCCAGGCGGCGTTCAGAATCCCCAACTCGCTCCAGACCCTGTTCGGCGAAGGAGTGCTCTCCGCCTCGTTCATTCCCGTCTACGCGCGGCTTCTGGCGCAGGGTGACGAGAAGGAGGCCACCCGCGTGGCCAACGCGGTGGGCACCCTGCTGGCACTCACCATGGCGGTGCTGGTGCTGCTGGGCGTGCTCGCGGCGCCGCTGCTGGTGGATGTGATCGTCCCGGGCTTCGACGGGGCGAAGCGCGATCTCACCGTGCGCCTGGTACGCATCCTCTTTCCCGGCGTGGGCATCCTCGTTCTGACGGCGTGGTGTCTCGGTGTACTGAACAGCCACCGGCGCTTCTTCCTGTCTTACACCGCGCCGGTGGTGTGGAATCTCGCCATCATCGGCTCGCTGGTGTGGTTCGGCGGAAGGGTGGGGGAGGCCGCGCTCGCGGTGGCGGCGGCGTGGGGCGCGGTGGCCGGCAGCGCACTGCAGCTCGCGGTGCAGCTTCCCGTGGTGATCCGGCTCCTGTCGGATTTCAGGCCGGTTCTCGACACCGCGTCCGCGCACGTGCGCACAGTGGTGCGCAACTTCGGCCCCGTTTTCGTGGGGCGGGGAGTGGTGCAGGTGAGCGGCTACGTGGACATCCTCCTCGCGAGCCTCCTCCCCGTGGGCGCCACCGCGGGGCTCGCGACGGCGCAGACTCTTTACATGATTCCGGTGAGTCTCTTCGGGATGTCGATCTCCGCCGCCGAGCTCCCCACGATGTCCAGCGCGCATGGCGATGCGGGAGAGGTGGCCGCGGCGTTGCGCAGGCGGCTCGATTCGGGGCTGCGGCGAATCGCCTTCCTGGTGGTACCGTCGGCGATGGTGTTCCTCGCGCTCGGCGACGTGCTGGCGGGAGCTCTCTTCCAGACGGGAGAGTTCACGCGGCGGGACTCGGTGTACGTGTGGGCCATACTGGCCGGCGCCGCGGTGGGCCTGCTCGCGAACACGCTCGGACGGCTGTATTCGTCCACCTACTACGCGCTTCACGATACTCGCACGCCGCTGCGGTTCGCCATCGTGCGCGTGACGCTCACCATCGCGCTCGGATACGTCTTCGCGATCCCTCTGCCGCCGCTGCTGGGAATCGCGCCGCGATGGGGCGTGGCCGGCCTCACGATCTCCGCGGGGATCGCGGGCTGGGTGGAGTTCGCGCTCCTGCGGCGCGAGCTGAATCGGAGGATCGGCCAGACCGGACTTCGCGCGGTATTCGTGGCCAGGCTCTGGCTGGCGGCGGCGGTGTCGGCGGCCGTGGCCTGGGGCGTGAAGCTGGCGATGGGTACGGAGCATCCGATCCTCCTCGCGTTCGCGGCGTTCGCGCCGTTCGGAGTGGCGTACTTCGCCGTGACGAGCGCGATGGGCGTGCCCGAGGCGCGCACGATCATCCGCTCGCTGCTGCGTCGCTGACACGCGGCGCGCGGGCACGTTGCGGGCACGTTGCGCGCACGGCGGCCGCACGGGCTCGCTCTCCTGGACGGTTATATTTCAGGAGGCCGCCGCGGCGGCCGATCCAGCAGCCCCGGAGCGAAGTGTCGATGATCCAAGCGCCCGATCGGGTCGCCAGCAAGATCAGCCATCTCCCCGAATCGCCGGGCGTCTATCTCTGGAAGGACGCCGGGGGAGAAGTCGTGTACGTGGGAAAGGCGAAGCGACTCCGCTCGCGCGTGCGCAGCTACTTCGCGGGAGATCACGCCGCGAGTCCGAAAACGCGCGCGCTCGTGCGTCGCATCGCCGACGTCGAGACGATAGTGGTTCCGTCCGAGGCGCATGCGCTCATACTCGAGGCCAACCTCATCAAGGAGCACCGACCCCGCTTCAACATCTCGCTCCGCGACGACAAGTCGTATCCGTACATCAAGGTGACGGTGCAGGAGCCCTTCCCGAGGCTCCTCGTCACGCGCCGGCTCGAGAACGACGGCGCCAGGTACTTCGGCCCCTACACGGACGTGAGCGCCATGCGCCACGCCCTGAGGGTCGTGAAGCGCGTATTCACCGTGAGGTCGTGCAGCTACGACATGCCGCGGGAGATGCCGGAGCGCGCGTGCCTCGACTACCACATCGGCCGCTGCAAGGCACCCTGCATCCTGGCGCAGAGCGAGGGGTCGTATCGGGAGATGATCGACGAAGTGGTGCTCTTCCTCGAGGGACGCACCAGCGAGCTCACGCACCGGATCCGCGAGCGGATGGAGGAAGCGGCGGCGCGCCTCGACTTCGAAGGCGCCGCGGAGCTGCGCGACGTGCTCGCGCACCTCGATCGCATGCAGAATCCGACGGCGGTGATGGAAGTCGGCGGCAACGACCGCGACGTGGTGGGCTACGCGCGCGACGGCGAAGAGGCGTGCGCCACTCTACTGCGCGTGCGCTCGGGCCGCCTCCTGGGGCGCGAGCACCAGTTCCTCGAGAACCTCGACGGCGAGGAGGACGCGGCCGTGCTCGCGGCGTTCCTGGTGCGCGCCTATCTGCCGGCCGCCGAACACGCGCGCGAGCTGCTTCTCCCCTTCGAGTTCGAAGACCGCGAATTGATCGAGGAGGCGCTCCCGGGCGTGAGGCTCTGGGTGCCGCAGCGCGGCCCGCGACGCGAGCTCATCGACCTCGCGGAACAGAACGCACGGCATCTCCTGGAAGAGCAGCGGCTATCCGACATGGTCGCCACCGAACGGGCCACCGACCCCGTTTACGCGCTGCAGCGCGATCTGGGTCTGCGGATCCTTCCGCGTTCGCTCGTGTGCTTCGACATCTCCACGGCGCAGGGGACGGACACCGTGGCGTCTTGCGTGTGGTTCGAGAACGGGCGGCCGAAGCGAGGTGAATACCGCAAGTTCAGGATGAAGACCGTAGAGGGCACCGACGACTTCGCGTCGATGCACGAAGTAGTGACGCGCTACTTCACCAGGCGGGTGGAGAGTGGGAAGCCGCTTCCGGACCTCGTGGTGATCGACGGCGGAAAGGGGCAGCTCTCCTCGGCGCGCGCCGCGCTCGAGGAGCTCGGGCTCGGCGCGCTGCAGACCATCAGCCTGGCGAAGCGGGAGGAGGAGATCTTCTTTCCCGGCCGCCCGGATTCGATTCGCCTCTCTCGCCGCTCGGCGGGGCTTCGTCTCCTCCAGCGCGCGCGCGACGAAGCGCACCGCTTCGCGATCACCTACAACCGCAAGCGTCGCAGCATGCGCACCGTGACGTCGGAGCTGCTGAGCATTCCGGGCGTCGGTCCGAAGCGCAGGCGCGAGCTGCTCCGTGCGTTCGGCAGCGTGCGCGGCGTGCGCGAAGCGAGTGAAGAAGACATCGCGAAGCTGCCGGGCTTCAGCGCGGCCGTCGCAAAGCGCGTACTCGATGTGTTGAACGACCGGGAACCACAGGCCGCCAGCGCCTCCGCCGACGCGGCGGGCGATGCCGCGCGGGCAACGGTTGCCGATCAGCCTTCCCCGACTCTCACCACGGATTCACCTGCATGAACAACTGGACGCTCACCTGCTCGGCATGCGATCACACCGAGCCGGGAGACGCACTGGCCACGGTCTGCCCCGAGTGCGGGCAGCCATACCTGGTTCGCTACGCGGAGCTGCCGGCCGAGCGCGACTCGCTCGGCGACCGCTGGGACATGTGGCGCTACTCGTCGCTGCTCCCGCTGCACGATGGTGAATCGCCCGTGTCGCTCGGCGAGGGCGCCACGCCGCTGCACGAGCTCCCCGAACTGGCGCGCGAAATCGGAGTGCGACGCCTCTGGGTGAAGGATGAGGGGCTGAATCCGACCGGTTCTTTCAAGGCACGGGGAATGAGCGCAGCGGTTACTCGTGCACGGGCGGCAGGCGTGCCCGGGATGGTCGTACCGACCGCCGGCAATGCGGGCGCCGCGCTCAGCGCCTACGGCGCGGCGGCCGGACTTCCGGTGAAAGTCTTCGCGCCGGCCACAACGCCTCGGGGTATCCTGGGCACCATACGCGCGCTGGGCGCGGAGCTCGTGACGGTGCCGGGGCACATCGGCGATGCGGGGCGCGAGGCGCGCGCCTTCGCAAAGGAGAGCGGCTTTTTCGACGTCTCCACCCTGCGCGAGCCGTATCGCATCGAAGGGAAGAAGACCATGGGGCTGGAGCTGGCCGAACAGCTCGGATGGCGTCTCCCCGATGTGATCGTCTATCCGACGGGTGGAGGCACGGGATTGATCGGGATGTGGAAGGGTTTCGCGGAGCTGCGCGAAATCGGATGGCTGGACGCCAGCGCTCCGCTCCCACGCATGGTGAGCGCGCAGGCGGCCGGGTGCGCGCCGATCGTGCGCGCGTTCGAGAATCGGGCCGCCAGCGCGGAGCCGTGGGAGAATCCCGAAACCCACGCTTCGGGGCTGCGCGTTCCCGCCGCGCTCGGCGACCGTCTGATACTGCGCGCGCTGTACGAGAGCGACGGAGCGGCCGGCGCGGCGAGCGAAGACGCCATCCGTGCCGCCACCGCTCGGCTCTCGCACGGAAGCGGAATGGACGCGGCCCCCGAAGGTGGCTGCGCGTTCGCGGTGTGCAGCCAGCTCGTGTCCGCCGGGCGCATCGATCGCGACGCCGAAGTGGTCATCTACAACACGGGGAGCGGGGCGGGATATCGTGACTGAAGCGGTCTGGCCGGAATCGTACGCCTGGCGCGTTACGCGACCGTAATCCGAGCGTTATCGCGGGAATGACGGCGGCAGAGCGATGCCATGGCCTTTCGCTCCGACCGTCAGGTGTTACTTTGGCGCAGTCACTCTCCAGGCGCCAGTCTGATGATCCATCTGCGACTCCTCGGTCCGCTCAGCCTTTCCGCAGCCGATGGCAGCGAGGTGCGAGCGGTCATCACCCAACCGAAGAGACTTGCGCTTCTCGCCTACCTCGCGGCGGCGGGGCAGGGGAGCTTCAAGCGTCGCGACTCCCTTCTCGCGCTCTTCTGGCCCGAGTCCAAGGAACACCAGGCGCGACTCGCTCTGCGACAGGCGCTGCACCATCTCCGCGGCGCGCTCGGGCCGGATGTGATCACCAATCGCGGCGACGATGAGCTCGCGATCGAGCGCGGCAGGCTCGTGTGTGACGCCGTCGAGTTCCGGCGTCTGCTCGAGGAGGGCGACCTGGATGGAGCGCTCGAGCTCTACCGCGGCGACTTCCTCGACGGATTCTCGATCTCGGGAATCTCCGTCGGGCTGGAGGAGTGGCTCGAGACCGAGCGCGTCGCGCTGCGATCGATGGCGGCCGATGCCGCGGCCGCGCTCGCGGAACGGACGGCTCGTTCGGGAGAGCTGGCGGCGGCGGTGCACCGTGCGCGGCAGGCGCTCTCGCTCTCGCCGGAAGACGAATCGATGCTGCGTCGCTTCGTCACCATCCTGCACCTGCGTGGCGATCGCGCGGGCGCGCTCCGTGCGGCCGAGCAGTTCGCGCAGCGCATCCGCGATGAACTCGGCGTCTCGCTCTCCTCCGAGACACAGCAGTTGATCGCCGGATTGCGCGCGGGCGATTCGCACGTGAACGGCGGTGTCCCGCGATCGAATCTCGCGCCGACTGTCGCGGAGGCGCGGCCCGCCGGAGGTGCGGGCGCGATGCGGACGGAGGCGACTCGCCCTCACGCCGAAACTATCCGCGCCGTCGAGAGCGGGACACCGGAATCGTTCGCCGCCGCCGCGCCACGTGCCTCCTTCCGCGCTCCGCTGGATGCCGACGTCGATCCGGATGGCAGTACGCGTGCTGGACTCCGGATGGGCCGCCGCGCCGCGATCGCCGCCGCGGCATCGGTGCTTCTCGCCGCGCTCATCGTGTTCGGAGCGGTTCGCCTGCACGCCGAGCGTTCTTCTCCGCCCGTACTCGCGGTGGGCTGGATGGAGGTGGGGGACCACGTCGGCTACGGGGGCGGCGCGCAGCTTCTCCCCGCGCTCCTGGAAACCGCCCTGGCCGAAGTACCCGGCCAGCGCACCGTGAGCGACACTCGGCTGCACGACCTGCTCGGCCAGATGGGCGACCGCCATGCGTCGGACAGCGCGTTGGCCCGGGCGGCGCGCCTGGCCGGAGCGACCGAGTTGCTGGAAGGCAGCATCCGCCGCACGGGTGCCGATCGGCTTCGGCTCGACCTTCGACGCATCGATCTGGCCGACGGCGTCGTGCTGCGCTCGTACCACGTGAGCGGGCGATCCGCTTTCGATCTCGCCCACCACGCGGCGGAGCGGATTGCCGAAGATCTCGAGCTTCCCACGCCGCCGCCCGGCCGGGTGGACGCGAGCCCGTCGTCTCTGGTGGCGCGGCGATTCTTCGAGGAGGGCCTGCGCACCTACTACCAGGTGGATGTAGCGCGCTCGACGCCGTTCTTCGCCGCGGCGCTGAGAGAGGACTCCACCTGCGCGATGTGCGCGTACTACGCCTCGCTCAGCGAGCCATCCGACGCGGCGGCCAAGCTCGAGTACGCTCGAATGTCGTTGCGTCTCGCTGCTCGCGCGCCGGAGAGGGAGCGTCTCTACATACGGTCCGCCTGGACCGCGTTCAGCGGTGCCGAAGAAGTGCTCGTCACGGCGAAGAAACTGGCGGCGCGTCATCCCCACGATCCCGAGGCCCATCTGAGGGTGGGGGCCGCGCTGAGCAACATGGGCCGATTCGCGGAGGCGCTTCCGCATCTGCGGCGCGTGATCGCCATGGACTCCCTCGCGCTGCGCGGAGCGAGCCCACAGTGCCGTGCGTGCGAAGCGGAGAGGATGCTCGTGGTTTCGTACTGGCTGCTCGACTCGTTTCCCGCGGCGGAACGCGCAGCGCGGGAATGGGTCGAGCGCCGGAGCGAATCGCGCAGCGCGTGGGGCGCGCTCGCGGAGACGTACGCGCGCATGGGTCGGTTCCCCGAGGCGCGCGCGGCGCTCGACAGCGCGTCGAAGCTTTCGGCCGGCGATGCGGAGATCGGAGAGGCGCGCATGCGCCTGGCCATACGGGAGGGCGACTTCGAGTCCGTGGACTCCCATCTACGCTATCGTGCGCGGGGCGGAACGCCATACGAACGCCGCCAGGCGATCTGGTGGCGCGCCATCGGCATGCGGAGCCAGGGTAGGGTGCGCGAGGCGTTCGACCTCATGAACATCTCTCCCCCGGCCCGCGACAGCAGCAACGAGCGGATCGCTCACTACGGTTGGCAGATGGCGAGGGGGCAGCTGCTCTTCGAGCTGGAGCGATTTCGCGAGGCGGCGGCTCTGTACGGCGCGCTCGCCGCGGAGCGACCGGTGGTGTCGCTCCGTGGCATGCCGCCCGTGATCGCCAGACACCGGAGCTGGGCGCTGTTGCACGAGGGAGAGGCTCTCGCCGCCGCGGGCGACACGGCGGCGCTCCCCGAACTGATCGATTCCGTCGAGGTGATCGGCGCGCGCAGCGAGATCGGGCGCGACCGGCTCTCGTACCATCATCTGAGAGGTCTGCTCCTGGCCGCGCGTCACGATCGCGCGGCCGCGGAGGCCGAGTTCCGCGCGGCGATCTTCTCGAGCGCCGAAGGCTACCTGCGCACCAATCTCCACCTCGCGCGCCTCCTGCTCGCTGACGATCGCCCGCGCCAGGCGGTGCCGCTTCTGCGGGCGGCCCTCCACGGACCGCTCGAGGGGAATGGGCTGTACGTGACGCGCACCGAGCTGCACGAGCTTCTGGCCGAGGCGTTCGCTGCCGCGGGTGAGCCGGACAGTGCCGCGGTTCACTATCGCGCCGTGGAGCGCGCGTGGTCCGATGGCGACCCGCCATTCGCGGCCCGTGCGGCGCACGCGCGGAGCGAGCTGGCGCGGCTGCGGGGCGCGCCGCCGGGCGCGTCGCGCGGGGCGCCGACGCACTAGCATCACGCATCGCCCGGACGCTAATTTCTCCGGCTATGTCGATCGCCATACTGGATCCGTTCGTCGACTTCGACATCCCGCCGCGACCTCGCTCGCGCGGAATTCGCGAGATACGTAGTCTCGTCGCTGCCGCGGGAGTATCCGACGACGTGCGCGCGCGCGGAGGAGATCGCGCGGGCCCTTTTCCTGCACAGCAGCACGATCGGCGTTCGCGCTTCCCTGCGCAGCGCACTGCGCAGGGAAGCGCGTATGGTGCGTGCGCTGGATCACGATGTTCGAGTGACGCTGGTCACGTTGCCATCGGGAACGCGCCGTGCGAAGGCGGAGCATGATGATCCGGATACGATCGTGGCGGCCACCGGACGCGCGTTGCGCGATGTCACGGCCATCGCGGACGCGGAACGGCTGCTTGGTCGATAGTGTATTTCCGATTGCGGGCCCGGTCGGCTCGCCACACGCATCCTTATCAGGAGACGGTAGATGAACGTATGGGGCAGGGCGGCCACGTGGGCACTCGCCCTCGGTGCGCTCACAGCGACGGCGGGTCGTGCGCAGGATGAGCAGGACACCGGCGCGGCCTGCAGCATGGAGTCCGTGAAGTCCGGCGACGTACGCGATGCGTACAATGCCGTCACCGTGCTGCAGCTCGGAAAGACCAAGCCGGAAGATGCCAGGAAGAAGCTGGCAGGCGCCGTGGAAGATCTCACCAAGAAGGACGACTACGGCAACGACCAGCTCCAGCGCGATTTCGTGCTCGGCTCGGCGCTCGTGATGTGGAACGATCAGCCGGACCAGGCGCCGGTGGCGCAGGCGTCGTCGCTCGGCTACAAGAACGGTGGTGATGCCACGATCGATCTCCTGAAGACCGCGGACTCGCTGTTCACCGTGGTGGAGACGGCGAGCCCCGCGTGCAAGGACCAGACGGAGTTCTATCGCCAGAAGCCGTGGGCGCAGATGATCAACGAGGTCGGTCCGCTCCTCGGCTCCAACAACATCGATTCCGCCCAGGCCATGCTCGACCGGTCGCTGATCATCTATCGCGATTCCCCGTTCTCGTACTACTTCAAGGGGCAGATCGCGCAGCAGAAGGAAGACTGGACGACGGCGCAGGAGGCGTTCGACAAGGCGGTCCAGCTCTCCGACACCGCGTCGGTCGCCAAGGACTCGAATGTCGCCAACGTGAAGGAGTTCAGCGAGTTCGCGCGTGCGTTCTCGGCGTTCCGCAACGCGCAGGGGCTCTCGGGCGAGCAGCAGAAGGAAGGGATGAAGAGCGCGGCCACGTTCTATCGCCAGTACCTGGCCGACTATCCCGACGGCCCCAACGCACAGCCTGCGCAGGCAGGTCTCACGGCCGCCCTGCAGTCGGCGGGCGACACCGAGTCGCTCGGCGCCGTCTGGTCCGACATGGCTGCCAACCCCTCGAACTACAGGCCCGAACAGCTCTACGACGCGGGCGTACAGGCATATGCGGCCGAGAAGTACGACCAGGCCGTCCAGCTCATGGAGGCGGGTGAGAAGGGGAATCCATACCTTCGTGCCGGCCTCTTCAACCTCGCCAACGCTTACTGGAAGAACGAGCAGTTCGACAAGATGGTACCGGTAGCGAGGAAGCTCGTGGACATCGATCCCGACAACCCCGATAACTTCCAGCTTCTCGCGATCGGCTATCAGGGACTCGGCAAGGCGGCTACTGATGCTGCGGCGAAGAAGGCGTTCTCCGACTCCGTTTCGAAGTACGTGGTGGCCTCCGACAAGCTGCCGGTGAAGGTCACCATCGCGAGCTTCACGCACGACAGCACGGCACACACGATCGAAGGATCGGTGGAGAACCTCGGCGCCAAGGCGAAGGATGTGTCTCTCTCGGTCGAGTTCCTCGACAGGACCGGCAACGTGGTGGACACGCAGACCGCCTCGCTGTCGCTCGGACCGAACGCCAGCTCCGACTTCACCCTCACCGCCAACGGCGAAGGGATCGTGGCGTATCGCTACGATTCGGTCAAGTAGCGGCAGCGCGATCAGCTCCCCGCGATGCAGAGGTCCCGGCGGCATTGCCGCCGGGAC
>CAZTTY010000035.1:0-37629 GCA_964616815.1 uncultured Gemmatimonadaceae bacterium | reverse complement strand
TGGCCCGGCAGCATCGCTGCCGGGCCACCCGCGTCAGATACCCGACTCCGTCGTTCCCTTGCCTTCGCGCGATCTCCATTCGACAATAACATATCCTTTCAAGCGAGGTCGTCCATGTGGGCAGAATTCAAGACGTTCCTGATCAAGCAGAACGCACTGGCGCTGGCGATAGCGTTCGTGATCGGGGCGGCGCTCAACACGGTGGTGCAGGCGATCGTGAACGACGTGATCATGCCCATCGTGGCGGTGTTGACGCCGTCGGGTAACTGGCAGGAGGCGGTGTGGAACGTGGGACCGATCGCCTTCGGGGTGGGGGATCTGGCGAGCGCGGTGCTGAACTTTCTGATCATCGGCTTCGTGGCGTGGCGGCTGAGCAAGCTGTTCATCAAGGAGGAGGCGGCCGCTCCCGCGCCGGCGACGAAGGTGTGCCCGTACTGCAGGATGAGCATCGACGCGGCCGCTTCGCGCTGCCCGCATTGCACGAGCGCGCTCTCCGAAGGGGCGGCACCCGCGCTGGGCTAGAGGCACCGCGGCGCGGTCGTACCGGCCGCGGGTTCCGGCTCCGGAGAGGGATGTCCGGGGTATAATTCAGCGGAGGCGAACCGTCCCGGGCGGAGCGGGGCGCCGGGGCAGCGGCGGTCGCTGCCGGTCCGGAACGACGGAAAGGGAAGCGAACAGATGCGCCGAACGATGTGCAAGTCGAAGATCCATCGCGCCGTACTCACGGGGGCGGATCTGCATTACGAAGGGAGCCTCACGCTCGACCGCGCGCTCATGGATGCGGCCGACATCGTGCCCTTCGAGAAAGTCCAGGTAGTGAACATCAACACCGGATCGCGGCTCGAGACGTACGTGATCGAGGGCGAGCGTGGCAGCGGGACGCTCCAGCTCAACGGCGCCGCCGCCAGGCTCGGCGCGGCGGGCGACCACGTGATCGTGATCAGCTACGCGGAGTACGAGGAGGCGGAGCTCGAGAGTTTCGAACCGCGGCTCGTTTTCGTGGACGAGCGGAATCGAGCGGTGGGTTCGGCGATCCGAAGGGCGCAGTGATCGAGTGATGCGGGGCGGGCGCGCCGCGCCCGCGCTGGAGTGACATCCACGACCGCCTCGCGGGAATCCTCGCGGGGCGGCTCTGCATCGATCCTGCGGCCCTCGTGTGCCGTTTGGAGGTCCTGGCCAGTCTAGACAGCGAAGTCGCGCGTGGAGGGCGTGCAGCGCGGTTTGGCGACGCATCCACGGGAGCGGTCGCAATTTGCGGCAGCGTTGCACAAAGCGTCGTTCCGGGTCGCGGCACCCGCCCCTTGGTCCCGAGCATATCTCGTTGTCGGCAACCGACTTGTGATACGTCGGCGGCGCTGGCACGCGGGTCGCCTAATGGGCGCCGGATCTCTCAGGCACCGAACCGAATGTCGATCGCTTCCATCAACCCGCAGGTCCCCGCTCCCACGGTCGGCCAGGCCAATGGCGAGGTGCTGCTCTGGCAGAGCAGGATCCGCATCGGCTTCGGCCTCCTCGTTTGCGGGCTGGGGATCGTGTTGCATAAGAGCGGAAACCTGACGCCGCTGCCGCGGCTGGCGGTGTGGACGGCGATCGGCTACCCGGTGATCGTCTTCTTCCTCGCCATGCGGGTGAGGTTGAGCGGAGAGGCCAAGGACTGGATGGTGGGCACGCTGCTGGCCGCCGACATCTCGTTCCTGTTCGGGACCACCTATCTGGTGGTGCCGCCGCAGTACTACGATCGCGCGCTGCTCTTCGGCTTCGCCATACTGCATCTCACCGAGTTCTACTTCGGCCGCACGTTCGCGTGGTCGGCGCTCTTCGCGGTGAGCGCCGGCTACCTCGCGATGATCCTCGAGGCGATGGACGCCGGCGCGGCCCTCTCGTGGCCGCAGGAGCTTTTCTCGCTCTCGCTCTTCGTGTGCACGGCGTACTGGTTCGTGCTGCACTACGGGAACTTCAAGGTGCGGCTGGAGCGGATCGTGGATCTCTTCGAGCGTGCGGAGGAGGGGGACTTCTCGGGCGAGTACGAGGTGTGCGCGGACGAGCATCCGGACAGCGTGACGATGGTGGGGAGGGCCTACAATCGCGTGCGGTCGCAGCTCTCGAGCCTCGTGCAGACCGATGCGTTGAGCGGCTGCCTGAACCGGCGTGGCCTGGAGCAGCATCTGGATCACGAGGTCTCGCGCGCCGCGCGCAGCGGAAGCGAGCTGGCGCTGATCGCGCTCGACGTGGACCACTTCAAGACCATCAACGATTCGTTCGGGCACCTCGCGGGCGATTCGGTGATCCACGAGGTGGGGGAGCTGCTGCGCGGCGCCGCCCGCGTGGGCGATGTGGTGGCCCGCACTGGCGGCGACGAGTTCACGCTCCTCCTGCCGGAGACGAACGCCGCCGGCGCCTTCCGCCTGGCCACGCGCATACGTGAAGAGGTGGCCGGACGCCGTTTCGACGGTCTCTCGGGAAAGCTTCCGGTGACCGTGAGCATCGGGGTCGTGGCCGTTCGGGTGGTGGAGGAGAACATCATCCACGATCTCCATTCCCGGGCCGATGAGGCGCTCTACGCGGCGAAGGATGCCGGCCGCAACCAGGTCAGCATCTGGACCCCCAATCTCCGGGCCATCGCCGTCACCCGCGCCAACATCGCCCTCGGCCGTCTGGCGGCCGGCTGAGGAACTACAAGAGGGAGAACTGCCTCTCCCGGTAGTTCTCCCTTTTGTAGTTCCTCAGCCGGCCGGAACCCTGATCTGTCCTTCGGAAACCATGACGGCTTCGCCGCCGACGCGGACGGCGGTGACGTTGGAGTCCTCCTTCTCGACATCGATCACGAGGATGCTCGGGCGTCCCATCTCGAAGCCCTGCTCCATCACGTAGTGCAGGTTGGTCGCTCCGGTGGTGTCGCGCGCACCCAGGTAGGCACCCAGGGCGGCGGCGGCGGAGCCGGTGGCGGGGTCTTCGGGGACGGCGAGGCCGGGCACGAAGACGCGGGCACGGATGTCGGAGCCTTCCAGTTCGGCATCGCGCGCGAACACCATGATCGATGGCGCCCAGTACATGCGCAGCGACGACTCCCAGTGATCGAGCCGCACCTTCGCGCGGCGCACCGCGTCTCGGTCCTTCAGCGGAACGATCAGGAAGGGAAGCCCGCACGATACCGCCTGCGGCGCGCTCATCCCGCCCAGGATGTCCGCCGGTTCCAGCGAGAGCATGTCGGCGAGGATCGACCTTCCCGGCGTGGGTGGTCCGATCTCCGGACGCACGGCCGTCGTGAGTTGAGTGAAAACGGGTTTGCCGTCCCGCGCGCGTATCAGCACTGGCACGGGCCCCACGCCCTCCTCGAAGACGACGTGCGTCTCCTCTCCCTCGAGGTCGATCTCGCCGAGCGTGGCCAGCACGAAAGCCGCGCCCACCGTGGGGTGTCCCGCGAAGGGGATCTCCGCGGCGGGTGTGAATATCCGGAGCCGCCGCGTGTGCGACTCGTCGGAGGGCGGAAGGACGAACACCGTCTCCGACAGATTGAACTCCCGGGCAATCTGCGACAGCGCTTCCTCGGGGATGTCGCGCGCATCGGGGAAAACGGCCAGCGGGTTCCCCCCGAACACGCGCGAGGTGAAGATGTCGCAGGTCACGAAGCGGTGTTTCAAGCTCTCACTCCTCGCCCATGAACGGGTACGCGTAATCGCGCGGGGGATTGAACGTCTCCTTCACCGAGCGTGCGCTGACCCATCGTGTGAGGTTGAGCTTGGATCCCGCCTTGTCGTTGGTTCCCGAAGCACGGGCACCGCCGAAGGGCTGCTGTCCCACCACCGCACCGGTGGGCTTGTCGTTGATGTAGAAGTTCCCCGCGGCGTTGCGGAGCGCCGCGGCCGCCTCGCGGATGGCGGCGCGGTCGCGCGCGAACACCGAGCCGGTGAGCGCGTAGGGCGACGTGCGATCCACCAGCTCCAGCGTCTCCCTGAAGCGCGCGTCGGGGTAGACGTAGGCGGTGACCACCGGACCGAAGATCTCCTCGCAGAGGAGCCGGTAGCCGGGATCGCGAGTTTCCACGAGCGTGGGTTCGACGAAGTATCCCTCCTCCCCGCGCGCCTTCCCGCCGGCCACCACCTTCGCGTTCTTCCCGGCGTCTTCCAGGTATCCGCTGATCTTGGAGAACGATTTCGCGTCGATCACGGCTCCCACGAAGTTGCGGAAGTCGGTCACGTCGCCCATGCGGATCTCGCCCATGATGGCGGCGGTGCGGTCGCGCACCTCGTTCCAGAGCGACTCGGGGATGTACACGCGGCTCACAGCCGAGCACTTCTGCCCCTGGTACTCGAAGCCGCCTCGCGCGATGGCCACTGCGAGCGCCTCGGCGTCGGCCGAGGCGTGGGCGACGATGAAGTCCTTTCCGCCCGTCTCGCCCACGATGCGCGGGTAGCTCCGGTAGTTGGCGATGTTCGCGCCGATCTGCGTCCAGATCGAGTTGAAGACCGCGGTGCTCCCCGTGAAGTGGACGCCGGCGAAGTCGCGGTCGTCGATGAGCCGATGCGAGATCGCGGCCGGGTCGCCCGGGACGAGATTGATCACGCCCGGCGGAAGCCCCGCTTCCTCGAGGAGCTTCATCAGGTAGTACGCGCTGAGCATCGCCGAGCTGGCCGGCTTCCAGACCACCGTGTTCCCCATGAGGGCGGGAGCGGTGGGGAGATTGCCGGCGATCGAGGTGAAGTTGAACGGCGTCACCGCGTAGACGAATCCCTCGAGCGGCCGGTAGTCGAGCTGGTTCCACATCGCGGCGCTGCTCAGCGGCTGCTCTTCGTAGAGCTCCTGCGCGAAGTGCGGATTGAAGCGCCAGAAGTCTATGAGCTCGCAGGCCGCATCGATCTCCGCCTGGTAGACGGTCTTCGACTGCCCGAGCATGGTCGCGGCGTTGAGCGTGTCGCGCCACGTGGTGGCGAGGAGCTCGGCCGCCTTGAGGAACACCGCGGCGCGGTCCTCCCACGCCCAGCTTCCCCACTCGCGGCGTGCCTCGCGCGCGGCGGCTATCGCATCCGCCACCTGCTGATCGGAGGCCCTGTGCCAGTCGGCGAGGACGTGGCCGTGGGCGTGAGGCATCACGGACTGCGCCGTCTCGCCCGTGCGGTATTCCCGGCCGCCGATGATCACGGGGATGTCGGCACGCTCGCCGGCCATCTCGCGTAGGCGTATCTCGAGCGACGCTCGCTCGGTGGAGCCCGGCGCGTACGAGCGCACCGGCTCGTTCACCGGCGCGGGCACTCGCCGGGTGCCGTTGAAGCCGTAGCTGCCGATGTCGCCACGCGGGCGCTCGCTCGCGGACTGCTCTGCGTGCCGTGCGTTCGCCCCCATGGCGTCCGTCTTCTCCGACACTGCCGGTCTGGTCGCTGATGATTGCATCGATGCTCCTGCGTTCGGTCCGGGGGGAAAGATAGCCCGCCGCCGTGTCGCTGGTAGCTGGCGGCCCACCCTTCGACACGACTCGCGGGGCTCACGGAGAGCGGAGGAATCCCTCTCGGGAATGCTCCACGGGTGCGCGAGAGAGGTTCGCTCGTGAAAAAATCATCGCGCAACCTATTGCGCATACGCAGGACGTCTTTACTTTGCTCCGCGATGGACCCGTGTTCCCTCTGTAGAACGCGATCCTTTCACCAATCGGAGAGGTCATCGATGGCCACCAAGAAAAAGGGCGGAGCGAAAAAGAAGGTTGCCAGGAAGAGCACCGCCAGGAAGTCGGCTGCCAAGAAGGGCACCCGGAAGAAGGCGGCTGCCAAGACTGCTCGCAAGGCGGCTGCCAAGACTGCGCGCAAGTCGACAACCAAGAGCGCGCGCAAGGCGTCTGCCAAGACCGCTCGCAAGACCACGAAGAAGGCGGCGCGCAAGGCCGCTCCGAAGAAGAAGCGCAAGCCCAATGCGGCTTTCATGAAGCCCGTGCAGCCGGACGAAGCGCTCGGCGCGGTCGTGGGCGCGAGCCCGATGCCCCGCACCGAGATCACCAAGAAGCTCTGGGCCTACATCCGCAAGCACGGCCTCCAGGATGCGAAGGAGCGCCGGATGATCAACGCCGACGAGAAGCTGGTGAAGGTGTTCGGCGGCAAGAAGCGGGTCTCGATGTTCGACATGACGAAGCTCGTCGCGCAGCACGTGAGCTGAAGCAGGTCGCGATCCAGGATGACCGAAAAGGGGGTGTTCCCAGTGGAACGCCCCCTTTTTCCTGGCGTACCACCCTCACGGCGCGCTCCCCTCGCCACCCACCGCGATCCCCGCTAGCTTCGCATCGATACCCACCCGGAGAAGCGTTCGTCAGTGGCAACGAAGAGAGAGAGACAGCAGAAGCCCGACTCCAGAAGCGTCGTGGCCGCGGCCCGCAGTGGCCGCTCGAAGCGCCAGCCGCTCATCAGCAGGCTGGCGTTGAGGGAGATCGTCGGCGCCGTGATCATCTTCCTCGTGATCCGCACTTTTCTGGTCGAGGCATATCACATCCCGTCGGGGAGCATGGAGCCCACGCTTCTCGTCGGCGATTTCCTCTTCGTGAACAAGGCGGTCTACGGGGCGCACATCCCCTTCACGAACGTGAATCTTCCGGGCTTCTCGGACCCGGTCCGCAACAGCGTCGCCGTGTACGAGTCGCCGTCGCAGTCCGGGCTCCGCCCCGAGCTGCGCATCCCCGGAGACCTCACCCCCGTGGTAGTGAAGCGCCTGGTCGGTACGCCGGGCGACACGCTCTACATGCGCGACGGACTCCTCTACGTGAACGGAACCGCGGAGCCCCGCCCAGCGGGCGAGGCGCTGAAGCCGCTCGGCTTCGTGGACGAGCCCGATCCGAGCTTCTCCTGGCAGCAGAGCTACGAGATAACGGGCTCGCGCTTCGGTCCTCCGCCGGAGCGGCCCACGCACGACTACTGGGGGCCGATCGTGATCCCGCCGCAGCACTACTTCTCGCTCGGCGACAACCGCTACAACTCGGTGGACGCGCGCTACTACGGGCCCATCCCGCGCGCCAACATTCGCGGGCGGCCGATGTTCATCTACCTCTCCATCGACTTCGCCGACTGGCGGATCAGATGGAGCCGGATCGGCGACGGAATACGCTGATCCCGCCCGCGCGGGCGGGCGCGGGAGGGGGATCTCTCTCGCGACACGGCTCCCGCTCTCGCGCCGGTGGCCCGGGCCGCGCCGGGCGACGCGCGAGCTCCGGTCGCGCAACTTCCGCCGCCTCTCGTGCGTCCTCACCACGGTAGCAGTCGCTCCGCGCGGCGGCGTGGGCCATCGCTCACGGGCGCGCCGCCGGCCGGCCCTCTTTCCCTCCACCGCCGCGAATGAACCGGACCCGCATTCCACTCGCCGCGTCTAGCGTGGTGGCGCCCACGAAGCTCCTCGCGGCGCTGACGATCGTCTGGGTGATGCTCGCCCCGCCGCGCACGAGGGGCACCGCGGTGCTGGTGGATGCGCTGCTCGTGCTCCAGTTCGCGGGTATCGCGTGGCTGTACGGTCTCTCGGCCATCGGCGCGCGCGGCACGCGGCGCGCGCTCTTCGGCGGGCTCGCCGTCTCGGCCGCGTTCGCCGTGGTGGCCCGCACCCTCGCTACCCTCGACGAGGCGGCGCTCTTCCAGGGACCGCCGACGGTGGAGGCGTTCGCGGGGGTGGCGCTGCACGTGAGCATCCTCGCCGGCTTCGCCACGGCGCTCGGCCGCTACCGGCATCGCAACTGGATGCGCTTCGAGGCGATGGTGGACGCGCTCCTGCTCATCGTGGCCGCGGCCATAGTGCTGGTCCAGATCGACGGGCCCTCGGGCACGACCCTGGTCAGCGATCCCTCGCTCCGCGCGCTGGCGCTCACATCCAACACGCTCGCGGCCGCGAACGTGATTCTCGTGGCGCTGCTCCTCGCCTGGCGCGGCGAGGTGCTCGGCGAGCGTCTCGCCACGGCCCTCGCGCTCGGCACGCTCGCCATGGGAGTCGCGAACTTCCTGTACGTGAGGCCCGTGCTGCTCGGGGGTGATCCCGTACCGCGTGTGGTGCTCCTGCTGTGGGCCATCGCGGTGTGGTGCTACGTGCACGGCATACGGGAAAGCAGAGCCGCCGCGCCGAGCGAGGATTCCGTGGAGTCGCCCACCTACGCGAGCGATGCCGCGCGCATGCGCGCGTTTTCGATCGTGATCGCGATAGTGATCGCCATAGGGAGCGCCACCGCTCTCGCGCTGAGCGGCGAACGGAGCGAATCGCTGGGGCTGGCGCTCCTCCTCTTCGGGATCCTGCTCGCGATCCGCGCCGGCTACGCGCTCTGGGGGCAGCAGCGCACGACCTCCGTGCTCGAGCATGCCGCGCTGGCCGAGCGCGAGCAGTCGGTGCTGCTGGAGCGGCACGTGGCGGCGCGTACGGCGGAGCTGGCCGAGGCGCATCGCGTGATGCAGCGGATGTGGACGCTGGGACAGCAGATCGCGCTGGAGCTCACGCCGGAGCGCGTGCTCCGCCGCTTCATAGAGGCGGCGATGGACGTGCTGCGCGTGGAGGGCGGCGCGGTGGGGCTCGTCGACGGCGGGCGCGTGGAGATCGCGATCACCGCGGGTCTGGGGGACTCGCTGGCCGGGAAGTCGTTCCCGGCCGGTGGGAGCGCCATGGGGCGCGTCACGCGATCCGCCGCTGCGTGGTGGACGCCGGACGCCGAGCGCTCCGGGGAGCCCGCTGCCGACATACCGGTGGCCGACGGCGCCCGCTCCGCGGTGGTGGTGCCGCTGCAGCACCGCGGCGAGTGCATAGGCGCGATCACGCTGCTCTCGGGAAAGTCGCGCGACTACTCGGAGACCGACGTGGCACACGTGGAAGCGATGGCCGATCTGCTTTCGGTGGCGCTCGCCAACGCCGATCTCGTCGAGACGCTGCGCAAGACGGAGTGGCGCTTCCGCACGCTCTTCCGGGCCGCGCCCGATGCGGTGCTCACCGTGTTCGAGAGCGGCCGGATCATGGAGGCGAACGATGCCGTGCACGACATCTTCGGCGTGCACCCCGTGCAGATGGTGGGTCGCACGCTCGACGAGTTCGTCGTGTCCGAGGATGTGGACCGGCTGCGCACGGAGCTGGCGTACGTGCTCAAGGGAGCGCCGTCGCGGCTGGAGCTGCGCGCGCGCCACGGTATGGGCGACGGGGCCACCGTGAGGATCGTGCAGCTCGCCGCGCGGCTGCTCCCCGAAGCGGATCCACCGCAGGTGCTCCTGCTGGGGCGCGACATGACGTCCGAGCGCGAGATGCGCGTGCGACTCGCCGAGACGGAGCGGCTCGCCGCCGTGGGCGAGCTGGTGGCCGGCGTGGCGCACGAGGTCAACAACCCGCTCTGCACCATCAGCGCCTTCGGGCAACTGCTCCAGCGCGACGCCGCGCTGGATGCCGAGCAGCGCGAGTCGGTGGACGTGATATGCTCCGAGACGCAGCGCGCCAGCCAGGTGCTGCGCGACCTGCTCACCTTCGCGCGGCGCAGCGAGGGAGAGAGCGCCACCATCCAGCTCAACGACCTGGTGGAGCGCACCATGCGGCTCCGGCTCTACGAGATGGAATCGCTCGGCATCACGGCCGAGTACGATCTCTCGGCGGATCTGCCTCTCACGTGCGGCGATCCGCGGCAGATCCAGCAGGTGCTGCTCAATCTGGTGATGAACGCGATCCAGGCCATGGAGCCCCGGCGCGGGGGAGTCCTCGCCATTAGGTCGTTCGCCGAGGATGAGCGGGTGATTCTCGAGGTGAGCGACAACGGCCCGGGAATCCCCGAGCAGGTGCGGGCGCACGTGTTCGAGCCGTTCTACACGACCAAGTCGAGCGGTACGGGGCTGGGGTTGAGCGTGAGCTACGGGATAGTGGCGTCGCACGGCGGTGAGATCTCGATCGTGCGCACGGGCGAGGGCGGGACCACGTTCCGCATCGCGTTCCCGACCCTGTACGGCCTCGAAGACGTCGACGGCACGCCGCTGGACGATCTGGGCGGGAGCTCGCCGCTCGCCGGGGTGCGCCTGCTCTTCGTGGATGACGAGCTGGCGCTGCACAACGCGGTGAAGTCGTTCGCTCGCGCCCGGGGATTCACGGTCGTGGCGGTGGCCGATGGGGCCGCCGCACTCGCCGCGGCCCGCACGGAGCGCTTCGATGCAGTGGCGTGCGACCTGCGCATGGGCGGGATCGACGGGCCCGCGCTCTTCGAGATCCTGCGACGCGAGCATCCCGAGCTGGCCGCGCGCACGCTCTTCATCACGGGCGATCTGATGAGCGCCACGAGTCGCGCGTTTCTGGAAGCGGCCGGCCAGCCCGTGCTCGAGAAACCCTTCGATCTCGAACTACTCGAGAGCTCGATGGCCGCGCTGCTCGACGATCGGCGGGAGCTGGCCGCGAAGTAGGCGGGTGCCGATCGAGTATTGCGAGGGGGCCCATTTGCATCTAAGCTAGGTGCGTCGCGTCCACCTCTCCGGGGCACCCCCGGTGGTGCGCGGCCCTCCGCCTCCGGGAGCCGAAGGTACGTGGGTGCGGAGCGCTTTCCCCACGCGTTCTCGCGGGCTCCGGCCCGATTCGTTCCCACGAAGGTGGAGGAGTAGTGGCCATGCGCTTTCGCATACTTGCCGGCCTCGCAGCCGGCGTACTCGCGCTCGCCGCCTGCAGCGACGCGCTGCCGACCGACCCCGCCACGCCGCAGCTCTCGCTCGACCGGAGAAGCGATGCGGGGCGCGCCAGGAAATACATCGTCATCGCGGAGTCCGAGGCGATCCCGAGGAACCTGGTGGGAGATGTGGCGCGCGATGGAGGAACGATCACCGACACCGCGCCCGGAATCGGTGTGGCATTCGTCTCGGCCAGCGATGCGGGATTCGCGGCCAGGGCGGCGCGGATCGAGGGGGTGCGCTCGGTGATACCGAACGTGAGGGTGCAGCTCCTCCCTCCCACGCGGCTCGTGGGTACCATCGCGGAGTCGGCGGCCCCGGACGCCGCGGCCACCCCTCTCACGGAGACGTTCCAGGCCGCGCAGTGGAACCTCACCGCCGTCCACGCGCCCGATGCGTGGAGCACGGGAAACACCGGTGCCGGCGCGCGCGTGTTCATCATCGACAGCGGGATGGACTGCACGCATCCGGATCTCGCACCGAACGTGAACGTCGCGCTGAGCGTCTCGTTCGTGCCCGGCGAGACGGCCTGCGTTACGCCCGGATTCTACTTCGATCACGGCACCCACGTGGCCGGCATAGTCGGCGCGGCGCTGAACGGGTACGGTATCGCCGGCGTGGCTCCGGGCGCCGAGCTGGTGGCGGTGAAGGTGATTCCCGAGATGTCGGAGAGCGGCTCCTTCGCGGCGATCATCCAGGGGATCATGTACGCCGCCGATCACGGCGCGGACATCATCAACATGAGCCTAGGCACGCCGCCGCTCCCGCTGCGCGGATTCGTGGACGACGATGGCAACGCGGTCACCACGCACGACATCCTCGAGCTGGTGCACGCGTTCTCGCGCGCGACCACGTACGCCTGGCGCCGGGGAAGCACCGTCATCGTGGCCGCCGGCAACGACGGCGCCAACCGCGATCACGACCGCAGCGTCGTCATACCGGCGGACATGCCGCACGTGCTGTCCATAGCCGCGACCGGGCCCGTGGGCTGGGCGCTGAATCCCGACGGCGACCTCGATGTGCCCGCGTCGTACACCAACTTCGGCAGGACGCGAATCGACTACGCCGCTCCGGGCGGGAACGATGTATTCCTCACACAGAATCCGAGCGTCGCGTGCGACGCGTTCGGCCAGGTGGTGCCGTGCGGAGCTCTCGACATGGTCTTCAGCACGATAGCGGGCGGCTGGGGCTGGGCGGAGGGGACGAGCATGGCCGCGCCGCACGCATCCGCGGTGGCGGCCCTCATCGTGGGCAAGTACGGCCACATGCGGCCCGCGAAGCTGGAAGCGCGGCTGCGCCGGGCGGCGGTGGACAAGGGCGCGCGCGGTGTGGACCCGTACTTCGGCCGCGGCTTCCTGGACGCCGCGCTCGCGGTGGAGACCACGCACCGGCGCGGCAGATACGCCGGCAACGGGCCGGGGTGGAGTTCACACTGGCCGCAGCACGGTCCGTCCCGGTCGCAGTGGGACTCGAATCGATCGCGAAAGGGGCCGCCCCCGTCGAAGCGGGGCCCACATCGCCGCTAGCGCGGTGGGCCGCACGACGTTCTGATTCCGCACGCCGGGAGTTATACTAGGCCCATGGTCGACTTCTTCCCGCGGCACACGATCGAGTGGCGCGTACGGGAGCTCTCGGCGCTGCGGCGGGTCGCGGTGTCGCTGTTCGGGATGGCGGTCATCACCGGAGTGGTGGTGCACCTCTATCGCTGGGTCGTGTTGTCGTACCGTCCGGACAACCTCTGGTTGTTCTTCGCGGCCGTCGCGGGGTTTTTCATCCTGCTGCTCGGCCTCGCCACCGCGCACCTCGGCAACCACACCGTTCGCACCTGGCTGTGGCGCGCGCCGCTCTTCGCGGTGGTGGAGAGCGCTTCGGAAGCCGCGGTGAGCGCGCTGCTCATCGCGGCCGGCGTGGAGCGCATCGGCAGCCAGGTCGCGACGTGGTCGGACTGGCCAGCGCTCGCGCTGCACATGGCGGTGCGCCGCGTGGCGGCGATACTGATCTTCGCGCTGCTGCTGGCGGTGGTGGTGCAGTGGGTGCGCTACATTCTGCTCAGGGCGGAGCATCGCGACAGCACGGCGGTCGCCGTGGCGAAGGAGCAGGAGTAGTCAGCCCGCCTCCTGCACGCACTTCACGCACTCGAGCTCCATTCCGATCCTGCTCGTGCGCCCTTCGGGAGTGGTGACCCACTCGCGAACCTGCCACGGCGGATCGTGCCGCACGTGCTGCGTGTGTCCGCACTCGAGATCCGCCACCCAGCCTCCCTCTTCGTCCGTGTGGAATCCGACGATCTTTCGCGCGATCGCCGGCCCCGCCACCCTGTCTCGTTTCATTGTCGTCGCTCCGTCCGTCTCATGGTTCGCCGTCGCACGGATGCCGCTTCCGGAAGGCGGCCCGTGGCGCGCTCAGAAGCGCTCTCCCTTCGCCTCGCGGGCGGCGCTTCCCACCGGGCGGATGCGCGTCCATATCGTGTGGAAAAAGAGCAGAATCCCCACGATCTGTCCCAGCCCCGCGGCCGCCACTAGGAGGCGCAGCCAGAGGAAATCGACGCCGGATCGCAGCAGCTCTCCTCCTACACGGAGCGCGGTGGCCGCGGTCAGCACCCAGTAGGCGGCGTTCGCGACCCGCGGGCTGTAGCGCTCGTCGCCCTTCTCCGGGCGCGGGAAGAGCCACAGCGCGACGCCCAGGATCATCATCATCACGAAGCCCACGAATAGCGCGTGCGTGTGGGCGCTCACCAGATACGGCGCCGGATACCGTCCGTACAGCTCGCGCCGGACGATCATCCAGCCGCCGATCGACAGGCCCACCGCGAGGAAGGCCACGGCCGTCTTGATGTAGCGGCGTACGAGTGAGTGCATCTGCCGAAGTGCGGGTTGCAGGTAGCTGCCGTAAGCCCGGCAGCGGCTCGCTGGCGCGCGCGCCACGTGCGGCGCCGAAGTGTCGCGGACGGCAGCGGGTGCGGTGGTGACGGTTGTCACGCGCGGTCGGTTCCCTGTAGCAACTATAGCTGGAAGCAGGCGGCGCGCGATGCTTACTTCCATCAGGACCATGGATACCCGCTCGCTTCTCCGGCAGCTACCCATCTTTTCCGAGCTAGACGATGTGGCCCTCGGCCGCCTCGCCGAGCGCTGCGTGGCGCGCACCGTCGCCGCGGGACACATGCTCTTCACGAGTGGCGAGGCGTGTCGCGGCCTCTACATCGTGGAGCGCGGGCGAGTGCGCATCTACCGAACGAGCCCCGAGGGCAGGGAGCAGGTGCTGCACATCGAAGGTGCGGGACGTCCGGTGGCCGAGCTGCCGCTCTTCGACGGAGGGCCGTATCCGGCTTCGGCCATGACCATGGAGGAGACGCGGCTGGTATTCCTCCCGCGCGCCGACTTCGAGTATCTGTACCGCGCGCATCCCGACATAGCGCATGCGATCATCCGCGCGCTCGGTGCGCGGCTGAGACATCTCGTGCAGGTCACCGAGACGCTGGCCTTTCGCGATGTGGCCGCGCGACTCGCGATGTGGCTCGCCGACCAGGCGGAGCGCGTCGGGAAGCCGACGCAGCGCGGGACGGAGATCGCGCTTCGGCGCACGCAGGAAGAGCTCTCGCTGGAGCTGGGGACCGCGCGCGAGTCGGTTTCGCGGGCGATGAAGCAGCTCAGGCAGAAGGGACTGATCGAGCCGCTCGGGCGGAACCGCATCCTCATCCCCGACGTGGCGAGACTGCGGGCGCTGCAGCCTTCGTGAGCGCGACGAGCCGAAGCCCCGCGCATCGCGGCCGCCCCGGCGAGCGGCCCGCGCCGTGCTCGCGCACCGGCCGGGGTCGCCGGTGCGCGTCCGCGCCCGGTATTCGAGTTCACCTTGCGCTTCCCCACTCCCGGGGTTAATCAGCGAGAGGAGGCGAGATGGCGCGGGGCGCTCCGCCGAGCGTTCGCGCATGGGGCTCAACAGGAGGCTGCATGACGACACGCGCACGGGCGGCGGCAACTACCGTGGTAGTCACGGTGATCACACTCGTGCTCGTCTTCGTCGGCTCACGCGGGCTCCGCGACTTCGATGCCGCGCTCATCGGTTACGCGGTCGCCACCGTATTCGCGATCGCCGCGCTCACCTATCGCTACATGCTCTGGCTGGGGCGTCCGCCCACGGGGCACTACTTCCGAGCGGGGTGGAACACCTTCCTCTCGTGGGAGAACTTCCGGCGCTACACCCTGCTGGTGCCGAAGGCGCTCTGGACGGATCTCATCGGCCAGACTTTCATCCGAAAGCGGAGCAACGCGCGCTGGGTGGCTCACCAGGCGATTTTCTGGGGCGTGGTGCTCTCGGTGCTGGTGACCGTGCCGCTCACCTTCGGCTGGGTGCGCTTCACGCTCGTCGCGCCCGACCACTACACGGCGTGGTTCTTCGGATTCCCGGTGCTCACTTTCCCGATCGAAGCCGGCGTGGGATTCGCGATCTATCACGTGCTCGACTTCACGGCCGTGCTTCTCATAGCCGGCGTGGTGTCGGCGCTCTGGCGGCGCATCCGCGACAAGGGACTGCTCACCACCCAGCGCTTCGGCTTCGATCTGATGCCGCTCATCCTCCTGTTCGCGATAGCGATCACGGGGCTGGCGCTCACGGCGTCGTCCGCGTGGTGGGGAGGGTCGTTCTACTGGTTCATCGCGCTGGTGCACCAGGTGGTGGTGGTGCTCTGGCTGATCTCGCTTCCGTTCGGGAAGTTCTTCCACATCGTGGAGCGGCCCGCGAGCGTGGGCGTCACGGTCTACCAGCAGGTGGCACAGGATGTGGAGTACTACGGGCGGCCCGGTGCCGGGGGCGGCGGCGGAACGGCGCACCCTGCCGCGTGCCGCCGCTGCGGGGCGCGCATGCCGTCGGCGCGCTTCGCAAGCGATCTCGAGAGCGTGCTCGCGGAGCTGGGACAGCGCTACGAGCTGGGTGGGGAGCAGGGTCTGCTGCAGGAGTACTGTCCCACGTGCAAGCGCGTCATACGCGCCGACGGATACTACGCGCTGCTCCGGCGTGATTTTCTCTGAGGACGCCGCATGACCGTCAACAAGGATTTCTTCGAGCCATCGCGCGCCTTCAACTACGATTTTCAGTCGTCGGGTGCCACGCTCGAGAAGTGGAACGAAGCCGCGCACGCGGGCGAGCGGCTGGTGCCCACGCACTGTTCCTTCTGCGGCGTGCAGTGCGCGATGTACCTGCGCGTGAAGGACGACAAGGTGGTGGGCGTGGAGCCGCGCGACTACCCGCACAACCGCGGTTCGCTCTGTCCCAAGGGCGTGGTGGCCTACCAGCAGGCCGACCACCCCGAGCGGCTTCTCTACCCGATGATCCGGCGCAACGGCGCGCTCGAGCGCGCGAGCTGGGACGAGGCGCTCGATCTCGTGGTGAAGCGCTGGACGGAGATCCAGGAACGACACGGCCGCGACTCGGTTGCGATCTACAGCGGTTCGTCGATGACGAACGAGAAGTGCTACCTCATGGGGAAGTTCGCCCGGGTTGCGCTCCGCACGCGCAACGTGGACTACAACGGCCGGCTCTGCATGTCGTCGGCCGCGGGCGCGTACGAGCGCGCCTTCGGGCTCGACCGCGCGCCGCTACCCATGACGGACATCCCGCTCGCCGACACGATCCTGGTGGTGGGGAGCAACGTGGCGGAGTGCTTCCCCGTGGCCATGCAGTGGATCTGGAAGGCGCGCGACCGCGGGGCGAAGCTGATCGTGGTGGATCCGCGCGAGACTCCCGCCGCGCGCACGGCCGATCTCTGGCTCCCCGTGCGCCCCGGCGGCGACGTGGCGCTGCTCAACGCCATGCTGCGAGTGATAGTCGAGGATGGGCTCGTGGACGAGCGGTACCTCCGCGACCGCACCAACGGCTGGGATGAAGTACTCGCCGCGGCGAACGAGATGTCGCTCGACGAAGCGCAGCGCGCGAGCGGGGTGCCGAAGGCGCGCATCGTGGCCGCGGCGCGGCTCTACGGCGCCGCGGCCACGTCGCTCATCATGCACGCGCGCGGCGTGGAGCACTCCACGCACGGCGTGGACAACTGCCTCGCCTGCATCAACCTCGCGCTCGCGCGCGGACAGGTGGGGAAGCCGGGCGGCGGGACGATGATGCTCACGGGGCAGGGAAATGGTCAGGGCGGCCGCGAGATGGGGCAGAAGGCCGCGCAGCTCCCCGGCTACCGGCACATAGACGACCCCGAGGACCGCCGCTACATAGCCGGCGTATGGGGCGTGCCGGAGGAGGAGCTCCCCGGTCCCGGCGCCGCGGCCACCGAGATGGTGCACCTCATGGCCAACGGCGGCATCAAGAGCTGCATGGTGATGTGCTCCAATCTCATGGTGTCGCTACCCGACAACGCCGTGGTGCAGCGCGCGCTCGACTCGCTCGACCCGCTGGTGGTGGTGGACTTCTTCATGTCGGAGACAGCGGCGCGCGCCGACATCCTCCTCCCCTGCGCGGTGTGGTGCGAGGACGAGGGGACGACCACCAACCTCGAGGGTCGCGTCATCAAGCTGAACAAGGCGGCCGAGCCGCCGGGCGAGGCGCGCCGCGACTGGGAGATAGCGTGCGACCTCGCGCGGCGGCTCGGCCGCGGGAAGTACTTCGACTACGCCACGCCGCGCGACATCTGGAACGAGCTGCGCGTGGCCACCAGGGGCGGCACGGCCGACTATTCCGGGATCACCTACGAGAAGATCGACGCGCAGAACGGCGTGTTCTGGCCCTGTCCGAGCGATGAGAGCGAGGGGACGCCGCGCCTCTTCACCGAGCGCTTCAACCATCCCGACGGGCGGGCGCGCATGCACGCCGTGCACTATCGTCCGCCCGCCGAGACGCCGGGAGGCGACTACCCGTTCTATCTCACCAGCGGCCGCGTGGTCTACCAGTACCTGAGCGGTACCCAGACCCGCCGGCTCGGCTTTCTCAACTCGCAGGCGCCGGAGCCGTGGGTGGAGCTCCACCCGAAAGCCGCGGAGCGGCTCGGCATCGCCAACGACGAGATCGTACGCGTGCGCACGCCGCGCGCGTCGATGGAGCTGAAGGCTCTGGTGACGCCCACCATCCGGCCGGACACGCTGTTCATACCGTTTCACTACGGCAACCGCCACGCGGTGAACCAGCTCACCAACCCGGCGGTGGAGCCCACGGTGAAGATTCCGGAGTACAAGTGCTGCGCGGCCACCGTGGAAAAGACCGCCGCACCGGTGCCGGAGCGTCCGGGCAAGGCGACGGAAAACCTCACGCCGGAGAGCGCGCCCTCGATGTTCCCCTACCAGAGAGGGGAGAGCAGCGCGCATTCGCCGGAAGACAGCTCGCTCTGAAAGGCGCGGGGAGGCGCGTGTAGATGGCTACGGTCAAGACGATGTTCCTCGATCCATCGCGCTGCATAGGGTGCCGCGCGTGCGAGGCGGCGTGCAGGGAGTGCGACTCGCACAAGGGCGAGAGCATGATCATGGTCGACTTCCTCGACCGCGATTGGAGCGTGGCTACGCAGCCCACACTCTGCATGCATTGCGAGGACCCGGTCGCCCCGTGCGCCCAGGTGTGTCCCGCGCTCGCCATCCTCATCACGCCCGACGGCGTGGTGCAGCAGGCCGACACGTCGCGCTGCATAGGATGCCAGAACTGCGTGTACGCCTGTCCGTTCGGGGTGCCCAAGTTCGACATCGAAGCGCGGCTCATGAAAAAGTGCAATCTGTGCTACGACCGCACCAGCCAGGGTCTGAAGCCGTGGTGTGCGCAGGCGTGCCCCACCCAGGCGATCTGGTACGGCGACTACGAGGAGTTCGTCAACGAGCGCGAAGGGAACGCGGTGAACATCACCAACTTCGGCACCCAGCAGGTACGCACCAAGGTCTATCACGTGCTCCCCGACGGTACCGCGCGGCTGAACGTCGGCGCGCTCATGGCCGAGGACGAGCTCGCGGCGCGTGCCACCACCGGCTCGAACGAGGAGGCGTGGGTACTGTGAGCGGCGAGGAGGACGGCGGCGTGCCGGACGTTCGCGCGGGCGCGACGCGCGATGGCGTGGACGATCGTGCCGGCGCGGGCGACGAGCTCCTGAGCAACCGCACCAGCGAGGGACGCTGGCACGTGGAATTCCCGTTCGAATGGGATGCGGACGACCTCGTATCGCGGCGGCAGCTTCTGCGCTGGTCGGTATGGGCATCGGGAGCGCTCTTCGCGAGCACCGGGATTCTCGCGGCGCTCTCGTTCACTCGCGAGCGCCGGCGCGGAACGCTCGCGGCGATCGTGAAGGCGTCCGAGGTGCCCGTGGGCGAGGCACACTACTTCACCTACCCCGGCCCCGAGGACCACGCCGTGCTGCTGCACCAGAGCGAGAACCGCTTCGTGGCTTTCAGCAACAAGTGCACTCACCTCTCCTGCGCGGTGTACTGGAGCAGGGAGCGCGGACGGCTGCTCTGTCCCTGCCATGCGGGCGTCTTCCATCCCGAGACGGGCGACGTGCTCGCCGGGCCGCCGCCGCGGCCGCTGCCGAAGATCGAGCTGCACGAGGAGGGCGGGATGCTTTACGCCGTGAGCGAATCGCCCGCATGACCGGCCCGATCCACGGCGGGGTCGGCGACGCATCCACGCCGCCGCCGCCGACGGTGCCATCGGCTACCAGCCCGCCCCCCGGGCACCTGGGGCTCGTGATGCTGGGCCTCAGCATGGGGATCCTGCTCATGACGGTCCAGCTCTGGCTCCTCACGCTCGCCTTCAACCTGTACCTGCTCGGCGATCGGAAGGGGACCGTGGTCGCCGCGATCGTGTCGGGGCTCGTTTTTCTCGGCGGGCTCGCGATGCTCCGGGTTCTGCGCTGGACCTCGCAGCGACGGTAGTTCCACCCATGCCAGATGCGGATGACGATCCGCGGCAGTCGCCGCGTCCGGCGGAAGGCTCGCGCGTGCCGGGGAGTCGATCCTCCGGACGGCACGCGCGCGCCGCCGACGCACCACCGCCCACCGGCCCCATCGGGGGCCAGCTCACGCACGTCCTGCGCGGGCTGCTCGTGCGCCTTCGTTTCACGCACCTCGCCGAACGCTACGACTCCACACTGGTACTCTCGGCGTTCAGCCTGGTGAACGGATTCATCTCTATCGCGCTGCTCGCGACGGTGGCGCTGGTGAGCGGGCAGCCGTTCATCTTCCCTTCGCTCGGCCCCACCGCGTTTCTGTTCTTCTACACGCCGCTCGCCCCTGCCGCGAGCCCCCGGAACGCGGTGATCGGTCATCTCATAGGCGCGCTCGCGGGGTGGGCGAGTCTGGCCGCGTTCGGGCTGCTGTACGCCGGGCCGGCCGTGGGCGGCGGAGTGACCGCCGCGCGCGTGGGGGCCGCGGCGCTGTCGCTCGGACTCACGAGCGGACTCATGGTGCTCTTCCGCGCGCCGCACCCGCCGGCGGGCGCCACCACGCTCATCGTGTCGCTCGGCCTGCTGCGGACGCCGCTGCAGCTCACCGTGCTGATGGCGGCGGTCGTGCTGCTCTGCGTTCAGGCGATAGCCATCAATCGACTCGCGGGGCTGGATTATCCGCTCTGGGCACGGAAGGATGGAGGGCGCGGGAGCGCTCGCCCTCGAGCTCCGCGCGGCTAGAGCCCCGTGGTGCGCAGTCGCCGTCCGAGCGCGAGGTAGCCGGCCCAGGAGAGAATCGCGAGCGCACCAACCACGACCGCCGCAGCGGGCGCGCCGCTCCAGACCCAGCGGAGGCCGTGCTCGTCGAACGAGATCGACAGGGGGAGAAGCGTGAAGAGAATCGCGAAGGAGAGCAGGATGCTCCTCCGCTTCACCATGGTCCGCGTGCGCCGAATGGTCTGCAGCTCGACCTCTCGCGGAACGGCCAGCGATGCGTCCATCGAGCGCAGCCGTCGCTCGCTCTCGTTCGCCCGTCGTGCAAGCTCCGGATCGTGCGCCAGAAACGCCTCCACCAGAGCGCGCGTATCGGCGCTCGCCTCGCCGGCCTGATACAGCGGGAGCAGATCCGCGATTACATCTCGAGTCACGTTCATGTCGAAGCCTCCTGATGACTGCGCAGTATCGAGAGTTTCAGGCGGGCGCGGTGCACTTTCACCTTGGCGGCCGAAACGGAGATGTCGAGGACGCGGGCGATCTCCTCGTAGGGGAGTTCGTGCTGCGCCCGCATGAGGAGAGCCGAGCGGTCCGACTCCGGCAGCTCCCGGAGTATTCGAGCGACCGCGTCCAGCTCGTCCCGCGCCTCGGCCCGTGCATCGGTTGCAGGGAGTCGCGAGGGCAGGTCGTCGTCGAGTGCCCGCTCACGATTCCGCCGTCGCGCCCGCTGGCGGAAGAGGTTGCGGGCGATGGTGAAGAGGTAGGCCTTCACCGTAGCGGCGCGCACTTCGCCTTCTCCCGCCCAGAGTCGAATGAATGTCTCGGAGAGGATGTCCTGCGCCTCCTCCCGGTCGCCGCACAACCAGTAGGCAAACCGGAACACATCGCCCGAGTAGCGCGCGTAGACCTCTTCCACGGTGGTCGACATTCTCCGATGATATCCACGAGATCGCGTTCGGTTACACGGACCTCTTGACACTCTACCGGGCTACAGGCGCGAATTTTCCCTGATGTTTCATCGGGAACCAACCGACCACCTTCGAGCTTCCAGTGACATGCCGGTACGTGGACCACGACTGAAGAAAATACGCCGCCTGGGGACGCAGCTTCCCGGCCTCACGCGCAAGAGTACCGACCGGAAGCCGCAGCCGCCTGGCGCGCACGGTGCGAAACCTTCGCGGCGCCGGCCGAGCGAATACCGGCGGCGGCTCGAGGAGAAGCAGAAGCTGCGCTTCAACTACGGCGTGACGGAGCGGCAGATGCGCCGCTACGTCGAGCGCGCCCGCGCCGCGAGCGGCCCCACGGGCGAGAATCTCCTGGCGCTCCTGGAGCGCCGGCTGGACAACGTCGTATTCCGGCTGGGCCTCGCGCCTACCATCCCGGCCGCCCGCCAGCTCATCGCGCACGCCCACGTGCGCGTCGGCGAACAGGTGGTGGACAAGGCCGGTTACGAAGTCGACCTGGGCGACATCATCTCGCTCACTCCATCCGCGCGCGTCAGCGCCGAGCGTCGCGGCTCGACCTGCGAACCGTCTCTGAAGCTCCCGGGCTACCTCGAGAAGAACGCGAACGACCCCTGCCAGGGCGGCGTCGTAGCGCACCCTTCCAGGTCCGACACCCCCTTCCCCGTCCGCGAAGCGATGATCGTGGAGTTCTACGCCCGGTGATGGGGGAGGGGGCAGGAAGCAGGAACTACCGAGGAAACAGGAAACAGGAAACAGGAAACAGGAACTGCACACCCCTCGAGTCATACCCCCTCCGCGGGCATGACCATGGAGCGTGTGCAGTTCCTGTTTCCTGTTTCCTGTTTCCTGCTCCTTTACTTTCTCCTGATATTCACCTTCCACACCTCCGGGCCCTGTGCTTCGTATTCCCAATCGAAGGTGTCGGGGCGCTCGGCCATGAGCTGGTAGCGGAGCGGGCGCGGATCGTGGTCGTTCACGAGGGTCAGCGTCTGGCCGCTCGTGAGACTGTCGAAGGCGCGGAAGATCGAGGGGTGCTTGTCGCGCGGCGGGATCGCGCGAACATCGAGCTCTATGGGCTGAGCCGGCATGGTGGCTGTCTCCTGTCGGAAAGACTGTGGTGTGGAGGGAGGTGCGGCGCGCTCAGGCAGATCGCCAGATCCGCACGAGCACGCGATCGGCGTGCGACTCGTCCACTTCGCACGCGAACCCACGCTCTACGAGCATGGGGAAGAGAAATTGCGGGACTCGGGCGTTGACCTGGAGGAGCTGGTGGCCTTCCGGGAGCGTCTCGAGCGCGGTCAGGGTGCGCATGAGCGGTTCGGGCGGCTCGAGTCCGCGCACGTCGAGCACCAGCGTCGTGTCGTCGATGGGGATCCCCTCGAAGCTCGTCGCCGTCGCCGCGTCGGCATCTTCCGCCGTTTCCGCGGCTGCCTGCTGCGCTGCGGATGCGGCGTCGCCGTCCGCCCGGGCACTCGCCGCGCGCTCTTCGTCCCGCCAGAACCAGACCGACCAGTCGTCGTCGCCGTGTTCCTCCGACTCGTGCACGAAGCCGCGTTTGCCGAGCACGGTGAACAGCGGCACAGGCTCGAACGTGGCGCGCAGCCGGAGCACTTCGCCATCTCCCAGCGCCGCCACCGCCGCCATGATCTTCGAGAACGGCTCGTTCCCCGAACGCAGGTCTTCGCGCACGTCGATCTCACGTACCGGCGCGTCGGCGGGATGGGTGGGCGACGACGACCCGGCGGCGTCGCCGACTCCATCGTGCGGGGCTCGCGCACCGCCCGCATCACCCGCACCGCTCCCGTTTCCATCGCCCGCGGCGCGCGACGCCTCTGCCTCCGCGGCGAATCCCAGCGCCGAATTCAGCTTGCGCACGAGCTCTCCGGGAGGGATGCCGGCGGTACGCGCCGCCTGCTCCACGGTGATGAGCCGCGCCATGACGCGCCGCATCGCACGGTTCTTCAGCTTCGAGAAGTGCGGGGCGGCCTGCACGAAGACGTCCACCAGCGACTCGTCGCGCGCGAGGACATCGGACACGCGATCGGTGAGCGCCACTGGGACGTTGCTGCCGGTTTTGCTCATGAGCGTCCTCCGAACGCGACGCGTGCTATCTGACTCATGAAGAGAACGACGCCGAGCACGAAGAGCACCGCGCCGCAGCGCGTGACGTGCACGGCTCCCGCGCCGATGCCGCCGGCGAGGAGCACCACGGCGACGGTCATCACTCCGAGCTGGCAGTATGCAACTCTCGCGGAATAGAGCTGCGCGACCGTGGGCACGGGCCCCTTGCCCATCTTCCCGCGGAAGCGTGCCGTCCAGGAGAGGAGCGGCACGATCTTGTAGAAGAACCCTGTCACGTACAGCACGATTCCACCGAGCAGGCCGACCGCGACGTACATCGTGGCGAGCCGTGCGTGTGCGGGGCCGAGCACCACCAGCGCGGAGCCGAGCACCGCGGCGATGGCGAGGAAGAAGATCGCCGTCATGGCGAAGCGCATCCCCACGTCGATCTTTCTGCGCACGCGCACGCGGTAGAACGAGTACGCCTGCCAGATGAAGCAGGCCACTCCCGCATCCATGAGCGCGGCCCCCACCCACACGGCCGGCGCGACATGCGCGATCAAGCCGGTGGCGAGCACGAGAACTCCGCTCGTCAGAAGCGCGAGCGCGCGCTTCGTCCAGCGAACGTCGGCACCGTGCGCGAGGAGGAACATCGGGAGGAGGCGGTGCGACACTCCCACGATCATCACCAGCACCCAGCCCACCAGCGCCACGTGGAGGTGGGTGGCGAGCGTGGTGAGGCGCGCATTGGCGATGAATCCGCTGTGCAGGTTGTGCAGCAGGATCACGCCCAGCACGAGGGTGGATGCCAGGTAGGTGATCGCGATGACTATGGCTCCCCACGTCACGTCGCGGCTCTTCGCCCGAGGCAGCGAGGCGGCGATGTTCCCCACCTCCAGGATGATGCCGACGCTTACGAGGCCGATGCCGATGTGTTGGAGAACGAGCGCGCTCGCCGCCACTCCGGCGGCGAAGAAGCCGACCCCGGGTGCGAACGTGAAGAAGCTCGCGTGCCCCACGCGGGTGGACCGGATCGGGGCGCCGAGCGCCACGGGCAGGAGCTGTGCGAGCGCGCCGAAGATCGTGGTGGTGATCCAGCCCAGTGTGAAGAGGTGCGTGACTCCCACCACGTGCGGCGACGGGTATGCGCCCATGGCGAGTTCGGGAGCGATCCACACGAGGCCCAGCGCGCCGGCCAGGAGGTATACGATCGATGCCGCGAAGTGCTCGCCGGCGAGACGAATGGAATCGGCTGCTGGGGTCATTCCGCCGGGCATCGGCGCGCCGCCGGGGCGCGCCGCGCGCTGCGCGGCGGCTCCGGCCGGCGGCGCTCCCGCGGCCGAAGCTCCCGCGGCGGGCGCGCTGGCTGGCGAAGCGCCGCTCACGCGCTCGCCCGGCTCGCCGCGTCCGCGGCTCTCACGTGCTCCCAGCCGAGCGCCGTGGCGATGCCGCGCGCGATGAGCTCGAACGCGATGCCGGCGGAGCTCGCCGGCCGCGACACCATGGTGGGGAGCCCGCTGTCGCCCTCGCCGACGATCATGTCGTCGAAGGGAACTTCACCGAGGAACGGGACGGCCAGCTCACCGGCCACCAGGCGGCCGGCGCCACGGCCGAACGGCCCGGTCATGTTCTCCACCACGCCGAGCACCGGCACTTCGAGAGTGCGGAACATGTCGGCCGCCTTGCGCGCTTCGGTGGCCGCCACGCGCGGCGGCTGCGTCACCACCACCGCGCCGGAGAGCGGCACGGACTGCGCCAGGCTGAGCGGGATGTCGCCGGTGCCCGGCGGGAGGTCCACCACCAGGACGTCGAGCTCGGGCCACGCGACACCGTGCGCGAACTGCTTCACGGCCTTCGATACCATCGGTCCGCGCCAGATCGCCGGCGAGCCGTCGCCCACGAAGAAGCCGAAGCTCATGATCGGCAGCCCGTGCGCCTCCAGAGGGAGGATGGTCTTCTGCGGCGACATGCGCACACGCGTGGCTCCATCCTCGATTCCCATCAGAATCGGGAGGCTCGGTCCGTAGATGTCGGCGTCGAGCAGTGCGGTACGGAGTCCGCCGCGCGCCAGCGCGAGCGCCACGTTCACGGCCACCGTGCTCTTGCCGACGCCGCCCTTGCCGGCGCCAACGGCGATCACGTGCTTCACGCCCGCGAGCCGCGCCTGATCGGACCACGGATCGCTGGTGGTGGCATGCGCCTTCTCGGTGGGTCGCGGCTTCGGCGTGACGATCTCCATGGCCACCGACTTCGCGCCGAGCGCGAGTACGGCGGCCTTCACCGTCTCGTCGAGTTTCGCGTGGGTGCTCGCGTCGGGCGTACGGATGGAGAGCTGCACCTTCACGCGTCCGTCGCAGACGCTGACGTGCTGTACCATTCCGAACGACACCAGGTCGCGCGTGAGGCCGGGGTAGCGTACACCGCGCAGCGCCTCGGTTATCGATTCGGCGTTGAGTTCCGGGGGGGGCACGGAAGCGTCGATGTCCATCGTTGCCGGGGCTCCTTACTCCAGGTACGATGGAAATGATCGCCCCCGCCGCGCGCGCGCGATGTGACGGTTGTCTCATCCCGCGCGTACGACGCCCGCCGCTGCGCACGCGCGTGGAACGAATCGACCCGTTGTAGCTTTCGACACAGGGGGATTGCGTGCCGCGGCGCCCGATGCCGGACGGCGGCGCGGCTCCCATGACATCGAAACGGAGGCCGAATGCCATACGACGAAAGATTCGTCGCGCCCATGCGCGCGGAGCTCACGCGGCTGGGGATAGCCGAGATGCGCACGCCCGACGAGGTGGATGCGACTCTGAAGGATGCACGGGGCACCACGCTCGTGGTCGTGAACTCGATCTGCGGATGCGCTGCGCGCAACGCGCGGCCGGCGGTGGCCGCGGCTCTGAAGCAGGAAAAGCGTCCGGACTCGCTCACGACGGTGTTCGCGGGGCAGGATCTCGAAGCCACCTCGCGGGCGCGCAGCTACTTCACCGGCTACCAGCCTTCTTCGCCGCAGATCGCGCTTCTGCGCGACGGAAAGCTGGTCTTCATGCTGGAGCGCAGTCAGATAGAAGGGAGAAGCGCCGACGCGATCGCGGGAGATCTCGCGGCCGCGTTCGACGAGCACTGCTGAGCGGCGCGCGTACGCGCTGCGGGTGGCACATACCGTGCAGGCTCCACGGTACGTCTTCCGCCACAACAAACAGGAGCCAACATGCAACACGATCCGAACGAGCGCACGCAGCCGATGGGTGATTCGCCGGAGCGCGGAGCACGGCAGCAGAGCGCTGGTGCAGCTACCAACCATCTGGATGCCGAGCTCGCCGACACCACGGGCGATCGTTCGGCGAGCGCGTTCTCCGAGACTTCGGGGACGCTCGGCCGAGAGAGCCTGGGCGGTGGAAGCGGCCGGCTGGAACAGCGCGCCGAGGACGCGAAGGAATCGGTGAAGGAACGCCTCGACGCCACGAAGGACACGGCGCGGGAGAAGCTGGGCGCCACGCGGGAGAAGGCGTCCCATCTAAAGGCCACGCTCGCCGACAAGCTCGAACAGGGAGCGGACAAGCTGCGCCACAAGAGCGCCAACACCACGGTTACCGAGGTCGGCGCCGATACCGAGCGCAAGGCGCGCAAGGCGAGCGACAAGGTCGCCTCGGGAATGGAGAGCACGGCCGACTGGATCCGCAACGCGGACGTCGACTCCATGAAGTCGGGCCTCGAAAAACAGGTCCGCACCAATCCCGGCCGAACGCTCCTCGTGGCGCTCGGCCTGGGCTACGTGGTGGGCCGCATCTTCCGCGGCGGCAGGGGTGGAGGAATCTGAGCCCGTGCCGGCTTCGGGGAGTGATTCGAGACGTTCGCTCCGGGAGCTGCTGCGCGAGGCCGCGCACGGCACCACGCAACTGATCAGGCAGGAAGGGAGGCTCACTCTCCTGGAGTCGAGAAGGCTCGCCACCCACGTGGGGCGCGGCACCGGCATGATCGCGCTGGGGGGCGTGCTCCTGCTGCTCGGCGTGATCGTGCTGATCACGGGGGTGATACTGCTCGTGGGCTACGAGTGGCTGCGGGGCGACTACTGGTTGGCGGCGTTGATCGTGACGCTGGTGCTCGGCATCATGGCCGCCGTGCTCGCGCTCCGCGGCAAGTCTCTCATCTCCGCCGATGGCCTCGGACCCGATGAGACGTTGGCTACGTTGAAGGAGGACAGGGAATGGCTGAAACGACGGCTGACGTCAGGCGCGACATCGAGTTGACGCGCGAGCGGATGTCGGATACGATCGCGCAGCTCGAGCGGAAGCTGAACGTCATGCAGATGGTCCGCGACCACCCGTGGCCGGCGGTGGCGGTTGCCGCGGGGTTGGGCGCGCTGCTATCCGGTTCCAGGGCGGACGTGAAGGCGGCCGCCGCCACGGTGAAGGCCACGGGCGGCGCCAGTGACAAGGTCGGCGGACTCCTGGATGATGCCGCGTCGCGGCTGATCGGCGGAGTCTCGGCCGCGCTCAGCGCCCGCGTGGATGACTGGGTGGATCAGATCAAGGAAGCGATCGGTCCGCCGCCGGAAGTGGGGCGCGAGGAGCGGCTCGAGGCCGGCGCTTCGCTCCCGCCGGGGCGTGAGAGAGCCGGCGGCAACGGGGCCGGCGACGGCTCCGCGAACATCGCCGGTCCGGGCCGCCGGTCCGAGCTCCCGCCGCCGAGCGGCGGACGCTATCCTCACTAGCACGAGCGGCGTTTCCGCCAGGTAGAGGATACGGCATAGAGGGTCGGGCGCTCCGGAGCGCCCGACCCTCTATGCTGTCTATCCCGCCCGCCGCATCCACCGTACGACTTCCCTGAACGCCGGGCGCTTGCCGTACATGAGCAGGCCGGTTCGGTACACGCGTCCCGCCAGCAGCACGACCACGTAGCAGGAAACGACCAGTACCACCAGCGATGTGATGATGTCGAACGGCTCGAGCGACACCACGCTCATGCGGAGCGGCATGATTATCGGTGCGGAGAAGGGGAGCCATCCCATGGCGTAGGCGAGCCTGCTCTCGGGTGCCGCGAGCACCGGCGCCATCGCGAACGCGCTCGCCACCAGGAGCATCACCACCGGCGTCTGCGCCTGCTGCGCGTCCTGGTCGTTGGTGACGGTGGCACCGACCATCGCGAACAGCGCCGCGTAGAACGTGTAGCCGAGCAGGAAGAACACCACCAGAAGCACGGCCGAGCCGATGGATATTCCCGGCAGGGACATCGGCGAGGTCTCTATTCCGAAGTAGCCGAGCACCGGCGTGCGCACTTTCATCAGCGTGATGCCCACCGCTATCCAGATCAGCACCTGGGTGAGCCCTACGGCGCCCACGCCGAGCACCTTGCCGCCCAGCAGCTTCACCGCCGAAACGCTGGCCACCACCACCTCCGCGACACGCGTCTGCTTCTCCTCGATCACTCCGCGCAGGACGGCCTGGCCGTACATGAGGATCGACACGTACAGGAGCATCGCAACGCCGAACGCGAAGAAGATGCTCACCCTCGCCGACGCGCCGCGTCCGCGGTCGGTGATCCGTTCGGCGCGCAGGTCGAGATCCATGTTCGCCAGCGAGGCGCTCTGAACCGAGTCCAGCCCCGCCCGCGTGAGCCGCATTGCCACCACCTCGTTGCGTACCGCCCGCCTGATCGCGCGCATGTCGGCGCTCGAAGTCGCGTTGATGCCCGCGTAGTGCACCGACCTGCCCGCGATGGTGGCGGAGTCGAGGACGAGGTATCCGCGCGTCTCCCTGGCCATGGTCTGCCGCGTGGCGAGGCTCTCCGCTTCGGCGATGCGCGCCGGCGCCACCCGGCGCACCTCGGTGCGTGAAGTGTCACTCATGATGCCGCCGTTGAGCTCCAGCGCTATCCGGGAGCCCAGACTGGAGCCGGTGGCGTCGAGGATGATGATGCGGGCAATGTTGGCGGACGCCTGGCTGCGCGACGCCATCCAGGGCGGTACGAAGAGGAGCACGCCGAAGATGATCGGCCCGAATACAGTCGCGATTATGAACCAGCGAGTGCGAACGCGCTCGAGATACTCGCGCGCGGTGACCACGAAGAGCTTACGCATTGGATTCCGTTTCCTCCGCGGTATGCAGCGCGCCCACGCGCTCCACGAATATTCGGTGCAGGGAGGCCTGGGCGAGCTCGAACCGCGCGATGTCGGTGTCGTTCTCGACCAGCCTGCGCAGCAGCAGTTGCGCGTCGGCGCCCTGCGCGAGCTCGATGTCGAACACGCGATTCGCCTCGCTCACACCGCTCACCAGGCTCCGGTCGGCCAGCACCGAAGCCACCGCGCCCGAGACGCCGTCGGCGAGCTCCAGCGTCACGCGGCGCCCTCCGTGCTCCTCGCGCACCCGGGATACCGGACCGTCTACCACCTTCTCGCCGCGCGCGATGATGCACACGGAATCGCAGAGCCGCTCGGCGCTGTCCATCATGTGCGTGCAGAACAGGATGGTCTTGCCGCTCCTGCGGAGCTCCATCACGATGTCCTGCAGCATCTGCGCGTTGATCGGATCGAGCCCGCTGAACGGCTCGTCGAGTATGAGCATGTCGGGGTCGTGCAGCAGCGCACCGATGAACTGTACCTTCTGCTGCATACCCCGCGAGAGATCGTCGACTCTGGCGTCGCCCCAGTCACGATCGCTGGTGCGCAGCTCGAGGCGCTCCAGCCAGGCATCTATCCGCCGGTCCGCCTCGCGGCGAGTCAGCCCCTTGAGCTCCGCGAGGAAACGGAGAACGCGGCGTACCTGCATGCGCCGGTAGAGGCCGCGCTCTTCGGGCAGGTAGCCCACCCGGTCTATCGCGCCGGGCGCCGTGTTGGGCGAGCCGAGGATCCGGATCGATCCTTCGTCCGGCTCGATGATGTCGAGCACCATGCGGATGGTGGTCGTCTTGCCGGCGCCGTTGGGTCCGAGGATCCCGTATACCGCTCCTTCCGGAACGGTGAGCGAGAGGCCGCGGACGGCCACATGGCCATCGTAGCGCTTGACGACGTTGCGGATCTCTACCGCCGGTTCGGGCATGCGCTTGGCAGATGTACGGAGAAAGGGAGGTGGCCACGGGTGCCGTGAGCGGGCAACCCGTTCCGAGGTCGATGGAAAATGGGGAAACTGCGCCGTGCGGGCCAGTGTCTCCTTGCGATCGGCGCGGCACGCGGCGGCGGGCGCGGACTTGCCCGTCGCTCGCCACGCCCGACATATTCGCGAATGACCTCCAGGAAATCCGTACTCATCGCGCTGGCCGGCGCGATACTACTCGGCTGTGGCGGCGGCGACAGGACCAACACGATAGTGGTTTTCAACGCGGGGAGTCTCGCCATCCCCATCCGCGCGGCACTCGATTCCTTCGCGGCGCGCGAGAACCTGACCATCGCGCAGGAGAACGCCGGAAGTCTGGAGACGGCCCGCAAGCTCACCGAGCTCGGCCACATCCCCGATGTGATAGCGCTCGCCGACTACGAAGTCTTTCCCAACTACCTCATGCCTTCGCAGGTGGAGTGGTACGTGGACTTCGCTCGCAACCGGATGGTGCTCGCCTACACGCGGGAGTCGCGCTTCGCCGACGAGATCACATCCGACAACTGGTGGAGGATCGTGCAGCGGCCGGAGGTGCAGATCGGCCGCTCCGATCCGAACCTGGATCCCAACGGCTACCGTACGCTCCTCACCATGCAGCTCGCGGAGAAGCACTACGGAGTGCCCGGCCTCTACGACTCGCTGCTCGCGCACGCGCCGGAGCGCAACATGCGGCCGAAGGAGGCCGATCTCGTGGGGCTCGTCGAGGCCGGCGAGATGGATTACATCTGGAGCTACGAGTCGCTGGCGAAGGCCGCCGGACTCCGGTTCGTGGAGCTGCCGGCCGCCATCGACCTGAGCTCTCCGGCCGATTCGGCGAGCTACGCAACGGTCCAGGTGCGGGTGCGGGGGAGCGCGCCGCGCGACACCGTGACGTTTCGCGGGCAGCCCATAGTGTACGCGCTGTCCATCCCGAAGCAGGCGCCGCACCCCGAGGTGGCCGCGCGCTTCGTGGCGTACATGGTCGCGGGCGACGGGGCGCGCATCATGCGCGCGACCGGGCTCGACGTGCTGGATCCTCCGATCATGGTGGGAAGCGGCGCGCCGGCCGTGGTCGCCACGGCCGCGGGCGGGGGGCCCGCGCGGGTAGATGCACCTCCATCCACTTCCGTTCCGTGACCCACGCCGGGGCGGTTGCGACTCTACCGCGCTCGGGCTCGGCGCATCGCCTGGCGAGCATCGCGGCCGCGCTCCTTGCCTCGCTCTTCCTGCTCTTTCTCTTCGCTCCGATACTCCGGCTGATCGCCTCCGGCGGCGCGGGCGGGATGGGCCGGCTGTTCTCCGATGCCGAGCTGCGCGGCTCGCTCGCTCTCACGGCACTCACGGCCACGTCCGCGACTCTTCTGGGCATACTCGGCGGGACTCCGATCGCGTACCTGCTGGCGCGACGCTCCTTCCGAGGCCGCGCGGTGGTCGCCGCGCTGATGGATCTGCCGCTGCTCATCCCGCATCCGGTGGCCGGGATAGCGCTGCTCCTGGTGCTCGGCCGCGAGAGCGCGGTGGGCTCCGCGCTGCTGCAGGCGGGGATCCGGGTGGCCGGATCGCCGGTGGGGATCGTGTGCGCGATGCTCTTCGTATCGGCGCCACTCTACGTGAGCGCGGCGCGGGAGGCGTTCGCGCGGGTGGACCCGCGCTACGAGGCGGTGGGGCGGACCCTCGGCGACCCGGCGTGGCGGGTGTTTCGCCGCGTGACGCTGCCGCTTTCGCTGCGGGGGTTGATAGCCGCCGGCGTGGTGATGTGGGCGCGCGCGGTGAGCGAGTTCGGGGCGATCGTGATCCTCACCTACAATCCGAAAGTGGTGAGCGTGCTGAGCTACGATCGCTTCACCAGCTTCGGGCTGCGCGAGGCGCTGCCGGTGGCCGCCGCGTTGACGATTCTGGCGCTCGTTCCGCTCACCGCGCTGCGTGCGCTTCGCTCCGAGGGCGGTGCGGGAGCGGCGCTCTGATCGAGCTCCAGGCGCTCGGCGCCCGCCAGGGCGGCTTCGAGCTGCGCGACATCACCTTCACCGTTCCCACCGGCGGCTACGGCGTGGTGATCGGTCCGGCGGGCTCCGGGAAGACCACCCTTCTCGAGACGATAGCGGGGATAATCCCCCGGCGCACCGGGACGCTGCGGCTCATGGGGCGCGATGCGGCATCGGTGCCGCCGGAGCGGCGCGAGATAGGCTTCGTCTACCAGCGCGGCTACCTCTTCCCTCACCTGAGCGTGGAGGAGAACGTGGCTTACGGCGCGGGCGACAGAAGCTTCGTGCGCGAGCTGTCGGATCGGCTGGGCGTGAGCTCGCTGCTGGGGCGCGAGGTGCGCGGACTGAGCGGCGGCGAGCGGCAGCTCGTCGCGATAGCGCGCGCGATCGCCGCGCGCCCGAGGGTCCTCCTGCTGGACGAGCCGTTCAGCGCGCTCGATCCCAGACGCCGTTCGCTCGTGCGCCGCACCGTGCGCGCGCTGCACGACGAGCTGGGGCTGACCGTGCTGCAGGTGACGCACGACTTCGCGGAAGCCGGTCTGCTGGGCGACCTAGCGATCCTGCTGGACGGGGGGAGAGTGCTCCAGAGTGGTCCGCCCGAGCAGGTCTTTCGCCGGCCGGCGTCGCCGTACATAGCCGAATTCCTCGGCGCCGAGAACGTGTTCGCCGGCGAGGTACGGCCCGCACGGGAGGGCGGAGCGCGGGATGCGCGCGACGGCGCCATCGAGTTTCACACGGGCGGGCTGGTCTTCCATGCGATAGGGGATTCGGATGGCGGAGCGGCCCACGCGGTGATCCGGGCGGGCGAAGTGGTGCTCTCGCTCGAGCCGCCGCACTCGTCCGCGCGCAACAACTTTCGCGGCGCCGTGTCGGAAGTCGCCACCACCGGTGCGCTGGCGCACGTGACGGTGGATGTATCGGGCGTCCCGATCGTGGCCGCGCTGACCACCTACTCGGCCGACGAGCTGGCGCTGGCGCCGGGCGCGGAGGTGTGGGTGAGCTTCAAGGCGATGGCTGTGCACCTCTGCTGACTACGTCACGCGAGGTCGATCAACACGTGGATCGGGTCGCCTTCCACATCCAGCAGATTCGCGAGCGTGCGATTGCCGCGGCGCGTGAACTGGAGCGAGAGGCGCGAGCCGCCCACGCGGAGCCCGTGGACCACTAGCTCGTCCAGGAACTGTGGCAGGAGCGGCTCGCGAACGTGGAGCTCGCGTGCGGGCGCGTCGGCCAGAATGCCGGTGGCCGCCTGGAGCAGCATGAAGAACGCGCCCGACGCCCAGGCCTGCGGCGAACAGCTCACCGGATAGAGAACGGGTCGTATCCCCTGCGCGCGCGTCATCCCGCAGTAGAGCTCCGGAAGCCGGTTGTAGCGCAGTCCATCCGCGGCGTCGTAGAGCGCCGAGAAAATCGGCAGCATCGCCGGCTTCTGACCCGAGAGAGCCAGGCCGAGCGCGACGATGGCGTTGTCGTGCGGCCATACGCTGCCGTCGTGATAGCTCATCGGGTTGAACACCGGGTGGCTGGAGCTCAACGTGCGCAGCCCCCACCCGGAGAACATGTCCGGCGCCAGAAGCCGAGCCGCCATGCGCGATGCCCGTACCGCGTCGGGCACGCGGCACCAGAGCAGATGTCCGGCGTTGGAGGTGATCGTGGGGATGGGCCGCTTCTCGCCGTCGAGCGCGAGCGCGAACGTGCCCAGCTCCTCGATCCAGAAGCGATCGATGATCTTCTCGCGCATGAGCGCCGCCTGGCGCCGCAGACGGGCGGCGCGGGCCGCATCGCCGAAGGCATGGTAGAGGACGCTCATCCGCCGTCTGGCGTCGCACGCGTAGCCCTGCACTTCCACGAGCGCGATGGGTGGTTCGGGGAGAGTGCCGTCGGGGAAGGGGACACCGTCCCACGAGTCCTTCCACCCCTGATTCACCAGGCCGTTGGGGGAAGTCCTGGCGTACTCCAGGAACCCGTCGCCATCCACGTCGCCGTATCTGTCCATCCACGCGAGCGCGCGCTCGGCGTGCGGGAGGAGCTCGCGTACCAGCGCTTCGTCGCCGGTCCAGCGCCAGGTCTCGTGCAGCAGGATGAGCCAGAGTGGCGTGGCGTCTATGGTCCCATAGTAGGGGACGTGCGGAATCTCTCCGGCTCGCGCGAGCTCGCCGCGGCGAAGCTCGTGCATGATCTTCCCCGGCTGCTCCTCGGTGGCTTCGTCCACCGCGGTACCCTGCGTGCGCGCGAGGTAGCGGAGCGTGTCCGCCGCCACGCGCGGGTTGAGGGGGAGCGTCTGGAGCGAGACGATGATCGAGTCGCGGCCGAAGGGAGCCGAATACCAGGGAATGCCGGCGGATATGATCGGGAGCCCGTCCGCCTCGGTGTACAACGAGCGGATGTCGGTGACCGCGTGGTCGAGCGCCGAGTTGAATTCCGCTACGTTGCTGCTGAAGTGCGTGCACCCGGCACGCCATTCGTCGTACGCGGCTTCGAGCGGGATGCGCCTCCGCTCGATGTCGCGGTGCCGGTGGGAGCGTCCGCCGTTCGCTTCGGAGGAGACGAGCGATGGATTCACCAGCGCGTGCCATTCCAGGCGCCGGGGGCGGTGTGGGTCGAGTCGGAATCGCCAGCGCGCGCGCCGCGCTCCGATCTGGTACGGCTCGTCGTCGAATACCAGAGCGCTGCTTATAGTCTCGCCATCGCGGCCCCGGTACGAGAAAGTCACCGAGCGCGGTCCGACCACCGGTTCGTGGAACGTGCCGCGCTCCGCGCGCTTCCACCCTCGTACTTCGAAGATGTCGGCGAAGTCGTTGGCGTAGCGCAGTTCCACCCAGTAGTCGATGGAGCGGTCGAGGAAGTTGGTGAGGGTGACGCGCTCCGTGAGGCGCTCGTCGATTAGCATCTCCCTGCGCACGTGCACGGCGTTGCTGATGTTCCAGCTATCGCCGCCGAATGCCGCATCGTCGACGGCGAGGTCCACCTGGCTCCCGTACATCCGTACCACCTGCGACGACAGCACAGTGGCCGGCGCCCCGGCCAGCACGAGCTCGTAGTGGCTGAGCATGCGGGTGTCGTCGTGAAAGAAGCCGAGGCCGCAGTGGCCGGGCGGAGCCACGTCGCCCCGCTCGTTCAGCAGGAGGAAGACGCGGCCATGCTTGAGCACGAGCGCATCCTGTACGGAGGCGCCGTGGCGGCAGTCTACCGCGGCGTAGCCCACCGCGTCTTCCATGGAGACCGGTGCCGATTCCAGCTCCTGACCCGCTCTCATCTCCCGTCCCTTCGCCGCGAACGCGCCATGGCATGGGCTCGTGCGTTCACGCGATCCTCGCGAGCCGGTCCGGCGCAGGCGAGGATGTTCCCATGGCGGCCGCGTACACGCTCTCGTACTCGGCCACCATCCTGTCGCGCGAGAAGCGCTCCACCGCGCGCGCGCGGCACCGGCCGCGGTCGAAGTGGTCCAGCGGCCCGCCGGGACGGATGACTTCGCGCATGGATCCCCGGTCGCGGACGATGAATCCGGTGACGCCGTCTTCCACCAGCTCCCGAACGCTTCCGTGCGGGAAGGCCACCACCGGGCACCCGCTCAGCATGGCCTCGACCAGCGCCAGCCCGAAGGGCTCGTTCCACTCGATCGGCGCGAGGAGGGCTCGCGCGTCGCGCAGCAGCGGGATCTTCTCGCTCATTCCGACGCTGCCGAGCACGGTGACGTGGTCCCTCCGCAGTCGAGGCTCCATCTCGCGCTCGTTGAAGGCCGCGTCCACCGGATGGACCTCGCCGGCCACGCGGATCGGTACGCCCGCCTCGCCCGCCACATCGATCGCGGTGTGCGGCCCCTTCACCGGCGCGAAGCGCGCCACGAAGCATACATATTCGGCGGCGCGTTCCCGCCACTGATATCTGGCCGGGTCGAGACCGTGGTGCACTACGTGCGCCCGGCGCACTCCCGGCTCGCGCGAGCGCTGGTCGTGCGAGATCGCCACGTAGCGGACCGCGGGGAAGAAGCGGTAGAAGTCCGAGAGACTGCGCTCGCGCGAATGGTGCAGGGTGTACACGACAGGCGGCCTCGAGGACAGCCTCGTGTATATCAGCGCGCTCGCCGAGTGGACGTGCACGACGTCGAAATCCTCGTCGTGAACCTGCTGCATGGCCCACGACACGTGGTTGGCGTCGTGGAGGAAGGTGGGTGGCCACTGCGCCTCGTCGTACAGATGGCGCAATTCGGCCGAGCTCCTGGAATCGCCAGTCGCGAAGAGCGTCACTTCGTGACCTCGCTGCACGAGCCCCTCGGAGAGCTCGGCGATCATCAACTCGGTGCCTCCATATCTGGCGGGCGGTACCGCCACGAACGGCGTGGAGACCAGCGCGATGTGCATCTCGTGAATCACCCCTGCTACAGCTTCGACTGCAAATGCTTCCCGTCCCGGTGCGGCGCTCCGCCGCACGCCGCGCTGTAGCGTTCGGCGTATCCGGAAAGTGGGCACCACGATGACGCATACGCATGCGGTGCAGGCATACGCTACGCGCACGTCGCGTGCCCGGCCGGGATGCGGATGGCGTAGGCGTGGATCTGTCGTGCGCGGCTCTCGCGGGGCGCGATGCATCGCGGGTGCGGGCGCCGTTTATGCTTATGGATGCCGCCGCGTGCGCCAGCGACGCGCGAGCGGGAGATACCACATGGAGAGGTGGAAGATGAGATGCTGGTCCCTGCTCATGCTCGCGTGCCTGGCGGCGTGCGGCGATGATTCCAGCGGTCCGGGACGCATGATGGGCGAGGAATTCGCGTTCGACGATCCGGTGGGCGATACCGCGCTGTTCACGGGTGGCGCCGAGAGCTCGCCCGCGCTGGATGTGCGCCGTGTGAGGGGAGTGGTGGGCCCGGACTCGCTCAGGTTGACGCTGGATTTCGCGGCTCCCATCGCGCGCGCCACCACGTCGGCGCCAAACTCGCTGATCGCGGCGATCGCGATAGACGCCGATGACGACGCCGCCACCGGAACGCCGCTCGACGAGGGCTCCGGCACGGACTCATCCTTCACCGGTCCGTTCGCCGCGGAGACCGGCATGGGCGCCGAGTACTTCGTGTTCGTGGACCCGGCGTCGGGAGGAGACGGCGACGTCGTGTATTTTCTCTTTCCCGACGAGACGGTGGCCACTTTCCCGGTGACCTACGACGACAGCTCGGCTACACTGCGGCTGCCTCTGTCCAGCGTGGGCATCTCGCCCGGTGCGCGCTTCCGCGTGATGGGGATAGTGGGGAATCCACAGCGGCTCACGGACATCATCCCCGATGAGGGAGGGTACGCGCTCGGAGATTCGACGTAGGCGTCGGGGTCGGGCGTTTTACGTAGAGGTCCCGGCAGCGCCGCTGCCGGGACC
>CAZTTY010000034.1:0-37836 GCA_964616815.1 uncultured Gemmatimonadaceae bacterium | reverse complement strand
GGAAAGTTCTACGTCCTCGAGATGAACACCCGCCTGCAGGTGGAGCACCCTGTCACCGAGCTCGTGACCGGGATCGACCTCGTCCACTGGCAGTTGCGCATCGCGGCCGGAGAGCGGCTCCCATTCCGGCAGGAGGAGATCGCGCCCCGCGGCTGGGCGATCGAATGCCGCATCACGAGCGAGGACCCGGCCAACGGCTTTCTCCCCTCCACCGGCGACATCACCTACCTTCGACTCCCCGGCGGGCCCGGGATCCGGTGGGACGGCGGCATCGGCATCGGCACGCGCGTGGAGCTCTTCTACGATCCCATGCTCGCCAAGCTCATCGTCTGGGCTCCATCGCGGCTCGAGGCGATCGCCCGGATGCATCGCGCGCTGCTCGAGCTCACGATCCAGGGCGTGGACACCTCGCGCGACTTCCACCTCCGCGTGATGGAGGACGACGAGTTTCAGCGCGGCGAGATCGGGATCCAGTGGCTGGAGCGCCGCCTCCCGTCGCTCCTCTCGGTGGCGCCGCCGGAGAGCGGCGAGCTGGCCGCGATGATCGCCGCCACTCTCCTTGCGGAGGGCGATCGCGCGCTGCGCTCGCGTCCCGCGGTGAACGGCTCGGCGCCGGGAGAGGGAGGCGAGGTGGACCGCTGGCGCATCGCGGCACTGCGCGAGGGTATCGGCCGGAGGGGCGAGTAGTGCCCACCGCGCGACTCGAGATAGAATCGATCGCGGCGGGCGGGGACGGGGTGGCGCGTCCCGACGGCCTGGTCGTCTTCGTGCCTCGCACGGCGCCGGGCGACGTGGCGGAGGTGGAGTGGTCGGCGAAGACGGGGGCACGCTTCGGACGCGGGCGGATGGTGGCGCTCGACGCACCTTCGCCGCTGCGCGTGCGGCCGCCATGCGAGCATTACGTGCGTGAGGACTGCGGCGGATGCCAACTGCAGCACATGAGCTACTCCGCGCAGCTCGAGGTCAAGGGCGCGATAGTCCGCGACGCGCTCGAGAGGATCGGGAAGCGGAGCGTGGGAGCTCCGCCGGTTCGCTCCAGCGCGGACGAATGGCGCTACCGTCGCAAGCTGACCATGGCGCTGCGCCGGCGCGGGGAACGCTGGATCGCCGGCCTGCATCCCTACGACGCTCCGCATCGAGTGTTCGAGCTGCGCGACTGCCCGATCACGGAGCGGTCGGTGCTCGCGGCGTGGAGCGAGGTGATGGCGGCCTCCGACGATCTTCCGCGCGCGGGCGAGCTGCGCGGCGCAGTCCGCGTGAGCGAAGAGGGAATCTCGTTCGTGCTCGAAGGAGGCGCGCGCTGGCCGGGCGCGCGGCGTTTTCTGGAGCGGGCGCCGTCGCTCGGCGCGCTCTGGTGGCTCCGCGACGGCGCTTCCGAGCCCGTTCTGGTGGCTCACCGGGCCGCGGCGGCCGGCCCCGCGTCCCGCGCCGCAACGGAAGCGGAGAAGGGCGATGTGCCTGGCGCATCGTTCGAGCAGATCAACGAGCCCGTGGCCCGGGAGCTCGGGGAGTATGTGATGGCACGAGTGATGGCGCACGCGCCGCTCACACTGGTGGACGCGTACTCCGGGGTTGGCGAGCTGGCCGTGGCGCTGGCGGGGCGGGGCGTGCGGGTGACCGCGATCGAGCTCGACGGCCTGGCCGCGGCGCGCTGTGGTGACCTGCTTCCCGCCGGATCGCGATCGGTCGCCGCCCGGGTGGAGGAGGCGCTCCCTTCGGCGCTCCCCGCGGACGTGGTAGTGCTCAACCCGCCTCGCCGTGGGGTCGACGAGCGCGTCACGGCCGAGCTGCAGGAGCGCGCCGCGGCGACCAGGGCGATCGTCTACGTGAGCTGCAACCCGGCTACGCTCGCACGCGACATCGCGCGTCTTCCGCGCTGGCGGATCGCCTCGCTCCTCGCATTCGACATGTTTCCGCAGACCGCGCACGTGGAGACCGTGTGCGAGCTCATCCCGGAGGCGGCTTGAAGTACATCGTGAGCCTGGGCGGCGAGCGCACCGAGCTGGAGCTCGACGCCGGCGAGGTGACCGCGGGCGGGAGATCGGTCCCCGTATCGCTGGCGGACGTGGCCGGCACGCCCGTGCGCCTGGTACGCGTGGGCGATCGAGTGCATCGCGTGATCGTGCGCGAGCGGGCCGGGCGCGGCCGCTACACGCTCTGGCTGGACGGGTTCAACTACGAGATCGAGGCGCTCGACGAGCGCACGCGCACGATCCACGATCTCACGGCGGCTGCGAGCGGTCCGGCCGGCCCGGCGCCGCTCGTGGCGCCCATGCCCGGGCTGATAGTCCGCGTCAACGTGGCGCCCGGCGACGAGGTGAGCGCGGGGCAGGGGCTCGTCGTCATGGAAGCCATGAAGATGGAGAACGAGCTGCGTGCGGCCGGCGCGGGGCGGGTGAGAACGGTGCACGCAAAGCCGGGTGAGGCCGTGGACAAGGGTGCGATTCTCGTGGAGCTCGACTCCGAGTGAGGGCGCGATATCGAGAGCGCGAAGGCGCCGCGCGAGTTCGGTTGACAAGCCGTAACTCGTTACGTAGCTTACGTGTCTGTCGCAAATAGCGACCAGGCCACCGAAGAGCGCACGGTCCGCCGGCCGCCCATCGGCCTCACGAACGAAATCATCGACGCACATGCGAACTTACACCGCCACCCCGAAAGACATCGAGCACCGCTGGTTCATTGTCGATGCCGATGGGATGGTGCTCGGGCGCCTCGCCAGCGAGGTCGCCAGAATCATCCGCGGCAAGCACAAGCCCATGTTCACGCCGCACATGGACACCGGCGACAACGTCATCGTGATCAACGCATCGAAGGTCAGGGTCACCGGGAGCAAGGCGGAGCAGAAGAAGTACTTTCGTCACACCGGCTACATGGGGCACGAGAGGTTCACCTCTTTCGCCACCATGCTCGAGAAGCACCCCGAGCGGGTCATCGAGAAGGCCGTCTACGGCATGCTACCCAAGAACACGCTGGGCAAGGGTAAGCTGCGTCTCAAGCTGCGCGTCTATCCGGACGCCGAACACCCGCACGCCGCACAGCAGCCGGCCGTGCTGAACCTCGAGAAGAGGGAGAGTAGGTAATGGCCGACGACTCCACGGTGCACACCATCGGACGCCGCAAGGAGAGCGTCTGCCGCCTCTACATCCGGCCCGGCTCCGGCAAGTGGGACGTCAACGGCCGCACGCTCGGTGACTACTTCCCGCGCCCCACGCTCGTCTCCGCCATCCAGCAGCCCTTCACCGCTACCGACTCGCTCGGTCGCTACGACGTGAAGGCCTCGCTCCAGGGCGGAGGGCCGAGCGGACAGGCCGGAGCTCTCCGGCTCGCCGTGGCCCGCGCGCTCGTAAAGATCGACGAATCACACCGCGGCAAGCTCCGCGACCTCGGCCTGCTCACGCGCGATGCGCGCGCGGTCGAGCGGAAGAAGCCAGGCCGTCCCAAGGCCCGGAAGCGCTTCCAGTTCTCGAAGCGCTAGCAGCACGGGGGCTCCGGCTCCCGCACATCACTCACGCTCCCCGAGTCCTCCGCTGGTGCCGGCCCTGCCGGTTGCGGTCGACGCCGACGGGCGCGGTGGCTCAACCAGGTAACTCGGAAACCGAATGACGCAACCGAATCTCGAACAACTGCTGGAAGCGGGAGTCCACTTCGGGCATCAGACCCGCCGCTGGAACCCCAAGATGCGCCGCTTCATCTTCGCCGAGCGGAACGGCATCCACATCATCGACCTCCAGAAGACGCTCCGCCAGCTCGAGCTCGCGGAAAAGCTGGTGCGCGATGTGGTGGCCCGCGGCGAGAACATTCTCTTCGTCTGCACCAAGCGGCAGCTCAAGGGAATAGTCCAGGTGGAGGCCGAGCGCTGCGGCGCCATGTACGTCACCGAGCGCTGGCTCGGCGGTATGCTCACCAACTTCCAGACCGTCAAGAAGCAGGTCCGCCGGCTCAAGGATCTCGAGGCCGGCAGCGAAGAGGGCGGAGCCTTCCAGGACTACACCAAGAAAGAGCAACTCATGATGTCGCGCGAGCGCGACAAGCTCGGCAAGTATCTCTCGGGTATCAAGAACATGAACCGGCTCCCCGGCCTCATGTTCGTGATCGACTCCCGCAAGGAGAAGATCGCCGTCACCGAGGCGAACAAGCTGGGAATCCCGCTCGTCGCGATCGTGGACACCAACGCCGACCCCGATCTGATCACCGTGCCGATCGCCGGCAACGACGACGCGATCCGTTCGGTGGAGCTGCTCACGCGTGCCATCGCCGACACCGTCGAGGAGGCGCGCCGTGAGGCGCCCCGGCGCGACGAGGCCGAGGAGGAGGCCGATGGCCCCACCACCTACAGCTCCGACCGTGGCAGCGAGCCGGCAGATGACAGCGAGCGGCGCCGCCGCCGCCGGACACGCCGCCGCCGGGCCAAGCCCGAAGCGATCGCGGCCCGGCTCAAGAGCAGTGGCGACGAGCAGGGCGAGGGCGGCGGCGGCGAGAGCGCGGCCGCACCGCGCGTAGTGGCACCCGATGCGGCCGCGCCGGCACCGGCACCGGCACCCACGCCGGCTCCGGCGCCGCCGGCGGCCCAGCAGGAGAACGCGCCGGCCGAAGGCGCCGAGTAGTTCGGCCGATGGGCTCGCGGGCTATGCCGTCAGCGGGCTGTGAAGTAAACTGTATGCGCCGCCGGCCCCGTGTCGGCGGCGTTCTCACGAAACCCGAGCTCGATGACGGCACCAGCCGCCGTCGGGCGTGCCAGACGCGCGCGAGATCTCGCCGCCGAGGAAGATGATCATGGCTACTACCACGTTCACCGCGAAGGATGTCCAGGAGCTGCGCCAGCGCACCGGCGCGGGGATGATGGACTGCAAGAAGGCGCTCGTCGAAACCGACGGCAACATGGACAAGGCGGTCGAGCTCCTCCGTACGAAGGGGATGGCGAAGGCCGAAAAGCGCTCCGGCCGCGTGGCCAGCGAGGGCCAGATCGGCAGCTACATCCACCACAACGGCAAGGTCGGCGTGCTGGTGGAAGTGAACTGCGAAACCGATTTCGTGGCGCGCAACCCCGACTTCAAGGAGCTGGTCAAGGAGCTCGCGCTGCACATCGCCAGCGCCGCGCCCGTGGCCGTCAACAAGGAAGACGTCGACCCCGAGCTCGTGGAGAAGGAGCGTCGCATCTACGAGCAGCAGGTGCGCGAGAGCGGCAAGCCCGAGAACATCATCCCGAAGATCGTGGACGGAAAGGTCGAGGCGTACTACAAGCAGATCGTCCTCCTCTCGCAGGAGTGGATCCGCGATCCCAAGAAGAGCATCGGCGACCTCGTGAAGGAAGCCTCGGCGAAGATGGGCGAGAACATAGTGGTGCGCCGCTTCGCCCGCTTCCAGATGGGGCAGGAGTAACGCGCGAGTGCCCACCTCCGAGCCCCACTACGGAAGAATCCTGCTCAAGCTCTCCGGCGAAGCGCTCGCCGGAGAGCGGGGCATCGGCTTCGATTTCGCCACGCTCGACCGCTTCGCCCAGGAAGTGAAGGAGGTGGTCGACCTGGGAGTCAGCATGGGTCTCGTGATAGGCGGAGGCAACATCGTGCGCGGCTCGCAGCTCTCGCAGCTCGGGATGGACCGCGTGAGCGCCGACTACATGGGCATGCTCGGCACGGTGATCAACGCGCTCGCCATGCAGGACTCGCTCGAGAAGAAGGGCGTCGACACGCGCGTCATGACCGCCATCCGCATGGAGGAGGTCGCCGAGCCCTACATCCGCCGCCGCGCCATCAGGCACTTCGAGAAAGGGCGCGCGGTGATCTTTGCGGGCGGCACGGGCAATCCGTATTTTTCCACCGACACCGCCGCCGCCCTGCGCGCCATCCAGATGAAGGCGGACGTCATCATCAAGGCGACCAGCGTGGATGGGATCTACTCCGCCGACCCCAAGAAGAATCCCGACGCGGAGTTGTACGAGAAGCTCAGCTACCGTGACGTCATAGTGCAGGGTCTGGGCGTCATGGACCAGACGGCCATCACTCTCTGCGCGGAAAACCACCTTCCGCTCATAGTGCTGAACCTCAAACACAAAGGTGCCATCGCCAGCGCGGTCCGCGGCGAGCGCATCGGGACCATCGTCCAATGAGCTCAATCGCAGAGATCCTCAAGGAGAGCCGCTCATCCATGGACAAGGCCGTGGAGAGCTCGCGCCGGGAGTTCAACAGCATCCGCGGCGGCAAGGCTTCCTCCTCGCTCCTCGACACCGTGCGCGTGGATGCGTACGGGCAGTCCATGCCGATCTCGCAGGTGGCCAGCGTCTCGGCGCCGGAGCCGCGTCTCGTGCTCGTTCAGCCCTGGGACAAGGGACTCGCATCGGCGATCGAGAAGGCTATCCGCGATTCCGACCTGGGCCTGAACCCGGCGAATCAGGGCGGTGTGATCAGGGTGCCGATCCCAGCGTTGAACGAGGAGCGCCGCCGCGATCTGGTAAAGGTGCTTCACAAGCTGGCCGAAGATGGCCGCATCGCGGTTCGCCACGCGCGGGGGAACGCTCGCGATGCCATCAAGAAGCTCGACAAGGTTTCCGAGGACGAAAAGAAGCTCGCCGACAAGGAGCTTCAGAAGCTCCACGACGACCACATGGCGCGCATCGACGAACTGGTGAAGTCCAAGGAAGCGGAAATCATGGAGGTGTGACGTTCACACCGTCCGCTGCTTCGCTCTCGTGACCGCGTAGTGGCACTCTCGAATCTGGCCGCGCGCGCTCTCTTCGCGATCGTCGCGATTCCGGCGGTTCTCCTGCTGGTCTACGCTGGTGGCCTGCCGCTGGCGATCCTGCTCTCCGTCGCCGGCGGTCGCGCGGCGTGGGAGTACTACCGGATCGCCGAGGGCGCGTCGGAGCATCCCATGGCGGCCACCGGCACCATCATCGCCGGCGCCATCCCTCTGGCCGTCTACGGCTACCAATCCGGGCGATTCCACCCGCCCGTCCTCACGCTCGCGGCCATCGTCACGCTGATGGTTTTCGCGCTCGCCATCTGGTGGCGCGGAGTGGACGAGCGGCCACTCGGCGCGGTGGCCGTCACCATGTTCGGCGCCGCGTACACGGGCGGGATGCTGAGCTTCGCGTTCGGCCTCCGCTATCACAACTACGCCGTGGGAGCCGCCGCCGGGACGGCGCTGGTGCTCTACCCGCTAGTGCTCACGTGGAGCTCCGACACGGCGGCGTACTTCGTGGGTCGGGCGCTGGGGAAGCGGAAGCTCCTGCCTTCGGTGAGCCCCGGAAAGACAGTGGCGGGCGCGGTGGCGGCGCTGGCGGCGAGCATCGTGGCGAGCTGGCTATACGCGCGCTACGCGCTCCCGCACTTCGCCCAGCTCTCCATGCTCACCTGGCAGGCCGTCCTCTTCGGCATCGTAGTGAGCGTGGCCGTCCAGATCGGCGATCTGGCGGAGTCGCTCATCAAGCGCGATGGCGGCGTGAAGGACAGCTCGCACATCATACCGGGGCACGGCGGTATGCTGGATCGCATCGACAGCATGCTCTTCGCGATCCCCGTGGCGTATCTGATCTTCACTTTCCCGCACGTCTTGTTTCCGGTGAATCGCTGATGTCGCCTTCCGCGCCGCGGATACGCGGCGTCGCGATACTCGGATCGACCGGCTCGGTGGGTACCACGGCGCTCCGCGTCCTGCAGCGCCATCGCGACCGTTTTCGAGTGGTGGCGCTCACGGCATTCTCCAACGTGGCGCTCCTTCGCGAACAGGCGGCGCTCTTCCGGCCGGCGTTCCTCGGGGTCGTCGGAGGGGGCGCGGGAGGCGCCACGAACGAGTGGGACTGCGGCCCCGACTGCCTCGTGCGCGCGGCGCAGCGTGACGACGTAGACGTGGTCCTGAACGCCGTCGTGGGCGGCGCCGGACTCGACGCCACCATCGCGGCCGTCAGCGCGGGAAAGCGCGTGGCGCTCGCCAACAAGGAGACCCTCGTCATGGCCGGCGATCTGGTGCTCGAGGCGTGCCGGCGGGGGGGCGGGGAAATCGTTCCGGTGGACAGCGAGCACAGTGCCATCCTCCAGTGCCTCGCCGGCCGTTCGGTGAGGGACGTGCGCCGGATCATTCTCACGGCCTCCGGCGGCCCCTTCCGCGAGTGGCCGCGCGAGCGGCTGGCGCGCGCCACGGTGGCCGACGCCCTGCATCATCCCACCTGGAGCATGGGGCGCAAGATCACGGTGGACAGCGCCACGCTCGCCAACAAGGCGCTCGAAGTCATCGAGGCGCACTTTCTCTTCGGCCTGGCCTACGATCAGATCGAGGTGGTGGTGCATCCGCAGAGCGTGGTTCATTCGTTCGTCGAGTTCGTGGACGGCAGCGTGCTCGCGCAGCTCGGGGCTCCCAGCATGGAGCTCCCCGTGCTCTACGCCCTCACGCACCCCGAACGGCTGGGCGACACGGGTGTACCACCGTTCGACCCGGTAGAGCTCGGCCCGCTCGTGTTCGAGCAGGCGCGCTACTCCGACTTTCCCGCTCTCCGCGCGGGAGTGGAGGCGGGACGGCGCGGAGGCGCGGCGCCCGCGGTGTTCAACGCGGCCAACGAACAGGCAGTGGCACTCTTCCTCGAAGGCAGGATCGGCTTCCTGGATATCCCACGCGCGATCGACGCGGCGCTCGAGCGGCTCGGCGACGGCGATGGCAGCAACCGCGACGCGCTCATGGTGGTCGATGAGTGCGCTCGCCGCATGGTCAGAGAGATGTTCGCATGCTAGATGTACTGCGCTACTTCCTGGCGATCGTCCTGGTGTTCGGCATCGTGATCTTCGTTCACGAGCTGGGACACTTTCTCGCCGCCAAGGCGGTGGGAGTATACGCGCCGCGCTTCTCGATCGGCTTCGGTCCCAGGCTCTGGAGCCGGAAGTGGGGCGAGACCGAATACATCATCGCGGCCCTTCCACTCGGGGGCTACGTCCGGATGGCGTCGCGCGAAGACGAGTCGATGGCCCTCATCGAAGGCGGCGGCGAGCAGCCGGCGCCCGAGGTGGTGGACGACGACGCGACGCCCAAGCCCAGGTGGTACGATCCCGAAGCCATGGCGCCCTTCGGACCCAAACCGGTGCCCGAGAGCCGCTGGTTCGAATCGAAGTCGCTCCCGGCACGGCTCCTCATCATGCTGGCCGGCGTCACGATGAACATGCTTCTCGGCTTCGTGGTGCTCGCCGGCCTCGCGTTTTCGATGGGTGAGTCGGTGATCCTGACCCGGGTCGTTGGGGCCGTGCACGAGATCGCCAGCGCGCCGCAGCTCTCGCGCGAGATCCTTCCCGGAGACACGATAGTCTCCGTCGACGGAACGCGGGTGGCGAGCTGGAACGACGTGCAGAAGGAGATCGTCGGGGGCCAGGGCGACACGGTGGCCATCGCCACCCAGCGCGGCGCACCGGTGGTCATTCCGGTCAGCGGGGAAGCGGGAGGCTCGGGCGGAGTCACCCGCGAGCAGATCGCCTTCGCCATCATGCCGTACTTCCCGCCGGTGATCGACGAGGTGCTCCCGGGGAGCCCGGCAGCGCACGCCGGCCTCACCGGCGGCGACAGCATCACCATGGCCAACGGGCAGGCCGTCACGAGCTGGGCGCAGCTCGTCCGGATCATCGAGAGCTCGCCCGGCCGCCCGCTCGCGCTGGAAGTCGCCCGCGAGGGGACGGCCAGGGAGCTCACCGTCACGCCCGACTCGCTGTCACAGCCCAACCCCATCACGGGGCGCGACGAGGTAGTGGGGAAGATCGGCGCGCAGGCGCAGGCCGCGACTGACCGCCTGCCCGTCTCCTTCTCCACTGCCGTGGTCGTGGGCTGGGATCGGACGTGGGGGATAGCGGGCGCGGTGGTGGGCTACGTGAAGCAACTTTTCACGGGCCAGATATCGATCACCAGGCTGAACGGGCCCGTCGCGATAGGCCGGGCGAGCGTCACCGCGGCGAAGCAGGGACTCGACAGCCTGCTCTACCTCATCGCCATCCTGAGCGTCAACCTGGCGGTGTTCAACCTTCTCCCCATCCCGATCCTCGACGGCGGACAGATAGTGGTGAACGTGGTGGAGGCGGTGAAGGGAGGATCTCTCAGTGCGAGAACGCGCGAATACCTGCTGCGTTTCGGGCTCGCTGCCATAGCGCTGATCTTCGTGATCGTGCTGTACAACGACATCAAGAGCCTCGTACAGAGCCTGCTCGGCCTTTGACGTCCACCGGCGTGCGCCAGCTCGCGCTCACACTCGCGCTTCCCGTCGCCATGCTCGCGGCAGGAGGAACGCGCGCGATACACGGCCAGCAGGGCGCTTACCGCTTCGCCATCGCGAACGCCGGCGACAGCACCTTCACCTTCTCCACCGCGCGCGACGACTGGGTGAAGCGGGGAATGGAGGGTATCGTCGTGGACCCGGCGCGGCACGATGTGCTCATCGCCCGATACGTGATCACGCGCGTGGCCGGCGACAGCGCCGTGGCACTCATCACCGGCCAGACCACGCGGCTCACTCCCGAGCTGGTGGCGCTTCTCGAGCGCCCCTCGCGGCCGTGGTATCTGCGGGCAACCTTCTGGCTGGGTGGAGTGGTCGGGGCGATCGTCGGAGTGGTTGCCTCGCGCTGACGTCCATCAGCGGTTGTTGGGGTAGCAGATGAGATGCGCCCGCTCGCTGTGCGTGCGCTCGGCGGCCACCGTGATCTCGGATCGGTAGTCGGCGCAGTAGCTGGCGGAGACCCGCAGTGCATAGGTGCCGGCGGGAAGCACGATCGGCGCGGCGAGCGGCGCCGAGCCGCTGGCGACCTCTTCGCCGCCGGCGGCGTGCACCGACCAGCGCGCTCCCTTCGGCTCCATGTCCAGCGCGAGGAGGCCGCAGGGACGCGGCTCGAGCGTGACGCTCGTACGCCCCTCCTCGCGCACACGCACGGTGGCGTCGTCCGTCGCGGTGGGGCAGCCGTCGAGCGAGGAGATGGTGGCCGTGATGGTGTGCGACCCCGCCGCGATATCTTCGCGACGGAAGCTTCCCCGCCCGGCCGGTTTGCCATCGAGCTGCACCAGTGCCGCTTCGGGGGCGCTCACCACCAGCACGGGGCGAGGCACCGCCGGTGCATCGACAGTGGAGGTCGTGTCGGAGTCCGGCGGCGCCACCGACACGGGCGGGAGGACCGCCGCTGCGGAGTCTCCGACGCCGCCGGGGCGCGTCCGGGCGGTGTCGGGAAGAGCGGGGTTCGATGGCGTGGCATAGCGCAGCCCGAAGGCGATGAGCACTATCGCCGCCACGCCGGCGAGGAGCGCCACGAGCGTGGAGCGGCTTCCATGGCCGCGAAGCACGGCGGGCAGGCGCGAGCTCACGGCCGCGCGCACGCCGCTCATGGGCGTGCGCATCATCACCGTGGCATCGCCGTCGGGCGTGGTGGTCTTGTCCAGGAGCGCGAGCTCGGAATAGAGCGCGTCGCCCGACGGGTAGCGGTCTTCCGGCGACTTCTCGAGGCACCCGAGTATGATCCGCTCCGTGGCGCGGGAGATGGCGGGATTCAGCGATCGCGGGCGGGGCGGCGGCTCCTCCACGTGCTGGCGCGCGATCTCGTACCAGTCGTCGCCCTGGAAAGGGAGCACGCCGGTGGCGGCCTTGAAGAGCGTGACGCCGAGCGAATAGATGTCGGCTCGGCCGTCCAGCACCTGGCCGCGCGCCTGCTCCGGCGAGAAATACTGGGGGGTGCCCACCACCATGTTGGTGCCGGTCTGCTCCACGTAGCCGCTCACGGCGCGCGCTATCCCGAAGTCGGCCACCACGGCGTTGCCGTGTTCGTCGAAGAGGATGTTGTCGGTCTTGACGTCGCGGTGGATCACCCCTTCGCGGTGCGCGAAGGCGAGGGCCGCGGCCACGTCCATCCCCATCCGGATGAGCAGATGCTCGGGGAGCGTCCCCATCGTTTTGAGCCGGTCGTCGAGGACATTGGGGAGATAGTCCATGACGAAGTAGACGGCCTGGTCCTCCCGTCCCACCGCCAGTATGCGGATGATGTTCGGATGCCGGAGCTTGGCGGCCATCGACGCCTCGCTGCGGAAGCGGGCCTCGAACGACTCCTCGCCGGCGAACTGCGGCTTGAGGACCTTGATGGCTACGGGGATGTCGAGCTCGGGGTCATAGCCTCGATAGACCCAGGCGAAACCGCCCGAGCCGATCAGCGAGTCAATGCGGAATCGTCCGAGGTGACGACCTAAGTATCGCTCAGGCAAGGAGGAGAGACTTTACAGGGGCCGAGGAGGGGAGTAAATTCCTGTGCTTCAACGAATTCGGCTCAGCAGGGTGGCACGTCTGGAGAATATACAATAATGGCGTTCGTTAAATCAGGGACGATCGAAAAGTACGCGGCGCACGAGGGGGACACCGGCTCCACGCGAGTCCAGATAGCGCTCCTCACGGAGCGGATCAACTATCTGACGGATCACTTCCGGACGCACAAGAAAGACAACCACAGCCGCCGCGGCCTGCTGAAGATGGTGGGCAGGCGCCGCCGGCTCCTGGACTATATGAAGCGCACCGATCTCGGGGGATACCGCCAGCTCATCAATGAGCTCGGGCTTCGCCATTAATTCGTCGGTCTGCTGCTATCGCGCGGGCGCCCGCTACGTGGCCCCCGCGCGTTTTGTGTTCCCGTAACGAAACGAGCAAACATGCAACGCGTAGAAACAGAGTTCGCCGGCCGAAAGCTGATCATCGAGACCGGCCGCATGGCCAAGCAGGCCGCCGGCTCCGCCCTGGTGCAGTACGGCGATACCATCGTCCTCGCCGCCGTCACCGTGAGCGATTCGGTCAGCACGCTGCCCTTCTTCCCCCTCACCGTCGAGTACAAGGAACGCTCGTACGCGGCGGGGAAGATACCCGGCGGATTCATCAAGCGCGAAGGACGTCCGCGTGACGAGGAGATCCTCTCCGCACGCATCGTCGACCGCACCATCCGGCCGCTCTTCCCCGAAGGCTTCAAGAACGAGGTGCAGGTCTTCCTGTACGTCGTCTCGGCCGACCAGGAGAACGACCCCGACGTTCCGGCGCTCCTCGCCGCTTCGTTCGCGCTCAACGCCTCGAAGATCCCATTCCTCGGCCCCGTCGCCGGCGTCCGCCTCGGACGGCTGCAGGACAAGTGGGTGGTGAACCCCACGTTCCAGCAGCTCGAGTTCAGCGACATGGACATCATCGTCGCCGGCTCGAAGGACTCGATCGCGATGGTCGAGGGCGGCGCGCTCGAGGTGAGCGAGGAGGACATGGTCGAGGCGCTCACCGTGGCGCACCGCGCGGTGCAGGAGATCATCACCATCCAGGAGAAGCTTCTCCCCAAGGCGAAGGTCGAGAAGATGCCGTGGGTGAAGGCGGAGCAGTCGGGCGACCTCGTGGCTCGCGTGAAGGAGCTGGCCGAGGGGAAGATCACCGAGGCGATCAACCGGAAGGAGAAGCACGAGCGGATCGACGCGGTCGAGCTGGTGAAGAAAGAAGTCCGCGAGGCGCTTACCGTGGAGTTCCCGGACAACGCCCGCGACATCGCCGATCTGGTGGGCGAGCACGAGTATCACGCGCTCCGCGCGCAGGTGCTCGAGAAGGGCGAGCGCGTGGACGGCCGCAAGGTCGACGAGGTCCGTCCCATCACGATCGATACCGGGCTCCTGCCGCGCGCGCACGGCTCGGCCCTCTTCACGCGCGGCCAGACCCAGGCGCTCGCCTCGGTCACGCTCGGCACCCAGAACGACGTGCAGCGGCTCGACTCGATCGACGATCCCGCCGAGACCACCAAGTCGTTCATGCTACACTACAACTTCCCGCCGTTCTCCACGGGCGAGGTTCGCCCGGTGCGCGGCACCAGCCGGCGAGAGATCGGCCACGGCAATCTGGCGGAGCGCGCGCTGCAGCCGCTCCTCCCGCCGTTCGAGGAGTTCCCGTACACCATCCGCGTCGTCTCGGACGTGCTCGAGTCGAACGGCTCGTCGTCGATGGCCACCGTCTGCGGCGGTTCGCTGGCGATGTTCGATGCGGGCGTGCCTTTCCAGGCAGCCGTTGCCGGCGTGGCGATGGGGCTCATCAAGGAAGGGAAGCGCTACGCGATCCTCACCGACATCCTCGGTACCGAAGACCACCTCGGCGACATGGACTTCAAGGTCGCCGGCACGGAGAAGGGAATCACCTCGATCCAGATGGACATCAAGATCGAGGGACTCGAGATCGAGATCATGCGCGAGGCGCTCACGCGCGCGCACGAGGGGCGGATGCACATACTCGGCGAGATGAAGAAGGCGCTCGCCGGGCCGCGTCCGGAGCTCTCGCCGTACGCGCCGCGTATCGTGACGATCATGATCAGCCCCGAGAAGATCGGGGATCTCATCGGGCCGAAGGGCAAGACGATCCGCGGCATCCAGGACGAGACCGGCGCACAGATCAGCGTGGACGACACCGGTGCCGTCACGGTCGCGGCGGTGGGCGGCGACTCGCTGGAGCGCGCGCGCTCCATGATCCAGGCGCTCACGCAGGAGCCGGAGATCGGAGCGACGTACGACGCCGTGGTGAAGAGCACGACAGCCTTCGGAGCGTTCGTCGAGATCCTTCCGGGCACCGAGGGGCTCGTTCACATCTCGGAGCTCCAGCACGGCCGCACCGAGCGCACAGAGGATGTGGTGAACAAGGGTGACCGGGTGCAGGTGAAGCTCATCGACCGCGACGAGCGCGGTCGTCTCCGCCTCTCCATGAAGGCGCTCGTTCCGAAGCCGGAGGGCACGGAGCAGGAAGGTGCCGGCGGCGGCGAGCGCGGCGGACGCAAGCGCGAGTCGGGCGACCGCGCTACCGCCGCGGCCACGGCGCCGGACGGCGAGAGCGACGAAGGCGGCTCCGCTCGCGAGGGTGGCTCCCGCTCGCGGCGAGGCGGGGGAGGGCGATCGCGGCGGTGACCCTCGGGACTGTCAGAGCCGAACACGGACTCCGGCACACCGTTCTCCCCAATGGACTGACCGTGCTCTCGGAATACATGCCGGGAGCGCGGTCAGTGAGTTTCGGGGCGTGGGTGAAGGCCGCATCCGTACACGAGCGTGCCGAGTGGATGGGTGTCTCGCACCTGCTCGAGCACATGGTGTTCAAGGGTACCAGAGGCCGCAGCGCGCGCGAGATCGCGCTCGCCCTCGAGGTACTGGGCGGCTCGCTGGACGCCTACACCGCGCGCGAGCATACGTCGTTCCAGGCACGTGTGCTCGATGAACACCTCGAGCGCGCCGCCGACGTCATCGGCGACCTGCTCTTCCGCCCCACTCTGCGCGCGGCGGACCTGCGCCTCGAACGCAAAGTGGTGCTCGAGGAGATCGCGATGGTGGAGGATACGCCCGACGATCTCGTATTCGACATCCACAGCGAAGTAATGTGGGGAGGACATCCGTACGGCTATCCGATCCTCGGCACGCGCGAGAGCGTCTCCTCGCTGGGAGTGAAGGAGCTGCATGCACTGCACGAGCGCGCGTACCACCCGCCCCACATAGTGGTGGCCGCGGCGGGGCACGTGGAGCACGAGCAGCTCCTCGAGACGCTGGAACGCACGGGGTGGGCCTCGGTGCCCAGGGGTGCGGACGTACCGTTGGTCTCCCCACCCGCCGTAGCGCCCCCGCCGTCCGATCTCTACATACAGCGCGAGAGCGCGCAGACGCACATAGTGTTCGGCTCCACTACCGTGCCGCACAACGACCCGCGCCGCTACGCGATAGCGCTGGTGGGCGCGATCCTGGGCGGCGGGATGAGCTCGCGCCTCTTTCAGAAAGTGCGCGAGGAGCTGGGGCTGGCGTATGCCGTGTACACTTTTCAGTGCTTCCATCCCGATGCGGGCACGCACGGCATCTACGTCGGTACGGCTCCGGCGAGCGCGGAGCGCGCCAGGGAGGCGATCCGGGAGGAGCTCGAGCGCCTCGCGTCCGACAGCCTCACCGCCGAGGAACTGGCGGCGGGGAAGAGCCAGCTCGAGGGACAGGTCACACTGTCACTGGAAAGCGTGTCGTCCCGGATGTATCGTGCCGCCGGCGTCGCGCTCTACGACGATCCGTTCCGTACGCTCGACGAGGTGCTCGCGCTGATCCGCGCCGTCACGCCCGAAGACGTGGCTTCCGTGAGCCGAGAGTTCTACGCGCCCGACAGGCAGACGATAGTCAGCCTGGGGCCGTGAAGGGGGAAGAGAGCAGGAAGCAGGGAACAGGAAGCAGTAAACCGCTCTAGCGACTAAGTTAATGCCGGTCACTCCGGCGTAGGGACGGGCTGCAGTCATTCCCGCGGAAGCGGGGACCTGGTTCATTCCCGCTTCCGCGGGGGTGACCCGAGAATCGGATCCCCCGATTCTGTCGGGATGACGTGGATCGGTATGTGGTTCCTGATTCCTGCTCGCTGCTTTCCGCTTTTCTGTCTGTAGTATTGTATACAATCATTAACACAATCACATCATGCTCATAGGCGTTCCGAAGGAGATCAAGACCAACGAGAACCGCGTCGCGCTGGTGCCGGCCGGGGCGGAGGCGATGGTCGCGGCTGGTCACCAGGTGCTCATCGAGAAGGGTGCCGGCGAGGGTAGCGGTTTTCCGGACGAAGTCTACACCGGTGCGGGAGCGTCCATCGCGCCTGACGCGCCTGCCGTGTGGGCGAAGGCGGACATGATCATGAAGGTGAAGGAGCCCATCGAGAAGGAATGGAGCTCCCTTCGCGACGGTCAGACGGTCTTCACCTACTTCCACTTCGCCGCTGACGAGAAGCTCACCAGGGCGCACATCGCCAGCGGTGCCACCTGCATCGCATACGAGACGGTGCAGCTCTCCAACGGCGAACTGCCGCTGCTCACCCCCATGTCCGAAGTGGCCGGCCGCATGGCCGTACAGGAGGGGGCGAAGTACCTCGAGAAGCTCTTCGGCGGCCGCGGCGTTCTGCTGGGCGGCGTCCCGGGCGTGCCGCCGGCGAACGTGATCGTGCTCGGCGGCGGCGTGGTCGGCACCAACGCGGCCAAGATGGCGGCCGGTCTCGGCGCGCGCGTCACGATCCTCGACATCTCGCTCGACCGGCTGCGCTACCTCTCCGACGTGATGCCCGCGAACGTCACGCTGGTGCACTCTAACAGACACACGATCCTCGACCTGCTTCCCACGGCGGATCTCGTGATCGGTGCCGTGCTCGTCGCCGGCGCCAAGGCTCCCCGGCTCGTTCGCCGCGAGGATCTGAAGCTGATGCAGCCCGGTGCCGTGGTGGTGGACGTGGCGGTGGACCAGGGCGGCTCGATCGAGACGGTGCACCCGACCACCCACGAAAACCCGACCTACGAGGTCGACGGAATCCTCCACTACGCCGTGGCCAACATGCCCGGCGGCGTGCCGCGCACGTCCACCCTGGCGCTCACCAACGCCACGCTCCCCTATGCTCTGCAGCTCGCGAACAAGGGGTGGAAGAAGGCGCTGCGCGACGACCCGGCGCTGGCCAAGGGTCTCAACGTCGTGGCCGGCAAGGTCACCTATCCGGCGGTGGCCGAGGCTTTCGGGATTCCGTGCACGCCGATCGCCGACGTGCTGTGAGATCGTACGTTCCGGCGGATCGGGAGCAGCGCGCCAGACGCGGTGACCGCGCCTCGTAGCGCGGCAGCTCCCGCCGGACGGGATGGGGTGGCCGGCGGCCGCCCCATCCCCGCCGAGGGGACGGAGGGCGGCCCGTTCGCCTCGCCGTCCCCTCCCGCTTCTCTCCCCCAGCCGCCGATCCTCTGCTACCACAAAGTGGAGCGTCGGCACGAGCTCGGAGTCACCCGCATATCGCCGCGCCGCTTCGCGCGGCAGGTGGAGCGGCTCGCAGCCGCGGGCTGGCGCACGCTCACGCTGGCGGAGCTCTCGGCGTGCGCGCGCGGCGAACGGCGCGCGGGGCCGAAGGAGCTCGCGATCACCTTCGACGACGCCTATCGCGGACTGCGCGACCATGCCTTCCCCGTGCTGGAGGCGCACGGATTCCGCGCCACCTGCTTCGTGATCACCGAATATGCCGGCCGCCTGAACCGGTGGGACGTCGCTTACGGCGGGCGGCGCTTCGCGCATCTCGCATGGCGGGACATGCGGAAGTGGCAGGCGCGCGGAATCGACTTCGCATCGCATACGGCTACGCATCCGCGGCTCACGTGGGTGAGCGATGAGTGTCTCGCGTGGGAGCTCCGGACGTCGCGCGGCGCGCTGCGCCGGGCGCTGGGGATCGACACTGTCGCTCTGTCGTATCCTTTCGGAGCCTGCTCCGATCGCGAGCGCACGATAGCGCTCCGCGAGGGATACGAGGTGGGGTTCACCATCGCGAGCCGCTGGCGCGGCGATGCGCTCCGGGTACCACGCACGCCGGTTTACATCTGGGCGCCGCCGCTGCCCGGCGTGGGGGCGCTCGCGCTCCCCGAGCGCCTCGCCGGAGCGGTAGCGAATCGCTGCGCGGTGGGGACCAGCTTGGTGCGAGGTCGAGCGACTCCCAACGACGGGGTCGGGCCTCCAACATAGCGTGGCGTCACGGCCTCTACGTTGGAGGTCCCACGTCCGTCGCCGGCCTCCACTGCGCGGTCAGACGAAGTACTTCACCACCACCGGCAGGAGGCCCGGATGCCGCGTGAGAGCGGTGGCGAAGATCCGCCTCAGCGTCCGCTTCTCTTCCGGTATCCTATTGACGGAGACGGCGAGCTGGTCGAAGAAGTGATCGTCGAACTTCCCCAGCGCATTCTTCAGCTTGTGGAAGCGCAGGTGGTCGTCGCCGAGCAGCGCCATCCATTCGTCGTGGTAGCGCTGCAGCCGCGGGGCGCTCGTGTCGCCGGCGGCCAGCGCCGCGGAAACCACTCCCGCGGCGAGGCGCCCGGCCTTCATGGCGTTCACTATCCCGCCGCCCGAGAGCGGGTTCACCATGTGCGCGGCGTCGCCGCAGAGCAGGACGCCGTCCGTCACGGTTCGCTTCACGGTGGGATGCACGATCACGCCTCCCACCGTGTAGCCGAGCCGCACGCCGGTGGGGAAGTAGTTCGACATGTAACGATCGAGCTGGCGCCGCGCGGTCACGCCCGGAGCCGCTCGCAACGCCACGATGCCGAGTCCGACGTTGGCCACGCCCACGCCCTTCGGGAAGACCCAGGCGTAGCCGCCCGGCGCGATATCCTCGCCGAAGTGGAGATAGATGGCGTCGGGATCGAAGTCGATCTCCGCCACCACGTACTGCGCACAGCTCTCCATGTCCCGCGATGGGACGCGCGTATCGAGACCGGCCCAGCGTCCCACCATTCCGTCCACGCCGTCGGCGCCGATCACGACACGAGCGGCGACCGTACCGGCGCCGCCGGGCCCGCGCGTGGCCACTTCCCACCCGCCGTTCGAGCGGCGCATCCCCGTGGCCTCGGTCCCGACCAGCAGCTCGGCACCGGCGCGCCCGGCCTCCGCCGCCAGCGCCGGCTCGAAGCGCGTACGATCGAGGATGTAGCCCACGTCGCCCTCCGCCACTCGCACTTCGGTCCCGTTCGGAGAGCGAAAGATGACCCGTGTGATGCGCCTCGAGATCCACGACGCGCCCGAGGGGTCGATGAACTCCGAGACGCCCGCGCTTCCCACTCCCTCGCCGCAGCGCACGGGCGCACCGATGGCGCGATCGCGCTCGATGAGCAGAACGTCGAGCCCCGGGTTCGTGGCGGCCAGCTCCCGGGCCGCCACCAGCCCCCCCGGCCCGCCGCCCACCACCAGCACATCGCAGCCAAGCGCGGTCATGGGGCCGCCGGCGGCACCGGCGCGTCCTCGCCGGCGGCCACGCCCGCTCCCGGCCTGATGACCATGGAAAGCGCGCCCACCGGGCACGGGGCGACGCACTTCCGACACCCGGTGCACGTCGAATCGTCAATGAACAGACCCTCGCGCCGCATCCCGATCGCAGCCGGGGGACAGAGCGGGAGACAGAGGCCACACGTGTCGCAGAGCCGTGCGTCCACCACGGCGATCTCGGGAAGGTGAGTGCTCTTCATGCGCGCGACGATACCTGATGCCATGGTGATGCGTCAAGTGAGTGCCTTGTCGCAGCATCGCCTCACGGCTACCTTAAACCGCGTTCGCCCGACCAACGTGAATTCCTGCCGACCGCGTTCCGCTCGGAACACGACACCGAAATCCTGATGCGCTGGCCCTTGTTCAAAGCGGGGACTTTCTTCCCCGCCAATGCGATCGCTGTAGACCTTGGCACGGCGAACACGCTAATCTATGTGAAGGGCGAGGGGATCGTGCTCAACGAGCCCTCCGTGGTCGCCATCGACCGCGCATCCGGCAAGATCAAGGGCGTCGGCCTCGAGGCGAAGCGCATGCTCGGCCGCACGCCCGAAGGGATTCTCGCGGTTCGTCCGATGAAGGACGGCGTGATAGCGGACTTCGACGTGACCGAGAAGATGCTCCGCTATTTTCTCACGCTGATCATCGAGAATCACATCTTCAAGGTGAAGCCGCGCGTCATCGTGTGCGTCCCGTCGGGGATCACCGAGGTGGAGAAGCGAGCGGTGCGCGACTCGGCGCTCGGCGCAGGCGCGAAAGAAGTCTTCATGGCGGCGGAGCCGATGGCGGCGGCGATCGGCGTGGGGCTCCCGGTGGAGACACCCACCGGCAACATGGTGATAGACATCGGCGGCGGCACCACCGAGATCGCCGTCATCGCGCTTTCCGGGATAGTGAGCGACACCTCCATCCGCACCGGCGGCGACGAGCTCGACACCGCGATAGTGCAGTTCATGCGCAAGAACTACAATCTGCTCATCGGCGACCCCACGGCGGAGCAGATCAAGCTCACCATCGGCTCGGCGGCGCCGGTGGGCGAAGAGCGCGAGATGGAAGTGAAGGGTCGCGATCTGGTATCGGGAATCCCGAAAACCGTCCGCGTCCACTCGAGCGAGATCCGCGAAGCGATCCAGGAGCCGATCCAGCAGATCGTGGACGCCGTGCGCCGCGCGCTCGAGATCACGCCGCCCGAGCTCGCGAGCGACATCGTGGATCGCGGGATCGTCATGACCGGCGGCGGCGCGCTGATCCGCGGGCTCGACCTCCTGATCAGCCAGGAAACGAACCTCCCGATCCATGTCGACGAGGATCCGCTCACCTGCGTGGTGCGTGGAACCGGCCGCATCCTGGACGACGAGGAAAAGTACTGGTCGGTGCTCACGTCCTGAGGTCGCGGTGTCCAGCGTCGCCCGGACCTACGGTCGTCGGGACACGATTCTCCTGGCCGCGTGCGTAGTCCTCTCGCTGGTCGCGCTCTTCCTCCCCGAGCGCATGCGCGATCCTCTTGCCACCACGCTTCGTCGCACGATCCTAGCTCCGCTGGTGTCGCTCCAGAGCGACGCGGAGCTCAGCCGCCGCGCGTGGGCTACCCGTGAAGAGCGTGTAACCGCGCGCGACAGCGTGACCCTCCGCGCGATGTCCGTCGACGCGCTCGGGGCGGAGAACGCGCGGCTGCGGGATCTCCTCGCCCTGGGCGCACGACTGCACTGGGGCTTCGTGCCGGCCGAAGTGCTCTCCGGCCGTGGAGTCGGCGAGCAGTACACCGTAGCGCTGTCCACGGGCTCGAGGGCGGGCGTTCGCGAGTTCAGCCCCGTGGTAGCGCCGGAGGGTCTGGTGGGAGTCGTGAAGACCGCCGATCCCACGATGAGCATCGCGGTCATCTGGTCGCACCCGGACTTCCGCGTGAGCGCCATGGCCGCGGATGGGAGCGCGTTCGGGATCGTGGCGGCGCACCTCGGCGAGGGGCCGGAGCGCTACCTTCTGGAGATGCGCGGCGTTCCCGTGCGGGGCACCATCGAGCCGGGAACCGAGATCGTCACTTCCGGACTGGGCGGCACCTTTCCGCGAGGGATACCCGTGGGCACGGTGATAGGCGAGGCGAAGACATCCGAGCTCTGGGCCAGAACCTACCTTCTCCGGCCCGCCGTACTCCCTTCGGCCATCTCGGCCGTGATGGTGCTGCTGCCGGCGAGAGCCGACTCCGGCGTCGCGGGCGTCTGGCAGACCGGCCAGGGCACCGTCGCAGCCACGCGCGCCATCGTGGACGCCGGCGACTCGCTGGTGCGCGAGGCGGCCGAAGCGCTTCGCGCTGCGGCCATGGCGGACTCCGTCGCCCGCGCCCGAGCGGCCGGCAGCACCGGGGGCGCCGCCGGGGAAGTGCCCGGGACGGACACGCTGCAATGAGGCCGATAGACCTCGCGCGCACGCTCCTCGCCTTCGTGGTTCTCGTGCTGCTGCACTTCACGCTACGCCCGCTCCTCGGATGGCGGGTGGGTCCCGATTTCCTCGTCATCGCGCTCCTCCTGGTCGCCATCAGAGTGCGGCCGGGAACGGCGGCCGTGCTCGGGCTGTTCATGGGCGTCGTGGCCGATTCGATCGAGCTGCACGCCTTCGGCGCCGGGGCGCTCGCCATGTGCTGCGTGGGGTTCGCCGCGTCCTGGCTGAAGGCGGTCTTCTTCGCCGATGACATGCTCCTGAACGCGTTCTTCTTCTTCGCCGGGAAGTGGGCGTTCGACACCATCTTCGTACTGGCGGAACACCGCGTGGGCGGAGCGGAGCTGCTCCGCGAGCTGCTCGTGTGGTCGCCGATCACCGCCGCCGTGACGGCGCTCTGGGGACTGCTCACTCTCCTCATCCTGCGCCCCATCCTGCGGCCGTCGCACACGTGAGCTTCCACCCCAACGATCTGGCCCGGCGCGCACGCGTCGCCTCGTGGGGACTCGCCGCGCTCTTCGCAGTGCTCCTCAGCGCGTTCTTCCGCGCGCAGATCGTGGAAAACTCGCGCTACACGCTGCAGTCGGAGGAAAACCGACTCCGCGAAGTGCCGCTCCCCGCGCCTCGCGGGATCATCTACGACCGCAACGGCCGCGTGATCGCGGAGAACGTACCGGGCTACTCGGTTTCGCTGCTCAGCCCGAGCTCCGATTCGCTCCGCGCGGTATTGCAGCGGCTGGCCAGGATCATCCCGCTGAGCGACGATGCGATCGACCTTTCGGTGCGGCGCTACCGGAGAGCACCCACGCGTCCGGCGGTGGTGCTCTCCGATGCATCGTTCGATGTCGTATCTGTTCTGGAGGAGCACCGGATCGACTTCCCGGGGCTGGTGATCCAGTCGTCTCCCAAGCGCTACTATCCCGACGGCGCCGCTGTCGCGTCCTTCATCGGCTACGTCGGCGAGATCACCGAGACCGAGCTCGCGTCGCCGCGGTACCGGTCGTACAAGGCCGGCCAGCAGGTGGGAAAGGCCGGCCTGGAGCGCCAGTACGAGGACTCGCTGCGCGGAAAGGAGGGGGTGCGCTTCGTCGAGGTGGACGCGCGGGGCCGGGTCGTGCGCGAGGCCGGGGCACGGCAGGATCTGCCGCCAGAGCCCGGGAAGCCGCTGTACACGAACATCGACATCGATCTGCAGCGCTACGTGGCGGAGATATTCGGCGACTCTCTGCAGGGAGGCGCGATCGCGGTGGACCCGACCACGGGCGGCGTTCTCGCGCTGTACAGCGCACCGAGCTACGACCCGAACCGCTTCATCGGCGGCATCTCGCGCGACCTCTGGAAGCAGCTCAACGAAGACCCGCGCCACCCGCTCTACAACAAGGTCATCCAGGGGCGCTATCCTCCCGGCTCCACGTGGAAGCTCGCCACGGCGGCCATGGCGCTGGAAGATGGCGTGGTCACGCTCGACGAGAAGATGCCAGTGCCGTGCAAGGGAGGGCTCCAGTACGGGAACCGGTTCTTCAAGTGCTGGAACCACAGCGGCCACGGCGACGTCACGCTCTCCGAGGCGATCGAGCAGTCGTGCGACGTCTACTTCTACCAGCTCGGCCTCAAGCTCGGCCTTTCGCGCCTGGTGGCGGGCGGCATCAAGTTCGGCAGCCGATCCCGTTCTGGTATAGACCTTCCCGGCGAGTCGCGGCCGCTCTTTCCGTACGCGGACGTCCAGGACTACTACGACAAGCGCTACGGGAAGCGCGGCTGGACGCAGGCCGTGATTCTGAACCTGTCGATCGGCCAGGGCGAGAACGATCAGACAGTAGCCGGGGTGGCCCGTTTCTACACGGCACTCGCCACCGACGGGATGGCCGCCACGCCGCAGCTCCTCCACCACGCTCCGGAGCGCGAGCGAATCTTCTCGTTGTCACAACCGCAGTTGGACGGAATGCGCGCGGCGCTGGCCGGCGTGGTCTCCAGCGGTACGGCGCGCAGCGCGTCCATCGAGGGTACGGTGCTCGCCGGGAAGACCGGGAGCGCGCAGAACGCCCAGGATCGCGACCGGGACCACGCCTGGTTCGCCGGTTTCGCCCCGGCGGATGATCCGAAGATCGTCGTGGTCGTGATGCTGGAGTTCGGCCTGCACGGAAGCCGCGCCGCGCGGATAGCGTCGAAGATCGTCGAGTCCTACCTGAAGGTGAAGCCCACGCAGCTCATCAACACGGAAGGGTGAGCGTGCGTCGCGTCATCACCGATTACGTCCTTCTGGCCGGAGCGCTGGCGCTTTCCATTTTCGGCATCGCCATGGTGTACTCCGCGGGCCAGACCGACGTCCCCACCTCGGCCGTGCATGCGTGGGTATCCCAGTCTCGGTGGCTCATCCTCGGCCTGGTGGCCGCATACTTCGTGAGCCGCGGCTCGGTGCGCTTCTACGAGTGGGTGGCCACACCCGCGTATCTGTTCACGCTCGTGCTCCTCGCCGCCACTCTCGTGATAGGCACCGGCGCGGGCACGGCGGCCGGAACCAAGAGCTGGATCGCGATAGGTGGCGTACGCCTCGGCCAGCCGTCGGAGCTGGCCAAGGTAACGGTGGTGCTCATGCTTGCCAAAGTGCTGGCGGCCCGGCGCGAGCCCGCCCGATCGCTCCTCGACATCTGGCAGCCGGCGATCATCGTGCTGATACCCTGGCTGCTGATCATGATGCAGCCGGACCTGGGTACGGGCATCGTGTTCATAGGCATCTTCTTCGCGATGCTCTTCTGGTCGGGCGTGCCGCTGCCACTCCTGATCCTCATCGCGTCTCCGGCGGTGAGCCTCGTGCTCGCTTTCAATACGAGCCTCTGGGGCGCCTGGTTCCTCCTGCTGATAGCGCTGGTGCTCTGGTACAAGCCGTTCATGCTCGAGGGCGTGCTCCTCACCACGGCCAACGTGGTGATGGGCGTGGTGGCACCGGTGCTCTGGGAGCGATTGGCGCCGTACCAGCGGCACAGGCTCCTGGTTTTCCTCGATCCCTCCATAGATCCGCGACGCTCCGGCTGGCACGTGATCCAGTCGCAGGTGGCCATCGGCTCCGGCGGCTGGCTCGGCAAGGGCTATCTCCTCGGCACCCAGAAACGGCTCGCTTTCCTGCCCGAGCAGCACACCGACTTCATATTCGCGGTGCTCGGCGAGGAGCTCGGCTTCATCGGCGTGACCGTGGCACTGTCGCTTTTCCTCTTCCTGCTGCTCCGCTCCGTACGCGTAGCCGAGCGCGCCAACGACTCCTTCGGCGGTCTGGTGGCGTTCGGTCTGGCGTCGAGCTGGCTCGTCCACGTCACCGTGAACGTGGGCATGACGCTCAACCTGATGCCCATAACCGGCATCCCGCTTCCGTTCTTCAGTTATGGCGGCTCGTTCATGCTCTCCTGCTGGCTCGCCGTCGGGATGCTCCTCCGCATCTCGAGCGAAGGCCGCGGCGCGCGGGTGGGAGAGCTGGCGGTGTAGGGGGGAGGAGGCAGGAAGCAGGGAGCAGGAAGCAGGAACTGCACACCCATGAAGTCATGCCTGCTTCCGCGGGCATGACTGCCGAAGCGGAGATGACTATGGAACGTGTGCAGTTCCTGTTTCCTGTTCCCTGTTTCCTTTGTCCTCGGTAGTTCCTGCTCCCTGCTCCCTGCCTCCTCCCTCTTGTCCCACCCCCCCACCGCCAGCACATTTCGCCCATGGTCTGGTTCAGAAAGGAACGGAAACCCCGGCAGCCGCGGCGGGAGAGGCTGGAGATTCCGGCCGACGCGTGGGAGAAGTGCGAGGCGTGCGGGCATACCGACCTGCGTGAGAAGTTCGTTCGCAACTTCAATGTCTGCCCGCAGTGCGACTATCACCGGCGGATCCGCGCGAGCGACTACGTCAACATCCTCGTGGACGAGAATAGCTGGGAAGAGCTGGACGTGGACCTCCATTCCGTGGATCCACTCGGCTTCCCGGAGTATCCACAGAGGCTGAAAAAGGCGGTGGCCAAGGCCGGCGACACGGATGCGATCATGACCGTCACCGGGACGCTCGGCGGGATGCCGATCAACCTGGGCGTCATGGACTTCGCGTTCATGGGCGGCTCGATGGGCTCGGCGGTCGGCGAAAAGATCGCGCGGATAGGCCAGCGCTCGGTCGAGCGCAAGTATCCTCTCGTGATCGTGTGCGCCTCCGGAGGAGCCCGGATGCAGGAAGGCGTGCTGTCGCTGATGCAGATGGCCAAGAGCTCCGCGCTCGTGGCGCAGCTCGCCGAGCGGCGCGTTCCGTACGTGTCGATTCTCACCAACCCGACCACGGGAGGCGTGAGCGCCAGCTTCGCCATGCTCGGCGACGCGATCCTCGCCGAGCCGGGAGCGGTCATCGGCTTCGCCGGACCCCGCGTGATCAAGCAGACCATCGGTCAGGAGCTGCCGGAGGGTTTCCAGACTGCCGAGTTCCTGCTCGACCACGGCATGGTGGACGCGGTGGTGCATCGGAAGGAGCTCAAGAACACCGTCGGCCAGCTCCTGCGGCACATGAGCGGCCAGCCAGCGGCCTCGGGGTGGACGTCTACCTGACCTCGTACCGGCAAACCCTCGAGTACCTGTTCGCGCGCGTGAGTGGAGGCTGGAAGCTCGGCCTCGAGACCACGCGCGCGCTGCTCGATGCCATGGGGAATCCGCAGCTCGCGTTCCCATCCTTCCACGTGGCCGGCACTAACGGGAAGGGGAGCGTGGTGAGCATGCTCGACGCCATGCTGCGCGAGGGCGGCCTGCGCGTGGGCCGCTACACCTCGCCGCACCTCATAGACTTTCGCGAACGCATCTGCGTGAACGGCGTGCCCATCTCCGAGGAGCTCGTGACGCGTTTCGCGGGACGCTGGGTTCCGGAAGTCGAGCGGCTGGGCGCCACCTTCTTCGAGGCCACGACGTGCATGGCGTTCGAGCACTTCTCCCGGGAGCAGGTGGACGTGGCGGTGGTGGAGGTGGGTCTCGGTGGACGGCTCGACGCGACCAACGTCCTCACGCCACTGGCGACCGCCGTGACTTCGATCGGTATGGACCACATGCAGTATCTGGGCGACACGATCGAGCAGATAGCGGCGGAGAAGGCCGGGATCTTCAAGCGCGGGGTGCCGGCGGTCATCGGTGACGGCGATCCCGCGGTACGGGAGCGGCTCGCGACGCTGGCACGGGAGGTCGGCGCGAACCCGGTCGTAGCCATCGGCGACGACTGGCTGGTGGAGGAGATCGCGGTGTCGGACGCCGGTACGGGCTTCGTGCTGACCGATCGTTCCGGCGGACGGCGTCGCGCGATGACGACTTCCCTGGTGGGCCGGCATCAGGCCTCCAACGCCGCCGTCGCGCTGGCGATGCTCTCGCTGGCCGGCGGGGTCTACACCGATTGCGCGGCGGTGGCGGAGGCCGCGCTCGGGCGGGTGGCGATTCCCGGCCGCTTCCAGCGCTGCGGCAGCGTGATCCTCGACGTGGCGCACAATCCGGCCGGCATCTCGGTGCTCTGCGATGCGATGGACGCCGTGGACGTCCCCCGCCCGGTCGCATGTCTTCTCACGGTGCTCGCGGACAAGGATTGGCGCTCCATGATTTCGCTGCTCGCGACGCGCGTGGATCGCTTCGTCCTGACCGCGCCGCCCAGCGTCCCGTCCGACCGTGCGTGGGCGCTGGAAGAGGCTGCGGCGTTCGCGCGGTCGCACGGCTGGCGCGCCGACGCGGAGCCCGACTTCGATCTCGCGCTGGCGCGCTCGCGCGAGGGTGCGGCTACCACGCTGGTTACCGGCTCCTTCCACACCGTGGGCGACGCCATGGCGCGCTTGCAGGTGTCTCCGCTCTACGGATAGATTGCCCGGATGTCCACAGGCGCACTCCCGGGTTTCCGCGACTTCTTTCCCACCGAGCTCGCGGCACGCTCGGTCATCTTCGCTGCGTGGCGGGATGTGGCGCGCCGGTACGGCTTCGTCGAATACGACGGGCCTCCGCTCGAACCGCTGGAGCTCTACACGCGCAAGAGCGGTGAGGAGATCGCGGGACAGCTCTACAACTTCGTGGACAAGGGTGGACGCGAGGTCGCGCTGCGCCCCGAGATGACTCCCACGCTCGCTCGCATGGCCGGCGCCCGCGCGAACTCGCTCCGCAAGCCGGTACGCTGGTTCTCGATCCCGCAGCTCTTTCGCTACGAGCGGCAGCAGCGCGGGCGGCTGCGCGAGCACTTCCAACTCAACGTCGATATCATCGGCGAGCCGGGTGCCACGGCGGATGCGGAGCTCCTGAGCGTCGCGGTCGACATCATGCGCGCCTTCGGCCTCGGGCCGGAGGACGTCGTGGCCCGCGTATCCGACCGCAGAATCCTTCAGGGATACCTCGCGGCGATCGGGGTGAGCGACGAGGCGCTTCCGACCGTGTTCGCCGTGATCGACAAGATCGATCGCCAGCCGCGGGCCGTGTCGGACGAGAAGCTCGCCGCGGCCGGAGTCGGAGACGATGCGCGAGAGGGAATCCTCGCGCTGCCGGGCGCCACGCTCCAGGACGTGGCCGCGAAGCTCGACGGCACCCCCACGGCGAGTGTGGTGGGGGAGTTCCGGAAATATCTGGGCTACCTCGAGGCGCTCGGCGTGAGCGAGTGGGTGAAGGTGGACTTCGCGATAGTGCGCGGCCTCGCCTACTACACGGGAATAGTCTTCGAGCTCTTCGATGCGCGCGGCGAGCTGCGCGCGATCTGCGGCGGGGGACGCTACGACAATCTCCTCGGCGCTCTGGGCGGAGCCGACCTGCCGGCTCTCGGCTTCGGGATGGGCGACGTGGTGCTCGGCGAGCTGCTGCGCGAACGGTCGCTTCTCCCCGAGCCGCCGGCCGGAGTGGACGCGTGGGTGGCGTACTCGGAAGACGCCACCGTGGGCGATGCGATGCGGGTGGCGGCGCGGCTGCGTGCGCGCGGACGTAGCGTGGAGTACGCGCTGGGTGGGCAGAAGCTGGGACGCCAGCTCAAGGCGGCCGCTTCGGCCGGAGCGGCCGAAGCGGTGATCCTCACCGGCGACGGCGTTCGCGAGGGTGAAGCGGTCGTCCGCCGGCTATCCGACGGCGGGGAACGGCGCGTGCGGCTGGACGAATGGATCGGCGACCGATGAGGCCGGGCGGCGCGGGGTATGCGCCGCGACACGGTAAACCAGAGAAAAGAAAGTAATGACCGACGACAAAAAGCTCACCACGCGCGCGGAAGACTTCAGCGCCTGGTACAACGAGGTAGTGCTGCGCGCCGAGCTGGCGGACTACTCGCCGGTGCGCGGCTGCATGGTGATCCGTCCCGATGGCTACGGCATCTGGGAGCGGATGCAGCGGGCGCTGGACGACATGTTCAAGGCCACGGGCCATCGCAACGCATACTTCCCGCTGTTCATCCCGCAGAGCTACCTGCAGAAGGAGGCGCAGCACGTCGAAGGCTTCGCTCCCGAAACCGCCGTCGTCACGCACGGCGGCGGGAAGGAGCTCGACGAGCCGCTGGTCGTGCGCCCCACTTCGGAGACGATCATCTATGCGATGTTCGCCAAGTGGGTGCAGAGCTACCGCGACCTCCCTCTCCTGGTGAACCAGTGGGCCAACGTGGTGCGTTGGGAGATGCGCACGCGGCTGTTCCTGCGCACGCTGGAGTTTCTCTGGCAGGAGGGGCACACCGCGCACGCCACGCACGACGAGGCCGAAGAGGAGACGCTGCGCATCCTCGGCATCTACCGGGACTTCATGGAAGGGTGGATGGCGATGCCGGTCGTGACGGGCCGCAAGACCGATTCGGAGCGCTTCGCCGGCGCGCTGCGCACCTACTCGTGCGAGGCGATGATGCAGGACAACAAGGCGCTGCAGGCCGGAACCTCGCACAATCTGGGACAGAATTTCGCGCGCGCCTTCGATCTCACCTTCCAGACCGAGGGCGGCGGCAACGATTTCGCCTGGAACACGAGCTGGGGAGTGAGCACGCGACTGGTGGGCGGCCTGATCATGACGCACGGCGACGATCGCGGCCTGAGGGTTCCGCCGCTGCTCGCTCCCACCGAAGTCGTCGTCGTGCCCATCTGGCGCTCCGACGCCGATCGTGCGCGCGTGCTCGAGGCCGCCGATCGCATCTGTCGGACTCTGGGCGACTGGGAGCGGCGCGCCCCCAACCGATTCCGCGTGCACCTCGACGCCCGTGAAACGGTGAAGCCCGGCGCCAAGTACTACGAGTGGGAGATGCGCGGCGTACCGGTGCGCATGGAGCTCGGGCCGCGCGATCTCGACAGGAACGAGGCCGTCCTGGTTCGACGGGACACGGGCGAGAAGCGGAGCGCCAGCCTCGACACGATCGGCGAGGAGCTCGAGTCGCTGCTCGAGGCGATCCAGAGCGACATGCTGACGACGGCGCGGGAGCGGAGGGAGCGGCACAGCGTGCGCGGCCCGATCAGCTACGACGATTTCCGCGCGCTGATGGAGGGCGAGGGTGCCTTCGTCTACGCGGGCTGGTGCGGCGACCCGGAATGCGAGGCGGCCATCAAGGAGGAGACGAAAGCCACGATCCGCGTCCTGCCGAGCGAGGAATTCCGCTCGGCGGAGACCCCGGAGAAGTGCCTGCGATGCGGCAGACCATCCACGGACGAGGCGCTATGGGCGAGAGCATATTGAGCGCGGGGTTCGCTCGCGTCGAAGGCGCGCTCGCCTGCGACGGCGTGCCGCTCGACGCGATCGCGCACGATGTCGGCACGCCGGCATACATCTACAGTGCCTCCTACATCCGCGAGCACTACGCGCGGCTGGACCGCGCGCTCCAGGCGGTACCGCATCGCATTCATTACAGCGCCAAGGCCAATTCGGCGCGTGGAGTGCTGAGGCTCCTCCAGTCGCTCGGTGCGGGAGTGGACATCGTCTCGGGTGGGGAGCTCTACCGCTCTCTCGCGGCCGGCTTCCGCGGTTCCGACATCGTCTTCAGCGGCGTCGGCAAGACGGAGCGGGAGCTGAACGAGGCGCTCGACGCGGGCGTGCTCCTCGTGAACGTGGAGTCCGAGGGTGAGCTTCTGCTCCTCGACCAGGTGGCGGGGCAGCGGGGAGCCGTGGCGCCGGTGGCGCTGCGCATCAACCCGGAAGTGACGGTGGACACGCCGCACCACTACACGCGCACCGGCGAGCGCGGCCACAAGTTCGGGATTCCGTACGCCAACGCGCTCGACGTCGCGCGCCTGGCCGAGTCGCTCCCGCACATCCGCCTGGCCGGCCTGGACATGCACATCGGCTCGCAGGTGTCGCGGCTCGATCCGTACGAGCGCGGCATGACGAAACTGCTCGAACTGCTCGATGCGCTGCGCGCGGCCACCGGCGGCGCGCGCGACGTGCGCTACCTGGACATCGGCGGCGGGCTGGCGGTCACCTACGAAAGTGAAGCTCCGATGGACGTGGAGGCGTTCGCCGCGGCAGTCGTTCCGCGCGTTGCGGCCTCGGGCCTCACGCTGATCGTGGAGCCGGGCCGCTTTCTCGTGGGTAACGCCGGAGTTCTGCTCACCCGCGTCCTGTATCGCAAGAAGAGCGGGGACATCGAGTACATCATCACGGACGCCGGGATGAACGACCTCCTGAGACCGTCGCACTACAACGCGTATCACGCCATCAGCGCGGTGCGGCCGCGCGGCGGGCGCGTGGTGGCGGATGTGGTGGGTCCGGTGTGCGAGAGCGGCGACTTCTTCGCGCTCGGCCGCGAAGTGGATGACGTCGAGCCTGGCGATCTGCTCGTCATCCACTCCAGCGGCGCATACGGCTTCTCCATGGCATCGACGTACAACTCCAGACCGCGCCCCCCGGAGGTGCTCGTGGAGGATGGCCGCTGGGCAGTGATCACGGAGCGTGAGAGCTACGAAGACATAGTCTCGCGCGAAGTGAACGAGGTCGAGTGGAGGGGCGACTGATGCGAGTCGGCGTACTGGCGGACTCGCACGACCGGCTTCCCGCGATCGCGGAGTTCGCACGGCGTTTTCGTGCGGCGGGCGTGGAGCTGGTGCTGCACGCCGGCGACTACTGCGCACCGTGGTCGCTCGGCCCCTTTCACGCGGAGAACCTTCCGCTGGCGGGTGTGTTCGGCAAGACCGATGGCGACAGGGAGGGACTCCGCGCGGAGGCGGCACTCGGCGTGGGCACCGAGCTCTACGAGGCGCCGCACAGCATGGAGCTGGCGGGGAAGCGGATCCTCCTGGTACACGACATCGGCGATGCCGGCGACCGCTCAGTGGCGAGCCACGAGATCGTGATCCACGGATACACCCACGAGCGCCGGCTCGAAAGCGCGGGCGACAGCCTCATACTCAACCCCGGCGAGGCGTGCGGCTGGCTCTTCGGCGTGCCGACCGCCGCCATCCTGGAAGTCGAGACGAAATCCGTGGAGTTCATCACACTCGATACATGAACCGCATACTCATCCTCGACTACGGTTCGCAGTACACGCAGCTCATCGCCCGGCGCATCCGCGAGGCGCGGGTGTACTCGGAGATCCACCCGCCCACGCGCTCGATCGACTGGATCCGCGACTGGAAGCCGACCGGAATCGTGCTCAGCGGCGGCCCCAACTCGGTGTACGGCGAGAACGTTCCGTCGGCCGAACCGGCGCTGCTCGACGTGGCGCCCGTGCTGGGAATCTGCTACGGAATGCAGCTCATCGCGCAGCTCGAAGGCGGCGGCGTGACACGCGCGGGACGCCGTGAATACGGACGAGCGGAGTTCGAGATCACCAGGCCCGACATCCTGTTCTCCGGATTCGACCCCGGCGAATGCATCACCGTGTGGGCCAGCCACGGCGACCACGTCGAGGTTCCGCCCACCGGATACGAGGTGCTGGCCAGGAGCGGCAACGCCCCGGTGGGCGCGTTCAGGCATCGGGAAAAGCCGGTCTTCGGCGTGCAGTTCCATCCCGAGGTGCAGCATACACCGCGCGGGTCCGACATACTCTCCAATTTCCTCTTCGAGATCTGCCACGCGGAGCCCGACTGGACGAGCGGTGCGTTCGTCGAGGAGCAGGTGGAGCGCATACGCGAGCGGGTGGGAAGCGCGCGCGCCATCTGCGGGCTCTCGGGCGGTGTGGATTCATCCGTCGCCGCGGCACTCGTTCACCGCGCCATAGGGGATCAGCTCACCTGCATCTTCGTCGACCACGGGCTGCTCCGCCACAACGAGCGGTCGCAGGTGGAGCGCACCTTCCGCGCGAATCTCGGGATCGATCTCATCACCGTCGACGCGTCGGATCGATTTCTCGAAGCGCTGGACGGCGTGGACGATCCGGAGGAGAAGCGCCGCCGGATCGGGCACACGTTCATCGATGTCTTCGAGGAGACGGCCGCCTCGGTGGGCGACGGCGTGAAATTCCTGGTGCAGGGAACGCTCTACCCCGACGTCATAGAGTCCGCATCGCCGCACGGCGGTCCGTCCGTCACGATAAAGACGCACCATAACGTCGGCGGGCTCAAGCCCGACATGAAGTTCGAGCTCATCGAGCCGCTGCGCGATCTCTTCAAGGATGAGGTGCGTCGTATCGGCCGCGAGCTCGGCCTCCCCGAGGAGATGGTGGGACGCCATCCATTCCCCGGTCCCGGACTCGGTATCCGCATTCTCGGTCCGGTGACGCGGGAGAAGCTGGATGTGCTCCGGCAGGTGGATGCGATCTATCTCGACGGCATCAGGGAAGCAGGGCTGTACGATGACATCTGGCAGGCCTTCGCCGTGCTCCTCCCGATCCGGAGCGTGGGAGTGATGGGCGATGCGCGCACCTACGAGAACGTCGCCGCGCTCCGCGCGGTGACCAGCTCCGACGGGATGACCGCCGACTGGTACCCGTTCCCGCACGACGTTCTGGCCACCATCTCGAATCGCATCATCAACGAAGTGGATGGTGTGAATCGCGTGGTGTACGACGTGAGCAGCAAACCGCCCGCGACGATCGAGTGGGAGTAGTCGGCTGGCCGGAGCGCCTACCCGGGCCGGCGAACCGCTCTCACCTTGCCGCTCGACGATCCACCGCAGTAAAAGAGCTCGCGGCCATCCGACTCGAGTCCCGACACCGCCACTCCGGGCGGCATCTCCACCCGCTCGAGCACCTCGCCGGTATCGGGATCGACACGCCTGACGTCGCTCTCGTCCCCCTCCGAAGTGCCGTGCCATAGCTCGCCGTCGAGCCACGTCACTCCCGTCACGAACCGCTTCGACTCGATCGTGCGCAGGATCGCTCCGGTCTCGGCGTCCACCTGATGAATCCTTCGCGCCCGGTACTGGCCCACCCAGAGCGTCCCTTCCGCCCACGCGAGGCCGGAGTCGGCGCCCCCGCCAGGCGCGGGGATGCTGCCCAGCAGCTCGCCGCTTTGCGGATCGATCTTGTGGATGCGGCTCTCCGCGATCTGGTAGATGTACCTGCCATCGAACGCGGTGCCCGCATGCGCGGCCACGTCGAGTGTGCGGAGCAGCTCTCCGCTCTTCGGGTCGATCGCGGCGAGGCTGGCGCCCGTGGCGCACCACACCGACTCACCGTCGCACGTCACTCCGTGCACCCGCTCGATACCGGGAAACGGTCCGTACTCGCGCTCGATCTCCGCTCTGATTCGTTTCATGATTCCATCCTAACTATCCGGCGGAAAAGCAGGGAGTAACAAAGTCGTCGCGAATCCCGGCACGGGCGGCATGGACCAGCGTCGCGCGCGCCCGCGGCCGAACGACTGCGCCCTGCCGGAAGCGGCGAGCGATTCCAGCGCCCGCTGAACCGTGCGCTGGCTGGTGCCCAGCGCCAGAGCGAGCGAAGAGCTCGACCAGGGCTCACCGTCCGCGAGCAGTGCGAGCACCGGCGCGTGCTCCTCCTCCACGGGATGCGCCAGCACCAGCACGTGGCGCCCACCGTGCGGCTCCAGCACGAATCCGTCCCTGGTCGCACTCACGGCAGCCAGCATCTTCAGCTCCGAACGCAGCCGCCCCATCTCGACGCGCAGGCGCGCGCGATGCGAATCGTCCGCGAACGTCGCTCCGAATCCTCGCGACAGGAGCGAGCGACGCGACGCGTCTCCGGGCCACGCTTCGGCGAGCGTCCGGGCCAGCGCGAACAGTACGGGACGGGAACCCAGCGATATCGTCGCACCACCCGCACGCACCGTGCTGCGACACGCATCCACGATGAGCGCGTCGCTCGCGAAGATCGACTCTACTTCCTCCAGAAGGATGGGACGGTCCTCTTCTTCACCCGAGACTATGCGCGCCGCCGGAGCGTCGAGGATCCGCGCGACGCTCTCCACCTCCGCCACGAGCGGTGGGATTCCAGCGCTACGCGCGGCACTCTCGGCGCGGAGCAGCGCCACCCTCGCTTCCCTCGCCCTCACACCACGTATCGCGATGCCGGCGACCACCAACTCGTAGGCCGCGCGCAGCGCGGGCGGGAGGATGGCCGGATCGAGACGTTCCTTCCATCGCTCCGCCTCCGCAATTCTTCCCATGAGCAGCAGGCGCCGCATCTCCAGATGTACGGCGTACGCGGCATTCACCCGATCGCCATGCCGCGCGAGGGTCCGGCGCGCCGCCTGGAGTCGGGTCGCGGGCCAGGCGAGCTCGCGCGCGGCGAGCGCGATCTCGGCTTCGGCCACCACGCAACGCGCCCGCGCCACGGGCTCGCGCGCACCGAACTCGCGTGCGGCGCGTCGCACGAGCGCTCTCGCCCGCGGCAGCTCTCCCAGTTGCGCCATGGCGATGCCGCGAAGCGCCAGCGCCGGCGCATCGTCGCGCAGCGCTACGCGGTTCAGCGCCGCTATGGGGTCCCCCACGGACAGCGCGCGGGCCGCGGCGGTGATCAGGGAATCCAACGTCGCACCGCTGCCCGCCGCGAGCTGACGATCGCAATCGCGCCAGACTTGTTACTCACACCTCGCGCCCCGTCGCGGATAATCTGTCGGGCAGGCACCAGCCCGCACATCGATGCGGGAGGCGCACGACCACGAACCGAGCCACGGGAGATGAAAACGATGACGACACATGCGACCGGAACGAGACAGGAATGGCTGGCGGCGCGGATCGATCTGCTCCGAGCAGAGAAGGAGCTGACGAAGCTGAGCGACGAGCTCGCCCGGCGGCGCGCGGAGCTCCCCTGGGTCCGCATCGACAAGAGCTATCAGTTCGACACCGAGCAGGGAAGGGCCTCGCTCGCCGACCTCTTCGACGGGCGTTCGCAGCTCCTGGTCTACCACTTCATGTTCGGCCCCGACTACGACGCAGGCTGCCCCTCCTGCTCGATGATCGCGGATGGCTTCGACGGCGTCGCCGTCCACCTGGCCAACCACGACGTCACGCTCGCCGCCGTCTCCCGGGCGCCGCTGGCGAAGCTCCTGGATTACCGCGCGCGAATGGACTGGAACTTCCCCTGGGCCTCATCGTTCGGGAGCGACTTCAACGCGGACTTCAGCGTCGGTTTCACAGAGGCGCAGCAGCGCGGCGGTATCGAGTACAACTACAGTAGGGAGCCCGCGTGGGTCGGGCAAGACGAGCGCGGGGCGGAGCAGGGCGGTGCGGCCGAGCTCGCGGCCGGATGCGGGACCGACCTCGCGCGCTTCACGCGTGAGCGCCCGGGCATGAGCAGCTTCGTGCTCGAGGATGGTGAGCTCTACCACTGCTACTCGGCGTACTCGCGGGGCCTCGATGCTCTGTGGGGAATGTACCAGTGGCTCGATCGCGCACCACGCGGCCGCAACGAGAAGGGTATCTGGTGGCGCCGCCACGACGAATACCCAACCGCTCTGGCGGCGAGATGAGCTCCACCACGGCGGCCGAGGGTTGGGGAGAGATGGGACGTCCTGCCTTCCGGCAGACGAACCGGTTGCTCTTCTTCGGCTTCGTGGCGCTGCTCATCGCCGCTTGCGCGGCGGAAACCGTTCGCATGTGCTCCTCCATGGCGGCGACGTCCGGGATACCGATGCCGGGCGGGTGGACCCTGTCCATGATCTGGCAGCGGATGCCCGGACAGAGCTGGCCCCGCGCCGCCGCCAGCTTCGTGTGGATGTGGAGCATGATGATGGCTGCGATGATGCTGCCATCTCTCCTCCCCGCGCTCTGGCGTTGTCACGCCGCATTCGCCGAGCGCGGCTCCCTTCACCCGGGCTGGCCGACGCTGCTGGTGGCGCTCGGATATCTCCTCGTCTGGATGCTGGTAGGCATGGCCGTCTTCCCGGTCGGTGCCGCGATAGCCTCGGCCGAGATGGCGCTGCCCGGCGTCGCACGCGCAGCGCCGGCCGCGGCCGCCACGGTCCTCCTCCTGGCCGGCACGCTCCAGTTCACCCGGTGGAAGGAGCGACAGGTGGCCTGCTTCAGGAGCGCGCTGCCGCCTCCGGGAGAGCCTTGGCGCGCTGTGCAGCTCGCGCCGTGGAGGATCGGCGTGCGTCTCGGCTTCCACTGCGTTCGTAGCAGCGCCGGCCTCACGGCCGTGCTGCTCGCGACCGGAACGATGGAACTGCGCAGCATGGCCGCCGTCACCGCGGCGATCACGGCGGAGCGCATGGCTCCGCGGCATATGCTGGCATCGACGTCAGGTATGATCGGCCTGCTCCTCCTGCTGGGCGGAGCGACCTTGTAAACGCCGGGGCCGTGTGCCGGGTGCGGAGTCAGTCACGTT
>CAZTTY010000033.1:0-37940 GCA_964616815.1 uncultured Gemmatimonadaceae bacterium | reverse complement strand
TGCTTCTTCCCCCCTCCCCCCTCCCCCCTCCCCCTCACCACCACCACCACCACCTCGCCCCTCGTGCCCACTCGCAGGGGGAGCGCCACGCCTACGCCGGTGGTGACGTACAGGGGGGCATGGGGGTTGGGGATCCAGCCGCTGGCGGTGTGGCGGCCGCAGAGGCGGCTGTGGCGAACGAGGGCGCCTACGATCGGGAGCACGACCTGGCCGCCGTGGGTGTGGCCGGCGAGCACCAGGTCGGGCTTCGCGGTGGGGGAGAGCAGGGCGATCGCGTCCGGGGTGTGCGTGAGCAGGATGCGGGGGACTCCCGGAGGGGCGTGCGCGAAGCCGCCTTCGGGGTCGACGCGGTCGTAGTGCGGGTCGCGCAGTCCGCCGATCACCAGCTTCGCGCCGTCGCGCTCGAAGAGCGCGGCCCGGTCGAGCAGTACGCCGGCGCCGATCGACCCGAGCCAGCGGACCACGCGCCACGCGCCGGCGTCGTAGTCGTGGTTGCCGAGTACCGCGAGCATCCCGTCGGGCGCACCTATCGATTGCAGGATGGGGCCGAGCTCGCGCATGGCGCGGTCGTAGCCGTGGCGCGTGAGCGGCGCGAAGCGCCCCACCGAGATACCGTAGTCGCCGAGCAGCGCCACGAGATCCGGCTTCGCCGCGCGCGCGATCGCGGCGGCGCGCTCGGCGTGCGAGCGGGGGCCGAAGACGCCGCCGTAGTGCAGGTCGCTCAGCACGGCGATGGTGTAGCCGTCGAACTCGGGCGCCAGCCCGGGGATGATGACTTCGACGTCGGTGCGCCGCAGCCGGCGCGGCGTGATCACGACGAAGTAGACGGCCGCCGCGACGAGCGCGAGCAGCAGCGCCGCGAAGGAAACTAGATATGCCAGGGCGACTCCTGCGCTACCATGACGACGCTCCTCTCTCGATTCAGGGGCGGCCGAGCGCCGCCGGCGCCGCGGCGCGCCGGCCGGCGAGGCCGGCCAGGGCTAGGAGCGTCAGCACGTAGGGCAGCGCGAGGAATAGCTGATATGGGAGCGCCCACCCCATCGCCTGGAAGAGAAACTGCAGCGCGCTCGCCGCGCCGAAGAGCAGCGCCGCCGCCAGCACGCCGAGCGGATGCCAGCGACCCAGCGCCACGATGGCGATCGCGATGAATCCTCGTCCCGCCGACATCCCCTCGGCGAAGGTACCCGCCTGCGACAGTACCAGCATCCCGCCGGCGATGCCGCCCAGCGCGCCGCCCGTGAGGATGGCCAGCCAGCGGACGCGCGACGGGAGCACACCCGCCGCCCGCGCGGCGTCCGGCCGCTCACCCACCGCGCGCAGCGCGAGCCCCGACTGCGTACGGTAAAGCCACCACGCGAGCAGTGGCGCTACGCAATAAGCCACGTACGTGGGCGGTGCCTGGTCGAAGAGCGCTCCTCCGATAACGGGGATGCGCGAGAGGAGCGGAATCGGGAGCGTGCCGGTGGTCGCTATGGTGAGCGCCGCGCCGGTGGCTCCGTAAATCCCGCGGTACAGTGCACCCGTGAGTCCCAGCACCAGAAGGTTAACGGCCACGCCGGTGATGATCTGGTCGGCACGCATGCTCACCGCGAAGAGCGCGAAGAGCGCCGCCACCGCCACGCCGGCCAGCACCGCGCCGGCGAACCCCGCCGCGATCCCCGAGGCCGAAGCGAGCAGAGCGCCGAAGGCCCCGGCCAGTACGATCCCTTCGAGCCCGATGTTGATCACGCCGGCGCGCTCCACCACCGTCTCGCCCAACGCCGCCAGCGCAAGCGGGGTGCCGGTGCGCACCGCCGCGGCGAGGAACTCCTCCGCGCCGCCAGTCATCGGGTTCCGCCTCCGGCCGCCGGGCCGCCTGCCAGGCCGCCCGTCATCCACCCGTCTCCATGCGGCCGCTCCCCGCGCCGGCAGCGGTTCCCGCTCCGGTTCCCGCCCCGGACCCGGCCCCCGCGCCGGCGAGTCGCGACAGTATCGCCGAACCGCCGCGCCACCGCGCGGCGGCCAGGATCAGGAGCACCAGCAGAGCCTCCACCACGCTCACCACTACCGAAGGCACCGCCGCCTCCCGCTGCATCGCGAGGGCGCCTGCCTCCAGCGCGCCGAACAACACTCCCGTCGCCAGCACGCCCAGCGGATCGAGCCCGGCCAGGAGCGCCACGGCGATCGCCGTGTAGCCATACCCCGGCGACACGTTCTCGTACAGCGCGAAGGTCACGCCGGTGAGCTCGATCGCGCCCGCGAGCCCGGCCAGCGCGCCGCTCGCCAGGAAGACTCCCATGGTGGTACGCTCCACATCCACCATCCCCGCCACGCGCGCGGCGCTCGCGTTCCGGCCCACCGCGCGCACGCGGAAACCTGCCGCCGTGTAGCGCAGCACCCACCACACCGCGGGCGCCGCCAGTACCGCGAGCACGAAACCCCAGTGCAGCCTGCTCCCCTCGATCAACTTCGGGAGCCGCGCCAGCGCCGGGAGCGGCTCGCTCTGCGGATAGATGTGCGTCGGCTCCTGCAGCGGGCCGCGCACGAGATAGCCCACCGCGTAGAGCGCCACGAAGTTCAGCATGATGGTGCTGATCACTTCCAGCACGCCGAAGCGGTTGCGCAGATACGCCGCGACCCACGCCCAGAACGCGCCCGCCAGCGCGCCTGCCGCGAGCGCGGCCACCAGCGTGAGCACGCCCAACACGGGCGCCGCGAACAGCCCCAGCGCCGCCGCCGCCGCGGCGCCGGCCAGAAGCTGCCCCTCGGCGCCGATGTTCCACACGCCCGCGCGGAACGCGATCGCCACCGCGAGACCGGTGAGTACGAGCGGCGTCGCGCGGACGAGCGTGGACGACGCCAGCGCGTAGCCGCTTCCGAAGGAGCCGTCCCAGAGCGCGAGCAGCGCGCGCGAGGCGTCGAGCCCCGCGAGCCGGAGCGCCAGCCAGAGCGCCGCCAGCGACAGGAGCGCGATTGACGCGACGGCCGCCGCCGGGCGCAGCCGGCTCACGCGGCGCCGAGCATCGCGCGGCCCGCCGCGTCGCGGTCGAGCGCCACTTCGGTGGCGCGACCCTCGAACATCACCACGAGACGGTCGGCCATGGCTATCAGTTCGTCCAGGTCGCTCGAATAGAGCACGATCGCCATCCCCGCTTCGCGCGCCGCCTCGAGCTGATGCTGCAGCGCGGCGGTGGCGGCCACGTCCAGGCCGCGCGTCGGATTCTCCGCCACCAGCGCGCGCGGGGCGCCGTCCAGCTCGCGCGCGAGCACCAGCTTCTGCTGGTTCCCGCCGGAGAGCGATGCCGCGCTCGCGTGCACGCCCGACGCCGCTATCCCGTACCGCCGGAGCAGCTCGCCGGTGTGGCGCTCGATCTCCCGCCAGCGCACGCGGCCCCGCGCCGTCCCCGCGCCCCCGAGCGCCACGTTCTCGGCGAGGGTGAAGTCGAGCACCAGCGCGTCGCGCTGGCGGTCTGCCGGCACGAAACCGATGCGTGCGGGCGCGCGCAGCGTACCGGCGCTCGGCTCCATCCGGCCGGCGAGTGCTCGCAGGAGCTCATGCTGGCCCGCGCCCTCCACGCCGGCCACGCCGAGTATCTCCCCGGCGCGCACGGCCAGCGTGACTCCGCCGACGCGCCGCACGCCCCGGTCATCGACGATCACCAGATCGCGCGCATCGATCACCGTGTCGACGTCGCCTCGCCCGGTGCCGCGTTCCGCGCGCGCGCGATCCGGAACCTCGACTCCGCCGGCGCCGAGCATCGCCGTGGTGAGCTGCACGGCGTCGGTGGCGGCGGCGCGCGCTGTGAGGGTCGTGCGGCCGCGACGGAGCACGGTTATGTCGTCCGCTACCGTCAGCGCATCGCGCAGCTTGTGCGTGATGATCACAGCCGCGTTCCCGCGCGCGGCGAAGCGGCGCAGCATCGCGAGCAGCTCCCCGGCCTCCGCCGGCGCGAGCGACGCGGTGGGCTCATCCAGGATGAGCACCCGCGCGCCGCGCGAGAGCGCCTTCACTATCTCCAGCCGCTGCTGCATCCCCACCGAGAGCCCGGCCGCCACCGCGTCGGGGTCGAGCGCGAAACCGACCCGTTCGCAGAGCTCCAGCACACGCGCGCGCGCCTCCGCCAGGCTGAACCTGCCGCGCGTCCCCGACGCGAGCGCCACGTTCTCGGCCACGGTCATGGCGGGTACGGCGGTGAAGTGCTGGTGCACCATCCCGATCCCGTGCGCGAGAGCGTCGGCGGGCGAGGCGAGCCGCACCGCGCTCCCGTCGATGCGCACGCTGCCCGAGTCGGGTTTCAGCTCTCCGAAGGCGATGCGCATGAGGGTGGTCTTCCCCGCGCCGTTCTCGCCGAGGAGCGCGTGCACCGTGCCGGGGCGCACGTGCAGCGATGCGCCCGCGAGCGCCTCGACGGTGCCGAAGCGCCTGGCGATCTGCTCGAGCGCGAGCAGTGGAGCCGGCTCGCCGGTCAGAGAGTCGTGGGCGCTTCGATGAACGTCCACGGGATGTCGTACTTTCGCGCTACGTACTCCGCGAGCGCGCGCACGCCGAGCGTCTCGGTGGCGTAGTGGCCCGCGTATACCACCGTGATGCCGAGCTCCTCGGCGTCCACCGCGGTCCAGTGCGGACCCTCGCCCACGATGAGCGTGTCGATGCCGCGCGCGGCGGCCTCGTCGAGAGTGTCGCGCGACGCGCCCGCGCCGGTGCAGATCGCCCACCGCCTCGTGACGCGCGAAGGGTCGGCGGCCGTGTGGCGGGCGGAGCCGCCGTGCGCTCGGGCGAGGGCGTCGGCGCGCTCGATGAGCTGCGTGGTGGGAACGTCGCTCTCGCCCGCCGCTCCTATGTAGATCGCATCGTGTCGAGCGAACCCGGCGCTGGGCACCAGGCCGAGCTCGCGCGCCAGGAGAACGTTGTTGCCGAGGTCGGGATGCGCGTCGAGCGGGAGGTGCGAGGAGTAGAGCGCGAGGTTCGACGTGATGAGCGCGCGGACGCGCCGCAGGTTCGGGCCGCGCAGCGGCTGCAGTCCGCCCCAGAACATCCCGTGGTGCACTATCAGGAGATTCGCGCCCGCCTCGATGGCGCCGGCGATCGTGCGCTCGCGGGCGTCGACCGCGGCCGCTACGCTGGTGATCTCCGCGTCGGTCTCCACCTGGATCCCGTTCAGCGCGCTCGGGTAGTCCCTGATCTCCGACGTGTGCAGCAGCTCGTCGAGGTGAGCGGCTATCTCTGTGATGGTTGCCATGGCGCCTGGTGTGGAGCGGTTACGTGAACGGAGACGCGTGCGTGCTGCCGCCCGGCCGTTCGCCACCCGGATGATAGCCGCCGCGATCAGTGCGTGGGAATCGTATCCACGAACTCCAGCCGCGGCGGACGTACGGTGCCAGCCGCGATCGCGTCGCGAACCGAGTCGAGCTCGGCGTGCAGCGCCGGGGAAACGAGAGAATCGAGCTCCGGGTTGAGCACGAGCTTCACCACGCCGGTGCTGGTGCCCAGATAGATGATCTTCGACTGGAAGTGTCCTTCCTTCACTTCGCGCGCGACCGTGAGGAAAGCGTGCGGGAGATCTATCACCACGCTCGCGATGATCACCGACGGCGCGACCGCGTTCTGGTTCGAGTTGGTGCCGAAGACGTAGACGCCCTTCGCTTCCCTTGCCGCCTGGAAGATGCCGAGTCCCGCGGCGTCGGCGTTCTGGAAGATGAAGTCGGCGCCGCGTCCGATCTGCGCGATCGCCTGCTCCTTTCCGGCACTCGCGTCGTCCCAGTTGCCGATATACGAAGTGAGCACCCTGATGTCGGGGTTCACGGAGTGCACGCCCGCCTCGAACGCGAGGAAGCTGCTGGCAACGGGCGGAAGCTTGGTGCCGCCGATCATCCCGACCACCTTCGACTTCGAGAGCGAGCCGGCGAGCACGCCGGCGAGGTACGACGGCTCCTCGAAGCCGAACACCATGGGCGCGACGTTCTTTCCGAAGCGGTTCCCCGATGTCGTGATGTAGACCGTGTTGGGGAATTCCGGTCCCACGCGCGATGCGGCATCCTGAAACTCGAAGCCGTGACCGAACACGAGATCGTAGTGCTGCGCGCCGTACTGCCTGAAGTTCTCCTCGAAGTCGGCGGGCGTCTTCACCTGGATGTTGCTGATGCGGGCGCCGAGCGAGTCGCGGATGCGGAGGAGTCCCTGATAGGCGCCCGCGTTCCACGAGTGATCGGAGATCGGACCGGGCGTGAGGAGAGCGACGCTGAAGGTGGAGTCTGCGTCGGCGGTGTCGCCCCGCGCGGAGGAGTCCGAGCCGGCGCAGGCGGAGAGGAGGAGCACGCATGCCGCGCAACACGCGAGGACGAGGGCCGTCCGCATCGATGAGTCGATGATCCGGGAGTCGGTGAGTGGCAATGGCGGGTACTGTGTGTAATGTGCGAAGAGCACCCTCGATATCCGTACGGGCATCAAGGGTGCATCGTCAAAACTAGCACGGTACATGGGGCCCGCGAGCCCCGATCGGTTTTACGACGCCGCGAACACTCTCTGCTTTTCGTGCGAGCCCGACTTGTCGCCGTTGCCCGACTGCACCGCGCTCACCGGCTTCGGCGCGGGCTCGATGTGCGGCAGCTCCTTCGCATCCGAGATGCGCACGGAGCCGTTGATCTTGCCGCCCTCGATCACCGCGATCGCGCGTGTGTTGATGTCGCCGATGATGAGCGAGGTGCTCTGCACTTCGAGACGCTCGGTCGCTGTGATGGTGCCTTCGACTTTTCCGCCGATCACGGCTTCGCGTGTGTTGATGTCGCCGAGCACCGAACCCTGACGACCCACGAGCACCTGACGTGCCGCGCGGATCGATCCCTCCACGCGTCCCTCGATCCGGATGACGCCGTCGGTGTCGACGTCGCCGTTGATGGTAGTGCCGGCCGCGATGATGGAGAGCGCGTTGCCGTTGGCGGGAGCGCCCCCCTTCGTGGGCTCACCGCTTTCAGTCATTTCCTTACCGCTGAAGATCGCCATTTGCCGGTCCCTGTTTCATGATCGATATGGGGTTGACGTCCGTCTTCCCGCGACGGATTTCGAAATGCAGGTGCGGGGGCAGCGATCGACGCGCTTCGCCGGTGACGCCCAGGACCGTGCCCGCCGCCACGTGGTCGCCCTTCGCCACGCGCACGTCGCGCACGTTGGCGTAGATGCTCTGGTAGTCGTCGGCGTTCGCTATCCGGATGAGATGCCCCAGCACCGGGTCGTCCGAGAGTTCGACGACCATCCCCGCCCCGGCGGCACGCACCGGCGTTCCCGCCTCCACGCCGATGTCCACGCCCCCCACGACTCTGCCGCTGTCGCTGCGCTCGAGCACGCTGCCCGAGACCGGAAGCGGCCAGCTATCCGGCACGGTGGCGCCACGGTTCCGGACGAGCGGCTCGGGAAGCTTCGGCGCCGCGCCGAGCATTGTCTGCACCTGCTGGAAGCGACTCTCCAATCCGTTCAGCGCGGAACGGAGCGTATCGAGCTGCTGCACGTCGGCCTGCATGCTCTCGATCTGCTTCGTCAGAACGGGTACGCGTGCCGCCTGTGTCGCGAGGTAGAACCAGCTCAGCAGTACTACCGCCAGCACCCCGCCGAGTACCCACGCGCCGCGCCGCAGCAGGTGCACCTGCCGCAGGGTGAGGACGATGGTCCTGTTCGCCAGCCCGCTCTCGCGCTGGACGTGGATGATCATCGATCCCGCGCTCGGCGTGTAGATGTTGCCGTATCCGCTCCTGGGTCCTTTCTCGGCGGGCTCTACACTCACAGTCGCTCTCGTCTGCCGCCAAGTATGAGGTCGAGCACGCGCTCGAGGTCGTCGGCGGAGTAGAAGGAGATCTCTATACGGCCTCGCGCGCCGGCACTCGTGGCCACGGAGACGTCGGTCTGGAGATAGCGCCGCAGCTCTTCGGCTATGCGGCGGGCTTCCGCCGGCGCCGCATCGGTTGCATCTGGCGCCTTGGTGTCGCGAGACTGGCGTGATTGCGGCGCGGATTGGCGCGCCCGGCGTTCCACATCGCGCACGTTCAGTCCGTTCGCCACGATCTCCTTGGCCATCTCCACCATGGCCTGCTCCCCATCGAAGGCGAGGAGGGCGCGGGCGTGGCCCAGGGTGAGCTGGCCGTCCTGGAGGAGGCGTCGTACGGAGGCGGGTAACTTCAAGACCCGCAACATGTTAGCCACTGTCGTCCGGTCCTTACCCACCACCTCCCCCACCTGCTGCTGGGTGAGCGAGAACTCGTCGATCAGCCGCTGGTAACCCTCCGCTTCCTCGAGCGGATTGAGGTCGGCGCGCTGGAGGTTCTCGACCAGGGCGAGCGTGAGCAGGGTGCTGTCGTCGATCTCCTTGACGACAGCGGTAATCTCGGACCATCCCAGCGCGGTGGCGGCTCGCAGGCGGCGCTCGCCGGCGATGAGCTCGTAGCCGCGGCCGCTGCTGCTGTTGCGGACTGTGATGGGCTGCAACAGTCCGCTGGCGCGGAGGCTGTTCTGCAGCTCTTCGAGTTCTTCGGGGCGGAACTCTTTTCTCGGCTGGTACGGGTTGGGCCGGATCTCGGCGACCGGCAGACTGCGTAGCGACTCGCCTGGCACTCCCGCGCTCTCCGGGTTGGCAGCGGCCGGCGCCGCGGTGGCCGCTGCCTTGGCGGTGAGGAGCGCTTCGAGGCCGCGTCCGAGCCGGCGTGGCTTGTCAGGTGGCATCGGGCATCAACGCGGCAAAGTCGGGCTCGAAGAGGCGGACGTCGGGCGAGGCGGGGGCGACGTGGCTCATCGCCGCGGTGGATCCGGTAATGTCATTGCTCATCGTCTGTTGGCTCCGGATTGACGAGTGCGGGCGCCGAGGAGTCACCAGGCGCCTGGTCGGTAACGGCCAGGGCGGACCCCTCCGCGCCCTGCGCCTGCCTCTCGAGGAGCTCGCGCGCCACGGCCATGTACGCCTGCGCCCCGACCGAGGCGATGTCGTAGAGGATGATCGGCTTCCCGAAGCTCGGCGCCTCCGCGAGGCGGACATTGCGCGGGATAGTGGTCTGGAACACCCGATCGCCGAAATACTCCCGCGCGTCGTTCACCACCTGGCGCGAGAGATTGAGTCGCGTGTCGAACATGGTCAGGAGCACCCCATCCACTACCAGACCAGTATTCACGCCGCGCTGGATCATCTGCACGGTGTTGAGGAGCTGCGATAGCCCCTCCAGGGCGTAGTATTCGCACTGGAGCGGAATCAGGAGGCCGTCCGCCGCCGCGAGCATATTGATCGTGATGAGCCCCAGCGAGGGCGGACAGTCGATCAGGATGAGGTCGTAGTCCTCACGGACCGGTTCGAGCGCGTGGCGCATGGCAGTCTCACGCTGCTCATGGTCCACCAGCTCCACCTCGGCGCCCGCCAGGTCGGGCGTGGCGGGCGCTACCGCCAGGTGTGGGAAGAGGACCCCTTTGCGGATCACCTCGGTGAGAGGCGCCTCGCCCAAGATCGCGTCGTAGATCGTGAGCTCCAGCTCGGACGGGTCGATCCCCGTTCCGCTCGTGGCGTTCCCTTGCGGGTCGCCATCGACGAGGAGGACACGCTGCTCGGCTGCGGCGAGACTTGCCGCCAGATTGACCGCCGTAGTCGTCTTGCCGACGCCACCCTTCTGGTTGGCGATCGCGATGACTCGTGCCACAGGCTACCGTCGGGATTGGGTGGAACAGGGAGGGAGAGAGGTTCGCAATATAACCCCTCCTCGAAATGCAGCCAGCGCGATGTTTCACGTGGAACAACGGTGTCGAAGCTGGCGCCAGCGCCGGTGTCCGTACGCTGAGAGCCCGGCAGCGACGCCGCCGAGCCCTCTCTCCATGATCCCGCTCCCGGGTGACTGCTCCGACTGCTACTGCGTAACGAACTTCCACCGCGCGGTCACTGTCACGGTGAGGGTCTGCTCGCCGGGGTTCACCGGGGTAGCGCTGGACGCCTCGGCGCGTGCCATCGCCATGTACGGTACCGGGCGCGGCGGCGATGATGTTGGAGCCGAGCTCAGCTCGAGGAGCTCGCCGAGCTGCCCTCCGGCACCGCGCGCAAGCGCTTCGGCATCGCCCCGGGCGCGCTCGACTGCCGCGGCAAGCGCCTGGCGCCGCGTGGCGTCCTGGTTGGAGGCGTAGAAGTCGAGCGAGTTGATGTTGTTGGCGCCCTTGGACAGCGCTGCGTCGATGATGCTCCCGACTTTCGAGATGTCGTGGATGTCCACTCGAACGGTATTGGTCACGTTGTAGCCCACGATCCGCGGCTCCCTGTCGCCCTGCTGTGGGTTGTACTGCTGCTCGGGGTAGACGTTGTAGTTCACGGTCGATATCCGCTCCTTCGGGATGCCGAGCGCCTGTATGGCGGCGATCACCGCCTCCTGCTTGCGTGCGTTCTCGGCGCCGGCCTCCTGAGCCGTCTTCGCGCGCGTCTGGACACCGATGTAGATGTGTGCGCGGTCAGGCGTGTACTGCGCTTCCCCCTGCGCACTGGTGACTATCTCCGGCACGCTCATCATCACGTGCATCCCTCCACTCCCTCCCCCGGCCTCCTGGCCCGCCGCCGCCAGCGGCAGACAGAGTACCACCATGCTTGCAAGCAATGACAGTCCACGATGCATGAATGCGCTCCGGTCACCTGGTTCATTATTAGTAACGATCCGGTACTATTTATTAAGTGCCGCTTTGCTACTAAATCCCTCGCCTGCTTCCTCACCCACTTTCACCCCGCTACGCCAAAGAGGTGCCACCGGAAGACGACGACGGGTCCGCCATGCAGATCGCCCGGTGGCGCCACCGCCGGGCGATCCACCCCGGCGCCATCTCACCCCGTCGCGCGACCCGCGCCGCGCCTCGTCACTTCGATCACCAGGTTCTGCAGGTCGCTGGGACTCACGCCTGGTATCCGCGAGGCCTGCGCCAGCGTGCGCGGCTGGATCGCCGCCAGCTTCTGGCGCGCCTCGAACGAAAGCGAACGCATCTCCGCGTACCGCACTTCATCGCCCAGAACGAAGTCGCCCATCCGCCGGAGCTTCTCCGCCTGCATCCGCTCCCGCTCGAAGTAGCCGGCGTACTTGATCTCGAGGTCGGCCGTCGTGAGCGCATCCGATGACAGATCGCCGCCCACGCCGGCAGCCGCCATGATGTCGCGCAGCGTCACGCCCTGACGGCGCGCTACTTCCACGATCTTCACCGAGTGCGCCAGCCGCGCGCTGCCCGCACCGTCGAGCAGCGACTGCACCTGCTCCGGTCGCACGCTCGTATGCTCCGCGAGCTCCATCGCGCGCGTCTCGTCGGCGAGTCTCCGCTCTATCAGCGCGCACTCCTCGGCGGAGAACGCGCCCAGCTCCATCGCGATCGGCGCGAGTCGCCGCAAGGCGTTGTCCTGGCGCACCGTGAGGCGAAACTCCGAGCGCGACGTGAACAACCTGTACGGCTCGTCCACTCCGCGCGTCACGAGGTCGTCGATCAACACGCCGATATACGATGTGGCACGGCCCAGTACGAGCGGCGCATCCCCGCGCACCGCGAGCGCGGCGTTCAGTCCCGCCACCACTCCCTGCCCCGCCGCCTCCTCGTATCCCGTGGTGCCGTTGATCTGCCCCGCGAAGTACACGCCGCCGAGCGCCTTGAGCTCGAGCGACGGATGCAACTGTGTGGGCGGGCAGTAGTCGTACTCCACCGCGTAGCCCGCACGCGTCATCCGCACGTTCTCGAGTCCGGGAACCGCGCGCAGAAACTCCACCTGCACGTCCGCCGGAAGCGATGTCGAGAGCCCGTTCACGTACAGCTCCGCCGTGTCGTGACCCTCCGGCTCCAGGAAGATCTGGTGACGCTCCACGTCCGGGAATTTCACGATCTTGTCTTCCACGCTCGGACAGTACCGTGGGCCGCGCCCCGAGATCGCGCCGCCGTACATCGCCGACTTCGCGATGTTGCGCGCGATGATCTCCTTCACCTCCGCGCCGGCGTGGGTGATCCAGCAGGGGAGCTGCGCCGGGTTGCGCGTCCTTCCATCGTGCAGGCGCGGCGATGTCCAGAAGTGCGACCACGAATAGTCGAAGTCGTCTATCTCGCTCTCCTGGCGCTGCAGCGTCGAGTAGTCCACCGAGCGACCGTCGACGCGCGGCGGTGTGCCGGTCTTGAAGCGCGCCACGCTCAGTCCCAGCCGCTCGAACTGCTCGGCGAGCTGCACCGTGGCCCCGTCGCCCGAACGACCGCCGGAGATATGCGTGTCGGTGCCGATGTGCATCCGGCCGCGCAGAAAGGTCCCGGTGGTGATCACCACCGCGCGCGCGCCGAAGCGGCGTCCTTCCAGCGTCTCCACTCCGCGCACTCTGCCGCCCGCCTCGTCCAGCAGGAGGCGCGCGACCGTACCCTGGATGGTGTGCAGCCCGGGATGCTCCTCGAGCAGCGTGCGTACGGCGCGGCGGTACAGCCCGCGGTCGCACTGCGCGCGCGGCGCCCACACCGCCGGCCCCTTTCCGCGGTTGAGCATCCGGAACTGCAGCGTGGCGAGATCGGTGGCGCGCGCCATGATCCCGCCGAGCGCGTCGACCTCGCGCGCCACGGTTCCCTTGGCCACGCCGCCGATGGCGGGGTTGCACGACATCTGGCCGATGGTCTCGAGCGCGCTCGTCACGAGCCCCACCCGCGCGCCGAGTCGCGCGGCGGCCACCGCGGCCTCGGTGCCGGCGTGCCCCGCGCCCACCACTATGACGTCGAGGTCGAGCTCGTTGCGCGGGAATCCGGGAGCGGCGCCGGGAGCCGGTGCCGGCGCGGGGTGTGGAGCGGTCATGCTCGAAAGCTAAATCGATCGGGCCGGCCCGGCGCCGGCCGCGGCGGCCATCGCCGCCGTCGCGGCGGTGGGGCGACGGCGATCGGAGCCGTCAGGTCTGGACGTTCCGATGCGCCTCGTCCGCGCGCCGCGCGCGGCCCATGTCGGCCGGTACGCCCTTCCGAAGGAGCCCTTCCCAATGGCAGTTGTAACACCAGCTCGTGCGGAACCACGGCATGAGCAGGTTCCACCCTTTCGACTGCACCCGGATGGTGGGCGTGTCACAGTTGGGACACCGCCCGTCGTCGGGGAGCATGATGTAGAAGAAGATCGTCGCCGCCACCAGTCGGATGACGACGAAGGCGATGAACACCAGTGCGAAGATGAGGGCGTCCGACATCCTTACCACCTCGACAGCTCCAACGTGCGGCTCCGCCCGGAGTCGCCAGCGATGATCCAGCCATTCCGCGTTCCGCCGGCATACGACGCAAGAGCGGAGCCCGCGCGCCGCGGCTCCCCGGCCCGCTTCCGCTCCCGATTGGTCACTGCGGGAGCTTCAACTGCTGCGCGATGGTGCTCCACAGCTCCACGTAGGCCACTCCGTCCTCCACTCGCTCGATCACTACGTCCGCGTCCCGCGCCACTTCGCGCCCGTCCAGTCCGCGCGCCGCGAGGGTACGACGCTCGCCCTCGTGCTCGAACTCGATCTCGCCCGGCTGGTCGCCCACGATGGCGCGCACGACGTGAGCGAAGTGTCCCTGCAATATGAATCGGACGTCCTCCACCTCGCGCGCCGCGCTCGGCACCGCCCAGCCGGCGATGAGGAAGACCACGCCGGCCGCCGCGACCAGCGCCGCGGTGAGCGCGATCCCCAGCACCGCGAGCGCGCTCAGCGAACTGTACTTCACCAGCGGATACCCGACGAGCCCGAAGAGCGTCGCCGCCGCGCCGATGGTGGGCAGGTTGATGTACTTGATCCACCGGCCGTGGCGCTGGTCGCGGTCGATCCCGGCGATCATGCTGATGACGCCGAGTCCGAGTCCGATGATGAAGATCGCGAGAAAGAGTACGCGCATACCTGCCGACGGGCGCCGCCAGAGGGTGAGTCAGCCCCCGCCTTCGCGCGGACGATTCGGGCTGAAACCGTATTCTACGCGGCGCGAGCGCGGAGCGGAATGCGCGTACGCGCGGTCACTCGTGCGCGCCCAGTCCCACCAGCTCCAGCAGCGCGAGCGCGTTGGCGGAGGTGGCGAGGCCGCTGCGCAGCCTGTAGTCGAATGTCATCTCCGTACGACCGTCCACCCGCTCGAACTGCTCGCTGAAATGCACGGGATGCGCCGCTCTCTCCAGCTCGCCCGTGGACGCGAGCGAGAGATCGTGTGTCGTCACGGCGCCGATCGCGCCCGCGTGCAGAAGATGGCCGATCACTATCCGCGCCGCTATCTGACGCTCGGCCGTGTTAGTGCCGTGCAGCATCTCGTCGAGCAGATAGAGCACGCGCCGCTCCGCCGCCGCCCCGCGCGCCGCATCCACTATCGACCGGAGCCGCTGCAGCTCCGCCATGAAAAGCGAGATGCCGCGCTCCAGCGAGTCCTGGATACGGATGCTGCTGCGCAACTCCACGATCGGAGTACTGAAGCGATCGGCGCACACCGGCCCGCCGGCGAGCGCGAGTACCACGTTCGCGCCGATCGCGCGCAGCAGCGTGCTCTTCCCCGACATGTTGGAGCCGGTGACGAGCAGGAAGCTCCCCGGCGGCCCCACCGCCACGTCGTTCGATACGCGCGAGCGCTCGTCGAGGAGCGGATGACCCACGCCGCTCCCCTCCACCACCGCGCCGGCATCGTCGCTCCCGCCCGCTATCGCGGGAAAACTCCACGCGGGATTGTCGTGCGCCAGCGTGCCCAGCGCGGCCAGCGACTCGGCCTCGCCCAGCGACGCGAGCCAGCCTCGCACGTGAACGCCGCTCTCGACGCGCCAGCGCTCGAGCGCGGCGACCACGTGCACGTCCCACACGAAGAGCCACTGCAGCGCCAGGTACAGCATGGGCGAGTGCCGGACTTCCGCGAATGCGACGATCCGCTCCAGGCGAGCGAGCTCGGCGGCAGCGTCGTGCCCTCCTCTCCCTCCCGTCCCTCTCCCCGCTCCCCCCGAACCGCCCAGCGACTCCGCCAGCCTGCGCAGTCGAGGCGACTCCCAGCTCGCGCCGGCGATGAGCCGGAGCATCGCCGCGTGATGCCGGAGCTGCTCCGACGGCACGCCGCCTACCCTCACCGCGTGCGCCAAGCCGCCGCGGACCGCCAGTATCAGGAAGAGTCCCACCGTCGCCGTCACCGCCCAGAGCGGCCAGCCGATGACACCCGCAGCCTGCAGCACGAAGGCGATGACGGTCGCCGCGGTAATCGCGCGGCCGGCCCAGAGCACCACCGGCCGGTCCAGCAGCCACGACGGCGACTCGCACCACTCCGTGAATCGCTCGAGGGTGCGCGGACCCACGCCGCGCGACATCCGCGCGAGTACCCCCAACTCCTCCCGGATCTCGTCGCGCCCGGCCCCCGCCAGCTCGCGCACGGCCGCCTGACGCTCACGGATCTCCTCGGCCGATGCCGCTCCCTCGAGCAGCCAGCCCAGCAGCGTGGAACGCCCCGGCGCCCGACTCGTCACGTCGAGCAACTGGATCAACGACACTCGCCCCACGATGTCCAGGTCCCCCGCGTACGGATGCCCCGTCGCCAGCTCCGATTCGGACGCCGACGACGGCGGCTCCGGAAGCGCTGCCCACTCGCGCGCCACCCGGTGCGCACCAAGGGTGTGATACTCGCGCGCCGCCACGTGCCGGTCGCTCGCCGCACGCGCACGCCGATGCACCCGAACCAGCCACACGAACGCGACGACCGCCGCCACTACCGAAGCCGCCGCCCAAGGCCGCAACGGCACGCTCGCAGCTACCAGCCATACCAGCGCCAGCAGGGCGCCCAGAAAGACCAGCAGCCGCAAGACGCCTATCCGGCCGGCCCTCCCGGTCGCCCTATCCGCCAGTACGCCCTCCTCGGCGGCGCGCTTTTGATACCAACCTGACGCGCCCGCCGTACCGGAACCACTCGGCTCGTTCAGCGCAGGTACCTCTGGAACCATGACACTGTCTGCGGCCACGCTTCACTAGCTGCCGCTGCATTGGCGCCATCCTGTCCGTCCTGTGCCCGCAAAAAGCCATGGCCCGCGCCATCGAACACGTGGGGTTCGTAGGTCTTGCCGAGCGCTTTCATGGCGGAGTCGGTGGCGGGAACCGTGGAGCTGACGCGATTGTCGTTGCCGCCGTAGAGGCCGAGCACCGGGGCGTGGACTTTGGAGAGCTGATTGGCTTCGGGCGGGGTGCCGTAGTAGACCACGGCGGCGCCGAGCTCGGGCGAGCCGGCGATGGCCTGGGCGAAGGAAACCGAGCCGCCCCAGCAGAAGCCGACTATACCATAGTGAGGCTGTGCGGAGGGGAGCGACATGCCATAGCGGCCGATGGCCACGAGCCGGCGTTGGACATCGGCCTGGTCGAGGGTGCGGATGAGGCCGCGTGCGGAGTCTGCGGAGATCGTGTCGTTGGGGGAGGAGACGGTGTACTTGCCGGTGAGCAGGTCAGGGGCGATGGCGATGAAGCCATCGGCGGCGAGCTGGTCGGCCACCGACCGGATCCAGGTGCTGAGCCCGAAGATCTCGTGCACCACGAGCACGACGGGCGCCGCGTCGTTCCGTTCGGGGTAGACCACCCAGGCGCGCACGCTGTCGCCCGACCCGGCCGGGATCATGACCCATTCGCCGTGTCGCGGCGAGGCGTCGAGGCGGGCCCGTGCGGTGGCGGCCGATGGCGCGATGGTGGAGTCGGTGCTCGCTGTGGCGGCGGCTACATCCGCCGATGCGGCGGCGTCGTGCCCTCCATGGTCATCCGCTTCAGCCTGCCCGCCCGAGCAGGCAGCCAGCGCGAACGCAGTCAGCAAGGCAACACTATAGCGCAGTTTGAGCGACATACGGACCTCCTGTGATGGGAGACTCGCCGAGTGCGAACGCAGCGACGCGTGTGTGGCTGCGGGGCGTCTACCGCGCTGGTCGAGGAGAACAACCTACGGTTGGGCGGCGGCTCCTTCAACATGTGCGGTCATGCGGGAGGCCAGAAACTCTACGGAGCGTTGTTCGGCGTAGTAGACGGGTCTCCAGGGGAGGAGGCCTCCGACGAAGCCGGCGTGGCCGCCGTGCTCGACGAAATCGGTGGTTAGGCAGGGATTCGCACCGGCTATCCCGGCGACTTCGTCGAGGACCTCGGGAGGGAGGAAAGGGTCATCGCGCGCGCTCAACAGGAGCGTCGGGGCGCGAATTCGTTCGAGCCAGCCTATCGAGCTCGACTGCGTGTAGTAATCGAGTGCATCGCGGAAGCCGTGTACGGGTGCGGTGACGCAGTCGTCGAACTCATGGAGGGTGCGAGCGCGATCGACGGCGGCGGCGTCGACGATGCCGGGGAAGCGGGCGAGTTTGGCGTGCGCCTTCGGACGCAGGGTGGCCAGGAAGCGGGCCTGGTAGACGCGAGCGAACCCCTGGTCGATGCGGCGTGCGCCGCGCTCGAGATCGAAGGGGACGGAGATCGCCGCGGCCGCCATCACCTGCGGGGGGACGTCCTCTCCCCGTTCCCCGAGCCACTTGAGCAGCACATTTCCGCCCAGCGAGATGCCGGCGATCGCCAGCGGCCCGTCGGGTTCGTTTTCGGCGAGCGACCGGATGACGAAATCCAGGTCGGAGGTCTCGCCGGAGTGGTAGAATCTCCGCGTGCGATTGAGCTCGGCGCCGCAGGAGCGGAATACGATGACGTCGGCTGCCCAGCCGCGCCGGGTGGCCTCGGCGAGGAGGCTGCGCACATAGTGCGAGCGCGGTGAGCCTTCGAGCCCATGGAGGATTACGAGCCGCGGGTTGGAGCGCGGCGCCGCGGCGGGTGCGTCGAGCCGGTGGATGTCCAGGAAATCATCGTCCGGCGTATCCCACCGTTCGATGTGCATGGGCGCGCCGCCGGCTCGCGGTGCGAACTTTCCCCAGATCGTCTGCAGGTGCGGCCCCGGTAGCCACCATGCGGGTCGGTAGGTCGTGTCCGTCATTACGGTGTAAGCGGGAATCCAGGTTCGGTGTAGATTTCCCATCACGAGCTCGAATCTCACATCCGTAAACGGTGGCATGGAAGTCCAGATCTTCGGCGTGAAAAAGAGCGCCGACACCCGGAAGGCGCTTCGATTCTTCGCCGAGCGTCGCATAAAAACGCATTTCGTAGACCTCACCGAGCGCGCCGCGGCTGAGGGCGAGCTGCAACGCTTCGTGCAGAAATTTGGTATCGGCTCGCTGATCGATACATCATCGAAAAGATTCGCCGAGCTGGGGCTGGCGCACGCGCGGCTCGGCGACCGGCACTGGCTCGACAAATTGCTGGACGAACCGCTGCTGCTGCGCATGCCGCTGGTGCGCGAGGTGGGGAAGGGCGCGAAAGGATTGAGCGTGGGCGCGGCGGAACCGGAGTGGAAAAGCTGGGTGGCACGCGGATGACGCAGATCTCGGTTTCCAACGTGGCCGTGGAATTCGGCGCGACCACGCTGCTGAAGGACGTGACTTTCACCGTGGCCGCGGGCGAGCGGTGGGGGATAGTGGGGCGCAACGGGAGCGGGAAGACCACGCTCTTCCAGCTCATCACCGGCGAACGCGCGCCCACCCGCGGTGCCATCGCGCGACAGCAGGGGCTGCGCCTCGCCCTCCTCGAGCAGCACCGCGATTTCGGCGACGCCACCACCGTTTGGGAGGCGGCCGCCGGCCCCTTCGCGCAGCTCATGGAGCTCGAGATCTCGCTCGCCGAGCAGGCGGCAAGGTTGGGCGAGCTCGGCGAGCGCGCCACGGAGAGTCACCTCGATCGCTACGCGCGCGACCTCGAGCGCTTCGAGCGCGAGGGCGGCTACACCTTCCACGCGCGCGTGGATGCCGTGCTCCACGGTCTGGGCTTCGATCCCGAGGAGGCGCGCACACGGTCGCTGGAGCGGTTGAGCGGAGGCGAGCGCGGTCGGCTGGGACTCGCCGTCCAGCTCGTGGCGCCGGCGGACGTGCTCCTTCTCGATGAGCCCACGAATCACCTCGACATCGAAACGACGGCGTGGCTCGAGGAGTATCTGCGCGACGCCGGCGAGACGGTGATCGTGGTGAGCCACGACCGCGCCTTCCTCGATCGCGTGGTGGATCACGTGCTCCACCTCGAGGCGGGGAGCGCCTTCGCGTACGGCGGGAGCTACTCGGCGTTCGTGCACCAGCGCGAGGAGCGGCGGCTCACGCAGCAGCGGCAGTTCGACCAGCAGCGGCGCACGATCGCCAAGGAGGAGGATTACATCCGCCGCAACATCGCGGGCCAGAACTCCCGCCAGGCGAAAGGGAGAAGAAAGCGGCTCGAGCGGCTTCCGCGTTTGAGCGCGCCGTCCGGCGAGGAAGGCTCGATGTCGCTCCGGCTGGAGACCGCGGAGCGTGGGGGCGATCAGGTGGTGGTGGCGGAGCGCGTCACGGTGAAGGTGAACGATCGCCCGCTGGTCAAGGACTTCTCCTCCACCGTGCGCCGCGGCGACGTGGTGGGGCTCGTGGGTCCCAACGGCGCCGGGAAGTCGACTCTCCTTCGCGCACTCATGGACGAGCACGCGCTCGCCGCCGGCGAGTTGCGCATCGGCGGGAGCGTGACGCCGGCGTACTACCGGCAGGACCTCAGTCAGCTCCCCACCGACCGCTCGCTCTTCGACATCATCAACGATCTACGTCCCACCTGGGGGCGTGGTGCAGTGCTCGGCCATCTCGCCCGCTTCGGCTTCACCGGCGATTCGGTGCAGCGCACGTCGGCCACGCTCTCCGGCGGCGAGCGCTCGCGCATGGCGCTGGCGATGATCATGCTCTCACGGGCGAACCTGCTGCTGCTCGACGAGCCCACGAACCATCTCGACGTGGAATCGATCGAAGCGCTGGAAGATGCGCTCGAGAGTTACGAAGGGACTGTCATTCTGGTGAGCCACGATCGCGCGCTCCTCCGCGCGCTAACGACGCGCGTGTGGTCGCTGCGCGATCTGCGCATCACCGATTACGACGGCGCCTTCGATGAATGGGAGGAAGTGAGCGCCGAGCGTGAGCTCGAGGCCGCTGCAGCCGCGAGCGCGGAGGAGAGTGCGCGGCGCGAACGGGAACGGCGGAAGGCGGAGCAGTCGGCGGCGAAGAACGGCGGCGGCACCAGCCGCGACGATGAGCGCGCGGCGCGCAGGGCGGCGCGCGAGCTGGAGGCGATGGAGGCGGAGATCACGCGGCTGGAAGGTCGCGTCGCGGAGCTCGGTGGCGCGCTCGAGGATCCATCTCTCTACGAGAGCGCCGACGGGAATCGGCGCGCGGTCGAGATGGGCAACGAGCTGGCCGCGGTGAAACGGGAACTGGAATCCGCGTACGAGCTCTGGGGAACGACGGGAACGACGGGGTCGGGCGCTTAATGTAGAGCTCCCGGCCCCGTCGTTCCAGCGAGGAGAGAATGGACCATCGGGCGCAGTCCAGCGAGTTCACATCGCTGATCGCCGGCCTCAACGCCGGCGATGCGGCTGCCCTCGATCGCGTCATCACGCTCGTGTACGAAGAGCTGCAGCGCATCGCGCACCGCCAGCTCGCCGGCGAGCGGAGCGGCCATACTCTCGATACCGGGGCTCTGGTCCACGAGTCCTATCTCAAACTCCGCCGCCTCGACCGCATGCGGTGGCGCAGCCGCGAGCACTTCCTCGCGATGGCCGCGCGCGCGATGCGGCGCGTGCTGGTGGACTACGCCGAGGCCCGCCGCGCACGGAAGCGCGGCGGCGCCAGCGTTCCGGTAACGATCAGCTCCGTGCCGCTCGCCGCCGATCAGCCTGGAGAGGAAATTCTCGCGCTCGACGAAGCGCTGCGGCGACTCGAGGCGATGAGCGAGCGGCAGAGCCGGGTCGTCGAGTGTCGCTTCTTCGCCGGCATGAGCGTGGAAGAGACCGCCGCGGCGCTCGAGCTCTCGCCGGCCACGGTCAAGCGCGACTGGGTAGCTGCCCGCGCCTGGCTCAATCGCGAGCTGGGCAGATGACCCCCGAGCGCTGGGAGCAGGTCCAGGCGCTGCTGCACGAGGCGATCGCAGTCCGCCCCGAAGAGCGCGCGCACTACCTCGACATCGCGTGTGGTGACGACCGGTCGCTGCGCGGCGAAGTGGACGAGCTTCTTCTGGCGCATGACCGACCCGGCACGCTCGACTCGCTCGCCGGCGGGCAGATCGCGCCGTACGTGGCCGAGCTCCGGCGGCCGCGCAGCGAGTCCGCCGACCCGATTCCGAAGCCGCCCCGCTTCACCGATCTCGAGCGGCTCGGCGGTGGCGGGATGGGAGTGGTCTACCGCGCGCGCGACTCGATGCTCGATCGCACCGTGGCGCTCAAGTTCCTCTCGCGGCAGCTCGGCACGGACGCGGAGGCGAAAGCGCGCTTCATCGCCGAGGCGCAGGCGGCAGCGGCGCTGGAGCATCCGAACATCTGCACCATCTACGAAATCGACGAGACGCGGGACGGCCAGCTCTACATGGCCATGCCGTACTACGAAGGCGAGACGTTGAAGGAGCGGATCGCGCGTGGACCGCTCCCGGTCGCCCACGCGCTGGCGATCGCTCTGGAAGTGGCGCGCGGACTCGGCAAGGCGCACGAGCGCGGCATCGTGCATCGCGACATCAAGCCCGCGAACGTGGTGATCACCACGGACGGACTCGTGAAGATCCTCGACTTCGGGATCGCCAAACTCGGCGGCGCGAACGTGACGCAGCCCGGCGCACTCCTCGGAACCGTGGCGTACATGAGTCCCGAGCAGGCCGCGAGCGAGGCCGTGGATCAGCGCACGGACGTGTGGGCGCTGGGTGTGGTGCTGTACGAGATGCTCGCCGGCGTGCGCCCGTTTCACGGCGAAGACTCGCGTGCGGTGATCTACGCCATCCAGTCGAGCGACGCCGAACCGGTACGCGCGCGGCGCGACGACATACCGGCGGCTCTCGATGCGATGCTCGCGACGGCGCTCGCCAGACGGCCAGCCGATCGCTTCCAGTCGATGCACGATTTCATCGACGAGATGACCTCGCTCGAGTTCCTCCTCACGCCCGCGGCGCTCGCGGCCCCACTCCGATCTCCGCCGGTGCAGAGCGGTGCAGGCAGCGCTTCGCTCTCGCTGGATGACGAGCGCGGCGAGGTCACGGTGCTCGTCTCGATCCTCTCCGGCTACGCATCGCTCATCGAACGCTGCGCACCCGAGGAGGTCGAACGCGTGACGAGCCGCGTGCGGAACGTCACGGTCGACGTGATACGCAGGCACGGCGGCCACATCGAGGAGCTCGACGGCGATCGGCTGCGCGCCATCTTCGGCATCCCCGAAATGCACGAGGACGATGCGGTGCGCGCGATTCGTGCCGCACTCGCGCTGCATCACGAAGTGCGGGAGGTGGCCGATTCGACCGCCGCCGGCCCCGGCCGCACTATCCGGATGCAGTCGGGTGTGCACACGGGATCCGTGGTGGTGCAGCGACTGCGCCGTCCCGGCCGCGACTACAAAGTAGCGGGGGCGGCCGTGAACGGCGCTGCGCGGCTAGCGTCGCTCGCCATGTCGGATGCGATCCTCACGAGTCCCGAATGCCAGCGCCTCGTAGCTCCGTTCTTCGCCATGCGCGAGTGCGCGCCGGTGATGCTCGATGCCGGCATGCCCCCGATCACTCCGTACATCGTCCATGGAGAATCGGGCCATTCGACCCGGCTCGAAGCCGCGATGCGTACGGGTCTCACGCCGTACACGGGACGCGGCGTGGAGCTCGCCGCCCTCGAAAATCGCCTCGATGAAGCCCGGCGAGGCGACGGAAGGTTCGTTGCCGTGGTGGGCGACGTGGGCGCAGGGAAGAGCCGGCTGCTGTACGAACTGCGCCGTGGGGTGGAGGAAGAGGATGTGCGTGTGCTCCGGGGGCGCTGCCAGTCGTACGGCGGCACCACGCCGTACCTCCCATTCATCGAGGCGTTGCGCGACCTGCTAGGCGTCGGCGTGCGCGACCGCGACGGGCACGCCGCGGAAGCTCTGGCCGCGAAGGTATACGCCGTCGACGCTTCGCTCGAGAGCTGCATCCCGCTGTACCTGCATCTCCTCTCCATGCCGACCGACGCCTACCCGGTACCCCGCCATCTGCAGGGCGAACGCTTCCAGGCGGCGATGCTCGATGCGCTCGTCGCGATCTTCACGATGTGCGCCCGGGAGCGGCCGACGCTCATCCTCCTCGAGGATTGGCACTGGGTGGACGTCGCTTCGCGCGACGTCCTCCGCCAGCTCGTCGCGATGCTGCCGACCTGTCCGCTGCTGGTGGTAGCCTCCTGCCGTCCCGACGACGCCATCGAGTGGGGAAGCGCCGAGCATCAGTCGACGATCCATCTCGGCCCGCTCGCGCGCGATGCGTCGGTGGCCATCATGCGCTCCGTGCTGCACGCCGATCGCATATCGCCGGCGCTCGCGCGGCATGTCCACGAGCGTACGGCGGGGAACCCGTTCTTCCTCGAGGAAGTCTGTCAGACGCTCATGGAAGAGGGCGCGCTCACGATTTCCGACGGCGAAGCGGTAGCCACCGACGCGTCCGGGGCCGTGCATTTTCCGGCTACGGTGCAGGCCGTCATTCGCTCGCGACTCGATCGTCTGCAGCGCGACGAACGGGAAGTGCTGCGCGTGGCGTCGGTGATCGGACGGGAGTTCGCGCGCGACGTTCTCGAGTACGTATTGGCCGGCGCGATCGATCCGTCCAGGCCGCTCGACCGGCTCGCGAGCGCCGGCCTCATTCAGCAGACGAGCGTGGTGCCGGAGCCGAGCTACCGCTTCAAGCACGTGCTCACCCAGGAAGTGACGTACGAAACTCTGCTCGAGCACCAGCGGAGGACGCTGCACGGCGCGGTCGGGCGCGCACTGGAGAAGCTCCGCCCGGACGTGGAGACGCGACTCGAACTTCTGGCGCGTCACTTCAGCCGCGCGGAGCTCTGGCGAGACGCGGTGGGCTATGGCGTACGGGCCGCCGAGCGCGCCACGGCGCTGAGTCAGTTCTCCGACGCACTCGGCACGCTGGAGCGCTCGCAGTCGTGGCTGCTCCATCTCGCCGATGACGACGAGCGTCGCGAGCTGCTCGCGGGGATTCTGCTCAGGCAGGAGCGGCTCTGCGAAACGCTCGGCCTCCGCGGACGCCAGCAGCAGCTCGTGGACGATCTGATCGCGCTCCTCGCACCGGCCGGCTCTTCGGCCACGCTCGCCGAGGCGTACCTCCGACAGGGCGATATTTACACGCTGCTCAGGCGCTTCGACGCCGCGGATCGCGCGCTGGGAACCGCGCTGCGCATGACGCGCGAGCGCGGCGACGCGGCCGGCGAGAGGAACGCCCTCCGCAGCATCGGCCTCCTGCGCTGGCACGAGGGGAACAACGCCGCAGCGCTGGCGCTCGCGGAAAACGCGCTGGAGATCGATCGCGAGCGCCGCGACGAGCACGCTGTCGCGGGCGATATCGCCAATATCGGGATCATCCTCAAGAACATGGGAGAGCTGGACCGGGCCCGCGGCGTGCTCGAGGAAGCGCTGGCGATGGAGGTGGTGAACGAGGATCCGCTCAAGCGCTCCTTCGTGTTTCACAATCTCGCGAACGTGCACCGTGCTCTGGGTGACAACGAGAAAGCGCTCGACTACCTGCGACGCGCCAACGAGCTGGCTGCCGAGCCGAAGCTGCCGATCCAGCGCTCGTTCCACCTCACCGCGATGGCGCATATCTATCTGCAGCAGGGGATGGTGGACGAGGCGCTGCGCGTGTACGGCCAGGCAGTGGAGTTGAGTCGAACGGCGCATCACGCCGATGGACTCGCGCAGGAGCTGCGCATGCTCGGCGAACTGCTCTTCGGGCTCGGTCGGTTCGCCGAGGCGCTCCCGCATTACGCGGAAGCGATCGGCCTGTTCGCGCAGCTCGAGGATCACCGGAGCGAGGCAGCGATGTGGACTCGCGTCGCCGACGTCCACGAGCGGGATGGTGCGTTCCAGGAGGCCGGTGCGGCATGGCGTACGGCGCGATCGCTACACCGGCGCATGGAAAACTCCAGGGCAGAGCTGGAGGCGCTCGAGGGGATGGCCCGCTGTGAGCGCCGGCTTCACGCTGCCGACGCGATCCCTCTCTACGAGGAGGCAGTGGGCCTCGCGGCCGCAGGCGGCGATCTGCGGCGCGAAGGCGCGCTCCACAATCAGCTCGGTATCGTGCATTGGGAAGGCGGGCGCTACGCCGCGGCGCTTCGACACTACGAGACGGCATTGCGCATCTTCCGCGGCCTCGACGACACTGTGCACGAGGGGCTGATGCTCAACAGCATGGGCGCCACGCTTCAGCGGCTGCTGAGGTACGAGGAAGCGCGCACGGTGCTCGAGCAGGGACTGGAGATCAATCGACGAACGGGTGAGCGGCTGCTCGAGGCGCACTCGCTCGCGGCGCTCGGCGATGTGTATCGCGCGATCGGCAGGCTGGATGAAGCCGAAGCGCAGTACACGAGCGCGCTCGAACTGCGGCGCGCGATGCACGACCCGGCCGGTGAAGGGTGGATGCTGCACAATATCGCCTGTCTGTACATCGAGCGCGGGGCAGCCGACGCGGCCGCGCGCTATTCGTCGCTCGCGAAGGAGAGGGCAGAGCGCTCCGGCAACGCCAGACTGCTGGCCGCGTGCGCCGCAGCGCCTGCCGGACCGCTGCGCGCGCGAACCCGGAAACCAACCAGGGGGTGAACCGTGCCACGATACATCATCGAACGGAACGTGCCGGGCATGTCGCGAGAGCAGCTCGATGCGGCGGCCCGCCGGTCGAAGCAGGCACTCGCGGACATGCCCGGAGTGATCTGGATCCGGAGCTACGTCTCGGACACGGAGGGGAAGATCTACTGCGAGTACGACGCGCCCGACGCCGCCGCGATCGTGGAACACGCGCGGCGCGCGGGACTCCCCGTGGATCGGATCTCCGAAGTGTCGCTGGAGATAAGCCCGGAGATGTTCGTGTAGCGAGCAGGCGAGAAGCCATCCCCGCTTTCGCGGGGATGGCCGTGAAATCCGTCGTCCACTTCACCCCCAGCGCGGTGTCTCGTCGGGGTTGATCCCCAGCAGCGTCTTCGCCACCAGCTCGTGCGTGAACGCGCTGTTGGCGGGATGCATCCGGCCGACCCGCGCATCCCTGAAGAGTCGCTCCAGTCCCGAGCGCCGGAAGATCCCGAAACCGCCCGCTAGGTCGAGCGCGCGGTCGATCACGCGCCACGAGCCTTCCACGGCGTGATACTTCGCCGCCACGATCTTCGCCGGCCAGCCGTGGCCGTGATCCACGCCGCTGGACCAGTCCTCGGCGACACTCTCGAGGTGCGGCCCGATCGACTCCAGCTCGAGCCCCATCTCGGCGATCGCGTGCTGCGCTTCGGCGTGGTAGGACATCGCGCGCGACAGCGCGATCGACTTCTTCTTCTTCAGCGTCTCGACCGTGCGGTCGAGCGCGTACTGCGCCATCCCGTAGTACACGTTGCCGAAGCCGATGAGCGCCCAGGCGAAGATGGAGAGTATGAAGAAATCCACGCCGGCCGCACCGGCGGGAATCACTCGCACCACGTGACTGTCGGGAACGAACACACCGTCGAGGATGGTGTCCTGGCTGCTCGTGGCGCGCATGCCGAGCACCTCCCAGGTATCCTCGATCCGGCAGCCGGCGGCGCCGCGCGGCATGAAGGCATGAACTATCTTCGGCGCCGCGGGATCGCTCACGTCCATTGCATGGAAGCCCATGAAAGTCCAGACCGGCGTCAGGCTGCCGAAGGACTTGTGACCGGTGATCCGGTAGCCGCCGTCCACTCGCTCTGCCCTCGACGTCGAGAGGAGCACCGGGATGTCGTTGCCGCTCTCGGCGTGGCCGGAGGCGAACACGGCGCCCTTCGCTGCCTCCCGCAGCAGCCATTCGAGCGAGCGGTCGCCGCTGCGCCAGAGATCCGCGGCCACCCCCACCCAGTAGAGGTGCATGTTGAGGCCGAGTGCGGTGGCGGGGGCGTTGTACGCCAGGCGCCGCGTAGCGCGCGCCACCTCGGCGAGCGTGCAGCCGGCGCCGCCAAATTCCTTCGGGAGCGAAAGGTTCAGGTAGCCGGCATCGCGCAGCTCCTCGAAGTCTTCCGTGAAGAAACGGTTCTCGGCGTCGTAGCCGGCGACACGATCGCGGCAGCGGGCGAGGAGCGCGTCGGTGAGTGCGGCAGCAGGCTCCGCGTGCGCGGGAGCGGCGGGTGGAGCAGAAGAAGTGGTGGCCATGAGATGAGCTCTCCGGGTTGGCGGCGTCCGCCATGGCGCGTGTAGGGAAGCTCCCCGGCCACGTGCGGCGAACCCCGTTCGGTAGTCGACATCTCCAACGGCGGGGAAGCGGCTCCGGAGAGCTCACGAACGATGGGAGGGGCATCACGATGGCGGGGGGAGCCGATGGCGCGGCCATCGGCTCCCCCCGCCATCACGGCAGCACCCTGTCGATGCTAGAACCCCGATCCCTGCGCGGCATCCCAGAGCGCCGGGTCCAGCTCGGCCGCGAAGCTGGACGTGGACGTCGATGCGCGCGCGTTGAAGAACGCCGCCCACGTGAGGCCGTTGTACGCGCGTACCACGAGCGTGGTGGTTCCGGGGAGCGAACCGTCGTGCCACCAGTTGGCATCGCCCCCCGACGGACGAACCAGCCACCCCAGCCCGTACCAGGATGCGCTCCCCTGCCAGAGCGGCGCGGGCGGGTGCGCCAGCATCGCCGTGGTGGTGGCGGTGGAGAGGAACGGAGTCGGCGCGGTGCGCGGGTCGAGGTGCTTCACGAAGTTCAGGAGGTCGAGAGTCGACGCCACCCACGCGCCGTGTGAGTCCATGGCTTCGAGGTAGAACCCGCCGTACGGCCAGGGCACCATCCCCTCGCCGGGGAAGACCGACATGACGTTCCCCCCCGTCTCGTAGTACTTCACCTCGCCGTCGAGGCGTCCGCTCAGGCGAGTGGCGCCCATGGTCATGCGAGTGATGCCCATCGGTTCCAGCACGTTCGTCTTCACGTATTCCTCGTACGACTGGCCGGTGATCTTCTCTATCACCCTGCCGAGCACCGCGTAGCCGAAGTTCGAGTACACGTAGCGCGAGCCGGGATCGAAGTCGAGTGGCTGGCCGCGCATGTAGCGGATGACGTCTTCCACGCTCGCGGGCGCGTCGGTGCCGAGCGCCGTGGCGATGCTGGACGACATGAACATGGGATCGCCGCTCGCATCGCGATCCCAGCCGCCGGCGTGCTCGAGGAGGTGGCGGATGGTGATGTCGGCGAGGCGGGGGTCTTCGGTGCTGCCGTCGGGGGCCGCGATGTCGCCGATGATGTCGAACGGGTGATCGTCGAGCGAGAGCTCGCCATCATCCACGAGCTTCAGGATCGCGGCGCTGGTGATGGGCTTCGAGACCGACGCGATGCGGAAAAGTGCATCGGGTGCCACAGGCACCTTCGCGTCCACGTCGGCGTAGCCGTAGCCGCGCGAATAGATGACGACACCGTCCATCATCACAGCCACGGCGCCGCCGGGGATCTGCCACTTGGCCATGAGGGCCGGGATGATCTGGTCGTACGACTCCATGCTCGGCACGCGAGTGCCGCTCCCGACGTGCGAGGTGACGGCGCTCTTCGCGGTGACGCCGTTCGAGGAAGCCGAGATGTCGGTGCTTCCAGCCGCGAGCGCGGTGACGAGGCCGTCGGACACGGAGGCGACGCTGGGGTCGCTCGAGCTCCACTGCACGGCCGCGTCGGGGATGAGCACACCGTCGTCGCCACGGACGGAGACGGTGAGGCGCACGGTGTCGCCGGTTATGAGAGCGACGGCGGAGCGGGAGATGTTCACTGCCGCCTTGGAGCCGGAGCCATCGGGACCGGATGGCGATCCTCCGCCGCAGGCAGCGAGTGTGAGCGCGAGTGCGGCGAGCGCGGCGGGACTGGCGAGGCGGAGGTCGTGGTGCGCGGCGCGGTTCACGTGGAAGTCCTCCCGGTAGGCGCGGGTGGGGGGTCTTTTCGGAGCTGTACTCTTAGTGGGCTCCCATGTTTGTATACCATGGGCGACACCAGAATGCGGCATGACCGGGCCCGCCGCAAGGCGACGGGCGCGGCGCGAGCCCCTCGTCGATCGCGATTCCCCTCCGTCCTCCCGTCACTCCCCCACGAAGTTGATCTCCGGCTCGAGGTGCTCGCCGAATTTCTCCTCCACGGCACGCTGCGCGATCGCGATCAGCTCCTTCACGTCCTTCGCGGTCGCGCCGCCCAGGTTCACCATGATGTTCGCGTGCAGATGCGAGATCTGCGCGTTGCCGTGACGAAACCCCTTGAGCCCGCACTGATCCACCAATCGCCCCGCGCCCACTCCCTCGATCTTCTTGAAGATCGAGCCGGCGCTCGGATGCCAGTCGAGCCACGGATGCCGCGCGCCGCGCCAGCTCAGGTTCTCCTGCATGATGCGATGCATCTCCGCCGGATCGCCCCGCTCGAGCCGGAACGTCACCGCCAGCGCGACATCTTCGCGATGATGGAACACGCTGTCGTCGTAGCCGAAGTTCACGTAGTCCGCACCCACCGTCTTTCGCTCGCCCTCCGCGGTGAGGATGTCGCACGACTCGAACACTTCCGCGATGAACACGGTGCGCTCGCGCTCCGGTGCCGGCGAGAGAAAGTGCAGGTTCTGCCACACGGCGCCGCCCACCGTGCTCGGGATCCCCACGTAGTGCTCGAGCCCCGACCAGCCGCGGCGAACCGCCTCGAGGATGAGGTCGCGCATCACCGCGCCGCTCTCCACCCGGAGTTTGCCGTCCTCTCCCCACCGCGCGTGGCTCGCGCGGTTGCGGATCACGAGTCCGCGAAAGCCGCGGTCGCCCACCAGGATGTTGGCGCCGAGTCCGAGCACGAAGTGCTGGATCCCGAGCTGGCGAGCCGCGGTCACCGCGTTCGCGAGATCGTCGGCCGACGCGGTTTCGTAGAAGTAGTCGGCGGGGCCGCCGATCCTGAATGTCGTGAACGGCGCCAGCGGAACCGAGAGCTGCAGCCGGTCGGCGTCGAGCTGCTCGGCCAGGAGCGCGAAGGTGGCGCGGGAGGGAGGAGCGGATGTCATCGTGGGGGGAAAAGTAGCACCGCTCGGCCTGCTCCGCGAAAGCGGGGACGACTGCCGTTCGGGAGGACGACGAGTGGCCGTGCTACCGTGCCGGCAGCGGGCTCGCCGAGCGCCCCTCGAGGACTCGCTCGACCTCCTCCAGCGAGCCGCCCACGGCGCGCAGCGCGACGAGTGTGTGATAGATGAGATCCGCCGCCTCCTCGGTGGCTCGCTCGCGGTCGCCGTCGGCGCAGGCGGTGACGAGCTCGGCGGCTTCCTCACCCAGCTTCTTGAGGCGAAGGTTGCGATCGCCGAGGAGTCGGGCAGTGTAGCTGGCTTCCGGCGCCGAGCGTCCGGCGGCGGCGCGCGAGGCTATGGTGGCGTCCAGCTTCGCCAGCGCCCCGGCCCGCCGTTCGGCGCCGCCGATCGCTTCCGGCGACCAGTCCGCCACGACTCCACCCACTACGAAGCACGAGCGCGTACCGGTGTGACAGGCGACTCCGGTCTGCTCGACCAGCGCGAGCACGGCGTCGCCGTCGCAGTCGGGAGTGAGCGACACCACTCGCTGCCGGTTCCCGCTCGTGGCACCCTTGTGCCAGAGGCCGCGCCGACGCGAGCGATAGTGCATCTCGCCAGTGGCGATCGTGTATTCGAGTGCCTCGCGATCGGCGTACGCGACCATGAGAAGCTGGCCGCTGTGCACGTCCTGGGTCGCGACGGTCACGAGCCCGCCTCCGCGGCCAAAGTCGAGTAGTTCCAGATCCAGCATCGGTTCACTCCATGGAAGTGCCGGGCGCGCTCCCCGGCGCAGCCTCGGGACCGCCCGCGCCCAGGATGCGCCGCGCGGCAGTCGCCACGGCGGCATTGGTCGCGACTGCGTTCCCGCCGAACGCGGTGTGCCTCCCGGTCCAGTCCGTGAGCACGCCGCCGGCCTCCTCGATGATCGGGAGAAAGGCTGCGGCATCCCACGGGGAAAGGATCCCGTCCACCATCACCTCGGCGCGGCCGGTGGCGACGAGACGGTAGCCGTAGCAGTCGCCCCACGTGCGGCTGAAGAGTGCGCGTCCGGCGAGCGCGTCCCACGCGTCGCGCCGCTCCGGCGCATGGCGGAACTGCTCGTCGGTGGTGAGTACGACCGATTCGTCGATCGTCGCGACGCGCGAGACGGAGCAGCGCACACCGTTCCACCAGGCGCCCGTGCCCGTGGCGGCGGCGAGCGACTCGCCGAGCGCGGGGAAGTACGCCGCCCCGGCCACCACGCGACGCTCGTCGCCGTCGCCCTCCACCAGCGCCGCGAGCGAGCCCCAGAGCGGCACTCCGCGCACGAAGCTCTTCGTGCCGTCTATGGGGTCGAGTATCCAGCGGCGCGGCGCCCCGGGGCGCACGAGGCCGAACTCCTCGCCCAGTATCCCGTCGCCGGGGAAGCGCTCCTCGATCCATTCGCGCGCGGCACGCTCGGCGCCGCGGTCGGCGACGGTGACCGGCGAACCGTCGGACTTGGTTTCCACCGCGAGCGCAGTCCGGAAATGGCGCAGCGCCACTTCGCCCGCGATGCGCGCGACGTCGAGCGCGGCGTACATCAGTGTGGTGTCCGGAGCGTCACTCATGGCCGGCGCCGTCGTGGGGAACATGGATCCCCGCTTTCGCGGGGATGACGACTTCGCGCGCGGCGATCCCCGCTTCCCGCATCGCCTCCTTCAACTGCGCGACCGTAGTCACTCCGTCGTGAAGTATCCCCGCCACCAGCGCCGCATCCGCCCCGCCCTCGCGCAGCGCGGCCACCACGTCGGCCGCGCTCCCCGCGCCGCCCGACGCCACCACCGGAACGTTCACCACCCGCGCCACCGCGCGGGTGAGCTCGAGATCGTAGCCGCCGCGCACGCCGTCGCGGTCGATGCTCGTCAGGAGGATCTCACCGGCGCCGCGCGCGGCGCACTCGCGCGCCCATTCCACGGCGTCGAGCGCGGTGCCCGTCCGCCCTCCGCGCGTGCGCACCAGCCAGCGATCGCCCTCTCGCTTCGCGTCGATGCTCGCCACCACGCACTGCGCGCCGAAGCGCTGCGCGCAGTCGGTGAAGAGCTCGGGCCGCGCGACCGCGGCGCTGTTGATGCTCACTTTGTCGGCACCCGCCTGGAGCGCGCGCGACACGTCTTCCACGCTGCGAATTCCGCCGCCCACGGTGAGCGGGACGAACAGCCGCCGCGCCGTGCGGCTCACCACGTCGAGAAGTGTATCGCGCCCGTCGGCGCTCGCCGCGATGTCCAGGAACACCAGCTCGTCGGCGCCCTCCGCCTCGTAGCGCTCGGCCAGCTCCACCGGATCGCCCACGTCGCGCAGCGACTCGAAGCGCGTGCCCTTCACCACGCGCCCGCCCTGCACGTCCAGACATACGACCACCCTGCGCGCCAGCGTCATTCCGCCTCCAGCGCCACGGCGCCCTTGGTGCTGAACACCGTGTCGCCCTCCACCAGCGCCTGACGCAGCGCGAGGCCGAGCGCCTTGAACGCCGCTTCCACGACGTGATGCCGGTCGTGGCCGCGGATCACGCGCACGTGCAGTGTCATCCGCGCGTGGTCGCTGAGCGAGCGCATCCAGTGATCGTACAATGTGCTCGGGAGCGGGCCGCGGTAGTACGGCCGGCCGCCGAGGTCGAGCGCGACCTGCACGAGCGCATCGTCCATCGGCACCACGCGCTCGCCGTAGCGCGCCGCGCGAGCCGGCGTGAAGCGCGCCAGCGCGTCGCCGAGCGTGATCGCGACATCCTCCACCAGATGATGCCGCAGGTCGCCGCTCGCTCGCACCGCGAGCCGCACGCCGGCGTAGCGGGCCAGCGTGTTCAGCATGTGATCGAGGAACGGCTCGCCGGTGTCGATCGCAGCCGCCCGCACGCCGGCGTCCCCACTCTCCGATGCGACGCCGCGCTCCAGCTCCACTCGCACGCGCGTCTCGCGCGTCTCCCGCACTACAGTCGTCAACTCGCCCCCTCCGTGGTCAGCTCGAGTACTCTTCCGCGGTCGCCCGCGCATCCAGTGCGCCGGTGTACAGCGCCATTCCCACCACCGCCGCCGCCACCCCACGCTCGGCTAGATTGCGCAGGTCGCTGCCGCTCGCGATCCCGCCGGAAGCGATCACCGGATGCGCGGAGCTCTCCACCACGTCTTCCATGAGGAAGAGATCCGCGCCCTGCATACGCCCCTCGAGATGCACGGCGGTGACCAGCACGCCCGCGAGCGGGAGGTCGTTGAGCTCCTCGATGCAGCTCAGCACATCGCGCCCGCGCGTGCGCGACCAGCCGTGCGTCACGATTCCGCGTCCCCGCACATCGGCGGCCACGATCATGCGGCCGGGGAAGTCGGCCGCCACTTCCTCGAGCCACCAGGAGTCGGTGAGCGCGCGAGTGCCGGCCACGACCCACTCCGCGCCCTCGCCGAGTAGTCGTTCGATGTCGTCCGATTCGCGCACCCCGCCGCCCACCTGGAACGTGGCCTCGACGTCGCGCACTATCTCGCTCACCAGCGCCGCGTTGCCGCCGCGCCCCGTGGCCGCGTCGAGATCCACCACGTGCAGCCGCCGGAAGCCCTTCCGCGTCCACTCGCGCGCCACTTCCACCGGATCGTCGAGCCGCACCGACTCGGCATCGTACGAGCCGCCCACGAGCTGCACGCACTTTCCGGCGCGCAGATCCACAGCGGGTATCACTATCAACGTCGCGCCTCCTCGAGAAATGCGCCTATGAAAGCCACGCCGGCGGCGGAGCTCTTTTCCGGGTGGAACTGCACGCCCACCGTGCCGCCGGAACGTACCACGGAAGCGAAACTCTCCCCCTCGTGCACACTCGTGGCGCGCACCGCCGACGCGGCATCCGGCACGCACACGTAGCTGTTCGCGAAATACGCGCACTCCAGCTCCGAAGCGTCGAGCAGCGGATCGCGTCGCTCCTCCAGCGCGTTCCACCCCATCTGTGGAACGCGCGCCGCGCGCAGCTTGCGCACGCTGCCGGGGATCACGCCGAGTCCTTCGCCGTCTCCCTCCTCGCTGGAATCGAAGAGGAGTTGCATGCCGAGACAGATGCCGAGGCAGGGGAGGCCCTCCGCGAGGGCGGCACGAAGCGCGTCGCGCGCCGGAGCGATCCGTCTGGCGGCGGCGCCGAACGCGCCCACGCCCGGGAGCACGAGCACGTCGGTGTCGAGCGCGCGGCGCGCGTCGGACTCCGCGCGCACCTGCGCGCCCGGCGCATCGAGCGCCTTGAGCAGCGAGTGCACGTTGCCCACGCCGTAGTCGAGCACGGTCACACGCACGCGGTTGCCTCCTCGATCTCCCCGAGCGCCGATTCCATCATATGCCACGGGCCGACGGTGATGCGCACGGCGTCGCCGATCCCCGGAAGCGCGACGAACGGACGCACGGCCACGCCGCTCCCGCCGCGGCGCATGCGCCGCGTCAGAGCCGCGGCGTCCTGCACCGGGACGAGTACGAAATTCGCGTCGGAGGGGAGCGGCGCCAACCCCAGTCTCTCGAGCGAAGCCACGAAGCGCGCGCGGTTGGCGCGCACTTCCGCCACCCGCCCGGCGACCCAGTCGCGGTCTTCCCTCAGCGCGGCCAGCGCGGCACGCTCGGCGGTGGCGCTCACCTTGTAGGGGCCGCGCGACTTCTCCACCGCGTTCACGAGCGCCGCGGCCGCGGAGGCGTAGCCCACCCGCGCACCGGCCAGCCCGAACGCCTTCGAGAGCGTGCGCACCACCAGAAGGTTGTCGTACGACGGCGCGGAGCGGAGGTAGCCGTCGCCCCTGAACTCGGCGTACGCCTCGTCCAGGATCACGAAGCCCGGCGCCCGGCTCAGCACACGCTCGATGCTCGCGCCATCGAAGGCGCTCCCGGTCGGATTGTTCGGCGAGCAGATGTAGATGATGCGAGCGCCGGTTTCGAGCAGCGCGTCCGCGTCGAGCGCGAGGTCGCTCGTCAGCCGAACGCGTTCGATCTCGAGGCCGTTCATCAGCGCGAAGCGCTCGGCCATCACGAACGTGGGCTCGGCGATGGCCACGCGGTCGCCTGGCTCCGCGAGCGCGCGCATGGCCGAGTCCAGCACGTCGTCCGAGCCGCAGCCAGTGACGATCTCGTCGCGGCCGACGCCCGCGTACTCCGCCAGCGCCTCCTTGAGACGCCCGGCGTAGACCGCCGGATAGCGCGTGACCTCGCTCTCCGCGAGCTCGCGCAGCGCCCGCGCCGCCGCCGGCGGTGCCCCCCAGAGATTGGTGTTGTCGCTCAGATCCACCGCGCAAGCCTCGCGCATCGGGTCGTACGCATCCATCCCCGCGAACCTCCGCGCCGTACGCGGAGGAGGATGGATTCCCGCTTTCGCGGGAATGACGTCGATGTCCGCTTCCGCGGGAATGACCGCGGAACGTGTGCCGTTCCCGCTTCCTGCTTCCTGCTTCCTGCTTCCTGCCAATTCCGCCGCCTCCGCGTGCCCCGTCAGCCCTTCCGCGCGCGCGAAGCACGCGGTATCGCGCGCGAGGCGGGCGGCGGCGTCGGGGGATACGCGCTGGTACGTGGTCCAGCGCACGAAGTCCAGCGTCGAGAGCCCCGAGTAGGCGCGCGCCGCGCCGCCGGTGGGGAGCACGTGGTTGCCGCCGGTCATGTAGTCGCCGAAGGCCACGGAGCTGCTCTCGCCCAGGAACACCGAGCCGGCGTTGCGCACGTCGTCGAGCGCGCCTTCCGGATCGCGGATGGCCAGGAGCAGATGCTCCGGCGCGTAGCGGTTGGAAAACGCCACCGCCTCCGCGAGCGAAGCGCACCAGAGCAGCGCGCCGCGCGACTCGAGCGACTGCATGATGATCGCGGAGCGCGACTGCGCGCCGAGGCGCGCGCGGAGCTCGCGCTCCACGGCCAACGCCGCCCGCTCGCCCACGGCCACGACCACCACCGCCGCGAGCGGGTCGTGCTCGGCCTGCGCCAGCACCTCGAGCGCGACGGCGGCCGGATCCACGGAATCGTCCGCGATCACCAGCAGCTCGCTCGGCCCCGCCGGCGAGTCGATACCTACGTAGCCCGCCACCTGAAGCTTCGCCTCCGCGACGTACGCGTTGCCAGGCCCCACTATCCGGCTCACCGCCGGAACGGTGCGGGTGCCGAACGCCATCGCGGCGATCGCTCCGGCGCCGCCTATCGCGAACACACGATCCACGCCGGCGAGCGCAGCGGCCGCGAGCACCGAGGGGGCGGGAAGGCCGTCGGATCCCGGCGGCGAGCAGAGGATGACGGTGTCGACGCCCGCCACACGCGCGGGGATCGCGCCCATGAGCACGCTGCTCGGGTACGCGGCTCGCCCGCCCGGCGCGTAGACTCCCACGGCATCGAGCGGGTCGGCGCGTCTGCCTATCACCACGCCGGGTTCGGTCTCGACTAGCGTGGGCGCGGGCGAGAAGGCGCGGTGCGCCGTGGCGATGTTGGCCGCCGAGCGCTCCATCGCCGCGCGGACCCCGGGTGCGAGCCGCTCCAGCGCGCGCCGCATGATCGCGGGCGCCACCTCGAGCGACTCGAGGCGCACGCCATCCAGCTCCCGCGCGAGCTCGAGGAGCGCGGAGTCGCCATCCCTGCGCACGCGCTCGACGATGGCGGCCGTCCGCGTGCGCACGTCGACACTCTTCGATGTCGAACGATCGAGGAGCGCGGGCAGCTCGGCGCGGACCGTTTCCAGGTCGCCGCGCGCGCGGAAGCAAATGTCGGTATCGCTCATGGCGTGAACCGCTCGATGCGCGTGACGAGGATGCCCTCGCCGCCGAGCGCGCGGAGGTCCGCTATCGTTCGGTAAATGGCGCACTGCGGTACCACGGCGTGCACGGCCACGTGCGTGCCGCCGTTCAGGAGGTCGATCACGGTGGGGCCGTTGATGCCGGGGAGCACGCTCTTCACCCTGTCGAGCGCATCGCGCGGGACGTTGGCCATCACGTAGCGCTTCCCTCGCGCGCGGATCACCGACTCGAGCGCGCCGGCGAGCTCCTCGAGAGCGCGCGTCGCGCCGCGCGCGTCGAGGCCGTCGCGGCGCTTCCGGGCGCCGCCGGCGCCCGGCGCAGCCGCGATGAGCCGCGCGGTGGATTCGAGCACGGTCGCGATCTCGCGCAGATCGTGCACTCGCATGGTGGAGCCGGTGGAGGTGAGGTCCACGACTACGTCCGCTATCCCCAGGTGCGGCGCGATCTCGGCCGCGCCCGAGATCGGCACGAGCTGGACGCCGCAGCCGGCGTCGTCGAAGAAGCGGCGCGAGAGGCGGGGAAAGACGGTCGCCACGCGGTGCTCGCTCCTGACGTCGGCCAGCGATGTGATTCCGCTCTCCGCGCGTGCGGCCGCCACCAGACGGCAGGCGCCGAACTCCAGGTCGAGCAGCTCCCTCAGGTCGCGCTCCGATTCGCGGATGAGATCCCACCCGGTGATCCCCGCGTCGGCCGCGCCGTCGGCCACGAACTCGGGGATGTCCTGCGCCCGGACGAAAATGGCCTCGAACTCGCCGCCGAGCGAAGCGACGAGCGCGCGCTGTCCCGACGATCGGACTTCGAGTCCGGCGTCGGCGAAGAGGGCGCGGGCATCATCGGCGAGGCGGCCCTTGTTGGGGAGTGCGATTCGGAGCATGCGATGAATGAGACCGGAAAGAGGAAACGGGGAACGGGGAACGGCAACCACTCCGGGGGGAAAGACAAAAACGGCCCGTCCGGAAGGGACGGGCCGTTCGGTGAGCGGCGCGAGGCGCTGGTGACGCTCTCAGTCAGTCATCCACGCACGTGCACGCTTCCACGACCCGTCTGGGGGTGGTGATGATGGTGCGCATGGTGGTGGCCGGCGGAGTATGTCATGGGCGCGAAGTGTAAGACCGCGCGCGGCGGCAGTCAATGGCCGCGCGGCGCGGTGTGTCGCTCGAAGAAAGATCGCCAGGAATCCGGTGTCGATTCCTGGCGATCTAGAACTCGCGGCGCTTCAT
>CAZTTY010000032.1:0-40118 GCA_964616815.1 uncultured Gemmatimonadaceae bacterium | reverse complement strand
ATCTCCGCCTCGTCGCGCACGCCGCCGAGCGACATCCGCGCGAACTGGCGCCCGAGCGCGCGGGCGATGGAGCGGCCCAGCGAGGTCTTGCCGACGCCCGGCGGTCCCACGAGGCAGAGTATCGGGCCCTCGAGCTTCCCCACGAGTGCGAGGACTGCGATGTAGTCGAGGATGCGATCCTTCACATCGTCGAGGCCGAAGTGATCTTCGTCGAGCACGCGCTGCGCGTGCGCGACATCCACCACGTCGTCGGTGCGCTCGCTCCAGGGGAGTCCCAGCAGCCAGTCCAGATAATTGCGCACCACCGTGGACTCGGGACTCAGCGTGGGTGTACGGCGCAGCTTGCGCAGCTCCCGCTCGGCGCGCTCGCGCGCGTGCTCCGGGAGCGACTTGTGTGCGAGCGCGGCTTCCAGCTCTTCTACGTCGTCCGCCTCGCCCTGGCCGAGCTCGCGGTGGATGGCCTTGAGCTGCTCCTGCAGATAGAACTCGCGCTGGTTCTGGAAGAGTGAGCCGCGCACGTCGCTCTCGATCTTCCGTTCGAGACGCAGTATCTCGATCTCGGCGGAGAGGAACTCGGAGAGTCGCTCCAGGAGCGACCGGATCGAGGTGGACTCCAGAAGCTGCTGTCGCTGCTCCGTCCGGACGAGCATGTGCGCGGCCACGGCGAACACCTGCCGGTCGCGCGCCTCGCTCCCCTGCACGAGCGTCACCACCTCGCCGGGGAGCCGGCGGTGAAGCGTGACGTATTCCTCGAACAGTGTGGTGACACGGCGCGTCATCGCGTCTTCGCCGGCGGCCGTATCCGCATCGCCGCTCCCCACTGCCCGGGTGGCCGGCGCGTGTGCGGGCGCGTCGTTCGCTCCGGTCGAGAACGGGATCGGCGTGATGGCTGCGCGCAGATAGCTCTCGCCGGGCGAGTAGCGCGTCACGCGCGCGCGCCCCACTCCCTCGAGCAGCACCTTGGTGGTGCCGTTCGCCATGCGCGAGATCTGCAGCACGCGTCCCACCACGCCAACGCGGTAGAGGTCGGCCGCGGCCGGTTCCTGCACTTCGCCATCGCGCTGGGCCACGAGGAAGATCCAGCGGTCATCCAGGATCGCCGCTTCCACAGCGCCGAGCGAGAGCGGCCGCCCCACGAGGAGCGGCACGACCATGTACGGAAAAACGACGACTTCCCGGAGCGGGAGTACGGGGAGCCGGTCGGGCACCTCGTAGCTCTCCTCGCCCCGGGCGAGCGAGATAATGGACATGGACGGGGGGTGGGCGGCTGCGGCTATGCTTCCTTCTTGTGCCGCTTGGGCGAGATCTCGAGGAGCGGGGTGGTTCCGTTCACAACGCTGCTCTCGGTGATCTTGACCTCGGTGATGTCGTCGCGGCTGGGGAGATCGAACATGACGTCGGTCATGATCTCCTCCAGGATGGCGCGCAGGCCGCGAGCTCCCGTGCCGCGGCGGATCGCCTTCTGCGCGATCGCGCGGAGCGCCGACTCCTCGAAGGTGATCTTCACCTCTTCGAGGTCGAAGAGCTTGGTATACTGCTTGGTGAGCGCGTTCCTGGGTTCCTTGAGGATGCGTACGAGCGCGTCTTCGTCGAGCGTCTCCAACGCCACGGTCACCGGGAGGCGGCCCACGAGCTCGGGGATGAGTCCGTAGCGGAGCATGTCGTCCGGCTCCACTTCGGCGAACGGGTTGCGCGCGAGATCGTCGGGCTTGCCGCTCTGCACTTCTTCCTTGGTGAAGCCGATCTGCCGGCGGCCGGTGCGCGCCTCGATGATCTTCTCGAGGCCGTCGAACGCGCCGCCGCAGATGAAGAGCACGTCCTTCGTATTGATCTGGATGTACTCCTGCTGCGGATGCTTGCGTCCGCCCTGCGGAGGCACGGAGGCGACCGTGCCCTCGAGGATCTTGAGGAGCGCTTGCTGCACGCCCTCGCCCGAGACGTCGCGCGTGATGCTCGGGTTCTCGCTCTTGCGCGCGACCTTGTCGATCTCGTCTATGTAGACGATGCCGCGCTCGCACTCGGCCACGTTGAACTCGCCGGCCTGGAGGAGGCGGACGAGGATGTTCTCGACATCTTCGCCGACGTAGCCCGCTTCGGTGAGCGTGGTGGCATCGGCGATGGTGAAGGGAACGTCGAGGATGCGGGCGAGCGTCTGCGCGAGGAGCGTCTTGCCGACGCCGGTAGGGCCGATGAGGAGGATGTTGGACTTGTCGAGCTCCACATCGTCGTCACGTCCGGAGGAGCAGTTGATGCGCTTGTAATGGTTGTACACCGCGACCGCGAGCGCCTTCTTGGCGCGCTCCTGTCCGATCACGTACTGGTCGAGGACGTCCTTGATCTCCTGCGGCGTGGGGACCTGGGTGATGGCCTCGGCAACCTCGCGCTCCTCGTCTTCGGCGAGGATCTCGTTGCAGAGCGAGATGCATTCGTTGCAGATGTAGACCGATGGACCGGAGATGAACTTCCGGACGGAATCTTTCGATTTTCCGCAGAACGAGCAGCGCAGGTGTTTATCGTGCGACATTGAATTCCGCGTTGCGGGGTGGAGCGGGATCGGTTACGCCGCCATTGAAGGGCGGCGAGGGGGGTGTCGGTATACTTAACATCCCCCTGGGAGGACGGTCAAGCATACCGTTGGGACTCCCCCACGTGAACGATTTCACAATGTCACTTTCTTTTCCACCGCTTCGATGGCGCGTTGCTGCACGATCACGCTGTCTATGAGGCCGTAGTCCTTCGCCTCTTCCGCGCTCATGAAGCGGTCGCGGTCCGTGTCGCGCTCGATCTGCTCCACGGGCCTGCCGGTGTGCTTCGCCATCAACTCGTTCATCTTGGCGCGGAGATAGAGAATTTCCTTCGCCTGGATCTCGATGTCCGCGGCAGTGCCGCCGCCGCCGCTCTGCGACGGCTGGTGGATCATGATGCGCGAGTGCGGGAGCGCCATGCGCTTGCCGGCCGTACCCGCGGCGAGGAGGAAGGCTCCCATGCTCGCCGCCATCCCCATGCAGATCGTCCTGATCGGCGCGGTGAGGAACTGCATGGTGTCGTAGATCGCGAGACCGGCCGACACGCTCCCGCCCGGCGAGTTGATGTAGAGGTTGATGTCGCGTTCCGGATTGTCCGCCTGCAGGAAGAGCAGTTGGGCGATGATGATGTTCGCCACATCGTCGGAGACGGGCGTACCGAGGAAGACTATTCGATCCATCAGCAGGCGCGAGAAGATGTCGTACGTCCGCTCGCCGCGGCTGGACCGCTCGATCACGTAGGGTGGGTAGATCGTGGCCATCGGTCTCTCTGTCATTGTTCTACCGTGTTCTTCTCCATGAGCCAGGCGAAGACTTTCTCTTCCGTGATGTTCCGCTCCAGCTCCGCGATGCGGCCGGCCTTCTCCAGCGAGGCATAAACCTGGCCGGGCTCGGTGCCGCGCTTCTCCGCGACTTCCATTACGCGTTCATCGATGTCCGCCTCCGTGGCTTCGAGTCCCTCGTTCTTCGCTATGGTGCTCACCACGAGGTCGCGCCGAACCTGCCGCTCCGCCAGCGGACGGAACTCGCTGCGGAACCGCTCGCGCTCCTCCTCCGGGATCTGATAGGTCTCGAGATATGCGTCCACCAGGCGATTCACCCAGCTCTGGGGAATGTCGAACGGATTGGCGGCGATGATCTCATCCACCAGCTTCTGACGCACTTCGGCGTCGGCCTCGCGCTCGGCATGCTTCACGAGGTCCTCGCGCACGGTGTCGCGCAGCACGGCGATCGACTCGAAATCGCCGGTGGCGCGCGCGAACTCGTCGTCGAGCTCGGGCAGCGTCTTCCGCTTCACATCCTCGACCGTGACGCGCACGGTCTTCGTCTTTCCACGCTGCTCCTCGTCGGGAAAGTCGTCGGGCCACTTCACGGGTCGCTCCGTGGTGGCGCCGGGAGCGGTTTCTGTGATGACTTCCTCGATGGCCGGCAGCGCCTGACCCGAGCCGAGCACGATGCGGTATTCGCGCGGCTCCACCGAGCCGCCGGAATCCTCGGGAATCGCGAGCTGCACGGTGACCATGTCGCCGGGCGCGGGCTTCTCATCCACCGGGGTCCAGACGGCCTTGTCTTCGCGGAGCTCCTCGAGCTGCTCGTGCAGCTGTTCGTCGGAGACCGGCCGAACCTTGCGCTCCACGCGGAAGCCCGTGGCGCGAGGGATCTCGATGCTCGGCCTCACTTCGATGTGCAGCTCGAAGGTGAGCGGTTCGCCGTCGTTGAACTTGAGGTCGTGCACGTGCGGCTGTGCGGCGAGGTCGAACTTCTCGCGCTCGAGCACTTCCTTGAAGGCCTCCTGGACCACCGACTCGAGCGCCTCCTGACGGATCGCGTCGGCGAACCTTCTGCGCACCATCGCGGCGGGCGCCTTGCCGGGGCGGAAGCCCGGCAGACGTACCTGGCGCGCGTAGCGCCGCGCGGCCTTCTCTTCGGCGCCGCGCACGTGTTCGGCCGGCACCTTTATTTCGAGGAGGCGCTCCAGCCCCTCGGACTTCACGGGAGTGATCTCGATGTTCATGGCAGAAACATAATCGTAGAGGGAGCGCGGGAGGGAAGGTGGGGCGCCACCTTCCGGACCTCTACGTGGCGACGCGTACCGCGACCGTCTCGAGCGGATGGGGCCGCGCACGCTGCACGGCCGCGGCGGTGTCCGCCGCCGGCGCGGGAGGAGGTACGCTCACTCCCGTCTCGTTGCGCCGAGCGTAGAGGAGGAGCGCGACTATGACGATGACCACCACGACGAGAAGCAGCACGAGCTGGTAGACCAGCAGGCCGCGGCGGGCGCGAAGGCGGAGCGGGTGGGAAAGTCTCATCGAATCGGGTTCCGTATTGGCGATGCGCGACGCGTGCGTCCGGCTCGCGTTGCGAAGCCGGACGCACGTTCGGGCGTGCGATCAGGTGCGAGAGGGGGGACTCGAACCCCCACGGGCTTCCCCACTGGATCCTAAGTCCAGCGCGTCTACCAATTCCGCCACTCCCGCGCGTTGGAAGGAAGGTAAGGGCGGACTGTGGGAGGGGGTAGGCGGGTTACATGGCCGGTCCCGGCGCATGCAGAGCTCGCGGCGGGGGGAGATGGGGGAGGGACGTCGGTGCACAACCCGGCCTCACCGTCCTCCCCCTGACTCACGCGCTCACCCGCCCACGCGCAGGTTCGCCACGGTGGTCTGCTGCGCGTCCGGATGATACACCAGCAGACTCACCACGTCGCCCTCCTTGAGCTTCCGGAGGACCGAGTTGAGATCGTCCACGGTGCGGAGCTGCTTCTTCTCCGGGCTCAGGATCTCCAGGAGAATGTCGCGGCCCGGCTGGAGCTGCTGGTACGCCGGACCGTTGACGTTCACGTCCGTCACCACCAGGCCGCCCTTGCTCTCGGGGAGCGACACGCGGCTCGCCTGATCGGCGGTCACCGGCTCCACGGCCACACCCAGCTTGTCGTAGGAGGCGGGCATGTCGCGCGCGTCGTCCGCGCCATCCGCGCTGGCCACCTGACCGTCGCTCGGGGCTTCGGCGAGGGTGACCTCGAAGTCCAGCTTCTTTCCGTAGCGCATGACGCCCACTTCCACCGTCTCGCCGGGCTTGTGGCTGCGGATGAGGCGCTGCAGCTCGGCTACGCGGTCGATGGCGTGGCCGTCGAGCGAGACGATCACGTCACCCGCCTGGATCCCCGCCTTCGTGGCCGGGCTGGAGCCGTTGGGGGAGGCACCGCCCACGAGCGCTCCGTGGATCTGGTCGAGGCCGGCGGCCTGCGCATCTTCGGCGCGCACGTCCTGGATCACCACTCCGAGCACGGCGCGACGTACGCGGCCGTACTGGATGATGTCGTTCATCACGCTCTTGGCGAGCGTGATGGGTATGGCGAAGCCGTAGCCGGAGTAGTAGCCCGTCTGGCTGGCTATGGCGGAGTTGATCCCGATCACCTCACCACTGGTGTTGACCAGCGGACCGCCGGAGTTCCCGGGGTTGATCGCGGCATCGGTCTGCAGATAGTCCACGATCGCGTACTGGCTCGCGTAGAGGTTCCGGAGCTGGCCGCTCCGCCCCTTGGCGCTGATGATTCCCGCGGTCACGGTGAACTGCAGGCCGAGCGGGTTGCCGATCGCCAGCACCCACTGACCCACCTGCGCCTTGGTGTCGTCGCCGAAGGGGAGGGTGGGGAGGTCTTTACCGTCGATCTTGATCACCGCGATGTCGGTGGTGGGATCGCGCCCCACAACCGTCGCCTTGAAGACGCGCTTGTCGAGCAGGGTCACGTTCACCTTGTCGGCGTCGGCCACGACGTGGTTGTTGGTGAGGATGTAGCCGTCGGGCGAGACGATGAAGCCGGAACCCATGCCTTCGCGAGGCGGCGCCTGGCGATCCGGCTGTTCGAACTGGCGGAAGAAGTCGTCCAGGTTGGGCGGGGTGTTGGGCCCGCGCTGGCGACGGAGGCTGCGTGCCTCGCGCTCGGTCTGGATGGAGACTACGGCGGGCTTCGTGTGCTCGGTGATGGAGACGAAGCTGTTGCTCAGATCATTGAGCGGCGCCACGGCCGCAGCCGGCGGACCTTCGAGCCGTCCCTGCTGCTGCGCATAGCCGAACGGCGTGAGGTTCAGCCCCGCGGCCAGGAGCAGTCCGCCGGCGAACGCGATCAGCGCCACGACACCCAGTCGAACGCGCGTAAATACTCGAGAAGGCATATCTGTTTTCGACCGTTGGATTGATGAGTCAATGTACACCGGGTCGGCGTGCCTTGTTTCCCGGGCGCGCGCCTCCGGCAAACTGCCCGCGCTGCCCCGGGCGCGCTTTCCGCCTTTTCCTGATTGGTCACCTACGAGGCCGTCCGGGTTTCCCTGCGGGGCGGCCCTTCCACCCGGCCGGATGCGCGACGGGGCGCCGCGACCCCGCGACGCCCCGCCGGACTTGCACCTGTTACTGCTTTTCTTCGTCCACGATCTCGTAGTCGGCTTCGACCACGTCCTCCGTCTCGGCGTCGGTGCCCTTCGGTGAGGCGGCGGCACTCTCCCGCGCAGCTTCGGCGGTGGCCTCCGCGCCAGCGGCCTGCTCGCCCTGAGCGTAGAGGCTCTGGCCCGCCTCGCTGTACGCGCGGGTGAGCTCTTCGCTCGCCGCGCGGATCTCACCGATGTCGTCGCCACGAAGGGCCTTGCGCGAGCGCTCGACCGCGCCTTCGAGCCGCGACTTCAGCTCGGGGCTGAGCTTCTCGCTCCACTCCTGCGAGTTCTTCTCCACTTCGTAGGCCAGCGAGTCGAGTCGATTGCGAGTGTCGATCTCCTCGCGGCGCGCCTTGTCCTCCTCGGCGTGCGACTCGGCATCCTTCACCATCCGCTCGATCTCGCCATCGGAGAGACCGCTCGACGCCTCGATGCGGATCTTCTGCTCCTTGCCCGTGGCCTTGTCCTTGGCGGCCACGTGCAGAATCCCGTTGGCGTCGATGTCGAAGGTGACCTCGACCTGCGGCATGCCGCGCGGTGCGGGCGGGATCCCCGTGAGCTGGAACTTGCCGATGGTCTTGTTGTAGACGGCCATGTCGCGCTCGCCCTGCAGCACGTGGATCTCCACGGTGGTCTGGTTGTCCTCCGCGGTGGAGAACGTTTCCGACTTCTTCGTGGGGATCGTGGTGTTCCGAGGGATGAGCACCGTGGTCACGCCGCCCAGGGTCTCGATGCCGAGCGAGAGCGGGGTGACGTCGAGCAGGAGCACGTCCTTCTGCTCACCCGTGAGCACGGCGCCCTGGATCGCCGCGCCTATCGCGACGACTTCGTCCGGGTTCACGCCCTTGTGCGGCTCCTTCTTGAAGAAGTCCTTCACCACCTGCTGCACCTTCGGGATGCGCGTGGAGCCGCCGACGAGGATGACCTCGTCGATCTCATCCTGCTTCATGCCGGCATCCTTGAGCGCCTGCTGCATGGGCGGGATGGTGCGCTGGATGAGGTCATCCACGAGCTGCTCGAATTTCGCGCGGGTGAGCGTGTAGTTCAGGTGCTTGGGGCCCGACTGGTCGGCCGTGATGAACGGCAGATTGATGTCGGTCTGCTGCGTGCTCGAGAGCTCCATCTTCGCCTTCTCGGCCGCTTCCTTGAGGCGCTGGAGCGCCATCGGGTCCTTGGAGAGGTCGATGGCCTGGTCGCGCTTGAACTCGGAGACGAGCCAGTCGATGACACGCTGGTCGAAATCGTCGCCGCCCAGGTGCGTGTCGCCGTTGGTGGACTTCACCTCGAACTGGCGAGAGCCTTCGACGTCGTACAGCTCCAGGATGGAGATGTCGTAGGTTCCGCCTCCGAGGTCGAAGACGGCCACCTTCTCATCCTTTTTCTTGTCGAGGCCGTAGGCGAGCGCCGCGGCCGTGGGCTCGTTGATGATGCGCAGTACGTCGAGGCCGGCGATGCGCCCGGCATCCTTGGTGGCCTGGCGCTGCGAGTCGTTGAAGTACGCCGGCACGGTGACGACGGCCTTCTCGACCTTGGAGCCGAGGTAGTCCTCGGCGGTCTGCTTCATCTTCTGCAGGATCATCGCGGAGATCTCGGGAGGCGTGTAGCGCTTCCCCTGGACCTCCACCGTGACCAGGTCGTTCTGGCCGGCGACCACCTTGTACGGAACGCGCTTCGCCTCCTCGCCCACTTCGGAGAGCTTGCGCCCCATGAAGCGCTTGATCGAGAAAACGGTGTTCTGGGGATTGGTCACGGCCTGCCGCTTGGCGACCTGGCCCACCAGTCGCTCGCCATCCTTGGTGAACCCCACCACGGACGGCGTCACACGCCCTCCCTCGGCGTTGGGGATGACGACCGGGTCGCCGCCCTCCATCACCGCCACCACGGAATTCGTGGTTCCCAGATCGATACCAATGACTTTTTCGGCCATGACTCCCTCTTCTATGGTTTATCAATTGCGCTGCCCTTCCACGCTTGCGAACGGCCGCGAACCGCCGATAGGTTCTGGCAAAGTTGGGGCCCAATTTCCGCGCCAGATTGGCAGAATTACGCACCCATCCACCGTAGGAGCGGCAGAATGACGGGAGGCAGCTCGGCACCGAGCGCCGCCAGAGGTGCCGAAAGGGCAGAGGGCGCCGGATGATCCCCATCGGTGACGAGCTTCCCACGCTCCGGACGCCGTGGATGAACTACGTCATCCTCGGGCTCATCTGGGCAGTGTGGCTGGTGGTGGAGCATGGCGGGACGAACCAGATCGCGCTCGCCATGCGAGTGTGCGACCTGGGGATGGTGCCGGGAGAGCTCACGCGGCGGGCGCCGTTGGGGACTGCCATACCGGTGGCGCCGGGGATGCTGTGCGTGGTGGACGACTACGGCATCAACGCCCTGACGCCGCTGACGTCGATGTTTCTCCACGGTGGGTGGATGCACATCATCGGGAACTCGCTCTTCCTGTGGGTATTCGGCAACAACGTGGAAGACAGCATGGGGCCGGGTCGGTATCTGGGCTTCTACCTCCTCTGCGGCTTCGTCGCTGCCGGCGCGCATATCCTTTCGGCGCCCGCCTCGCCGGTGCCGACGGTGGGGGCATCGGGGGCGATCTCGGGGGTGATGGGCGCGTATCTGCTGCTCTATCCCAGGGCGAGGGTTCGGATGCTCTTCATCTTCGTGATCTTCTTCAGAGTCTTCCGGATCCCCGCGTGGATAGTGCTGCTCTGGTGGTTCGGCGTTCAGGTGATAAGCGGTCTCCCGGAGCTGAGCGACGTGAACGCGGCCAACAACGGCGGCGTGGCGGTCTGGGCGCACGTGGGCGGATTCGTCGCCGGGCTGCTGCTCATCAAGCTCTTCGCGGACGAGCGGCTCGTGCTGCGCCACAAGCGGCTCTACGGAGGCGCGCGAACGACGGGATCTGGTTTCTGATGCACCGGAGCGCTTCCCTCGGCGACGCCCCGGCACATCAGAAACCAGAGCCCGTCGTTCCCCCGGGGCTTCCGCAGCGGTAACTTGTGCGCGGCCCCCCGCGCAGCCGGGAGGCGAGCACCGGCCAGGTCGCCATTCCGACCGAGCTGCGCCCGTGCGATTCGCGCTGAACCCATAATCACTCGAAGGAGAGAGCGCTAAAGTGCGTCTCATCCCACGCGATACCGCGTTCTTCGAAATGTTCGAGGAGCTCACCAGGCGGCTGGGAGCAGCCTCCCGCCTGCTTTCGGAGCTCTTCGCCGATCCAGGCCGGCTCGAGCACTTCACCGCGCTCATCAAGGACCAGGAGCACCAGGCCGACGTCATAACGCACGAGATCATTTCGCGCATCGACCAGTCGTTCGTGACCCCCATCGACCGCGAGGACATCCACCTCCTGGCCTCGCGTCTGGACAACGTGATCGACCTGATAGACGGCACCGCACGCCGCGCCGCGATGTTCCACATCACGGAGACGCGAGCCGCCGCTCACCGCCTCTGCGAAGTCCTCGTCAAGGCGACCGACCACATCGGTGCCGCCGTCCACAAAATGAAGGACTCGAAAGTGGTTGGTGAGGAGGGGAGCACGGTCAAGGAGCTCGAGGAAGAAGGGGACGCGCTCTATCATCAGGCGGTCGGCGAGCTTTTCAAGGGCTCCCCCGACCCGCTCGAGGTGATAAAGTGGAAGGAGCTGTACGATACCCTCGAGCGGGCGATCGACCAGTGTGAGGATGTCTCGAACGTCCTCCAGAGCATCGCGCTGAAGCATGCCTGATCTGTGATCACGTACATCCTGGCGATCATCGCGGTCGCCTTCATCTTCGACTTCAGCAACGGATTCCACGACTCTGCCAACTCCATCGCGACGGTGGTGGGGACGCGTGTACTCAAGCCGCTGCACGCCGTGCTGTGGGCGGCATCGTTCAACTTCCTCGCCGCGTTCACGGTGGGAACCGCGGTCGCCAGGACTATGGGTGCGGGGATGGTGGACGTGTCGGTGGTGGATCCGAACGTCATCCTCGGCGCGCTGCTGGGCGCGCTCTTCTGGAACATCATCACCTGGTACTTCGGCCTTCCCTCGAGCTCATCGCACGCGCTGATCGGCGGCTACGGCGGCGCCGCGGTGGCGAAGGCGGGCTTCGGAGCGATCATAGCCGCGGGGTGGACGAAGACGCTCATCTTCATCGTCCTCTCCCCCGTGATCGGGATGGTCCTGGGTTTCGGGCTGATGGTGACGGTCTACTGGCTCTTCCACCGTACTCCGCCGGGGAAGGTGGATCGGGTCTTCCGCGTTGCGCAGCTCGCCAGCGCCGCCTTCTTTTCCCTCTCCCACGGTGCCAACGACGCGCAGAAGACCATGGGCATCATCGTGGGGCTGCTGGCATCCTCGAACGCGCTTTTCGCGGCCGAGACGGGTTTTCTGCATCACTTCTACGTTCCCAACGCGGAGCACATCCCGTACTGGGTGGAGATCGGCGCGTACACCGCGATCTCCTTCGGCACCCTCTTCGGCGGCTGGCGCATCGTGCACACCATGGGATCGCGGATTACCAAGCTGCGTCCCGTGGGGGGCTTCTGTGCCGAGACCGGCGGTGCGCTGAGCATCCTTCTGGCGACGAGCTTCGGGATCCCTGTGAGCACCACGCACACCATCACCGGCGCCATAGTGGGCGTGGGCGCCACTTCGCGTCTCTCCGCCGTGCGGTGGGGCGTGGCCGGCCGGATAGTGTGGGCGTGGATCCTCACGATCCCCGCCGCGGCGCTCATGTCGGCGGGGGTGTGGTACTTCCTGCATGCGGTGCAGGGGTAGGTCTCGGAACTGCGGAAGAGGGAGGACTGCAGGAGGACGGCAAGGAGGGAAGGAGGTGACTGCGGGCTACGATCTGCCGTGACCTCGGCGACGCGGGTACCTCGATGAGGCGGGGATTCGTGGATCGTTGGAAAGGCGGTGGAGGCCTTCTTTCAGCGTGAGGCCGCCGAAGTTGATGAGGAGACCGGCCGGCAGGTGCAACAGGCGGATGTACGTCAAGAGCTGCGCCTTGTGAACCGCCGAGACGCGCTCCACGGCCTTCACTTCCACTGCCACCTTTTGCTCGACCAGCAGGTCCAGCCGCAGCCCACGCTCGAAGTGCATCCCTTCGACGTCAAAAGACAAACACTTCTGCCTTTCGCTGCCGACTCCTCTCCTGGCGAGCTCGCTCTGCAGCAGACGCTCGTAAACGGACTCGAGCAGCCCTGGCCCGATGGCGCGATGCACCTTCACGGCGGCATCGACTACCTCTCCGGTGATGTCATCCAGCAGCCGCATTGCAGTGCCTGGGCGATAGTTTCTCCAACTTAGGTGAACACACCCCGCCCATGCATCATCAAAGCAACTCCACCTAATCTCAGCATTGCACCGGAGCTCCCCCAGCGAAGTGAGCCATCCCGGCCTCCTTCCCTCCTTGCCGTCCTCCTGCAGTCCTCCCTCTTCCGCAGTTCCGAGACCTACCCAGCATGCTTGATGGTGCGTCCCTCCGCGAGGTAGACCGCATCTTCGGCGATGTTGGTGGCGAGGTCGGCGATGCGCTCGATGTTGCGGATCACGAGCATGAGCTGAAGTGACCACGAGATGGTGGAGGGATTGCGGCGCATTCCGTCCTCCAGCTCGCTGAAGATTCGCGCGTGGCGATCGTCGATGGAGTCGTCGCGAGCGCAGACATCGCGGCCGAGCGCCGCGTCCGAACGGACGAAGGCGTCGATCGCGTCCACCAGCATGAGCCGGGCGTCGGCAGCGAGGGCGCGGATGGCCGGTTGCGGGGAGAGCCGGACGCCGGATGCATCGACGCGCAGCGATGCCTCGGCAATGTTCACGGCGTGATCGCCCACCCGTTCGAGGTCGCTGGAGAGCCGGATGGCGCCTATCACGAAGCGGAGATCGCGCGCCATGGGCTGCTGCAGCGCCAGGAGCGAAACGGCGATACGCTCGATCTCGAGCTCGAGCACGTCGAGCGTACGATCGCCTGCCAGGACCAGCCGCGCCTGTCCCGCGTCGTGATGGAAGAGGGCATCGAGCGCGACATCGAGCGCGCTCTCCACGTAGCGCGACATGTCGAGCAGCCGCTGCGTGAGCTCCTCGAGCTGCTCGTGGAAGTGTCGGTACGCCTTCTCGGTTCCGGTGCTCATCCGAACCTCCCGGTTACGTATGCCTCCGTCCGCTCGTTCGCGGGACTGGTGAAGAGCCGTTCCGTAGGGGCGCTCTCGACCAGCCGGCCGAGGTAGAAGAAGGCGGTGTAGTCCGACGCGCGTGCGGCCTGCTGCATGTTGTGCGTCACGATCACCACCGTGACCTCGCGCCCGAGCTCCTGCAGCAGCTCTTCTATCCGCAGCGTGGCGGTAGGGTCGAGTGCGCTCGCCGGCTCATCGAGGAGCAGAATCTCCGGGTCGTTGGCCAGCGCGCGAGCGATGCAGAGCCGCTGCTGCTGTCCCCCCGAAAGCGCCAGCGCGCTGCCGCGCAGGCGATCCTTGACCTCGCCCCAGAGCGCGGCGCGGCGAAGCGAGCGCTCCACGATCGCGTCGAGCTCGATGCCGCGGGCGGCTCCATTGATGCGCGGTCCGAAGGCCACGTTGTCGTAGATCGATTTTGGGAACGGGTTCGACTGCTGAAAGACCATCCCCACGCGCTGACGCAGCAGCACCGGGTCGCTCCCTCCGGCGTAGACATCCTCGTCGTCGAGCCGGATCGCGCCGCTGTGGCGCACGCCGGGGATCGCGTCGTTGAGTCGGTTGATGGAGCGCAGCAGAGTGGATTTTCCGCACCCCGACGGCCCGATGAAGGCCGTGATCGCGCGGCGCGGGATGTCGAGCGTGATCTCGTGCAGCGCTCTGGTGTCGCCGTACCAGAACGAGAAGCGGTCGACCCTCACGGCCGCGTCGGCGGGGCCGGCGTCGTTCACCATCGCGAGTTCGGCGGTGGCGCTCATCCGAACCTTCCCGTGATGTAGGCCTCGGTCCGTGCGTCGGCCGGGGATGTGAAGAGCGCCCCGGTGGGCGCGACCTCCACCAGCTCTCCGGCGAGGAAGAACGCCGTGCGGTCGGAGACGCGTGCCGCCTGCTGCATGTTGTGCGTCACGATCACGACGGTGATCTCCCGTCGGAGCTCGTGCACCAGCTCCTCGATTCGTTGCGTGCTGATCGGATCGAGCGACGCAGTGGGTTCATCGAGGAGAAGCACCTCGGGTTCGGTGGCCAGCGCGCGCGCGATGCAGAGGCGCTGCTGCTGCCCGCCGGAGAGCGCGATCGCCGAGCTGGCGAGGCGGTCTTTCGTTTCGTCCCAGAGCGCCGCGCGTGCGAGCGCCCGTTCCACGATCTCATCCACCTCTCTCGCGCGCGGCATGCGCTGCATGACGCGCAATCCGGCCGCCACGTTCTCGCGGATGGACATCATGGGGAAGGGGGTGGGGCGCTGGAACACCATCCCCACCCGCCTGCGCACGGCCGTGGCGCTCGTGCCGGACGCGTAGATGTCGTGAGAGTCGAGCGCGACTTCTCCCCGCACTCGCGCACCGGGCACCGTCTCGTGCATCCGGTTGAGGCAGCGGAGGAAAGTGGACTTTCCGCAGCCGGAGGGGCCGATGACGGCCGTCACCTCGCGGTCGGGGATGTCGAGCGACACAGCGCGCACCGCGTGGTTGCTCCCGAACCAGGCGTCGAGCCGCCGTACGGCGAGCCGCACCGGTGCGTGTACCGGTTCGTGCACCGGTGCGTGCACCGGTGCGGTTGCCTGCTCAGCCGCCATTCGCGGCGGCGAAGCGGCCCCGCGTCGCGATTCGGGCGAGGATGCTGATGGCCAGGATGAGCGCGATGAGAACGAGCGCGCCTGCCCAGGCGAGGCGGTGCCATTCGTCGTAGGGGCTGATTGCATAGCTGAATATCTGCAGAGGAAGCGCCGCGATCGGTTGACCGGGCGACGTGGACCAGTACTGGTTGCCGAACGCGGTGAAGAGGAGCGGCGCGGTCTCACCCGCCACGCGCGCGAGCGAGACCAGCGCTCCCGTGACGATGCCGGCGCTCGCCGTGCGCAGCACCACCGTCAACGACGCCCGCCACCGCGGATAGCCGAGTGCCAGCGCCGCCTCGCGCAGCGAGGCGGGAACGAGAAGAAGCATCTCCTCCGTGGTTCGCGCCACCATCGGGATCATCATCGTTCCCAGGGCGACCGAGCCCGCGAACGCCGAGAAGTGCCCCATGGGCCGCACGATGAACGTCCACACGAAAATGCCCGTGACGATCGAGGGGAGGCCGGTCAGCACGTCGGAGAGAAAGCGCACGGTGCCGGCGAGGCGGCTCGCGCGATGCTCGGCGAGGTAGAGGCCGGCCCCCACCCCCACGGGGACCCCGATGGCGGCGGCGCCGGCGACCAGCAGCAGGGTGCCCACGATGGCATTCCCCATCCCGCCTCCTTCCTCTCCGACCGGCCGCGGTGCATGCGTGAAGAAGTCGAGCCCCAGCGAGCTGGCGCCCGCGCTCACGAGATGCCAGAGGATGAAGATCAGCGGCAGCGTCGCTCCCGCGGCCGCCGTGGCCGCCAGAGCGAGCATCGCCGCACTCCGGAACCGCCGCACGGGAAGGATGCCGGAGCTCCGCGCGCGCTGCCGTGCTCGCGGGGACGAAGCAGCGGACGGGGAGGAGGAGGGTGTCGCGGCCGAAGTAGCGCGCGGGGATGCCCACGCAAACGGAGAGACCCTCGCGCCGGGTGATGCGGCCGCGCGCGCCCGCGGTGCCGGGTCGTGCGACACGCGCCGCACGAGGAGCCGCGCCAGGGCGTTCACGATGAGCGTGATCGCGAACAGCGAGAAGCCCACGGCCATCAGCGCCGAGAGATGCGCGTCGGTCGATGCCTCGCTGAACTCGTTGGCTATGAGCGACGCCATGGTGTAGCCGGGCGCGAGCAGCGAGGAGGAGATCTCGTGCCGGTTGCCGATCAGCATCGTCACCGCCATCGTCTCGCCCAGCGCGCGCCCCAGCCCGAGGATCACCCCGCCCATGATTCCCGACCTCGCGTACGGCAGCACGGCTCCGCGCACCACCTCCCACCGGGTGGCACCGAGCGCCAGCGCCGCTTCCCTCTGGGAGCGCGGAACGGCGAGCAGTACCTCGCGCGATACGGACGCGATGTAGGGCAGCACCATGACTGCCAGGATCAACCCGGCCGCCAGTATGCTCGGTCCGTATGCCGGACCGGAAAAGAGTGGCGTGGCGCCCAGCCCGAGTGTGTCGCGCAGGAACGGGATGACCGGATCGCGCAGTACCGGAAGGAGCACGAAGATGCCCCACAGTCCGTACACCACGCTCGGTATCGCGGCGAGGAGATCCACCAGGAAGCCGATTGGCTGCCGCAGCGCGCGCGGAGCGAGCTCCGAGAGGAAGATCGAGACGCCCAGCGCGAGCGGTACCGCGATGAGGAGCGCGATGAGCGACGACGCCAGCGTTCCGTAGATCGCGGGTGCGGCTCCGAACTCGCCGGCGACCGGGTTCCACACGCTCGAGGTGAAGAATCCGAGTCCCGCGGTCCGGAGCGCGGGCCAGCCGGCGGAGAGAAGCTGCCACGCCACCAGCGCCAGGAGGAGCGGAATGCAGAGGGCGAAGCAGGTGATCGCACCCCTGTAGATACCGTCGCCGATCGAGCGCTCGGCGAAGACCGATCCCGCGCCGAGCCTGCCGCGCGCGATCCGGTCGGCCACCGTCGGCGTCGATGGTGGGCGGGAGGCCGTCAAGTCGTCGGGGAAGGCTGCGCGTGCCATGTCAGAAGGCCACCTGCCAGTGGACGTACCAGCGTTCGGATGGCGTTCCACCGAGGCCATCCAGCGGATCGGTACGCTGGTAATCGAGGGCGAGCGCGGTGTTCGCCGTAGGCTCGAAGAAGATGCCGCCCACGATGTTGCGCAGCTCGCCGCTCGCGGCGCGGTCGGGCGCGAATCTGTCCCACCGGAAGAGCAGGCCCAGCGGCGAGGGCGCCGCTCCGGAGCGCCACTCCAGCGGCCGTGCGATCGCGAACGCGCTGTACAGCTCTCCCACTTCGTGTGCCACGCTGCGGTCGAGAGGAGTGCTGCCGGATTCCACGTCGTCCACCCTGCGCGCCCACTCGGCCCCGAGCGTGAGAGCGCGATGGCGCACTCCCGCGAACACGCCGTAACGGGTGCGGTCCAGGCTTCCGGAGATGGGGCTCGCGGGATCGTTTGCGAAGCGGCTGGCGCTCCTCCCGGAGTAGATCCACGGGGAGATCGTGAGAGAGCGCAGCCAGCCGTCGTGGCCGCCGAGCGGAGTGAGCGACACGCGGGCGGCGATGTCCTTGAAACGATCGGATTCGGGGTGCTCGTAGCCTCCTCCGTTCACGAGCGTCGCGTAGACCTCTCCCCATTCGGCCGGAAGCTCGACCCGCGTCGCGACTCCGAGATCGGCGGAAGCGAAGAAGTCGTACGTCTCGGTGGCGACCTTGCCGATGTATCGTGGCCAGAACTCCTGCTCGTGATCGATGAGGACGTTGTGGAGCATCCCTATCCGGGCATAGGCGGACATGCCGCCCCGTGTAGCGCTCTCGAGGAAGTCGTACTGCAGGTAAGCGTACTTGAGCCGCACGATCCATCCGTCGTACGCACCGGATGAGCCGTCCTGCTGCTTGACGTCCGTGGTGACGCGCACGCCGAAACGTTCGCCGGCCGGCATCGCGAAGGTCAGGTAGACTCGTCCGATGTCGAACTTGTTCGGCGTGCCGCCGCCGTCAGCGGCCCTGCTCGCGTCGTCCGTGGCGAGCTGGTAGCTGCCGAAGACCAGTCCCGAGAAGTCGAGCGTCGGCCGCGCGGGCTCCCGGCCGCGCGAGTGCGCCGCGCTGTCTCGTACCGCGGCCGAGTCGGACGGTGCGGATGAGCCGGACTGGGCCAGCGCCGGGGCGCCGCCCAGCATGATCGCCGCCGCGACCGCATACGCGCGGACGCCCGTCGCGAGACGCGCGGGCGGGGTCGCCCGCGCGGCCGTGCGGTTCGCCCGCAACGTCGCGCATCCGTCGGTCACTGGCTGGCTACGGTGATGGTGCCGATCCGCTGCTCGAGCCGCGCGACCATCGACGGCGGGAGCGGAGCGTAATCCAGCGACGCCGCGGACTTCTCGCCTTCCCGCAGGTACCACCTGAGGAAACCGAGGAGCGCGTCCGCCTTCTTCCGGTCGGACTGCGTCGCGTAGACCAGCAGGTAGGTGAAGGAGGAGATCGGATAGGCGTCCGCTCCGGGCGCGTTCACGATGGAGATCCGGTAGTCGGTGTCATCGGGCAGCGTGCCGACGACGCCCGCGGCTGCAGCCGTGACGGACTCGATGGTGGGTGCCACGAAATTGCCGGCCGCGTTCTGAACGCTGGCGTAGGGCAGGCCGTTCTGCGTCGCGTAGGCGAGCTCGACATAGCCGATGGCGCCGGGCATCTGCTTCACCTGGCCGGCCACGCCTTCGTTCCCCTTGGCGCCGATGCCGGTGGGCCATGCGAGCTCCTTGCCCTTGCCGGGACCCGACTGCCACGCCGGGCTCACGGCGGAGAGGAAGTCGGAGAAGATGTACGTGGTGCCGCTGCCGTCGGAGCGGTGCACCACGAGGATGTCGCTGGCCGGCAGCGCGGCGCCCTGATTGAGGGCTGCGATCCTGCTGTCGTTCCACCTGGTGATCTTCCCGAGGAAGATGTCGGCGAGCACGGTACCGCTCAGCTCGAGCGGCTCGGAGAGACCGGGCAGGTTGTAGGTCACCACCACGGCGCCGAGGACGGTGGGGAGGTGCAGCACCGGCGACTCCAGTCTGGCCATCTCCTCGTCGGTCATGGGCGCATCGGTTGCACCGAAGTCCACGGTTCCCTCTGTGAGCTGTCGTATGCCGCCGCCGGAGCCGATGGACTGATAGTTGATGCGCACGCCACTTTCGCGCGCATAGTCCGAGAACCACTTGCTGTATATCGGGTAGGGGAAAGTCGCGCCCGCCCCGTTCAGGTCCTGGCCTCCGGCACACGCCATGCCGAACCCGATAATCAATGCCGCTGTCGCGAAGTCGCGAATGCGGTGGTGCATGTTCATCTCCGTAGTGTGAGCATGCGCGCAAGGTGGGCGCGGCGCGTCATGGTCGTGCACGGAGCATGTAACGCTTCTGTAACGACGGGGGCGGCGCCGGGCCGTGCCGCGACCAGCGTGAGGCCGCTCCGCCGGTCGCGCCAGCGGCGAAGCGAGTGCCAGATTATGCGCAGCGTACCCGCGTCCAGCATCTCGACGCCGGTGAGGTCGAGTCGAAGCACCCAGGCGTCGCCCGGGAGATCTTCGGCCTGGCGCATCGCGCCGAGGAAGCCGGGGACGGACACCCTTCCTCGCAGGTACAGCGTGGCGGCGCCGGGGTGGGCTTCCAGCGTGTGCCGTGGCGCCTCGGCGGCCGGCGTCGCGTAGGGTGCGTCGGGCGCCGTGGATGGCGCATCGTGTGATCGCTCGTATTCCAGTCTCATCGCTCGTCTCCTTTTGATCGTCGCAGACAAGGATGATCCGGGCCGGTCACGGGCCTGCGGCCCGCGAGGTAACGGTCGTGTAACATCCGCCGGCATCGGCGGTCGATGGAGGTGCGTGGGGGCGGGGAGCGGCCCATCGCGGCGCTCCGCCGGGGACACCCGGCGCTGCCGCTAGACCGGGTAGGGGAAGTGGGCGGTGATGGTGGTGCCCGAGCCCAACTCGCTATCGGCGCTCACGTGGCCCGAGTGCGATTCCACGAGGTGGCGCACGATCGAGAGTCCGAGGCCGGTGCCCCCGCCTTCCCTCGAGCGCGCCGTGTCCACACGGTAGAAGCGCTCGAAGATGCGCGGAAGATGCTCGGCGGCGATTCCCGCTCCGGTATCGCGCACGCCCAGTACGATCGCGCCCGGTTCGGGCCGGGTAAACACGGTGATCGTGCCGCCCGCGGGCGTATGGCGCACGGCGTTGCTCACCAGATTCACGAGGATCTGCTGCAGCGCGGTGCGGTCCGCGACGATCGTAGCGGCGTCGGCGTCGATGTCGATCACGAACGACTTGTCGTTCGCGCGCGCTTCGCGGCGGGCGGTCTCGACCACTTCTTCGGCCATCGCGTTCATCGCGACGGGCTCGGGCATCGGACGCCAGCCGCCCGACTCGATGCGTGAGAGGTCCAGCAGATCATCGACGATGCTTCGCATCCGCTCCGCGTTCGCGCGGATCGCGTCCGCGAACTGCACGCGCTGAAGCGGTGGAACGTCGTCGGTCACCAGCGTCTCGGCGAAGCCTCCGATGACGGTGAGCGGCGTGCGCAGCTCGTGCGAGACGTTGGCCACGAAGTCGCGGCGTACCGCCTCGAGGCGCCGGCGCTCGGTGAGATCGAGCAGGGCGATGAGCGCCCCGCCACCGCGCAGCGGCCGGGCGGTGATCGCCACGACGCGTCCGCCGAGCGCCGCCTCGACGGTCGCCGGGGGGACGCCGCCGAGCGCGCTCTCGAGCGCGTCGTGCAGCGCGGCGTCGTGCGGCAGGATGGTCGCCGGGAAGGGAGTCGCGGCGCGCACGCCCAGCATCGTGCGTGCACTCTCGTTGAGGCGCACCACGTGCCGCCGCGCGTCCACCGCCAGCACTCCCTCGTGAAGCGATTCCAGCGCCGCGAGCAGCAGTCCCTCCTCCTCCTCGAGCGCGGTGAGCCGGCCCGAGAGCTGGTCGGCCATCTCGCGAACAGCGCCGGCCAGCTCGCCCACCTCCCCGCCGGCCGCCAGTACCGGACGCCTGGAGAGATCTCCGGCCGCCACCGCGCGCGCTACGTCGCGAAGCTCCACGATCGGGTGCGTCACTCGCCGCGCGATGGCCGTGGCTACCACCAGCGCGATGGCGAGAGCGATGGCTCCCGAGAGCAGCACGTCCTGCCGGGCGTGTCGCACGATCGCCGCGAGCTGCGTCGTGCTCATCGAGACCCGCGCCACGCCACCGGCGGGGCCCGGCACGGCCACGTAGATCTCGTCGTCGCCGCGCGACGCGCTCGGCCGGCGCGAGATCCCGGTGTCGCCGGGGCGTGCCGCGGCCACTTCGGGGCGGGAGGCGTGGTTTTCGAGGAGCGCCAGCGCGGGCCCGTCGAACTCGGAGTCCCCGATCACGATCCCCGTGGAATCGATCAGCGTGACGCGGCGGTCGAGCGCGGCGCCGGCCGCATCCGCCAGCGCGTCGGCATCCTGGGTTGCCTCCCATTCGGCCGCCACGAAGCTCGCTTCACGCGTGAGGCGCTGCACCTCCGACTTTTCGAGCGCATGCTCCAGTCGCGCGCTGTTCAGCATCACCAGTACCAGCACGAGCACGGCGATCACGAGCGCGAGGCCGAGGAAGATGCGGCGCGCCAGCTTCAAGTCGATTCGTTCCGGGGTTGACGGAGCCGGTAGCCGAAGCCGCGCACCGTCTCGATGAGATTCCCGGCATCGCCGAGCTTGGCGCGCAGCCGCTGGACGTGCATGTCCACCGTGCGTGTCTGCACGTCGGGGGCCGCGTCCCAGACGCCTTCGAGGAGTCGAGCCCGCTCCTGGACGCGTCCCCGCCGCTCGGCCAGGAGGAGGAGAAGGCGGTACTCGGTGGGAGTGAGCTCCACTTCGTGCCCGTCCACGCGCACGCTGTGGGCCGCGCGGTCGATGGCGATCGGGCCGACGGCGAGAAGGTCGGTCTGCGGAGTGCCGGCGCCGGAGACCCTCCTGAGGATGGCGCCGACCCGCAGGACGAGCTCCTGCGGACTGAAAGGCTTGGTGAGATAGTCGTCCGCGCCGAGCGTGAGGCCGCGTATGCGATCCTGCTCATCGCGGCGCGCGGTGAGCATCAGGACCGCCACGTGGCTCGTGGACTCGTCCGCGCGGAGCCGCTCGAGCACCTCGTATCCGGAGATTCCGGGGAGCATGAGGTCGAGAACGATGAGGGCGGGCCGGTCGGCCCGCGCGAGGGTGAGCGCCTCGGTGCCCGACGACGCGGTAGTCACTCGATAACCCGCACGCGCCAGGTGGTACGCCACCAGTGCGACGATGTCGGGTTCGTCGTCCACCACCAGGATGTGTTCGGCCGTCGCCATGCGGGAAAGCTGCGTCGGCGATCCGTCGGGGAGAAGAGGCTCGGCTCGTCTTCCCACCTCGGACCTCATTCGAATAGCTTGTGCCCATGATTCGGGCCGCCGGACTTCTGTTGATCGCGGGCGTGGCCGCCTTCGTCCTTCTACGTGATGTACGCGGCGATGCGCGCCCGGGAGGGGGCGCTCTCGCGCCCGGCGCCGTCGCCGGGAGTGCGTCCGGAAGCGACGCGCTGTCGAGGACGACCTCCGGCGAGGCCCCGGGACACGCGACGGGGGAGGCCACGGCGGATGTCGCGGGCGACGCTCCACGGCTCCGGATCATCGCTACCAACGACCTGCACGGCGCGCTCGATCCGGCGCGTTCCACGAAGGGAAACCCGGTTGGCGGCGCGGCCGCGATGGCGGCCTCCATACAACGCGCCGAGCGCGAGTGTGGAGCGCCGTGCGTGACACTCCTGGTGGATGCGGGCGACATGTTCCAGGGGACCGCCGTATCGAACCTGGCGCATGGGCGGCCGGTGGTGGAGCTGTACGACGCGCTCGGCTACGCCGCCGCTGCGGTGGGGAATCACGAGTTCGACTGGGGGCTCGACACACTGCGCGCGAGGATGAGCGAGGCGCACTTCGCGATGCTCGGCGCCAACGTGCGATACCGCAACGGGCGCGACGTACAGTGGATTCCCGACGACACCGTCGTGCAGCGCGGGCCTTACCGAATCGGGATCATCGGCATCACGGGTCCGGAGACCTACGGCAGCACGCTGGCGGCCAACGTCGCCACGTTGCGTTTCGCGAAGCCGGCGCCGATCGTGGATTCGCTCGCGCGCGCCCTGCGCGCGTCGGGAGCCGACGTGATAGTGGTGCTCGCCCACAGCGGCGCGTCGTGCCGAAGCGACGGCCGCGAGGCGTGCGAGGGCGACGTGATCTCGTTCGCGCATGCGCTCAGCGAGCGCGTGGATGCCATAGTCTCGGGGCACACTCACACGGTGGTCGACTTCACGGTGGACGGCGTGCCGGTGGTGCAGGCGCAGTCGAGCGGGCGGGCGGTGGCGGTGGTGGATCTCGCACCAGGCGCGGGCGGCGGCGCGGGCGGGAAACTGGTCGCGGAGCGCGTGTATCACGTTCGCGGCGACGCCCGCCCGACGCCGGACATAGAAGCCATCATACGGCGAGCCGGCCAGCGAGTCGCGAAGCTCGTGAGCCGCCCAGTCGCGCGTCTCGCCGCTCCGCTGCCGCGGGGGGGCGGGGAGTACGCGCTCGGAAATGTGATCGCCGACGCGCAGCGGTGGGCGGGACAGGCCGATGCCGCCATGGTGAACGACGGCGGGATACGCACGGGCCTGAAGGCGGGAAGCGTGACTTACGGGGAGCTGTTCGAGGTGCAGCCGTTCGGGAATCCGCTCCGGCGGATGGACGTGAGCGGAGCGGCTCTGCGCGCGTACCTCGAGGGGCTCGTCCGCCGCGGCGAGCCGCGCACGCACGTGAGCGGCCTCAGGATCCGCTACGATCGCGGACGGCGGTCGGGGAGCAGGATAGTGTCCGTCACGATGTCCGACGGCTCGCCGCTGCGCGACGGTGCGAGCTACACCGTGGTGCTCAACGAATACATGGCCACGGGCCGGGCCGGGCGCGATCTGCGGCGCGGCGCCGCGCGTGACGAGCAGCTCGGTCCCACGGATCTCGACGCGCTGGTGGCGTATCTGGAGTCGCGCCCGCAGCCGGTGCAGGCGCCGGTGGGGGAGCGGTTTCAGGTCGTGGGCGGAAAGTGACGCCGCCGCCGAGCAGGGAGCTGGTACGGGCGCTGCCGAAGGCCGAGCTGCACTGCCATCTCGATGGCTCGATCAGGGCGGCCACGCTGCTGGAGCTGGGCCGCGAATACGGGCAACCGATGCCGGCGGCAACGCCGGAGCTGCTGGAGCGGGTGATGGCCGCGCGCGACGTGCGCGATCTGGACGAGTATCTCCGGCGCTTCGAGGTGACACTCTCCGTGCTGCAGACCGCGGATGCGCTGCGCCGCGTGGCCTACGAGCTGGTGGAGGATGCCGCGGCCGACGGCGTGCGCTACATCGAGATCCGCTTCTGTCCCGCGCTCAACGCGCGCGGCGCGCTGACTCTCACGGACGTGATGGACGCCGTGCTGCGCGGCATCGAGCTGGGGGAGCGTGACCACGGCACGCTGGCCAGAGTGATCGTGTGCGCGTTGAGGAGCATGCCGCCGGCGATCTCGCGCGAGATGGCGGAGCTCGCGGTGGCGTATCGTGGGCAGGGCGTGGTTGGATTCGATCTCGCCGGCGGCGAGCACGGGAATCCGGCGGCGGCGCACGTGGCGGCGTTCGACCTGGCGCGGCGCGCCGGGCTGGCCGTGACCGTTCACGCCGGCGAGGCGTTCGGCTTCAAGTCGATCCGCCAGGCGGTGTTCGACCTCTGCGCGAACCGCGTGGGGCACGGAACGCGCCTGTACGAGAACCCGGAACTCGCCGCCTACATCAACGACAGGCGCATCACGCTCGAAATCTGCCTCACCAGCAACGTACAGACGCACGTGGCGCCGTCGTACGACGCCCACCCGCTGCGCAGCTACTTCGATCGCGGCATGAGCGTCACCCTCAACACCGACAACCGCCTCATCAGCGGCACGACGCTCACCGACGAGTATCTCCATGCCGCCGGCGCGCTCGGCTTCACGCTGCCCGAGCTGGGAGAGATCGCGCTGGAGTCCTTCGCCACGGCGTTCCTCCCGTGGGAGACGCGGCGGTCCCTGATGGCCGATGCTCGTCGCGAGATCGACGCCATCGCGGTCGCCGGATGATGGAGCCTTCGTCCACCCCCGCGGCCGTGGCGGCGCTCGCACTGCGCGAGCGCCTGGGCGGCCGGGAAGCTCCGCTGCTGGCCGTGCTCCTCGGCTCCGGACTCGGGCGCGTGGCCGATGCATTGGGCGACGCCCGGCGGATCCCGTACCTGGAGATTCCGGGCCTCCCCGCGACCACGGTGAGCGGCCATCGCGGCGAGCTGGTTGCCGGCGTGCTCGAGGGCGCGCCCGTCGTCCTGTTCTCCGGCCGACTGCACCTGTACGAAGGATACGGCGCGGATGAAGTCGCATTTCCCGTGCGGCTCGCTCACGCTCTGGGTGCGCGCACCCTGATCGTCTCCAACGCGGCCGGCGGGATCAGGCGGACGTTTCGGTCCGGCGACGTCATGGTGATACGCGATCAGATCGACATGACGCTGCGTTCGCCGCTGATCGGTCCGGGGCGTTCGGGCGAGCCGCGTTCGCCGGAAATGGTCGACGCCTACGACCCGGCGCTGGCCGACCTGCTCGTGAGCTGCGCGCGCGATGCGAGCGTGCCGGTGGTGGAAGGGGTGTACGCGGGGGTGGCCGGCCCGTCGTACGAGACGCCGAGCGAGATCCGCATGCTGGAACGGATCGGCGCCGACGCGGTGGCGATGTCGATCATCCAGGAGGTGATCGCCGCGCGCTCGCTCGGAATGCGCGTCGGGGGGATGAGCTGCATCGCCAACCCGGCGGCCGGCACGGCGCGCGGATCGCTGGACCATCGTGACGTGGTACGTACGGCCGGGAGCGCCGCGGAGGGGATGGCGCTGATCCTTCGCGGTGTCGTGAAGGTGCTGGCCGGGGCTGTAGAGGGAGGCGGGGCGGACTAGGCGAAGTGATTCAGCGGGCCGTTCCCGGATCCCAGGCCGGGAGCCTGCGCTATGGCGCGGTGGACGAAGTCGAGCGAGCGGGTGGTCGACTCCAGGAGAGAGTACCCGCTCGCCAGGTGGGCGGCGATGGCCGAGGAGAGCGTGCAGCCCGTGCCGTGAGTGTGACGCGTATCGATGCGCGGATGCCGGAAGACATGAACTTCGTCCGTGGTAGCCAGAATGTCGACGGCTTCGGCACCGGGGAGGTGGCCGCCCTTCACGAGCGCGGCACCGGCGCCCCGCTCCACGAGGATGCGCGCGGCGCGGCGCATGTCATCGACGTCGGCCACCTCCACTTCCGCGAGGATGCGCGCCTCGTCGAGGTTGGGCGTCACGAGGTCGGCGAGGGGGAGCAGGTCGGTGGCGATGGCGCGCACGGCATCCGGCGCGAGCAGCGGATCGCCGGAGGTGGCCACCATCACGGGGTCGAGTACGTACGGCGCGAGGGCGTGCTTCACGATCCCTTCACGGACCGTGCGCACTACCTCGGCATCGGCGAGCATTCCCGTCTTGATGGCGGACGGGCGGAGGTCGCCTGCCACCGCGTCGATCTGCTGCGTGATGATGTCTGTGGGTACGGCCATCCAGTTCGCGACGCCCAGCGTGTTCTGAGCGGTGATGGCCGTGATCACACTCGTGCCGAACACGCCGAAGCGGTGGAACGTCTTGAGGTCGGCCTGGATCCCCGCTCCCCCGCCGGAGTCGGAGCCCGCTATCGTGAGCGCGATTTGCATGGCGGAATGATAAGCCGGTGGAGAAGCGGACGACGGCGGCGGCCGGGGCAATGGGTCAGGTGTAGTGGGCTCGGCGGGGTCGCGGCCGAGCCCACCGCATCAGGAGCCCGACTCCTTCGCCGCGACCGCGCGCGGGATGACGTAGAAGTTCTCGTCCACGGCGAAATCCGACGGCTTCGCCAGCGCGATCTGGACGGTCTGCCACGCTTCCGTGGGATGCAAAGTGGTGAATCCCGCCTCTTCGAGCTTCACGCGCACCGGCATGTCGAAGCCCGGCACGACATCGGTCCAGCGGTACGAGAGCCGGTCGCCGACGATACGGTATTCGAGCACCGGGATTTTCGTGGTGGTGAGATACTGCTGGAACACCTTGCCGAGATCCATCCCGGCGCGCTCGCTGATGTACTCCTCCACCTGCCAGCCCATCACCGTCTGGTGGCGGAAGGTCGAGTTCAGTCCGCGCAGGATCGAGCGCCACTTCTCGTCGTCGTCGATGATCTGGCGGATGGTGTGCAGCATGTTGCCGCCCTTCGGGTACATGTCGCCCGAGCCCTGGGCGTTCACGTTGAACGGAGGGACGATGGGCCGGTCGTTGCGTATCCCGCGGCGGACGCCGATGGTGTACCGGGCGCCGGCCTCCTTGCCGAAGAGGCATTCCGTGTACAGCCCCTCGGCGTAGTTGGCGAAGCTCTCGTGTACCCACATGTCCGCGTTGTCCTTCGCGGTGATGTTGTTGCCGAACCATTCGTGGGCGCTTTCGTGCACGATGATGAAGTCCCACTTCATCCCGAGCCCGGTTCCGGAGCCGTCCCGCCCACGGTAGCCGTTCGCGTAATGGTTGCCGTAGCTCACCGCGCTCTGGTGCTCCATCCCCGTGTTGGGTACCTCGATGAGCTTGTAGCCGTCCTCGTACCACGGGTACGGTCCGAACCAGTGCTCGAAGCACTTCAGCATCGAGATGGCCTGGGGGAACTGGCGGTGTGCGGCATCGACGTGGTAATCGAGCGGCCAGAAGTCGAGCGAGAGCTTTCCACCCTCACCCTGCAGCGTGTCCGAGTAGTGGGCGTAGTTTCCCGCTGCGACGGCGATCGCGTAGTTGTTGATCGGATTGCGCACCGACCACTCGTAGGTGGTGGTACCGTTGGCGTTCGCGGTCTTGCTCGTGAGCCGGCCGTTGCCGACGTGGGTGAGCGGTTGGGGCACCGTGATCGCGACACGCTGGCTGTCGGGCTCGTCGGCCTGGGTGTCCTTGTTGGGCCACCAGACACTGGCACCCATCCCCTGGTCGGTGGTGACGATCCAGGGGCGGCCGAGGCTGTCGCTGGTCCAGGTGAAGCCGCCCTGCCAGGGCGGGCGCACGGCGATCTGTGGTCGGCCGTGGTAGAACACCTTCACCGTCTCGATGGCACCTGCGGTGCGCGGCTCCGGGAAAGTGGCGAAGAAGGCGTTGCCGTCGCGCCGGAAGGGGAGGGCGCCCCGCGGTCCCACGATGCTGTCGACCACGAGCGGTTCCATGAGGTCGATCTGCATCTCGCGTCCCGGCTGGAGCACGCGGTAGCTGATGGCGTTGTAGCCGGCGATGGAGCTGTCGGCGGGGCTGACGTCGACATGGAGGTCGTAGAAGGTGACGTCCCACCAGACGCGTCCCGGCGTGGTGAAGGACCCGCGGAGGGAGTCGGCGCGGGTGAAAGTTCGCGCCTGCTGTGCGGCGGCCGGCAGCGCGGCGCACAGGGCGACGAGAATTGCTGTCGTGGAACGAGGCATCACGGTCTCGACGGGGCTCGGGTGGCTGGCAAGTCTTTCGGATATAGTATCCAACCACACGGCGCGGCACAATCGGTCGGGTGCGGCGCCAGGGGCGCCGCCAGGCGCGATCCCGGCGTTTGCCGCCTGCCGCTTCTCCGTTAGCTTCACGGAGTGCCGGCCGGTCGCGCGGCCTCACGGCTCTCCCGGCGCGCCCGCGAGATCGTCGACTTTTCGTCACCTGTTCTGATGAGCTCCCGGTCGCCGTGGACGAACGCATCGCCGCCGGCTGCTTCGTGACTCGCCCCCTCTGGATTCCCGTTCGGCGCGCCGCGCCCCCCAACGCTCTCGCTCACCAGCCAGGATGATCGCGTGAAACTACTCGCGGCCGCCCGCGACCTCAGGCGCCGCCGCTCGCGCGAACGGCGGCGCTCGTTCGTCGTCGAGGGCGTGCGCAGCGTCGAGGAGCTGCTCCGTTCCGGTCTCACCGTGCAGGGCGCCATCGCCGGTCCGTCGCTCGCCGACAGTGGGCGTGGCGAGGCGCTGCGCGCTTCGCTCGCCGCCCGGGGGATTCCGGTTCTGGATGTGAACGAGCGGGAGCTCGAGAGCGCGGCGGCCACGGAGTCGCCGCAGGGCGTGCTCGCCATCGCGCGCATGCCCGAGCGCGATCTCGCATCGCTCCGGCTCGCGGCCGGCGCCCGGCTCCTCGTGCTCGACGGGATCCAGGATCCCGGCAACGTGGGAACGCTGGTACGCACCGCCGCGGCCTTCGGAGTCTCGGCCACGCTGGCGCTGCCCGGGACGGTTGACCTCTGGAACGGGAAGGTCGTCCGTAGTTCGATGGGCGCGCTGTTCGACCATCCCACGGTTGCCTGCACCTGGGCGGAGCTCGATGAGTTCCTCTCCGCCTGCGCGATCCCACTGTGGGGCGCGGACGCCGGCGGCGATCCTCTGGAGACCATGGGCCGGGGGGCGGGGGAAGGCGGGCCACGGCGGCTCGCGCTCGTGGTGGGGAACGAGGGGGCGGGGCTCTCGCCCGATGCTCGGAGCCGCCTGGCGCGCGCCATCGCCATCCGTATCAGTCCCGACGTCGAATCGCTCAACGTCGCGGTCGCGGCGGGAATCCTACTACACTACTTCCAGAGCTGATGTCTCCACTCGACGCGATCGACCCGACCGTGATGCGCGTGATCGCGTTCATCACCGGTGCGCTGATCGGTTCGTTCCTCAATGTTTGCGTGGCGCGCTGGCCGAAGGAGCTCTCGGTGGTGGCGCCGCGCTCGCGCTGCCCCGACTGTGCGCACGAGATCGCGTGGTTCGAGAACGTGCCGATGCTGAGCTGGCTCGCGCTGCGCGCGCGCTGCCGGGGCTGCGGGCAGCCGATCTCGGTGATGTACCCCCTGGTCGAGCTGGCCGTCGCGCTCGGATGGCTCGGCGCGGTGATGGCCTACGGCCCGGGACTCACCGCGCTCCGCGTCGCGGTATTCGGAACTATCCTCTTCGGCGTGGTGCTCACGGACGCGATGGAGTACGTGATCCCGGACGGATTCACGGCCTTCGGCCTGGCGTGGGCGGTCGTGATGGCCTTCGCCGCGGTGTTCTCGCGTGAAACTTCCCCCTTCGCGTCGTTGTATGATTCACTGACGGGTGCGTGCGCCGCGGCGGGTGCCATAGCCATCGCGGGCTGGCTCGGCGAGATGATCCTGAAGAAGGAGGCGATGGGCTTCGGCGACGTCACGCTGATGGCCATGGTGGGGGCGCACGTGGGCGTGGCGCGCGGGCTGCTGACGATCTTCCTGGGTGCGGCGCTGGGCGCGATCGGGTTCCTGCTGATAGTCTTTCCCGTGGCGTGGCTGCGCAGCCGGCGCGCGGGGAAGGAGTTCGAGCCGCCGCTCGTGCCCTTCGGCGTGTTCCTCGCTCCCGCCGCGATGGTGGCGCTCCTGTGGGGAGATGCCCTGCTGAACTGGTATCGAGGGCTGAGTGGATTATGATGTTCGGAGACATGCTCCGTTCCGAGGAAGCGACACTGCAGCAGGTGACACGCGATCTCACCGCGCTCGCGCGCGCCGGAAAGCTCGAGCCGGTGCGCTGCCGCGAGGTCGAGATCTCGCGAGCGGTGGACATCCTGCTCCGCCAGGCGAAGAACAATCCCGCGCTGGTGGGAGCCGCCGGCGTGGGGAAGACGGCGATCGCCGAGGGGCTCGCACAGCGGATCGCCGACGGCGCCGTCCCGTTCGCACTGCGCGAGGCGCGCGTACTCGCGCTCGACCACGTGTCGCTGCTGGCGGGTACCATGTTCCGCGGCCAGTACGAGGAGCGCCTCCGGGCCGTGGTCGCCGCCGCGTCCGCCGACCCCAACGTGATCCTGTTCGTGGACGAGCTGCACAACCTCATAGGGCAGGGTACCGCCATCGGTGTGGCGATGGATGCGGCCAACATGCTCAAGCCCGCGTTGGTGCGCGGCGATTTCAGGGTGATCGGCGCGACGACCGGTGATGAGTACGATCGCTGGGTGCGCGGCGACCCGGCTCTCGAGCGCCGCTTCCAGCCGATACAGGTTCGCGAGCTGAGCGCGGAGGAGACGGTGGAGATCCTGCGGTCGCGGCTCGAGCGCCTCGAACGGCATCACTCGGTGGCGATCTCCGACGAGGCCGTACTCGCGAGCGTGGAGCTCACCGACCGCTACGTGACCGATCGCGTGCGCCCGGATCGCGCCATCGACGTTCTGGATGAGGCGTGCGCGCACGCACAGGCCACGGCCGCCTACTCGGGCGATCTCGAGCGGCTCATCGTGGAGCGTCGCGCGCTCCTGAACGCCGCGGAGAGGGCGCGCTCGGTGCTCGAGGAGCCGGAAGCGGCTGCGCGAAGCGCCGCCGGGAGCGGCGCCGCCGGAAAGGCCTCCTCCGCACACGCACCCGAAGCCGATCCGGAAGAGGACCCGCTCGGCCGGATCGCGCGCGATGGTCTGGCGGCTCTCGAGAGGTTCGGTCTGCAGCTCGAGGAGGCGTTTTCCGGTGGGCTGGCGCGCTCGTCGCAGGGCGGCCAGGAGAGTGCGGGGCGCGGCACGCCGGGCAGCGCGAGGCGGGAGGCCTCCGGCGCCGCGCCCGCGGCCGGGGAAGGGCGAACGGTCGGGGAGCCTCGTGAGGCGCGCGGACCGAGCAGGCGCGAGCGGCTCGCCGCGATGGAGACCGAGTTGCGCAGGCGTCTCATCGAAGAGGGCCTCGTGGTGCGTGGCCACGATGTGGCGCGCGTCGTGGCCGTATCCACCGGCCAGCACGTTCACTGGAGCGTCTGAAAGTGAAAGTTCGCAGTGCACCAATGCTGCTGCTTCTGACCGTCGCCGCCGCCTGCGGGCGCGGCGACGGAAGCGGCAACGGGAACGGTCCGTACGCCAGACAGGTGGCCGACGCCATCCCGGGTATCGAGCAGGGCACCGGCCTCCGCTTCAAGGAGCCGCCGAAGGTCGAGACTCGCACGAAGGAGCAGGTGCGCGCCTTCCTGGAGCAGCGCTTCGCCGACGAGGTGACGGACGAAGAGATCGAGGGACAGCAGATCGTGTACGGCAGGCTGGGGATGATCCCCGACACGATGGACCTGCGGAAGTTCATGCTCGACCTCCTCACCGAGCAGGTGGCCGGCTTCTACGATCCGAAGACGAAGGTCCTGTACATAGTCGACGGCGCGCCGCGCGAACAGGTGGGCTTCGTGGTCTCCCACGAGCTGGTGCACGCGCTGCAGGACCAGTACACCAACCTCGACTCGATCCAGGATTCCAGGGGTGACAACGACCGCTCCATGGCCGCGCAGGCGGTGTTCGAGGGTCAGGCGATGCTGGTACCGCTGAAGGCGGCGCTCGGACCCGGCGCGTTCTTTCCCGGCGGCTGGGACCGGGTGCGCGACATGATCCGCCAGCAGCAGGCGAGCATGCCGATCTTCAATGCCGCGCCGTTCGCGTTGCAGGAGACGCTGCTCTTCCCGTATCTGAGCGGCGCCGAGTTCATGCGCCGTTTCGAGGCCGAGCGCCCCGGGCAACAGCCGTACGGCGAGAACATGCCGACGTCGACGGAGCAGATCATGCACGACGCGGCGTACTTCGGCGAGGAGCGCGACGATCCTTCGCGGGTGATTCTTCCGCAGCCTCGCGGCGGTACGCTGCTCTACTCGGACGATATGGGCGAGTTCGAGACGCGCCTCTTCCTCTTCCAGCACCTGCAGGATCAGAGTGCCGCCGTTCGCGGCGCGGCGGGCTGGGACGGCGATCGTTATCAGGTGATCCGCAGCCCGCGCGGCGACGGAATCGTGTGGCTCACTGTGTGGGACTCGAACATCGACGCGGCCGAATTCGGCAGCAGCCTCGAGGACGTGATGTCCCGGCGCTACCCGTCGGCCTCTCCCAGGACCACCCAGGCGGGGAAGAGCTATTCCATCGCCGGACGCACGATCACCATATGGGGCGGCAAGCTCGATGATCGAGACGTCGTGCTGTACACCGATCTTCCGAGCGGCGAGAGCTTCGACCTCGAGGGCGCGGAGCTCGAGTGAGCCGCACGGGTCCGGGGCTCTGATGAGGAAAGGCCGGCAGCAGCGCTGCCGGCCTTTCCTCATCAGAGCCCCGGAATCAGAGCCCCGGACCCGTGGTCAGCTCCGTTTCGCGCTCCTCGTGCGGAGGGGGATGGTCGGCCAGCGGGTGTGGTGGGGGAGGGAGGAGTGCCAGGCGGAGCACCTCGTCCATGGCCTGGACGAAAGTGAACGCCATCCCTTCGCGCACCTCGTCGGGGAGATCGCGGAGATCCTTCTCGTTGCTCTTGGGGAGGATCACCTCGCGAAGCCCCGAGCGATAGGCGGACATCACCTTCTCCTTCACTCCGCCGATCTCCAGCACCTTGCCGCGCAGCGTCACCTCGCCCGTCATGGCGACGTCGCGCCGTACCGGGCGGTCGCTCAGCGCGCTCGCTATGGCGAGCGTGATGGTGATCCCCGCGCTCGGGCCGTCCTTGGGGATCGCACCGGCGGGGAGGTGGATGTGCAGGTCGAAGTCGCGGAACATGCGCTCGTCGATGTCGAGCTGGCGCGCGCGCGAGCGCACGTAGCTGTACGCGGCATCCACGGACTCGCGCATGACATCGCCGAGCTGGCCGGTCACGATGAGTCGCCCGGTGCCGGGCATCTTGAGGGCCTCGATCACCATGATGTCGCCACCCGTCGCGGTCCACGCGAGACCGGTGACGGTGCCGACTTCCGGCTCCTTCTCGGCGGCCTCCATCGCGAAGCGCGGCGCGCCGAGTATCTCCTCGACGAGAGCCTGATCGACGACCTGCGCGCCCTCCTCGCCTTCGGCCTTTCTGAAGGCACGCTTGCGCATGATCGCGGCGAGGTTGCGCGAGAAACCGCGCAGTCCCGCCTCGCGCGAGTAGCCGCTCGAAACGAAACCGAGGATCTCGTCGGTGAACTGCAGGTCCTTGTCGGTGAGGCCGTGCTCCTCGAGCAGCTTGGGAAGGAGATAGCGCCAGGCGATCTCGACCTTCTCCTCGATCGTGTACCCCGCGATGCGGATGACTTCCATCCTGTCGCGCAGCGGCGCGGGGATGTCGAAGAGGTTGTTCGCGGTGCAGATGAACAGGACCGACGAAAGATCGAACGGAAGGTTGACGTAGTGGTCGACGAACGAGTTGTTCTGCGACGGATCGAGCACCTCGAGCATCGCCGCGGTCGGGTCGCCCGACATCCCGCCCTGGGTCATCTTGTCGATCTCGTCGATCATGAGAACGGGGTCGCGCACACCCACGCGGCGCAGCGACTGGATCACGAGCCCGGGGAGGGCACCCACGTAGGTGCGCCGGTGCCCGCGGATCTCCGCCTCGTCGCGCACGCCGCCTACCGAGATGCGGTAGAAGGCGCGTCCGATGGACTCCGATATAGCTTCACCCAGCGATGTCTTCCCCGTACCGGGAGGGCCCACGAAGCAGAGGATGGGGCCGTGCGGGTCGCCGCCGCGCAGCTTGCGCACGGCGAGATATTCGAGGATCCGCTCCTTCGCTTCCTTGAGACCGTAATGCTTCGCATCGAGAGCCTCCTGTACTTTGGAGAGCGCGATGTCCTCCTCTCCCGAGCGCTTGGTCCAGGGTAGCGCCAGCAGCCAGTCGAGATAGGTGCGTATCACCTGGTATTCGCTCGAGGCGGGCGAGAGCATGCGCATCCGCTCGGTCTCGTGCCGCGCCTCCTGCGCCGCCTTCTCGGGAAGTCCCAGCTCGTCGATGCGCCGAAGGAGCTCGCCGACCTCCTTTTCGCCCGGGTCGGTCTCGCCGAGCTCGGCCTGGATCGCGCGGAGCTGCTGGCGCAGGTAGAACTCGCGCTGGTGCTGCTCGATCTTCACCTCGGTCTGGCGCTTCACGTCTTCCATCACGCGCGCGCGCGCCACCTCGCGCTCCAGGCGTCCCAGAACGAAGCGGATGCGCTCCTCGATGTCGAGGCGCTGCACGACTTCGTCCTTGTCGGCGATCCTGAAGTTCATGTTCGTGGCCGCGAGGTCGGCGAAGCGACCGGGATCGGCCATGTTGATCTTGAGGATCTCCGGGACTTCATCGGGGATGCGGTCCACCATTTCGGCGAGCGACTCCGCGGCCGAGACGAGCCTGGACATCAGCTCCTGTCCCCGTATGGGATCGAGCGCCTTCTCTTTCGCCGGCCGGATGCGCGCCACGGGATACGGTTCGCGCGACATCACGTCCTCGACCACTATGCGCCGGAGCCCCTGCAGAGTGATCTGGATGGTCTCGCCGGGAAGGTTGATGCGCTCGTGCACGCGCGCGGCTACGCCCACGCGACCCACCAGCCAGTCGGGGTTCACCGGTTCGTCGTGCTCTCCACTGGCCACGAGGAGACCCACGATGAGCCCGGGTTCGTCGTTCGCCCGGATCAGCTCCAGATTTTCGGGCGCACCCATCTGCACGGCGATGGTGCCGAGCGGATAGACGATGGTGGAGCGCAACGCCATGATGGGCAGCGTGGGCGGCAGCTCCGATCTCAGTATTTCTTCTTTACGCTGGGTGCGGGACATGGGGTGAGGCAGAGAGCAGAAAGCAGAGGGCAGAAAGCCGAGAGCGGCGGGGGAGGGGGAGCGAAGGAAACAGGCAGCAGGAGACAGGAAACAGGAACTGCACACGATACATAGTCATGCCCGCTTTCGCGGGGACGCCAGGGACAGGCGTGCGGTTCCCTGTTTCCCGTCTCCTGCTGCCTGTTTCCTTCGCTCCCCCTCCTTCCATCGAATTCTAATAGGACCTAACTTACACGGCTATGTTCGATGAGCTGAGTGAGAAACTCGACGCCATCTTCACGCGGCTGCGCGGAAGGGGCGTCCTGTCGGAAGCCGACATAAAAGAAGGACTGCGCGAGATCCGTCGCGTGCTGCTGGAGGCGGACGTCAACTTCCAGCTCACGCGCGAGTTCCTCGAGCGGGTGGAGAAGCGCGCTGTAGGCGTCTCCGCTCTGAGGACAGTCTCGCCGGGACAGCAGCTCGTCAAGATCGTTCACGACGAGCTCGCCACGATGCTCGGCGAGCGGCGCGAGGGGCTCAAGATGAGCACCGTGCCGCCCACGGTCGTCATGGTGGTGGGACTGCAGGGCTCGGGCAAGAGCACCACTGTCGCCAAGCTCGCGCGCAAGCTCAAGTCGGATGGGCGCACCGTTCGGCTCGTTGCCGGTGACGTGTATCGCCCGGCCGCCATCGATCAGCTCGAGACGCTGGCTCACCAGGTCGAGGTGCCGCTCTACCTCGACCGTGACAGCACGGATGTGGTCAAGATAGCGCGCCGCGGCGTCGAGGAGGCGCGGCGCGCCCGCGAGCGCGTGGTGATAATCGACACCGCCGGCCGGCTGCAGATCGATGAAGAGATGATGTCGGAGCTGGAGCGGCTCAAGGAGGCCGTGCGTCCCGACGAAATCCTGTTCGTGGCCGATGGCATGACCGGTCAGGACGCCGTGCGGATCGCCAAGGGCTTCAACGACGCCCTGGGAATCACCGGCGTGGTGCTCACCAAGATGGACGGCGACGCGCGCGGCGGCGCCGCGCTCTCCATCCATGGAGTGACCGGTAAGCCGATCAAGTTCATCGGCGTCGGCGAGCGGATCGATGCGCTCGAGGAGTTCCATCCGGAGCGCATGGCCGGCCGCATTCTCCAGATGGGTGACATAGTCACTCTGGTGGAGAAGGCCCAGGAGACCTTCGATGAGCAGGAGTCGAAGCGTCTCGAGAAAAAGGTGCGCAAGGAAGGGCTCGATCTCGAAGACTTCCTCGTCACGATGAAGCAGATCCAGAAGCTCGGCCCGCTCGAGGGACTCCTGAAGATGATCCCGGGCGTCAACAGCAAGATGCTCAAGCAGGCCAACACCGATCCGCGTCGGATGCGCCACGTCGAGGCGATCGTCCTTTCCATGACGCCGGCCGAGCGGAAGCAGCCCTCGATCATCAACGGTACACGCCGCGCGCGCATAGCCCGCGGCAGCGGCCGTCCCGTGAGCGAGGTGAATCGCCTCCTCCAGCAGTTCCGCGAGATGCAGAAGATGATGAAGCGGATGGGGAGCGGCGGGAGAGGCGGGTTGGGAATGATGGGAATGAGATAGAGGGAGGAAGCAGACAGCAGGAAGCAGGTACTGCCTCCTGCTGTCTGCTCCCTGCTATCTTGTAGCACGGGTGCGCACCGGATGGTCCGGATGGCGCGAGGAGCCCGGTTGTCGATCCAAGGCACCCCGCACAGGGGAAGGAATGAGACAATGGTGAGAATCCGTCTCCGCCGCGTAGGGCGGAAGAAGAATCCGGTGTATCGTATCGTGATCGCCGATGTTCGCAGCCCGCGCGATGGCCGCTTCATAGAAACCATCGGCCACTACAACCCCCGCCAGGCGGAGGGTGGGTTGCGGGTCGACAGCCAGCGTGCCGACTACTGGCTCGGTGTCGGCGCTCAGCCGTCCGACACGGTACGCTCCCTCCTGCGCAAGGCTGGCGTGCTGAAGATGCGGCAGGAGCGGCGCGCGGGCGCGCGGCGCATCGGCAGCGCGGTCCCCGTGAACGAGGCGCCCGTGAACGAGGCGCCCGTCGACGAAGCGTCCACCGCCGAAGCTCCCGACACCGAGTCGGGGGGAACCGAGTCGAGCGCCGAGGGGTGAGGTGAATCCGCCCGAGCTGATGATCGTCGGGCGGCTGCGCAGGGCACACGGGATCAGGGGCGAGCTCACTGTCGAATCGCTCACCGACACGCCGGCCGCGGTCTTCGCGGCCGGCCGTGTCGTTTCGGTCGGCACTACCGAAGGCGATCCCGACCCTGCCGGCCGGACTCTGACCATGCGTCGAGTGCGCATGCAGGGCGACGGCTCGCTCCTCGTGGTCTTCGAGGAGATCGGTGACCGCAGCGAAGCGGATCTCTGGCGCGGGCGCTACCTCCTGCTGCCGGCCGAGGAGCTGGAGCCGCCGGCGGAGGGAGAGGTCTACATCCACGAGCTCCCCGGGATGCGCGTGATCCTCCCCGAAGGCGCGCCGCTCGGTGTCGTGAGCGGCGTGGTCGACTTGCCGCAGGGGCTCGCTCTCGAGGTGAGCGACGGCGGCGGGGCGAGCGTGCTGCTCCCCTTCCACGATCCGTTCGTGGCGAGCGTGGACCGTGCCGCCAGGGTCATCACGGCCACACCGCCGCCGGGGCTCTTCGAGTGACGCTTCGGATCAATGTCGTCACGATCTTTCCGGAGTACTTCGCTCCGCTCGGGCTGAGCATCCCGGCGCGCGCCGCGGCGGCCGGCTCGGTGATGTACAACGCCGTCGACCTGCGCGACTTCACACACGACCGCCACCGCACGGTAGATGACTATCCATTCGGCGGCGGTCCCGGTATGGTCATGAAGCCAGCGCCTTTCTTCGAGGCGGTCGAGTCGATCGGCGCCCGTGCGCCGATCGTCCTCCTCTCGGCACGTGGACGCCGCTTCGAGCAGGCCGACGCGGTGCGCTACGCCGCCGGCGACGAGCTCACGCTCCTCTGCGGCCACTACAAAGATGTGGACCAGCGAGTGGCGGATCACCTCGCCACGGAGGAGATCTCGCTCGGCGACTTCGTGCTCTCCGGCGGCGAGCCGGCCGCACTCGCGATCATCGATGCTACCGCCCGCCTCCTCGCCGGCGCGATGTCCGACCAGGAGAGCGCGCGCACCGACTCGCACTGGGTCCCGGGGCTGAGTGCTCCGAGCTACACACGTCCGGCGGAGTACCGAGGGCTGCGCGTCCCCGACGTGCTGCTCTCGGGCGACCACGCGCGGATCGCCGAGTGGAGGTCGAGCGAAGGGCGAAGGCTCACCGAGCTGCGCGGCGGCCCGCCGGTTGCGCGCGTGCAACACGGACCGGAAGGAGCCGGGGATGCGGGTGGGGAGGGAACGACTTCTGCAGCTACGGAGAGTTCGTGAATATCGGGCGCGCCCGGCGCCGCGCTCACCACAGTGTCAGCTCATGCCGTGCCGGTCCGCCGTGGCAGCGGAGCATTCACTCACGAGTGGCCATGCAATGAAATCGATGAATCCATCCACGGGCGAGCTCCTCGGCGAGTATCCCGAGCTCACGCCCGAAGAGCTGCGGGGAAAACTCGCGAGAGCGTCCGAAGCCTGGGTGATACACAGGCGCACCGGCTTCGCCGATCGGGCGGCCAGGATGCTTCGGGCGGCCGAGATTCTGGAAAAGGAACAGCGCGAGCTGGGCCGCCTGATGACGCTCGAGATGGGGAAGCCCATCGCCAGTGCGGCCGCGGAGGCGGCGAAGTGCGCGCGAGCGTGTCGCTACTATGCCGAGCACGCCGAGCGATTCCTGGGCCGCGTGGACGTGCAGACGGAAGCCGCCGCGAGCTACGTGCTGTGCCAGCCGTTGGGAGTGGTGCTCGCGGTAATGCCCTGGAATTTTCCTTTCTGGCAGGTGTTTCGGTTCGCGGCGCCGGCATTGATGGCCGGTAACGTGGGACTGCTCAAGCATGCGTCGAACGTGCCGCAGTGCGCGCTCGCCATCGAGGATGTGCTCTGCCGGGCGGGCTTCGACGGGGGCGAGTTTCAGACGCTGCTGATAGCGTCGTCGCGCGTGGGCGAAGTGATCGCCGACGGGCGCGTGGCGGCGGTGACGGTCACGGGGAGCGAGCACGCCGGCAGCGAGGTGGCATCGGCGGCCGGAAAGGTGATCAAGAAAAGCGTCCTGGAACTCGGCGGGAGCGATCCGTTCATCGTGATGCCCAGCGCGGATCTCGAGGCGGCGGTCAGCACGGCGGTGAAGGCGCGCGTGGTGAACTCCGGCCAGTCATGCATAGCCGCGAAGCGCTTCATCGTGCACGAGAAGATCGCCGACGAATTCGAGTGGAGGTTCGTGCGTTCCATGGAAACCCTGAAGGTGGGCGACCCGCTGGAGGAGAGCACCGATGTCGGCCCGCTCGCGACGCCCGCCATTCTCGAGGGGCTGGAAGATCAGGTGGATCGCACGGTCGAGGCGGGCGGCAGGGTGCTCACCGGCGGGAAGCGGCTGGCTCGGCCGGGCAACTTCTTCGCGCCGACCGTTCTCGCCGACATTCCGGCTCATTCCCCGGCGTACAGCGAGGAGCTTTTCGGTCCGGTCGCCTCGGTATTCCGCGTGCGCGACATCGACGAGGCCATCGCGCTCGCCAACGATACGACGTTTGGCCTCGGCTCCAGTGTGTGGACCGACGACGACCGAGAGCGCGAGCGTTTCGTGGCCGACATCGAGGCGGGCCAGGTGTTCGTGAACGCGATGGTTGCTTCCGACCCACGGCTTCCCTTCGGCGGCGTCAAGCGCTCCGGCTACGGCCGCGAGTTGGGCGACGCGGGGATCAGGGAGTTCGTGAACGTGAAGACGGTGGTGGAGATGAAGTGAACGGGGTCGGGTCCAAAGCGTAGAGGTCCCGGCAGCGACGCTGCCGGGA
>CAZTTY010000031.1:0-40949 GCA_964616815.1 uncultured Gemmatimonadaceae bacterium | reverse complement strand
CATATAATGCAGAGCACGCAGAGGCCCGGGCCTCTGCGTGCTCTGCATTATATGCCGGACCCCGCAGCGAGGGTTCTGGTGGCGATCGTGCGGGCGCCGGCGGAGGCGTGGGGGATGGAGGGCGGCGGCGTCTCGAAGACGCCGAAGAGCGTGGAGCCGGAGCCGGACATGAGCGCGATGGAGGCGCCCGCGGCGCGGAGCGAGGCGAGATGCGCGGAGAGCTCCGGGTGGCGGCCACAGACTACGGGCTCGAAGTCGTTGGTGGCGAGCGCGGCCACCGAGGGCCAGGTCGCGAGGTCGGCGAGGGAGAGGAGCGCCGGGCGCCGAGCCCGCGGGTGCGCCGCGGGCTCCCGGCGCGCTTCGGCCATCCAGCCGTACGCCGCGGCGGTCGCGACCGGGAAGTCCGGAAGGATCAGCACTACGTCCCGCTCCGGAAGCGCCGGGAGAGCCAGCATCCTCTCGCCCCGCCCCCAAGCGAGGGCGAGCGGAGCCGTGGTGGTGAGAAACGGGACGTCGCTACCCAGCGTCGCGGCCATCGCCAGCAGCTCCGCTTCCCCCACTTGGTTGGGGGAGAGGGAGGCCAGGGCGCGGAGCACCGCGCCGGCGTCGGCGCTGCCGCCGCCGAGCCCTCCACCGATCGGGATTCGCTTCTCGATCTCGATCGCGAAGCTGTCCGGCCACCCGCATCGCTCGGCGAATGTCCGCGCGGCACGGTAGGCCAGGTTGTCTTCCATGGCGCCCGGAATCGGCAGGTCGCTGTCCACCGACCGGCCCGCGTCGGTGATGCGAACGGTGACCGTGTCGCCGAGCTCGAGGCGGGCGAAGATCGTCTCGAGCGTGTGAAAGCCGCTCGCCTCGCGCTCGAGGATGCGCAGCACGAGGTTGACCTTCGCGTGAGCGGTGACGCTCGCGGTGCGAGCACTCACGCGCGTTCACCCGGCGCGGCGCTCACCTTCGCTCGAGGAGGCGCCTCCACGGGCCCCTGGTCGACGTCCGCGAGGCCCGTGGAAGCTGCCGCGCCGCCCTGCGTGCGTTCGAGGTCGCGGAAGTTCAGGCCGAGCCGGACGAAGTAGTAGATACCGATCGCGGTGATCGGGATGAACGTGAGAATGTGGTAGCCTATCGCCCAGCTCGTCGCGCGGGCGGCATCCACGCCGTAGATGCCGAGCCCCTGCTGGCCTATCGCCTCGAACACACCGAAAAAGCCCGGCACGCTGGGGAGCGCGACGCCGATCGCCACCAGCCCCTGGAGCATCAGCGCCGCGCTGAACGGCGCCGCGATCCCCACCGCCTTGAATCCCACCCAGTAGGCGAGGGCGTTGATGAGCCAGTGGATCATCGCCCACACGTAGACTGCGGCGAAGCGTCCCGGCTGCCGGAGTACGACCAGTCCGGATGAGAACGCGATGAGCATGGCGCGGCCGGTTGCCGCGAAGCGTGGCGAGAGCAGGCGCGCGAGCCGGCCGTATACCGCCGCATGCCGGGTTCGTGGCCGCGCCAGTCGCGCGGACGCCCGTGCGAGCACGCGAACGAACCAGTCGTACACGGCCAGCATCACGCTGGGGAACAGGACTACGGCGTAGAGAACCGCCACTCCTCCCAGCAGCAGGACTACGAAGCCGGTCAACCAGCTTCCGATGGGCCGTCCCGCCACGAGGTGGGCATCGGGAAAGGCCGGAGAAAGCATGGCCACGACCAGCAGCGTGACTATCGCGAAAGTGTCGAAGAGCCGGTCGACCACCAGCGACGCGAGCGCGGCCGAGAACGAAACGCGCGGCGACTCGCGGCTCAGAGAGTAGGGGCGCGCGATCTCACCGAGGCGGGGCGTGGTGTTGTTGAGGGCGAACCCGATGGCCGTCGCCCGCCAGAGCGGGCCGAACGGCAGGTGGTACGCCACCGGGTCGAGGATTATCCGCCAGCGCCAGGCGCGCACCGGGAAGATCAGCGTGCCCAGTACGACCGCCAGCGCGAAGTACCATGGGTTCGACTGGCGGAGATGCTCCACCACGAGCGCGAACTCCACATTGTGCAGCGCCCACACGAGCAGCGCGACGCTCAGGATGAGCCCGAGCGTGTTCCGAACGACACTCTTCATCCGGCGCTACTCCGCGAGCGCCAGCTCGATGAGGTCGAAGAGCTCTTCGACGACTTCACGCGGCGGAGCGCCGTCCAGATAGAGAAGCTCGGCGCGGAGCGCGGCGGCGCGTTCGAGCGCGCCGCGGCCGCGGTAGAGCAGGTCGTCGATCGGCACCACCTTCTCGTCCTCCAGCGCGGCCGGTGGACTCAGCGGGGTCTCGTCCAGCTCCAGGAAGCTCGCGATGCCATTCTCGAGCAGCTCGTGCAGCTCGCGACCCGTGGGCGTCCGGAGCGGCGTGCGCGAGGGCGGCCGCGGCTGTGGTTGCGCGCCCGGTGTGGGGCGCGGGCCGCTGTGCTCGCCGAGCGAGGTCAGCCGTTCGACTCCGCTCCGGATCGCCGCGGAGCTGCTCGCGGGATCGGCCAGCAGCGCCGCCACTTCGTCGAGCTGCGCGAGCCCCTGGGCATCGAGCGAGGATGCACGGGTACTCCACTCGGCCGCGAAGCGTGCGACCGAGCGCTCTCCAAAGCTGTGCGCGGCGCTCCCGAGGGCGCGCAGCGCATCGCGCAAGGCGCGCCCGCCCGCTCCCGCCGCCGCCGTCGGGTCGCGCGGCGCGTCGGCCGTCGTGCGGCGCGACTCCGCGACCACCGCGCGCAGATGCTCGGCCAGGCTCACGACTTCGAGGCGGAAGCGCTCCGCTGCCGTGGTCGGCGGGTGCGCGGCTTCGCTCACGACGTGCGGTCCACCGTCGTCGTGAAAGAGCTGCGAGATCGGAACGATCCGATCACCCTTGCCGGAGTGGTGGGGCAGCGCCGCGGCCGCACCGTGAAAGTCCGCCAGTTCGCTGCTGTCCCGATCCAGCTCGCCCCGCGAGCCGATGTCGCGCGACGCGCGGCGCAGGAAGGCGGCCGCCGCCCTCGCGAGGGCGCGCTGCGCCTCGCCCGCGGGAGCTCCCGAGGGGGCCTCCAGCGGCCGCAGCGCATCCTCCACGGTCTCCATCACCTCGCCCATGGGAACCATGTCGCGCACGTCGGCCACTCCGCGCAGGGCGCGGACCCGCTGCAGCGAGTTTTCGAGCGCGCCCGCGGTGGGCGCGGTCGCGAACTGCTGTAGGGCGTTGGCCAGCTCCGCGGTCTCCCCCGCCAGAAAGACACCGCGCGTGGCGGGTGCGGGCGTCCGCGGGGCCGAGCTTTCCGGCGCGAATCCCGCGAGCTCGGTGGCGCGCGCTGCGGAGCGCTGGTCGTCCAGCGCGGACCAGGTGCGGGCGTTGCGCAGGAGGATCCGCAGGTCGTCCACCGAGCCGGTGACCGCGGCCGAGAGCGCGGAGTCCCACGCGATCCGGCCATCGCCCAGGGCGTGTGCCACGCGCTCGAGCGCGCCGGCCACCGAGGCGATCCCCTCCCGGCGCGACATCGTGGCGCTCCCCCGGAGCATGCGCGCGTTGCGCGCGAAGGCCGTGACTTCGGGGCCGCCCGCGCCGCCCGACGCGACGAGGGAGTCGAGTCGATCGATGTATTCGTTCGCCTCGGCTATGAAGAAGTCCAGCACGCCCGCCGACGAGCTCATTGCCGCTCCATGTCTCTCGTTTGAAAATCACTCGCCGGCGCCGACATCACGAACGGGCCGCGTCCATCGCCGCGCGCATCTCCCGCACGGATGCTTCCATCCCCACGAAGATGGCACGACTCACGATGGAATGTCCGATGTTCAACTCCTCGACCTCGGCGATCGCCGCCACCGGTCCCACGTTGCGCACAGTCAGGCCGTGCCCGGCGTGGACCGCGAGTCCCAGCCGCGCGCCGGCCGAGGCCGCCCCGGCGAGCGCGGCCAGCGTATCGCGCGATCCACCCGCGTTGGCGTAGGCGCCCGTATGGAGCTCCACCGCCTGAGCTCCGAGGTCGTGCGATCGCTCCACGGCTTCGCGAGTGGGATCGATGAACAGACTGATATGGATGCCCGCGCGTTTCAGCCGGTCGATTCCGCGCGCCAGCCGTGCCGGGTCGCGCGAGACGTCGAGCCCGCCTTCGGTGGTAACCTCCTCGCGCCGCTCGGGTACCAGAGTAGCCTGGTAGGGGCGCAGGCGCTCGGCGATATCGAGCATCTCGTCGGTGAGCGCCATCTCGAGATTGAACACCGTGCGGATCTCGCTCGAGAGCCGGCGCACGTCGTCGTCCTGAATGTGGCGGCGGTCCTCGCGCAGATGGGCCGTGATGCCTTCGGCGCCGGCGACCTCGCAGAGGAGAGCGGCGGCGACGGGGTCCGGTTCATCGGTGCGGCGCGCCTGGCGGAGCGTCGCTACATGGTCGATGTTGATGTACAGACGCAGGTGGCTTGCTGGCATTCACCCTCGAAGTTAGGTTCGCACGCGACAACACCGGGAGTCATCCACGTGAAACGTATCGCCCTGTTACTTCTGATGGCGGCAGCCTGCCGCAGCGCGCCCACGCACACCAACCCGGTCACGGGGGCGGTTCAGCTCACGGGTGCGTCGTCGCCGCGCGAGGCGGTGCAGAACTTTCTCGGGGCGGTGAAGTCCCAGGATCTGCAGGCGATGTCCGTGATCTGGGGCACCTCCAAGGGGCCCGCGCGCGACCAGATGGAACGCGCCCAGCTCGAGCGGCGTGAGCTCATCATGCAATGCTACCTCACGCACGACAAGTTCGACATCCAGAGCGACACGCGAACCGGCGAGGGGCTGCACAAGCTCGGCGTGTCGCTCACCAAGGGAGACATCACCCGCGCCACCAGTTTCGTCACGGTCCTGGGGCCGTCGGAGCGCTGGTACGTGCAGGATGTGCCGTTGGAGCCCGTCCGCGACCTCTGCGCCACGCCCTGACCGCCCGCGGGCGCGGAGGGGGCAGAGGAACGGGTGAGAGGAGCGAGGGCGGGCGTGGCGGGAACGCCGGAGGATCGCCGCGCGTTAGCCTTCCGTGAGCTCGATGAGTACGCCGCCGGTTGCGCTCGGGTGGAGAAATGCGATCCGCTTCCCCTCCGCCCCCAGCCGCGGCGTTTCGTCGATCAGCCGGAGCCCTGCCGCGCGGCAGCGCTCGAGCGCGGCAGCGAGGTCGTCCACCGCGAAGCAGATGTGGTGGATTCCGGGTCCGCGTTTCGCGATATACTTGTCTATCGGCGAGCCGGGCTCGGCGGGCTCCAGAAGTTCCACCAGCGATTCGCCGGCGGCGAGGCCCGCGATGCGGGCGCCGTCGGAATCGTCGAGGGGAACCTCGGTGAGGCCGAGCACGTCGCGATAGAACGGGAGCAGCTCGTCGATGGCGCGCACGGCGACACCTATGTGCGCGATGCGCGCGGAGGCGCCGCGGCGAGTGGGTGGAGACATTGGCATTGCGGTTCGTCGGGGCGACGCGGCGCGGTCCCTCGTAACGGGGAGAGCGGTTCCGGTCGCTCCTCGAGTAAATGTGGGAGCAGTAAACTTAACCTTGGCTCCGTGAAGCGCGGGGCCGGCCAGGGAGTGATAGACATGTCGAATGCGGTTGCGGTGACGGACGAGACTTTCGAGCAGGAGATCGAGAAGCACGACGGACTGGCTGTCGTGGACTTCTGGGCCACTTGGTGCGGGCCGTGCCGCCTCGTGGCGCCGATCCTCGACCAGCTCGCCGTCGACTACGACGGCAAGGCGAAGGTGGCGAAGCTCGATGTGGACTCGAACCCGTCGACGTCCACGCGCTTCAACGTCCGGTCGATTCCGACGATCCTCTTCTTCAAGGAGGGGAAGCTGGTGGATACCGTAGTGGGCGCCGTGCCGAAGGCGAAGCTGGAATCCAAGTTCCAGGAGCACGCCGGCTGAGAGGCGCGGAAGGGTCACATCACCTTCCACCATGGGGCGGCGAGCACGCGTCGAGCTATCCAGAACGTGCGCTCGCCGCCGTATAGTATCAATCCTCCGGGAACCCGGGACCCGTACTCCTCCAGGAAGGTCGTCGCCGCGGCCGCATCCCTGCTGCCGAGTGCGGTCGAAGCCTTCACCTCGATGGGCAGGAGAGTCCCGCCGTCCTCGATCACGAAATCGACCTCCACGCCCGCCGCCGTGCGCCAGTAGAGCACGTTGGGACGCGACAGGGTGGCGCCGCGCCAGGCGAGCAGGTCGGCCAGAACCGCGTTCTCGAGATGTGCGCCGCGCGGCTCGAACTCTCCGGCGATGTGCAGCGCGAGAGCCGGGTCGGTCCAGTAGAGCTTGGGCGTCTTGATGAGACGCTTCGTCCGGTTCACGGCGTACGGCTCGAGACGCACGAGCTGATACGAGGTTTCCATCAGGTTCAGGTATCTGTGTACCGTGGTCTTGGGGAGCTGCACGTCGCGCCCCAGCTCGGTGATGTTGACCAGGTTCCCGATCCTGAGGCAGGCGGCGCGCATGAGGCGTCGAAAGTCGACGAGGTTCTCGATTGCCGAGAGGTCGCGCAGGTCGCGCTCGAGGTAGGTATCCACGTACGCGGTCAACCACTGCGCGCGTCGCTCGGGCGTCTCCAGGTGGACAGCCGGCCGCGGAAACCCGCCGCGCGCGGCGAGCTCCGTCCAGGATTCCGCCGGAGCGGACTGCGATTCCACGAGATCGTACCACTCGTCCACGGGCGCATGCAGGAGCTCTCCCCAGATTCCGGTGGCCCCGAAGCCGAGCTGTTCGCGCCGGGTGAGGGGAAGCATCTGAACGTAGCGCGCGCGACCGGAGAGCGAATCGGCCACCTGATGCATCATCAGCAGGTTGGCCGATCCCGTCAGCAGGAACTGGCCGGGCACCCGCTGGTCGGCATCGTCCACGGCTCGCTTGATGGCGAGGAGGAGGTCGGGAACGCGCTGGACCTCGTCCAGCACCATTCGGGGCGACTCTCTCACGAGTTGCGCAGGGTCGGTCGTGGCGCGCTCCCGGACGTCGGCATCGTCGAGCGAGAGATAGGGCAGTGCGCGGTCGCGCGCGATGAGTCGGGCGAGGGTGCTTTTGCCGGTCTGGCGGGCGCCGGTGATGGCGACGACAGGCATGGTGGCCATGGCGTCGTGGGTGACCGGCGCGAGCGCGCGGTCGAGCGTGGGGGTACCAGGGTCGGTCGGCATCGGTGTGTCGTGATAATCGTCCATCAGGTGGACGATAATCGTCCACCTGATGGACGAATGTACGGCAGCGCGGCCGCCTGTCAACGGCGCGCCGGCGACGCTATGTCCGGCCGGTGCCGGCCGCCGGAGCCGGCCGTGGATCCGGGCGTCTCCTCCCGACCACCCATCGATTAGACTGCTTCACGGACCTTCCGCCGCTCCGCTCCCGCCTGCTCCCACCCCGGCCCCCTCCCCGCATGGCCACATCGCCCGGCCAGCTCTTCCTGGTCTCCACGCCCATCGGAAACCTCGACGACTTCTCGCCGCGCGCGGCGGCGACGCTCGCCAGCGTGGCCCTCGTTCTCGCCGAGGACACCCGCCACTCGCGCCGCCTCCTCGACCGCTACTCGGTCCGTACGCCCACGGCCGCGTACCACGAGCACAACGAAGCGCGCTCCACGCCGCGCCTGGTGGAACGCCTCCTCGCCGGCGAGAACATCGCCCTGGTCTCCGACGCCGGCACGCCGCTCCTCTCCGATCCCGGCGCGCGCCTGGTGGACGCGGCCGTTGCCGCCGGTGTGCGCGTGGTCCCCATCCCGGGTCCATCCGCGCTCCTCGCGGCGCTGGTGGCGTCGGGGGTGGATGCGACTCGCTTCACGTTCTTCGGATTCCCGCCGCGGAAGGGGCGCGAACGGGCTAACTTTCTGGAAGATGTGGCCCGGCTGCCGCACACGGCCGTGCTCTACGAGGCGCCGGCGCGGCTGGCGGCCACGCTGGACGAGCTGGACGACCGCGGCGCCGGCGGACGCCGCGCCGCGGTGGCCCGGGAGCTCACCAAGCGGTTCGAGGAGTTTCGCAGGGGAACGGTGGCCGAGCTGGCACGGTATTACCGTGATTCGCCGCCACGCGGCGAGGTGGTGATCGTCCTGGCGGGAGGAGCTGGTACGGCCGCGGAGCTCGACGAGGACGCGCTGCGCGGCCGGGCCGCGGAGCTTCTGGCGGCGGGCAGCAGTGCGCGCGATGTGGCGCGCGCTCTCGCCGCCGAGCACGGCATCGCGCGAAACGATGCCTATCGAGTCGTCCAGCAGGCGGCGCCGGAGGTCGGGGGCGGCGGGGCGGCTCGGGACGAGGCCACGGGCCATTCGGAATAGTGTTCCAGGTTATGCAGCACCGCGCACAGGCAGGCCAGATGTCACGTACAGCCCTTCTCGCCATAGCGCTCGCGATTCTCCCCGCCGCGCGGCCCGCCGCGTCGCCGGGCGAGGACGGGCTGCGCATGACCATCGCGCGCCTGCAGTACGACGGCGGCGGCGACTGGTACGCCAATCCCTCGAGCCTTCCCAACCTCCTCGAGGCGATCGCCACGCGCACGTCGCTCCGCGTGGAGCGCGGCGAAGCGCGCGTGACGCTCATGGACGACCGGCTCTGGGACTACCCGTTCATCCACGTCACCGGCCACGGCAACATCCACTTCAGCGACGCCGAGGTGCGGCGGCTGCGCGAGTACCTCGAGCGCGGCGGCTTCATCCACTTCAGCGACAACTACGGCATGGATGCGAGCTTCCGGCGCGAGATCGCGCGCGTCTTCCCCGACCGCCCTCTGGTGGACGTGCCGCTCTCGCACCCCATCTACCACCTGGTGTACGACTTCCCCAGGGGGCTGCCCAAGATCCACGAGCACGACGGGAAGCCGGCCGAGGGGCTGGGAATCTTTCTCGGTGACCGGCTCGCGGTGTTCTACGACTATCAGTGCGACCTCGGTGACGGCTGGGAGGATCTCGACGTGCACCACGATCCGCCCGAGAAGCACGAGGCGGCGCTGCGCATGGGCGTGAATCTCTTCGTCTACGCGGTCACCAGCCGCCCGATATCGTGACGCTCGCGCAGCTCGTGGGCCGCGAGCGCTCGCGGCTCGGCATCGCTCTGGTGGCACGCGGCGCGGCGCTCGCGCTGGCGATCCTGGCGCTCGTGATCGCGGCGGCGGTGTTTGCGCTGGGCGACGCGCGCTGGATCCGGCTACCCGCGCTGCCGGTGCTGGCGTGGTCGCTCGCGCTGCTCGGAGTCGCGGCGGTGCTCTGGTGGAGCGAGCGCGATTCGCGACGCAGCGCAGGCGAGGCGAACATCGCGCGCGCCATCGAGCGCGAGCGCTCGCTGCGCGCCGGCTCGCTGCGCGGCGCGCTGGAGGCGGCAGAGAGCGGCGAGCTCGGCGCGCACGCGGCCGGCGCGCTCGCCGAGCGACTGGGCGATTCGGGGGCGCCACTGGCGCCGGGGCTCCATGGGCGCGCGCGCAGGCGCGGCGCAATCGCGGGTGCGGGCGCGCTCGCCTCGTTCGTGCTCCTCGGCGCCGCGACGTCGCGCGCACCCGACGGGTGGCGCGCCATCCGCCACCCCGTGGGCGCCCTCACCGGCGACATCCTGGCGCCGCTCCGGATCGTGGACGTGCCCGCTTCCGTGATGCGTGGGGAGAAGATGCGTGTGGTCGTGAGCGCTCCCGAGCGCCGCGACATCACGCTGCACCTGCGTGCCACCGGTAAGTCGTGGAGCAGCGTGCTGCTCCCGGTGAAGGGCGGTCTGGCCGCGACGGTCGTAGGGCCGCTCGATGCCGACATGGTCATCGTCGCCGGCGACGGACGCGTGTCGAGCGACACGTCGGTCGTCCGCGTGACCGACCGCCCCTTCGTGGGCGACGTGGCGATACGGGCCACCTACCCATCCTACCTGGGCCGGCCGCCGGAGACGCTCCCGGTGGGCGAGCCCGTGCCCGTGCCGCGAGGTACGGCGCTGGCCATCTCGGGGCGCGCGTCCACCGCGCTCGCGAGCGTGGGACTGCTCAGCGACAGCGATACGCTGACGCTCGATCCCGACGGCCACTCGTTCTCCGGCCGCCTGCGCGCGCGGCAAAGCGGGGAGTGGCGCTGGTTCGCCGCGGCGATGCGGGAGGGGAAGGCGATAGCCGACCTCCCATCGCCGCTCGAGCTGGAGGTGGTACCCGACTCCGCTCCCAGGGTGGAGATCCTCGGCCCGTCGGCCGACACGATAGTGCTGGCCGACGCGAGCGTGCCGATCCGCGCCGCCGCCACCGACGACCACGGCATCGCGTCCGTGGAGCTGATCACGCGGCGGCGCCTCTCCGATGGCCGGCAGATGCCGGAGATGGTGCAGCCGCTCGCGACGCCCGGTGCCACGGCGTGGAGCGGTACGCCGGCGCTGGAGCTCGCGCCTCGCGGCCTCCAGCCGGGCGATGAGCTGCTCGTGCGCGTCACCGCCACCGACAACTCGCCATGGAAGCAGAGCGGCGCGAGTCGGGAGCTGGTGCTCAGGGTCCCGTCGTTGAGCGAGCAGCGCGAGCGGGCCCGCGCGCTTGCCGATTCCACGGTCGCGCGCCTGGACGCCGCGGCGAAGAGCGAGCGCGAGCTCGCGCAGCGTACCGACGAGGCGTCGCGCTCGCGCGCCGACCGGGCGTCCACCAGCTCGGCATCGTCCGACTGGGCGAGCAGCGACGCTGCCGCATCGCAACCCAGATCGATGTCGTACCAGAGCGCGGAGCAGGCGAAGACGCTCGCCGAGGAGCAGCGCGACCTGCAGCAGCGCGTGCAGCAGGCGCGGCGGGATGCAGCGGCGCTGCACGACCAGCTTCGTGCGGCGGGCGTGCTCGACTCGTCGCTCACGCAGAAGCTGCGCGACGTGCAGAATCTCCTCCAGGACGCGCTCACGCCGGAGCTCCAGCAGCAGCTCTCGGAGCTCATGAACGCCGCCAACCAGCTCTCGGCCGAGGACACCAGGCGCGCGCTCGCCAACCTGGCACGCCAGCAGGAGCAGCTCCGCGAGCAGCTCGAGCGGAGCGCCGAGATGCTGAGGCGCGCGGCGCTGGAGGGATCGCTCCAGACGCTGCACGACGAGGCGCGTGAGATCGCAAGCGAAGAGCGCGCCGCGAGCGACTCGCTCCGGCAGGGGCGGCCGCGCCATGATTCCGCCTCTTCGGGCCGCGATGCGGGGTCCGGCTCGCGTGCCGATTCCACTTCCGCGGCGCGCGGAGACTCGGCCGCCGCGTCGCGCGGCGATTCGGCCGCCACGTCGCGCGGCGATTCGGCCGCTACGTCGCGCGGCGATTCGGTCGCCGCGTCCGGTTCCGACTCCGCCGGGGGGGCCCGCACCCGGTCCCGGGACGGCGCCGCGCCGCGCGCGGCGGAGTTGAGCGAACGCTCCGCCCGGCTTTCGAAGGATGTGAATCGGCTCTCGCAGCGCCTGCAGAAGGAGCGGGCCGAAGCCGGGCCGCGCGACCTGCGCGGCGCGCCGGAGCGCGCCGACTCCTCGGCGGCATCCATGCGCCGCGCGGCGGAGTCACCCCCCGCGCAGAGCGCCCAGGCGGCGGATCAGGCCGCGCGGCAGATGGAACAGGTCGCGCAGCAGCTCGGCGACGCGCGGAAGTCGCAGATCGACGAATGGAAGAACGAGATCACGTCGCAGCTCGACCGCTCCATCCAGGAGACGATGCAGCTCGCGCGCACGCAGAGCGAGATCGCCCAGCGCGCGCGGCAGCCACAGGGCCAGGAGCAGGAGCTGAAGGCCGATCAGAGCGCCGTGCAGCAGGGCGTGGACAAGGTTCAGGAGCGGTTGCAGAAGGCGGCGCGCCAGTCGGCTCACATCTCGCCGCAGTCGCAGGGCGCGTTGAGCTCCGCACGGCGCAGCGTGCAGGAGGCCACGCGGCAGGTGGCCGAGGGCGAGACGCCGGGCTCCTCGGGGCGGCGCGGGCTCGGAAGGCAGGAGACCGTGGATGCCATGGCCGATGCCGCGCAGGCGCTCGAGAGTGCGGCGGCGGCGATGATGCGGGACCGCGCCCGGGCGGCGAGCGGCGAATCGGCGTCGGGCTTCGCCGAGATGGTGGAGAGGATGCAGCAGGCGGCGAAGCAGCAGGGCGGCGTCAATCAGCAGTCGGCCGGCCTCCTCCCCATGCCGGGCGCCCGGCCCAGTGCGCAGATGCTGGCGCAGGCGCGACAGCTCGCACGCCAGCAGCGCGAGATCGCGCGGCAGTTGGAGGGAGACGGGGCGGGGGAGGGCGGATCGCGCGCGGGCCAGCTCGCCAAGGAGATGCGCGACATCGCGCGCTCGCTCGATCGCGGCCGTGTGGATCGGGAGCTGCTGCAGCGGCAGCAGGGGCTCTTCCACAAACTGCTCGACGCCGGCCTCACCCTGCAGAAGGACGAGCGCGAGGACAACGGCGAGCGCGAGGCGGAGGCCGCCGTGCGGGACGAGGCCGTGACCAGCGGCACCGAGTCGAGCGGGCGCACGGTGGAACGCTTCCGCGAGCCCGGTTGGCGCGAGCTCCAGGGGCTCACCGCCGACGAGCGGCGCGCGGTGCTGGAGTACTTCAAACGGATCAATGCCGAGCAGCCGCCCGATAATCCCTGAGCTGGCGGCGTTCACGGGGCACGCGGCGTCGTGGCTCGTGCTCGCCATGCTGCTCCTCGCGCCCGCGCGTCTCGGCGCGCAGACGGCGGCGTCGAGCGCGCTGGTGCGCGCCCAGGCGCTCGAGGACGACAACCAGCTCGAGCCCGCGGCCCATGCCTACCTGCAAGCGATCTCCCGGTCGCCCGCGTCGGTGCCGGCGCTTCTCGGTCTCGAGCGCGTATACGCGGGGCTCGGCCGAACCGGGGAGCTCATGCCGCTCCTCGACAGTGCCATCGCGCTCGATCCTGCGGAGAGCGCCTTCCGTACGGCACAGCTCCGGAGCTGGCGATCGCTGGGCCAGGCCGACAGCGCCCGCGCGGCGTTCGAGCGCTGGGCGAGAGCGGTCCCCGGCGATCCGTCGCCGTATCGCACCTACGCGAGGATGCTCATAGCCGACGGCCGTACGGCTGCGGCGGATTCCGTGCTGCACGCCGCGCAGGACGCGTTCGGGTCGACGCGCGGCTTCGCGTACGAGCTGGCGCAGCTACGCGCGGCCGACGGCCAGTGGGAGGCTTCCGCGCGGGCGTGGCGCTCGGCGCTCGGCGACAACGCCTTCCTCGGCCAGGCGGCGCTCTTCTCGCTCGCCCCCACGCCGCTCGCATCGCGAGAGGGAGTGCGGAGCGCGCTCCGCACGCCGCCCCCCGCGCTGGGGCCGCTCCAGACGCTTGCCCGCCTGGAGCTTCATTGGGGCTCGCCGCGCGCGGGCTGGGACGCATTGCGCGCGTTGAAGCCGGAAAGCGCCACGCTGGAAGCGTGGACCGACTTCGCCAAGCGCGCCTCTGACATGCGCGCGTGGCTGGTGGCGCGCGATGCGCTCCTGGCGGCCGCGGAGGCGAGCGGAGGGGAGCGGGCGGATCTGGTGGCGGGCGCCGCCCTGGCCGCGCTGGAGGGTGGCGACGCGGAGGCAGCCGTCGCGCTCTCCGAGCGCGCGGAGGCGCGGCTCGATTCGGCGACCGCGGCGCGCACGGTGCTGGAGGCGCACCTGCGCGCGCTGGCAGCGATGGGTCGGCCCAACGAGGGGGAGCGCTTCCTCGCGCTGTACTCGCAGTACCTTGCCCCGGGCGTGCGAGACCGCTATTCGCGCCTCGTGGCGTGGGGCTGGGTGCGTAACGGAAGGATAGACCGAGCACGGCGTCTGCTGGCGGACGCCGGCGGCGACGACGACCAGATAGATGGCTGGCTGGCGCTCTACCAGGGCGACCTCGAGACCGCGCGCCAGCTCCTCTCGACGTCGAGGGAAGCGCAGCCGGAACTGCTCACCGTGCTCGCGCTCCTGGAGCGGACCAGGGCGAAGGAGTCGCGGGAAGCGGGGCGTGCGTTTCTCACCCTCGCGCGCGGCGACACGCTCGCCGCCGCGGCCGACTTCACGGCCGCGGCCCGCACGCTCCCGGAGGCGGGCTCGCTCCTCCTTTCCACGGCCGCCAGGCTGTATGCCGCGCGCGACTCCGCGGCGAGCGCGATGGCCATCTGGCGGAGCATAGCGGACTCGCTCCCTCACGCGCCGGAAGCGCCGGAGGCCGAGCTGGAGCTGGCGCGCGCGCTGCGCCGTGGCGGCGACAACGACGCGAGTATCGAGCGGCTGGAGCACCTCATCCTCACTTATCCCGAGAGCGCGATGGTCCCGCAGGCGCGCCGCGAGATGGAGCTCGCCCGTCGCGCGGTGCCCAGCGCGGCCGACTCGAGCTCGCGTCCGTGAAACTGGACGGCGAAATGCAACGATCGATGCGCACCGTGCTCGCGCTGGTCGCGCTGCTCCTCCTGGCCGTGGGCCGGGCGGCCGGCGCGCAGCATCTCCTCGTCCCCATGGACGACGACCAGTCCAACCACCTCAAGGCGTACGGGCTCACCTACAACGCGCTACTCGCGGGCGGCAAGGGAGAGTGGCTCCTCAATTACAGGGGCGGTTCGTTCCTTCTCCCCGACACGCCGGAGTTGCGCCGCGAGGCGGGACTCGACGGCGTGAGCGTCGAGCCGCTCGACGATGCTTCGCTGGCGGACGTGCGCGGCGAGATGCAGGGCGCCAACATGGAGTCGATCCCGCTGGAGAAGGCGCCGAAGATAGCCGTGTACACCGCTCCCTATACCGCGCCGTGGGACGACGCCGTGCTCCTGGCGCTGCGCTACGCCGGGATCCCGTACACGCCCATCTGGGACGAGGAAGTGGAGCACGGCGACCTGAAAAAGTACGACTGGGTACATCTCTTCCACGAGGACTTCACCGGCCAGCTCGGAAAGTTCTATCTTGCCTATCGCGGCGCGCCGTGGTTCGAGGACATGCAGAAGACGAACATGGACATGGCGCGCAAGCTCGGTTTCCCCGACATCCCCGCGCTCAAGAAGGACGTGGCGGAGAAGATTCGCGAGTACGTGTCCAACGGCGGCTTTCTGTTCGCCATGTGCGGCGCTACCGAGACGCTCGAGCTGGCGATCGCGGGCTACCGGGTGGACATCGCATCGGAATTTGCCGACGGAACGCCCATGGACCCCGATGCCGACGCGAAGCTGGACTGGTCGAGGAGCCTTGCATTCCGCGACGCGCACCTCGAGCACTCCCCCTTCGTCAACGCGATGAGCGACATAGACGGCCACCAGGCCAACGTCCCCGGCCGTCGTCAGCCGCTCGGCACTTTCACGCTCTTCGCCTTCAGCGCGAAGTTCGACCCCGTGGCATCGATGCTCGTGCAGGACCACCGCTCCGTGATCCCCGACTTCTACGGCGTGACCACCAGCTTCATGCGCAACCGGTTGAAGCCGGGTGTGACCGTGCTGGCCGAGGAGCCGGGCGCGCCGTGGGTGAAGTACATCCACGGCGACTACGGAAAGGGGAGCTGGACCTTTCTCGGCGGCCACGATCCCGAGGATCCGCAGCACGCCATCGGCAATCCTCCAACGGACCTCTCGCTGCACCCGAGCTCGGCGGGCTACAGGCTGATCCTCAACAACGTGCTCTTTCCAGCGGCGAAGAAGAAGCCGTTGAAGACGTGATCGCCGCCTCCCCGTCGGCGGCCATGCGTTCGGCCATCGCGCTCGCGGGAGGGCGCGAGGTCTGTTTCGTGGCGAGGGTGGATGAGGAGGGCACGGTGCTCTCCGCGCGCGTGGTCGCGCGGGGCGACGCGAGCAGCGTACTGGCGCTTCCCGGCTTCGCCGCGCCCGGCGAGATGCTGCTGCACAACCACCCCTCCGGACTCCTCGAGCCATCGGATGCCGACCTCGCGATCGCGGCGAGGCTGCACGACGACGGAATCGGCTTCGGGATCATCGACAACGCCGCGCGCGAGCTGTACGTGGTGGTCGAGGTACCGCGCGAGTCGAAGCACGCGCGCATCGACCCGTGCGAAGTGCAGGATGTGCTCGGTGCCGCCGGCCCCATCGCGGCGTGCCTGCGCTCGTACGAGGACCGTCCGAGCCAGCAGACGATGGCCGGCTCCATCGCGCGCCTCTACAACGCGGGCGGCATCGGGCTCCTCGAGGCGGGGACCGGCGTGGGCAAGTCGCTCGGCTACCTCGTGCCGGCGCTCCGCTGGGCGGCCGCGAACGGCGAACGGACCATCGTGTCCACCAACACCATCAACCTGCAGGAGCAGCTCGTGGGAAAGGATCTCCCTTTCCTGCGCGGCGCGCTGGACGATCAACCCGTCCGCTTCGCGCTTCTCAAGGGGTGGCGCAACTACATCTGCCTCAATCGCCTGGAGCAGGCCGGCTCCGCCGGACAGGATCTCTTCGACGACGGCGTGATGCGCGACCTGGACTCGCTGCGCGAGTGGGCGGCGCGCACGTCGGACGGCTCGCTTTCGGACCTGCCCGTCCCGCCGCGCACCGAAGTGTGGGATGAAGTCGCCGCCGAGCCCGATCTGTGTACGCGGCTGAAGTGTCCGCACTTCGACGAGTGCTTCCTGTTCGCCGCCCGCAGGCGCGCCGCGCAGGCGGATGTGATAGTGGTGAACCACCATCTCCTGTTGTCCGATCTCGCCGTGCGTCGCGCGCAGCAGAACTGGGGCGAGGCGGCGGTACTGCCCGCGTACGGCCGGCTGGTGGTGGACGAAGGCCACCACCTCGAGGATGCGGCCGCCGCGCATCTTGGGATCACGGTCACGCGGCGCTCCCTGCTGCGCCTCCTCTCGCGGCTGGACCGTCGCGGAAAGGGGCTGCTCAACGCGCTGGTGGTGAAGCTCGGGAGCCAGGACGATCTGCTGAGCGTGGCCAGCATGGATCTGGTGCAGGCTCGCCTCGCGCCGGCAACGCGCGCCGCGCGCGAGAAGGGATCGCTCGTCTTCGACCTCCTCGACGGGCTGCTCGCCCGGGCTGGGGCGCCGGTTCTGCGCCTCACCGACGCGTTCGAGCGGGACCCCATCTGGCGCGATGGGCTGGACGCCGCGCTCGTCGACACATTGCGCGAAGTGGGACTGCTCCGCGAGGGGCTCGAGCTGGTGCGCGACCGCCTCGAGGTGGACTCGTCGCGGCACGATGTGGTGGCCCCGCTCCTGGGCGAGATCCGCGGCGTGACACGCCGGCTGGAAGCGATGGGCGACGGGCTGCAGCGCGCACTGCGCCCGGCGGGCGACGGGGCGAAGGAAGTGCGCTGGGTCGAAGCGCGCGGCCGCGATCGCAACATCGCGGCGACGTCGGTGCCGCTCGACATCGCTCCCATCCTGCGCCAGGATCTCTTCGAGCGTGTGCGGACCACTGTCGTCACCAGCGCGACGCTGGCGACGGGGGAGCGCTTCGATTTTCTGGCGGGGCGCCTGGGGCTGGATGAGCCGCGGGTGGAGCCCACCACGGCGATTTTCCCTTCACCATTCGACTACGCGCGCCAAGCGCTGCTCGCAGTGCCGGCCGACGTACCCGCGCCCAACGTGGACGCCGCGGGGCATTCGCGGGCTGTGACCGGAATAGCGCGCGACATGGCCGAGTCGTCGGACGGCGGCCTGTTCGTGCTGTTCACGAGCCATCGCGACGTGCGCGCCACGGCCGCGGAGCTGAGGGCGCGCGGCGTGGACGGACGGTGGCCGCTGCTCGTGCACGGCGACGAGTCGCGCGACGTGCTCCTGCGCCGTTTCCGCGAATCGGGGCGGGCGATACTGCTCGGAACCGCGTCGTTCTGGGAGGGCGTGGACGTGGCCGGGAGCGCGCTGCGCGGGATCGTGCTGGCGCGCATCCCTTTCAGAGTGCCCACCGAGCCGCTCACCGCGGCACGCTGCGAGGCCATCGAGGAGAATGGAGGAGATGCCTTCCGTGACTTCATGCTGCCGCATGCGGCATTGCGGCTCAAGCAGGGGTTCGGGCGGCTGATCCGGAGCTCCACGGACCGCGGCGTGGTGGTGCTCTGTGATCCCCGAGTGGTGAGCAAGGCCTACGGCCGGTCGCTCCTCGCAACGCTTCCCCCGGCGCGGCGCGTAGTTGGCCGGTGGCGCGATGTGCACCGCGAGATCGAATCGTTTTACGCTGGTTCGGCGTTCGATGTGGCGCGCGAAGTCGACGTAGAATATCCGGAGCCGGGACCACCGGAGTTTTTCCGGGAGCGACCGGAGGACATATACGAGAGAGCGGAATGACGCAGATTCGGGAGGGGCGAGAATGAGCGAGGGTACGGCATCGGTGGGACGTCCAGGCAAGATCGTTTGCGTGGGCCGGAACTATCGTGCGCACGTGGCGGAGCTGGGCAACGAGGTTCCGCGCGAGCCGCTTCTCTTTTTGAAGCCGCCGTCGAGCGTCGTGCGCGACGGCGAGGCGATAGTCCTGCCCGGAGTCTCGGGGCAGGTGGAGTACGAGGGAGAGATCGGCGTCGTGATCGGTGAGCGGCTGAAGAACGCTTCCGAAGACGAGGCCCACGCCGCCGTTGCCGCGATAGTTGCGCTCAACGACGTCACGGCCCGCGACCTCCAGCGCTCCGATGGCCAGTGGACGCGCGCCAAGGGCTTCGACACGTTCTGTCCGGTGGGAGCTCCGGCCGGCCCTCCGTCGGACTTCGCCACGCTGACGGTGACCACGCGCGTGAACGGTGCGGTACGCCAGACAGGCCGCGCCACGGACATGGTCTTCCCGATTCCGGCTCTGCTCTCCTACATCTCCCGCGTCATGACCCTCGAGCCGGGCGACTACGTGGCCACCGGGACGCCCTCTGGCGTGGGGGTGCTCTCGGCGGGCGATGTGGTGGAGGTCGTGGTGGAAGGGGGCGGTGTCACCTCCGCCGTGTCCAACACGGTAGCGGCGGCGGGGCAGGGATGAACGCCGGGGGCTGGTCTACCGGCGTGTGAGGCCCCCCGGTAGGTGTGCCGCCGGAAGGCCCATGCTAGGAACTGCCCCCGGCACTACACATTATCTTCCACCAATGCCAAAGCCTTCGGACCGCTTCCGTCGCCTCCCGGCCTACCCACTGGCGGCGATTCCGCAGAAGAAGCGCGAGCTCATCGCGCGTGGGGTAGACGTGATCGACCTCGGTGCCGGCGACGCGGACCTCGCGCCGCCGCCGCGGGCGGTCGAGGCGCTCGAGCGCGCTGCGCGCGACCCGAAAATGAGCCGCTACGGTTTCGGACTCGGCCTCCCCGCCTTCCGCGAAGCGATCTCGCGCTGGATGCAGCGGCGCTTCGCGCTGGAGTTCGATCCCTACAGCGAGGTCGTGCCGCTCATCGGCTCCAAGGAGGGGATCGCGCACCTCGCGCTCGCCTACGTGGGCAGCGGCGATGTGGGGATCATTCCCGAGCCCGGCTACCTCGCGTACCTCGGCGGCACGCTCCTCTCCGACGGAACCCCGCACGTATATCCGCTCCGGCCGCGCACGAATTTCCTGCTGGAGCTGGATGACGTGGACCCCGACGTGCTGCGGCGGGCCAGGATGGTCTACTTGAACTATCCCAACAACCCCACTTCCGCGATCGCCCCGCGGGAGTACCTCGAGCGCACCGTGGCGCGCTGCCGGGAACTCGACATCCTGCTGGTGTACGACAACGCGTATTCGGAGCTCACGTACGGTGGTTACCGCGCGCCGAGCATCTTCGAGATCGACGGAGCGCGAGAGGTCGCGATCGAATTTCACTCGCTGTCCAAGACGTACAACATGACGGGCTGGCGCTGCGGTTGGGCGGTGGCCCGTCCCGAGATCGCGAGTGCGCTGGCCAAGATCAAGTCGTTCGCGGACACGGGGACGTTCATGGCGGTCCAGGCCGCCGGCGTGGCGGCACTCGACTCGTGGGAGGAGTTTCTGCCCGGGAATCTGGCGGTATTCGAGGAGCGGCGTGACGCGGCCGTGGCGGCGTTCGCCCAGGCGGGTTTCCGTTGCGAGGCTCCACGAGCCACGATGTATCTGTGGCTGCCGCTTCCAGAGAGCATCCCGAGCGCGGCGTTCGCGGATCGGCTGTTGCAGGAGGAAGGGGTCGTGGTGATGCCGGGGTCTTCGTTCGGAGCCGGAGGAGAGGGCTTTCTCCGCATTTCCTTCATCACCGCGCCGGAGCGTATAGCCGAGGCGGCGGTGCGGGCAGGGCGAGTGCTCACCTCGTTCGCCGCCGGTGTGTAGTGAGGCGTCCGAGCGGCTCGCTGCTGATCTCCGTCGTCCTGCACATCGTGCTGGGCGCGGGGCTCATCTGGGTGCTCGGTATCCCGTATTCCTTTCACGATTGGATGGGGCTCACTCCCGCACCCAAGGAGCAGGCTGAGAGCATCACCTATGTGGCGCTACCGAGCGCTGGCGGAGCCGGCGGGGTGGCTGCGGAGCAGCAGCCGCTCCCTTCGGGCGCGCCGGGCCCGCCACCCCTTCCGAGGGCCCCGAGCACGGTCCCTGGCCGCATTCCGGCGCCCGGCGCCGCTCGGCCGGGCGGCCAGCCCTCGAGCGGCGGCGCCGGCGGAGGCGGAAACGGGCTTCGCCAGGGTATCAGCCCATCGTTCGAGGATCCTCGGGTGTGGCTCCCGCCGGGTCAGGTGCCCGGAGTGCCGCGAACGCCCTCCGAGCGCCTCGACAGCGCGCTAGCCTCGGTGCTGCGAACCCACCAGGACTCGCTCAACGCCCTCGCGGAGGCGCGCGGCCGCGATCCGGGCGACTGGACGTTCGAGAAGGGCGGGAAGAAGTGGGGAATGGATCGCAACAAGATCTACATCGGCGACCATTCCATCCCCACCGCGATCCTGGCGCTCCTACCGCTGAATTCGGGAACCAACCCGATCAAGAACCGCGAGGAGCGGATCCTGAACTCGCAGCGGCAGGAGATCATGGAGCAGGCGCAGCGCGCCATGAACGAGGCGGAGTTCCGCGAGGCGGTGAGGAAAATCCGCGAGCGGAAGGAGCGCGAGCATCAGGCCGAGCTCGCCCGGAAGAAGGCAGCCGAGGAGGCCAGGGCCGCCGGCGAGCAACCGATCCCGTAATCAGCTCGCCGAGACGACCATCTGGCTGTGACCTTTGGTTATTCTTCGGGGTTGTCGCGCGTCGGTTCCACTTCATGGAACGGTCTGAATACACCACGGACCACACCTAGGATCGTGAAGCTCTGGGCGGGATCCACGGTGATGTCGCCGTCGGCGGGGTTGGCCGCCTCGAGCACTACGCGGCCGTCATGGTGCGCCAGAGTCTTGACCGTGCCGTCGGTGCCCAGCCGTGCCGCGACCACGTCGCCATCACTCGGGGCGCTCGCCGGATCGACCAGTATGTAGTCGCCGTCGAAGATCCCACGCCCGCGCATGCTACCGCCAGACGCCTCGAGGAAGAAAACCTGCTCGTTGGGGAGGAAGCGGCGATCCATGGTTATGAAGCTCTGGAGGTTCTCCTCCAGCAACGCAGGCTCGCCCGCGGCGATCTTCCCGTAGAATGGAACAGGCTGGGTCTTCAGGGCGCCGGCGTAGCCACGCAGGTGCACCCCGCGCGACCGCGACGGGTTGCGCTCTATGTACCCCTTGTCCGCGATCGACTGAAGGAGCTCGGAGACGGTCTTGGTCGACTTTATTCGGAACTTCGAACCGATGTCGCGTACGCTCGGCTGGTACGTATTCTCCGAGAGGAAGTCGATGAGGTAGTGGTAAACCTTGCGTTCAACATCCGTGAGCGGCTCGAGCATGAGTCCCTCGCGCGGTGGGTAATTAGCCGGGAATCCCGGGGGGATGGATTCCCGCGGCCATCATCGATCTCCAATATTCATTAGAGTCCTCTAACGGTCAACGGTCTTTCCTGGCTCGCAGCCATTCCACGGCCTCATCCAGCCGCGCCGTGGCGAGCTCGCGCCCCGCCGCCAGGAGTACATCGAAGATCCCCGGGCTCACGCTCGTGCCCGTAAGCGCGAGCCGGAGCGGCTGAAATACCTTCCCCGCCGCCAGCCCGTGCTCCTCGGCGAGCTCCCGGAGAGCGTTTTCCAGCGACTGCGCCTCCCATTTAGGTAGACGCGCGAGACGCTCCCTAACCTGGCCCAGCAGCTCCGCCGCCGCGGATGGATCCTTCCAGTTCTTCCTTACGGCCGTCTCGTCGTACTCGATCGGCCCGGGGAAATACGGCACCGCCTGGCGCACGATATCGTGCACGGTACGCGCCCGAACCTTCAGCAGATCGATCAGCGCCATGTACCACTCCTTTCGACTGGCGAGCTCTTCGCTGGTAACGAGCCCCCTGGCGATTAGCTCGGGCGTGACTTTCGGCTCCAGCAGCGCGGCGGTGAGCAGGCTCAGATGCTGGCCGTTCATCCACTCGAGCTTCTTCGGATCGAAGATGGCCGCCTTCTTCTGCAGCCCGTCGCTCGAGAAGAGCTTCACCATTTCCGCGAGGGTCATCACCTCGCGGTCGCCGCCCGGCGACCAGCCGAGGAGCGCGAGGAAGTTCACCATCGCGCCGGGGAGGATGCCCTCGTTCCGATACTCCGCCACCGCGGTGGCGCCGTGGCGCTTGCTCAGCTTCTTCCCGTCGAGACCGTGGATCATCGGCACGTGCGCGAAGCGCGGCGGCTCGACGCCGAGCGCACGGTAGAGGAGGATCTGCTTGGGCGTATTGGAGATGTGGTCGTCGCCACGCATCACCAGCGTTATGCGCATGGCGATGTCGTCCGACACCACGGCCATGTTGTAGATGGGCGTCGCGTCGGAGCGCAGGATGACGAAGTCCTCGATGTCCTTGTTCGGGAAGGCGATTCGTCCGTGCACCAGGTCGTCCCACCCGGTGCTTCCATCCGGAACGCGAAAGCGGACGGCGAAGGGCATTCCGTCGGCGAGCCGCCGCTCCACCTCCTCCGCCGACAGCCGGTCGCAGCGTCGGTCGTACTTGAAGCTCTCCTTTCGCTCCTCGGCCGCCGCGCGCTGCAAGCGCAGCTCCTCGGGAGTGCAGAAGCAGCGGTAGGCCAGTCCGGCGGCGACCAGGCGCTCCGCATCCGCCCTGTGGCGCTCGAGCCCGGCCGACTGATACACCACTTCTTCGTCCCAGTCGAGACCGAGCCACTCGAGTCCCTCGAAAATCGCCGCCGTGCTCTCGTCGGTGCTGCGGGCGCGGTCGGTATCTTCGATGCGCAGGAGGAACTGGCCGCCGTACCTGCGCGCGTACAGCCAGTTGAACAGCGCCGTGCGCGCGCCGCCTACGTGAAGAAACCCTGTCGGCGACGGCGCGAACCTCACGCGCGGCCGAATCTGCGGCGAGTCCGTAGCTGCATCTGTCATCACTGAGCTCCTCGGAGCGAAAGCAAGAGCAGGCCCGTCCTCGCGGACGGACCTGCTCACGGAGTGGGAGGGATTCGAACCCTCGATAGGGCTTTAAGACCCTATAACGGTTTAGCAAACCGTCGCCTTCAGCCTCTCGGCCACCACTCCTCAGTCAGGCGGAGGGCACAGGATTCGAACCTGTATGGGATTGCTCCCGGCGGTTTTCAAGACCGCTGCCTTACCAATTAGGTCTAGCCCTCCCTATCCACGTAAGATGGTCGAGCTCGAGCTCCAAGGCAACGGTCGGGCCCTGTTTGCCGCGACATTGGCGGTCCGGCTCCGCCGCGCTCGCACGAAGCGTGCAAGGAATCGTCGCGCATTCCGATGGGATCGTCCGGCACCCGGGCGAGATCGTGTGGCGGACCGGGACTTCTCACCGTCATCACCCAACGCCAGGTATTCAATCTGTACCGATCCATGGAAACGCCATCCGTCGATCTGCCGATCCAACCGGAGCCGCAGCACCTGGAGGATTCCCTCTACCGGCTGCTCGTGCAGAGCGTGGTCGACTACGCGATCTTCATGCTCGATGCCGACGGGCGCGTCGCGAGCTGGAACGAAGGCGCCCAGCGGATCAAGGGCTACCTGCCGCACGAGATCATAGGGCGCCACTTCTCCACCTTCTACACCGCGGAAGACCGGGCGCGCGGCAAACCGGAATGGGAGCTGGAAACGGCCGTGCGCGATGGACGCGTGGAGGACGAGGCGTGGCGCGTGCGAAAGGACGGCACTCTGTTCTGGGCGAACGTGGTGATCACGGCGCTGCGCGATGAGACCGGCCGGCTGATCGGCTTCGCGAAAGTCACGCGCGATCTGAGCGAGAGGCGCGCCGCCGAGCAGCGTGCCTTGGCCGACGCGAAGCGCATAGCGGAGTCGGAGGCCGCCAGCCGCGCGAAATCCGCTTTTCTGGCCGTGATGTCGCACGAGTTGCGCACGCCGCTCAACGCCATCGCCGGCTACACGCAACTCCTCGAAATGGGCGTCCCGGGCGTGGTCAACGAGCAGCAGCGCGAGATTCTCGAGCGAATCGCGCGCAGCCACCGGCATCTGCTCGGGCTCATCAACGACATCCTCAATCTGGCACGCATCGAGGCGGGGCGCGTGGAGTACAGGATCGAAGAGGTCTCGTTGCGGGATCTCGTCGACGAGATACTCCCCATGCTGCAGCCGCAGTTCACGCGCAAGGCGCTGCACTACGAGGAGCGGATCCCCGCGGAGCTCATCGTACGGGCCGACCGCGAGAAGACCCAGCAGATCTTCATAAATCTTCTGGGGAACGCGGCGAAGTTCACGCCTCCGCGCGGCATGGTGAGCGTCGATGCCGCACCGAGCGAGCGGCGCCCGTGCGCGCTGAACATCATGGTACGCGACAGCGGGATCGGTATCCCGGCCGACAAGATCGAGGCGATCTTCGATCCTTTCGTACAGGTGGACACGGGCCACACGCGCACCACCGAAGGATCGGGGCTGGGGCTGGCCATAAGCAGGGAGCTCGCGCGCGGGATGGGCGGCGACCTGAATGCCGCCAGCGTGCCCGGCGAAGGCTCGACATTCACGCTCACCCTTCCTATGAGCGGCGCGACGGCCCCCGCGAAGTAGCGCCGCATCGCCGGGGACGGTGTTTCCACTCCCGCTAGGCACGGCGGCGCCGGCGGACACCGTCTGCCGCGACCGCCGCTTTGCGCCGGCTTTCCGAACCTCCTACTGGCGCGTGCTGTCGCTGTCGCCGAGCGGTATGGCGCTGCTCTCGCCGGGGAGTGGAACCACGGGGGCGGGCTGCAGCGGCGGCGGAGTGAAGATGTCGTCGAGCCCGGTCGCCTTCGCGATCGCGCGCGCATCGGCTACGAGCGAATCCGCCTCCGCGCTGTTGCCCAGCCGCTCCTGCGCCTCCGCGAGAGACGCGGCGGTGGAGATGTAGAGATAGGGAATCCCCACCGACGCCCGGTCCACCCAGCCGTTGCGCGCGGCCAGTGAAGTCGGAGCTTCGAAGTCGTTCTCCCAGAGCCACTGGCTGCGCTTCACATCGAGGAAGCCCTCGCCCGGGATGAGCAGCGTGTCGCGTCCGGCGACCGGCGCCTCCGGCATGAGCTTCCGCGCGAGCCCCTGGCTGAGCATGTAGCGCCCGAGGCCCAGGGTCTGCGGATAGTTGCCAGACGTGCGGCTGAAGTAGATCGGCCGCTCGGGGAAAGCGTCGTGGATCATCCTGAGCACCAGGATGTCCGCCTTCACCAGAAGTTGCGGCTGAACGGTGGCCTCGATGCCGGCCTTCTTGAACAGTTGCGGCTGGCGGATCTCCATGGTGGGTGGGAGCGCATCGGCCTGCTCGATGGTCATGTCGACCGGCGGGCCACTCGGCTTCGTCCATTCCCGGTCGCGGTAGATGGCCGGCCCCTTCGCCGCGTCGTACTCGTACACCGGGCGGCGGATGAGCTGCCGCACGTACCAGTCGGTGTTGAGCAGCGATGTGTTGGCCACGACGACGTCCTTGCGGATTCCCTCCACTTCCTGGGCGTACCAGAGCGGGAAGGTGTCGTTGTCGCCCACCGTGACGAGCACCCCGTAAGGTTCCACGGAGTCGAGCAGGTCGTGTGCGAAGTCGCGTGTGTCGGTCTGGCCGGCACGGGAAGCCGCCGTCCAGTTCGCGAAGAGCGGAATCAGGGCGAAGAGGAGGATCCACGAAGCGTAGAACCAGCTCGAGCGCCGGGGGAGCCGTACGAACTCGCGTCCCACCTTGACGCTCTCGGACCCGAAGAGCGACGCCAGCTCTTCCCACAGGAATACCAGTCCGAGTCCGGCCCACACTCCCCAGGCCGAGAAACTCACGATGAAGAAGTAATCGCGGTCGCGCACCTCGCATGGGATGCCGGGCAGGTTCCCCATCTGCGCGCACTGGCTGTGGCCGTACTTGAAGTTCAGGTACGTGACGAGGAGGAGCGTGAGGGTGAGCATGAACGTTCCGAAGTACCAGAACGAACGCCGGTCACGCTTGAAATGCACCCACCCGCCGAGCAGCCCGAGGCCGGTGAAGATCCACGCGAGAAGAAACTGCAGCCGCGGCCACTCTCCGGTCATGTCGCGGAACCACTGCCAACTGAAGTACATCCAGTACATCCCGACCTGGCCCAGGAACGGAGCCTGCCGGTCGAACACCGACGGCTTGCCATACTGGCCGCGATTGAAGTTGTACCAGAAGGCACTCCACGATGTGGGCTCGCCCTCGTTGATGGGCGGGAAGTGCGCCGCGCGGATCGGCTGAGTGAGGAATGGCGTGTTGCCGAGTACGAACACCCCGATGAGGATCAACCAGAGCTGCCAGCGGAGGATCGTCTCCGGGCGCCGCACGAGTACCGCGACTACCACTGCCGGGAGCGCGAGGAGGCCCATCATGTGGTTCGCGTTCCCGAGGCCCAGCAGGTAGGCGATCAGGATGAGGATGCGGTCGGCGGTCGGCCCCTCCGGATCGTCGGACCAGCGCACGGTGAGCCACGAGATGATGGCGAGGCCCATGAGCGAGACGGTGTAAACCTTCTCGTTGACCACCGACTGGTTCCACACCGTGAAGGCCGTGGCGCCGATGACCGTGGCGACGATGCCGCCTACGATCCGCTGCCAGCGCTCCGGAAGCCACGACACCAGCACGCGCTCGGCGACCAGGAACCACATCCCCGCCGCGACCGCGCTGGTCAGCGCCGCGAGGATGTTGATCTTGACCGCCACGCTGAGCCCCCCGAGCGGGAGGATCGCGAAGAAGCGTCCGAGGAGGACGAAGAGCGGGTTGCCCGGCGGGTGCGGCAGCCCCACGACGTAGGCCGCCGCGATGTACTCGCTGGTGTCCCACATCGCCGTCGAGGGCGAGAGCGTCACGAGGTACAGGACGAACACGGCCGCCGCCGTGACGGTGGCGGCGAGGTACGAAGGCCTGTAGTCGAGCTCGGTACTTGTGTTTGGCGCCATAAGCGTGCAAAGATGGCGCCTGGATAGGCTGGAGGGAAGAACCGACGGGCTCAGTGGCGGAACAACCTCCGCCCCGTGAACACCATCGCGATTCCGCGCTCGTTGGCCGCGGCGATCACCTCTTCATCGCGCACTGATCCGCCGGGCTGGACGATCGCGGTGATCCCCGCTTCCGCCGCCTGATCCACTCCGTCGCGGAATGGGAAGTACGCGTCGGAGCCGAGCACCGAGCCGGCTGTCTCGTGGCCCGCGCCGCTGGCTTTGTGCACCGCCAGGAAGGCTGCGTCCACGCGCGACATCTGCCCCGCGCCGATTCCGATGGTGGCTCCGCCGCGCGCCAGCACTATGGCGTTGGACTTCACGCTCGCCACCGCGTGCCATGCGAAGTTCAGGTCCGCGGTCTCGGCGTCCGTGGGCGCGCGCTCGGTCCTGACCACCCACCGCCCGGCATCGACGTCCACCACGCTTCGCTCCTCCGCCAGGAAGCCGCCGCGAACGCGCTTCATGTCCAGCCCGCTCGCTCTCCAGTTCGCCCGCCCTTCCAGCACCCGCAGGTTCTTCTTGCGGCCCAGGATCTCGATCGCTCCCGGCTCGAACTCCGGCGCCACCAGGCACTCCACGAAAAGGCTCGAGATCGCCTCGGCCGTCGCCTCGTCCACGGGCACGTTTATCGAGATCACCGAGCCGAACGCCGACACGGGGTCGCACGCGAGCGCCTTCTGATAGGCCTCGAGCGGGTTGTCCGCCACGGCGAGTCCACACGGCGTGGTGTGCTTGATGATCGCGCAGCACGGCCGGTCGCCGAAGGCATCGGTGGCGGTGAGCGCTCCCTCCAGGTCGAGGAGGTTGTTGAAGCTGAGCTCCTTCCCACCATGCTGGCGCAGACCCGCCAGCCCGCTCCCCTTCCGTTCCACGTAGAACGCGGCGCGCTGATCGGGGTTCTCTCCGTAGCGAAGCCGCTGCGCCAGTTCGAGCGAGAGCGCGATGCGATCGGGGAAGAGCTCCGCCGCGCTCGATGCGAACCATGATGTGATCGCCGCGTCGTACCCGGATGTATGCGCGAAGGTCTTCTCGGCGAGCACGCGGCGCAGGTCGTGGTCGTCGTCGCCCGCGCGCAGTGCGTCGAGTACTCTACCGTAGTCGGCGGGGTCCACTACCACGTACACCGAGTCGAAGTTCTTCGCGGCCGAGCGCAGCATCGACGGTCCGCCGATGTCGATGTTCTCGATCACTTCCTCCGGCGACACGCCCGCACGCGCCGCTGTCTCGCGGAAGGGATACAGGTTCACTGCCACGAGATCGATGGGCGTGATACCGTGCTCCGAGAGCGTTGCCATGTGTTCGGGGAGGTCGCGACGCGCGAGCAGCGCTCCGTGGACGGCGGGGTGCAGAGTCTTCACGCGCCCGTCGAGCATCTCGGGCACGCCGGTCACGGCGCCCACGTCCGTCGGAGAGAGCCCGGCCTCGCGCAGCGTGCGCGCGGTGCCGCCGGTGGAGAGTAGCTCCCAGCCGAGCTCGGAGAGCCCGCGGGCGAAGTCTACCAGGCCGGTCTTGTCGGAGACGGAGAGCAGGGCGCGTGGCATGTCTGTGTGGGATCCTCGATTAGTGAAGTGATGCGCTAGTGAAGTGATGTGCCGATCATTGAAGCGCCAGCGCCGCCACCAGACGGCCCAGGTGCATGATGTCCGCCACGTCCACCAGTTCGGCGGGCGAGTGCGAGTAACGTAACGGCCAGGAAATGGGGACGTCGCGTACTCCGTAGCGCACGAACTGGCTTCCGTCGTTGCCTCCGTTGGTGGTACCGATCTGTACGGGGATCCCGGCGCCTGCCGCCGCCGCACGGACGCGGTCCACTTCCACACGCGGCGTGGAGCTCGAGTTGTCGAGGGCACGGATCACCGGGCCGTTCCCGATCGGGGTGTAGGCGAAGCGGTGGTCGTCGAGCGGCGACTCGGACGATACGAAAGTATCCACGGCGTACACGCGTGCCACGCTCCCGCGCAGCGAAGATGCCAGCGCGGCGGCGCCCTCGAGCCCGATCTCCTCGCGCACGACCCACGCGAAGATCACGCGGCGGGTGAGCGCGTCGGGGCGGATGGCGCGCACTGCCTCGATGAGCGCGGTGCAGCCGGCGCGGTCGTCTATGGAGCGCGAGGTGAAGCGGGAGCGGCCCAGTCGCGAGGCCGTCTTGAGGCTGGTCACGCTCGTTCCGATCGTGACGCCGCGCGCGGCCAGCGCTGCCGAGTCGACGCCGAACCACGCGGTCAGCTCGCGCGGCTGCGGGGTGGCTGCGCTGTCGCGCGGCACGAATACGCCGCGGATCTCCGAGCGGCGCCCTCTCCTCTCCACGTGCAGGAGCGCGGTCTGCCCTTCCCACGCCGAGAGGAAGAAACCGCCGCGGCGTCGCAGCGACACCGTACCGTCGGCGGCTATTGCCGAGACCTCGAAGCCCACTTCATCCATGTGCGCCACGAAGGCGATGGTGTCGCGCTCGGGGCCGAGCGCCAGAAGCAGATTCCCGGCGCTGTCGGTGGCGGTTCGCGCCTGCGCCCACGCCGGGAGCGCGGCGAGGATCTTTTCGCGCACCGGCGTCTCGTGTCCGGAAACGCCGTACGTCTCGGCGAGCGAGGCGAGGAGCCGGGCGGTGGCCGCGAGCGAATCGGAGCGTGCTTCGACCGGAGCGGCCGATACGGAGAGCGGCGGGAGCGGCAGCGCCGCGTTGGCGGGGGCCGCGATTCCCGCCGCCGCGGCCACGGCCGTGGCGTACGACCTGGCGTCATCGGCGCGCACGCTCTCCACGAGCGTTCCGGCGAAGTTCGACCGGACGCCGAGCGCCATGGTGGTGCCGATCGTGAGACCGGGCACCGGCACGAACGGCGTGCGGATCGCGACGCGTGCGACTGCCGGCGCGCTGGAGTCGGTGTAGCGCCTCCCGGGCTCGTCGCTGGCGCCGGTCGCGCCCGGCGCGGCGGGCGCGACGAGCTCCGAGGCGGAGTCTCGCCCCGTGAACGCGCCGCGCGGAAGCACGCGGCTGGCAGCGATCACCAGCGTGTCGACCTCCCCGAGCGGCGCGAGCACGCCGCTCAGTCCGGCCCAGCGGAACGCGCTCTGTGCCGAGATCACGTAGATCGTGCGACCGCGTTCGGGAGCGGTGCGCGCGGCGGCGGCGACCGCGGCGCAGCCCGCGCGGTCGGCCGCCGCGGGACCAGCCACATACGGACCGTACTTCCAGAGCGGCCAGTCGCGCGCCACCGGATCCAGGAGCTCGATGCCGAGCGTGCGCACCTCGGAGCTGTCGTGGGCGCCGACATCCACCCACAGGTCGCGGATCGTGGCGGGCGCCTGCGCGGCCGGCAGGCCGCGCATGAGGTGCGTGCTCGGAATTCCGATCACGCCGGGCACGGGTCCCGATCTGGTCTGGACCACGATCCGCTGTCCCTGGTGAAACTGATCCCACAGCGCGCCGCGCCTCGCGTTGCCGGCGTACTGGACGCGGAGGTATCCGTCGTCGGTGATCGCGCTGACCGCGTAGCCGGCTTCGTCGAGGCCGCACGCCACCACGCGCAGCGGGCGCCCGCTGCCGCGGCTGGACACCAGATTGCCGATCGAGTCGCGGTGCCATCCCGGCAGCGAGCGCGCGATGGTGCTCGTGGCCGCGAGCTCGTGCCCCGGCTGCGCGTGCAGCGCGATCCACGTGCCGACGGCGTCGAGCGTGACATCGTCGGGAGCCCGCACCGGTCCCTGCGCCCGAGCGAGAGATGCCGAGGCGGTGCAGAGCGTCAGAGCGAGAAGCGTCCTCCGTGCGCGGCCGATGAGCGGCGTCGTGGCCGCGCGGTCAGACACCGGAGAAGAGGAGGTCGATCCCTTCGGCGATCGTGTCATCGCTATCCGAGTGAAGAGTGAATGCCGGAGAGGCACCCGGTTCCGGCGAACTGGGATGCACGATCCGCCCGGCGTCGTCGAGGCGTACGCCGCCGCGCGCCACGGCGTGCGCGGCACGCGGCAGGAGGAGGTGCTCCACCCGCAGCACGCGTGCGGCGAGCGATGCGGGAGTGTCACCGGGAAGAACGGGGACGGGCCACTGCGCGATGATGGGACCGCGGTCGTACTCCTCGTCCACGTAGTGCACGGTGGCGCCCGTCACGCGCGCGCCGTGCTCGATCACCGCCTCGTGCACGCGCCGGCCGTACATCCCGGCGCCGCCGAAGGAGGGGAGGAGGGCGGGATGGATGTTGATGATGCGCCCGCGGTACGCGCCGACCACCGACCGCGGAACGTGCCGGAGATAGCCCGCGAGAACGATTAACTCCACGCCGTGCTCGCGGAGCAGTCGCTCGATCTGCGGGGCATCTCCCCCTCGATCGGAAAGGATCGCGGTCGCGATTCCCCAGCCGCTGGCGCGTTCGAGCGCGCCGGCGCGCGGCCGGTCGGAAGCGACGAGCACGATCCCGGGAGGCGCACCGCCCGCTCCATCTCCGGCCCGGGCCGCGCGCAGATATTCGTGCAGCGCCGCCAGGTTCGAGCCGCCTCCCGATGCCAGCACCCCGATGCGTTTCAGCATGCGCGGGATGTTACACGTGGCGACGAGGGTGGGGAACCGGCGTCAGGCGTGACGACCTGGCCATTCCGCGTCCACCGCTTCCCCCAGCGTGTCCGCCACCCGGAGCTCTCTGCGGGCGCGCTCCACGTCCTCGCTGCTCGTGTCCGGCGACGGAACCAGGATGCCCCGCGCCCCGAGCTCCAGCGCCGGCGCCACGTCGCGCCAGCGATCGCCTATGAAAACGGAGCGCGACAGGTCGATCGCGTGCTCGGCGGCCGCGGTGCGGAAGAGCAGGGTGCCGGGCTTGCGGCACTCGCAGAGAGCGGCGCCGCTCGTCGCATCGGGCGCGTGCGGGCAGATGTACGTGGCGTCGATGTGGGCGCCCGATTCGGCCAGCAGCTTCGCGATCCGCGCCCGAACGGCATCGTACTCGGCGCTGGTGACGAGACCGCGGCCGATCCCCGATTGGTTCGACACGACTATCACCGGCACGCCGCCGGCGTTCAGGCGCGCGATCGCTTCGGCCGCGCCCGGAACCAGCCGAACTCGATCGGGGCGTCGCAGGTAGTGCGTGTCGATGTTGATGGTACCGTCGCGGTCCAGAAAAACCGCCGGACGCGGTCGCACCTCGCGCGCCCGGCTCACGCGAGAGCACCGAGTACCGCGAGCGCCAACGCCTCATCATCGCGCTCCGGAACGGAGCGGAGATCGAGCAGGAGGCGGCCATCCTCTATCCTGCCGATCACGGGGCGCTCGGCGCCGCGCAGCCTCGCCTCCAGCGCCGTCGCGTCACCTTCGAGCGCTACCGCCGCCGATGGCAGCCGGTCGGTGGGGAACGACCCGCCGCCCACGCTCGCGGCGCTCGCCACTACTTCGGCGCGCTGGCCGCGCGCGGCGAGCCGTGACAGGAGAGCGGCCGCGCGCTCGCGCACGCGCTCCACCGGCACGGTCAGCATGGCCAGAGTGGGGATCTCGCGCATCGCGAGCTGCGGATCGCGGTACAGCGCCAGCGTCGCCTCCAGCGCGGAGAGGGTGAATTTGTCCACGCGCAGCGCGCGGGTCAGCGGATTGGCGCGCATCCGCTCGATCGCTTCGCGCCTCCCCAGCGCGATCCCCGCCTGCGGACCGCCCAGGAGCTTGTCGCCGCTCATGGTGACCACCGCCGCGCCCGACCGCACCGCGTCTCTCACGAGCGGCTCGCCGCGCAGTCCCCACTCGTCGAGCGGGAGGAACAGCCCGCTCCCGAGGTCGCTCACTATCGGCGGGCCGTCCTTGCCCAGCTCCGCCGCCAGCTCCTCCACCGAGACTTCCGCCACGAAGCCCCGCATCGTGAAGTTGCTGCGGTGCACCTTCACCACCGCGCCGGTATGCGGCCCGAGCGCGGCGACGTAGTCGCGGAGGTGGGTTCGGTTGGTGGTGCCAACCTCCACGAGCCGTGCGCCGCCGCGCGCCATCACATCGGGGATGCGGAAGCTGCCGCCGATCTCCACCAGCTCGCCGCGCGATACCACCGCTTCCCGGTCCAGCGCAAGCGTGTTCACGGCGAGGAGCAGCGCCGCGGCGCCGTTGTTCACTACCAGAGCATCCTCGGCTCCGGTGAGCTCCCGGAGCAGGGCGGAGCAGTGAGTGTGCCGACTCCCGCGTGTGCCGCGATCGAGGTCGTACTCGAGATTGGAGTACCCCGCCGCGACCTCGTTCATCGCGGCGAGCGCGGCCGCCGGGAGAGGGGCGCGGCCGAGATTCGTGTGCAGCACCACGCCCGTGGCGTTGAAGAGAGCGCGGAGCGAGGGGCGCGCGCGATCCGCGAGCGCCGCCTCGATCGCCAAGCCCCATGCATCGTCGTCGCGCGGCGCCTGCTCCGGATCGCGGCGCACTCTATCCAACGCGTCGCGCACGGCATCCACCACGAGCTGCCGCGGCGTCCGCTCGAGAAGCGTCCGCGCCGGCGCGGCGCGCAGCAGCGAGTCCACGCTGGGGAGCGCGCGCCGCCGATCGCTCACGGCCGCCCGTCCCCGCGCGCGGGTGCGGCGCGCGCGCCGCCCGTGAGGGGAGGAGGTGCGCTCCGCCCGGTGTCCGGCGGTACCGTGACCGCGGTGTCTCGCGCCGTTCCGGCGGCGGTGTCGGCGGGCACCCGGCCCGAGGTGTCTCCCGGTGCGGGGGGAGCCGCGCCGGGCGCCGCGGCTCCCCTCGGCGCCGCCTCGCCGGGCTTCGGGACGGTGAAGAGGAAATTCCCGGTGGATGCGTTGCCGAGGAGGTTCTTCACGCCGCGCCATTCGACCCTGTACGACGCGCCCGTGTCGAGCGGCGCGGCGGTGACTATCACGACGTCGGTCGTGGGGCTCGGTCTGCTGGGCTTCGCCGCCGGCGCGCGCGGCGTGGTATCGCGTGCCGCGCTCACTGCACCCGGCCGCGCCGCCGTGCGGAGCGAGTCGGCGGTGCGGAGCGAGTCGGCGGTGCGCGCCGAGTCGGCTCCTCGCGCGGCCGCGGCGTGCGTGCTGTCCCACACGGGTCCCGTCTGCGCCAGCGCGAGCGGGACCGCGCTCGAATCCGAGGCCTTCACGGCGAAGAGCGACGTGTCGATCGGCGTCGCGGGATCCAGCGGCTTGTCGAAGCGCACGCGGAGAGTCGTCGAATCGCTCACCGCGACCTGCTGGATTCGCGGGCCGATCGTGTCGTGGATGAAAGTGAGCAGCTCCACGCTGGCGCTGTCACGCAGGATCAGCCCGGCCGTGTCCCACGGCTCGCGCAGGTCGATCATGCGGTCGCTGTTCGCGTCGCCGTACGCACGGATCGTGTACGCACCCGCCGGCACGTGCGGGATGGTGAACCGCCCCGCGGAGTCGGCCCGGGCCAGGTAGACGACGTTGGTGTCCGACACCGAGATGGCCTGCGCCCACGCGTTCACCAGCGGCCGTCCCGCGACCCAGTCGAAAACGATCCCGCCCACGTGGCCGGCTGGGATGCTCGCGCCGGTCGAGAACACGGTCACCACCGGCTCCCTGCGCACGTTGCCGCGGAGGTCGGAGAGCCCCGGAAAGATCGTGATGGTGTACGCGGTGTTCGGCAGGAACTCTTCCTCACCTCGTACCGAGAGCCTGGTGCGGTGCCAGCCCACGTTCACGTCGCCCGCGCGCGGCGAGATCACGACGCTCCTGTCCAGGTCCGCGCCCGAGGCCTGTTCGTTCAGCACTTCGTCGAACTGGAAGTTCACTTCCTTCGGCCGCACGTTCACCGCCCCGCTTTCCGGCTTCACCGTGAGCAGCGCGGGCGGAACCTTCTCCTCGGGGCCGCCGGGTGGGAAGCCGGGCTGCGCGCACGCCGCGGCCAGAAGCGCGGCGGCGGCGGCGACGATCAGGCGCCGCACAGCGCTTTCACCCTGTCTCTGAGCTGCTCGCGCCGCGCGGTCCACTCCTCGTGCTTGCGCCGCTCCGCTTCCACCACCTCGGGCTTCGCACGCGTCACGAACTTCTCGTTCGCGAGGCGCGCCGCGAGGCCGGCGAGCTGCGCCTCGAGCCGCTCGAGCTCGCCGCCGAGGCGCGCGCACTCTTTCTCGAGGTCCACCACGCCAGCGAGCGGCACAGTGAGCTGCGAGCCATCGCCGAGCAGCGAGTGCACCGCGGCGCCGTTCGCGCTCGTGCCGCCGGAGTCGCTCGCGGCGCCGCCGCCCGCGCGACCGCCCGACACGCCGCCTCCGCCGGCGCCCACGATCTCCACGCGCGCGCGCGCCATCTGCCCGATCACGGCCGCCTCCCGTGCGAACACCGAGTGGGCGCGCGGCGTGGCGCCGGCGAGCGTGGCGTCCACCGTTTTGCCGGGCGGCACGTCGTACTCGGCGCGCGCCTGGCGGATGCCCACCACCGCATCGCGTACCAGCTCGAAGTCGGATGCCGCCGCGCGCGCCCCGGCCTCCAGGCTCTCGCGCCGGCGCGGCCAGGAGGCGCGAGCGAGATACTCGCCTTCCGCGCGTCCCGGAAGCCGCTGCCATAGAGTTTCGGTGATGAAGGGCACCACCGGGTGCAGCAGCCGCAGGGCGGCATCGAAGACATGTGCCAGAACCGCCCGGGCCACCTCGCCGTCGGCTCCACCGGCCGACATGCGCGGCTTCACGCTCTCCACGTACCAGTCGGCCAGCTCGTTCCACACGAAACGGCGCGCCGTCTCGGCGTAGTCGTCGAGGCGCAGTCCGGACCTCAGCTCGTCCTCCGGCCAGCGCGCGCCGCTCGCCGGACGAGCGGGCCCCAGAGCGGCATCGCACTCCGCGATGGCCTGGTCGAGCCGCTCGAGGATCCACTGGTCGGCGCTCACGAGCCGCTCGGCGGGAATGGCGGCGACGGCGGGCACCGGCTCGTCACCGATGTTGGAGAGCAGGAAGCGGCCGATGTTCCAGAGCTTCGTGGCGAAGTTGCGGCCGGGCGAGAACGACTGCTCGAGGTTGTTGGGATCGAGCATCACGTCCGCGCCGAGTCCGAGTCCCGAGATCACCGTGAATCGGAGCGCGTCGGCGCCGTACAGCCGTACCACGTCGAGTGGGTCGATACCGTTCCCCAGCGACTTGGACATCTTCCGGTGCTGCATGTCGCGCACCGTGCCGTGCAGGAGCACCGTATGGAACGGCGCGCGCCCGGCGAAGTAGTAGCCGGCCATGATCATGCGCGCCACCCAGAAGAAGATGATCTCCGGCGCGGTCACCAGCACGTCGGTGGGGTAGAAGGCGCGCAGATCCTCGGACTCTTCATCCGGCCAGCCGAGCGTGGAGATCGGCCAGAGCCAGCTCGAGAACCACGTGTCGAGCACATCCTCGTCCTGGCGTACGGCGCCGCCGCAGCGCGGGCACGCGGTAGGGTCTTCGCGGCTCACGATCGGCTCGCCGCCGCACGCGTCGCAGTACCACACCGGCACGCGGTGTCCCCACCAGAGCTGCCGCGAGATGTTCCAGTCGCGGATGTTCTCCATCCAGTGGACGTACACGCCTTCCCACCGCTCGGGGAGGAGGCGGATGCTGCCGTCGCGAACGGCCTCGAGCGCCGGCTCCGCGAGCGGCGCCATCTTCACGAACCACTGATCGGAGAGACGCGGTTCCACCACCGTGCCGCAGCGGTAGCAGTGCCGCACCGAGTGCTGGTGCTGCTCCACCTGCGCGAGGAATCCCCCCTTCTCGAGCAGCGCCACGATGCGATCGCGAGCGGCGTCGCGATCGAGCCCGCGCAGCTCCTCCGGAACGCGACCGGCCGCGTCGGCCACCTCCGCCATGTGCGCCGTGGCGTCGATCACCACGGGCATCACGAGCGAGTGCCGTACGCCCACCTCGAAGTCGTTGGCGTCGTGCGCGGGAGTGATCTTCACGACACCGGTGCCGAAGGACGGATCCACGTACTCGTCGGCGATCACCGGGATCTCGACGCCGGCGATGGGGAGGAGCACGTGCCGGCCGACCATCGCAGTGTAGCGTTCGTCGGATGGGTGCACGGCGAGCGCCACGTCGCCCAGCATCGTTTCGGGTCGCGTGGTGGCGACTATCAGCGAGCGGCCCTCCTCGCCGGCCACCGGATAGGCGATGTGCCACAGCTTTCCGGCGCTCTCTTCGAACTCCGCCTCCTCGTCGCTCAACGAAGTGAGGCAGCGCGGGCACCAATGGATCACTCGGTGTCCCTTGTAGATGAGCCCATCTTCGTACAGCCGCACGAACGCCTCGCGCACCGCTCGGGAGAGCTCGGGCGAGAGCGTGTACGCCGTGCGGGTCCAGTCGCACGAGGCGCCGATGGCGGCGAGCTGCTCGAGGATGACGCCGCCCGTGTCGCTCACGAAGCGCTCCGTGCGCTGCACGAACGCGGCGCGCCCCAGGTCGAAGCGCGTGCTCCCCTCGGCGGCGATCTGCTTCTCGACCACGTTCTGTGTGGCGATTCCCGCGTGATCGGTGCCCGGGACCCAGAGCGTCTCGTCGCCGACCATCCGGCGCCAGCGCGCGAGCACGTCCTGCACGGTGTCGTTTAGCCCATGGCCCATGTGCAGGACGGCCGTCACGTTGGGCGGCGGTATCACGATGGTGAAGGGCGTGCGGTCGCCGCCCGCGCGCTCGGAGCGGTGCGCCCGCGCCGTGAACACGTCCGCGCTGCGCCAGCGCCGGTAGATCTCCGGCTCGTGAGCGGCCGGGTCGTATTGCGGTGGTAGTTCCGATTTCATGGTAGGCCTGAAGATAGCGTCCGCGGCCGATGGATCGGAGCCGCGGACGCCGAGTGTGGAGCCGACTTCGTCGTGCCGGGTCAGCTCTCCGGCCGTTCCGCCGCCTGGGTGGGAGAGGGGGGAGCCTCCGAGGGGTTCACGACGTGGTCGGCCTTTGGAACGCCGCCCGGCGCCTCGGGCGCGCCTCCGGTGCGGTCTCCCTTGGACGCGCCCTTCTTTCCGCGGCCGCGCCTCTCCGCCACTCCCTCGATGTCGCCAGCCGCCTGTTCGATCGCGTGCTGCTTGTCGAGCCAGCGCGACTCGAGCTCGGGCTTGGGATCCGAGTGCCTGTCGGCATCCGCCGAGCTTCCCTGCCGGCGGCGTCCGGTACCGACGCGCTGTCCCTGCCACTGGCCACCGGGGCTGGGCTCACTCGTCGCCTCGTCGTCGCTCGATCTTTCGCCCTCCTCGGGCGGCTGGCTCTCCACGTCATCTTCCGAGGAGAGTCTGTTGACGACCGCCTCCACGCCGGCCACGCGCCGGGTCACAGCTTCGGCTCTCCGCGATTCGGCTTCGCTGCGGACCCAGCCCGAGAGCTCGATTACACCGGTGCCGACAGAGGCTATGTCGATCGCGCGCTCGGAGAGCAGGGGATCGTTTTCGAAGGCGTCGAGGACTTCCTCTTCGAGGAGCGCGGCGCCGGTGGTTCCCAACTCGTCGCCATCGTCCTCCCCGTAGCCGTGATGCAGCTCGGAGCCATCGTCGAAGTCGGGGAAGCGCCGGCTGATGCGGGCCGCGATCCCGGACAGGCCGCCCATCTTCTGCGCCACGACCACGCCCACCGCGAAGCCGGCCAGCGCCCCCGCGGTGATGCTGGCGATGGTGCCGCCGATGGATGGACTTTCGTCGCGATAACGGATTGGTGACATATGCGCTGACCTGTAGCGGAGGTGATCGCGTAACGATAACTTGCCGTAGCGCAAAGGGCGAGAAGGTGCAAGATCGAGACCAGCCACCGCCCGGCGCTCACACCCGCAGACTGCCCGCAGCCATGATCGACCGACCGCACGATGAGCTCACGCTCACCCTTCCCGACGGATCCACCCGCACGGTACCACACGACACGCTCCCCCGCGATGTGGTAGCGTCCATCGGTGCGGGGCTCGCGCGCGCCGCGTTGGCCGTGGAGGTGAACGGAAAGATACAGGATCTCGTCACACCGCTGCGCGAGGGCGGCACCTTCCGCGTGCTCACCGATCGCGATCCGGCCGCGCTCGACGTTCTTCGACACTCCACCGCACACGTACTCGCCACCGCGGTGCGCCGGCTGCGCCCCGCGGCGAAGATCGGATTCGGCCCTGCCATCGAGGACGGCTTCTACTACGACTTCGAGGTGGACGAACCGTTCACGCCCGAGGACCTCGCCGCTTTCGAGGCGGAGATGCGGAAGGTGGTCGCGGAGAAGTTCCCGTTCGTGCGCGAAGAGGTGAACCGCGGCGAGGCGGAGCTGCGCTTCGTGGAGGATCCGCTCAAGCTCGAGCGGCTCTCCGAGCTCGGCGACGACGAAGTCATATCGATCTATACGGATGGTCCGTTCGTGGATCTCTGCCGAGGCCCGCACGTGCCCGATACCTCGCGCATCAAGCACTTCCGTTTGATGCACACCGCGCCCGCGTACTGGCGCGGCGACGAGCGGCGCCAGCAGCTCCAGCGCATCTACGGCACGGCGTGGTTCGCCAAGGACGACCTCGAGGCGTACATGCTTCGCCTCGAGGAGGCCAAGCGGCGCGACCACCGGCTGCTCGGCAAGGAGCTGGACCTCTACTCCACCGACCAGCGCGTGGGACCAGGGCTCATTCTCTGGCACCCGCGCGGTTCGATCATCCGCAACGAGATCGAGAACTTCGAGCGCGATCTCATCCTGCGCCACGGCTACGACCTGGTCTACACGCCGCACGTGGTGAGCGAGAAGCTGTTCGAGATCTCCGGGCACCTCACCACCTTCAGCGAGTCGATGTTCGGGCCCATCGAGGTGGAGGGCTCCAACTATCGGCCGAAGCCGATGAACTGCCCGGGGCACATCTGCATCTACCAGGTGCACCAGCGGTCGTATCGCGACCTCCCCCTGCGCTTCGCGGAGTTCGGCACCGTTTACCGATACGAGCGGAGCGGCGTGCTGCACGGGATGCTGCGCGTGCGCGGCTTCACGCAGGACGATGCCCACGTGTTCTGCACTCAGGAGCAGGTGCCCACGGAGATCGAGCGGCTGCTCGACCTCGTGCACGAGATGCTCACGGTGTTCGGCTACCCGTACACGGTGGAGCTCTCCACGCGTCCGGAGAACTCGCTCGGCACCGCCGAGGTGTGGGAGAAGGCCGAACGCATGCTGGGCGACGTACTCGGGCAGAGAGGGCAGGAGTACACGATCGACGAAGGCGGCGGCGCGTTCTACGGACCGAAGCTGGACTTCAAGCTCATCGATGCGATCGGCCGCAAGTGGCAGGGCCCGACGGTGCAGCTCGACTTCAACCTTCCCGAGCGCTTCGGACTCGAGTACATCGGCGCGGACAACAAGCCACATCGTCCGGTGATGCTGCATCGCGTGCTGGTGGGTTCGATGGAGCGCTTCGTTGGTGGGCTCATCGAGCACTATGCGGGCGCGTTCCCGCTCTGGCTGGCGCCGGAGCAGCTCCGCGTGATCCCCATAACGGACGAGGCGCGTGAAGCGGCGGCGTCGGTGGCGGAGCGGGCGAAGGCGGCCGGCATACGCGTTCTGCTCGACGACCGCGCCCAGACGCTCAATTACCGCATAGCGGAGGCCGAGCGGCTCAAGACTCCGTACATGGCGATCGTCGGCAAGCGCGAGATGGCGGACGGAACGGTGTCGCTGCGCGAGCACAAGCTCGGCCGCGAGCAGCGCCCGCAGGTGATCGCGGCCGAGGAGTTGGTGGAGAGGCTGCGAACGGAGATCGCTACGCGCGCGTAAGCGACGGGGCCGGGTCTGACTGAAATGTAGAGGGGGCCGGCCCCCCCCACAAATAAGTAAAACCCCGCCCCCGCCCGTACCCCATGAGC
>CAZTTY010000030.1:0-43432 GCA_964616815.1 uncultured Gemmatimonadaceae bacterium | reverse complement strand
GGGGTGGTGGGGGTGGGGGGGATGGGGCCGCGGGTCGTGGTGGAGTAGGAGGCGGCGCCATGGAGGCCGGCCGCGGCGGTGTCGTGCGGTCATGCCCCGGTGTCCCGGTTGCACTCGCTGGAGTTACCGGCGTGGCGGTCGGCGGCGCCGGAGCCCCGGCCGGTGGCGCCTGGTACGCTCCGAAGAGCCGTGTGAACTCGCCAGGCTGGTTCGCACCGGCCGATTCCGGTGCAACCGGCTGCGTGGTATCCGGTCGCGTATCAGATGGATGCGTATCCGATGGTTTCGTAGCGGACGGTTGCGCATCGAATGCTTCCGGAACGGAAGCTTGCGTACTGAATGCTGGCGCATCCGAATGGTGCGCATCGATATCCTGCGCCTCGGAAACCGCCGGCTCGCTGTCCAGCAGCTCGAAGGTCCGTCCCTCGAAGCCGCGTGGCTCGGTGCTGCCCGCGTCGCCGGCGGCCGGTTCCGCGGCTGCGGGCCGGGATGCGGCCGGCGGCGACTCCGCCAGCTCCTCAACGCCGAAGAGCCGGGTGAACTCGCCCGGCCCCTCCGCCTTCCCGGCCGGCGCGGCCGGTGCAACGGGAGCCGCCGGGGTCTCCAGCGTGGCCGAGATCCCGCCCGGCGGCGCGTCGGCTGCCACGGAGGGCGCCGCCCCGTGATGACTCAACCAGGCGCCGAACGTGGTGAAGCCGGAGAGAAACTGCGTCACCACCACGTGGTTGCTCTCGATCACGAAACCCTCCACTACCTTCTTCCTGTCCGCGGGCTCGAGCCCGTCGATGGCGTGGAGGATCGCCTCGTTCCTCTCGCTCGACCCGATGAGGTAGTGCACCATCACCACGTCGCCGGTCGCGACGGCCACCGCGCTGAGCGATCGGACGTCACCATCGGCGAGCGGCTTGAGAAGGGTGTACCGGCTGATGAATTCCGTGCTTGTCAGCGGCTGGCGAATATCCATACGTTATGCGCTCCACTTCGCGCGAGCATATACTCGTTTCACGGCGCGCGCTTCATCGCGCGACGTGCCTACAATACGCGCTCGCGACGCCGGTTCGCAATCGCGAGTGAGGCGGCCAGCGTTGCTCCGCTCTCCATCGTCTCCCGGCTGATCCCCAGGACCTAGCATGGCTCGACTCTCCAGCGTGGTGTGGCGCGAGGGGATGCATCTCGCCCAGCACCACTTCCAGATGCAGAGCAGGTACTTCGAGGACTCGATCCACTTCGCGCTCTCGAATCTGTTCCTCGCTCCGCACGGTCTCCTGGGCATCGGCATGGACGCCGATGCGCTGCGCAACGAGCTGGTCTCGCTCGTCCACGCGCGCGGCGTCATGCCCGATGGTCTCGCCTTCCAGATCCCCGACGGTGACCCGCTGCCCGCGCCGCTCGCGCTCCGCGATCGGTTCTCGCCCACTCAGGAGAGCCACATCGTCCTTCTGGCGGTTCCCGCGTTCCGCGAGGGCCAGGCCAACTGCTCGGCCGGCGGCGACACGCGGCGCGGGGATGCGCGGAGCGGCGAGGCGCTGGATAGCGACTCTCCGCGTGCGCCAACCCGCATGGTGGCGGAGGAGAAGCTGGTGGCCGACGAAACGTCGGGGCGCGATGAAAGGAAGATCACGCTCGGCCAGCGCAACTTCTCGCTCCTCCTCGACTCCGATGATTCGGAAGGTATGGTCACAATGCCCGTGGCGCGCGTGCTGCGCGATGGGCGCGGAGGGTTCGCGTACGATCCCGGATACATACCGCCCGTACTGCAACTGGGCGCGAGCGATGCGCTCCTGCAGCTCGTCCGCCGCATCCTCGAGATCCTCGAGGCGCGGAGCGATTCGCTCTCGGGCGCCGCGTCGGCGGTTCCGGGGGAGGGCACGACCGGGCAGGCGCGGCACGACGTAGCCACGTTCTGGCTCCTGCACGCGATCCACTCGGCCATCGCTCCGCTGCGCCATCACCTGCAGGTGAAGCAGATCCGGCCCGAGCAGACTTACGCGGAGCTGGCGCGGCTGGGCGGCGCTCTGTGCACGTTCGCACTCGACTCGCACCCGCGCTCCCTCCCCGGCTACGACCACTCCGACCTGGCCGGGTGCTTCGGCGCGCTGGAGCGGCACATCCGGTCACATCTCGAGGTGGTTCTCCCCACTCGCGCGATCGAGATCCCACTCCGTCGCGCGGAGGGGTGGATGCACTTCGGTACGGTCTCCGACGACCGCTGCTTCACCGATGCGAGCTGGATCCTGGGCGTCCGCGCCTCGCTCGGCCAGGTGGAGCTCGTCCAGGCGGTGCCGCGGCTGGTGAAGATGTGCTTCGCCGCCGCCTTCCCCAAGCTGGTGGAGCGCGCGGTGGCGGGCCTCTCGCTCACGCACATTCCCGTGCCTCCGCCGGCGATCTCGCCGCGCAGCGACACTCAATATTACTCCGTGGCGCAGGCCGGCCCGTGCTGGCTCAAGCTGCGCGAGACCGGGGAGGTGGGCATCTATGCGCCCGACTCGCTGCCCGATGCGCAACTCGACCTTCTGGTGATCCGCGATTCGTGACCCGGCCACCGCACGTGCGTCACTCCTCTGATATGATGCGCGCATGACGATTCCCATCCAGACGGCGCCTGCCGCGCCGGGCCGCTCGGACGGCTCCGGTCGTTCCGCCTCGCCGCGGCGCGGCCTCATGGCCGTGGCGCTGCAGGAGGTGCTCACCGCGACCGTGCGCCTGCGCGCCGACCGACAGGTGGCAGCCGACGCGGATTCCTTCAGGCGCCACATTCGCCAGGTGATCGCCGCCGCGGAGCAGGAGGCGCGCCGCGCCGGCTACGAGGACGAGCACATCCGCTTCGCGATCTATGCGACGGTCGCGTTTCTGGACGAATCCGTGCTCAACTCCACGCGTCCCATGTTCGCGGAGTGGCCACGCAGGCCGCTGCAGGAAGAGCTCTACGGCGGCCACCTCGGCGGCGAGATTTTCTTCGACTACATCCAGCAGCTTCTCGAGCGTCCCGATTCGGAGGACCTCGCCGATGTACTCGAGGTGTACCAGCTCTGCCTTCTGCTCGGCTTCTCCGGTCGCTATGGGGCGGATGGAAGCGGCGAGCTGCAGCGGCTCGCCGCGCGGATCGCGGACAAGATCCGGCGCATCCGCGGTCCGTACGGCGATCTCGCCCCCTCCTGGACGCCGCTCCCCTCCGGTATGCCCGCGCCGCCGAGCGACCGATGGATCCGGCCGCTCGCCTACGGCGCGATCGCGGCCGCGATCCTCGCCGCTGCACTCTTCGCGATCTATCACTTCTCGCTGTCATCGGCCGCTTCGGCGCTACGGCAGATGGCGCAGGGCGCGGTGGGTGGATGATGATGCATCCCGTTTGTCTTCCGCTCTCCCGCACGGAGTCGTGCCCATGAGCCCCAGGTTGCGCATCGGACTCATCGCGGCGGCGTCGTTCCTTCCCTTCGCGATTCCGGCGTGGACGCTCGGCGGCCCGCTCGGGCTGCAGGGAGCGAGTCTCTGGGTGTTGCGCTTGGGGCTCACTCTGCTCGGCCTGGTGGCGGCGGGCGTGATAGCGTGGTTCCTGTTCAGGAAGGAGTCGGGCGCGCCGCCCAGGGCAGGCAGGACCGACGACATAGACAGCACAGCCGCCGCGGCCAGGGCGCGGCTCGCCGCCGCGCGCACCACCGGTGGGAACGGCATCGGCTCGCTCCCCACGGTGCTCCTGGCGGGGCTGCCGGGGAGCGCGAAGACCACCGTCGTCACGCGCTCCGGGATGGATGCGGAGCTGCTCGCGGGCGCGGTGGCGGCCGGCGATACGCCTGCGGCCACCAACGGGATCAACGTCTGGTACTCGAACGGCGCCGTGTACGTGGAGGCCGGCGGCCCCGTATGCGCCGACCGCGACCGCTTCGCGCGCGTGATCGAGCATCTGCGGCCTCGGCGGATGGCGGCGGTCTTCGGTCGCGGCTCGCAGGCACCGCGCGCGGTGGTGGTGTGCGTCGCGTGCGACGACTTCCTGCAGCGCGGCGCCACGGACGTGGTGATGCGCAACGCGCACACGCTGCGCGAGCGGCTCGCGGAGACGGCGATGCAGCTCGGCGTTCGCCTGCCGGTGTACGTGCTCTTCACACGGGCCGACCGCATCCCGTTCTACACGGACTACGTCCGCAATCTCTCGAACGGCGAGGCGCGGCAGCCGCTGGGGGCGGCGCTCCCCGGCGACGAGGGAGCCACCGGGCTCTATGCGGACCGCGAGACCGCGCTCATCGAGGCGAGCTTCCAGCAACTTTTCCTCTCGCTCGCCGAACATCGCGTGCAGTTGCTCGAGCGCGAGAGTGCCGCCGCACCGAAACCGGGCCTGTACGAATTCCCACGCGAGCTGCGGAAGATGGCGCCGCTGGCGGTGCGCTTCCTCGTGGAGCTGTGCAAGCCGAGTCAGTTGCAGGTGAGCCCGATCCTGCGCGGCTTCTACTTCACCGGCGTGCGTCCGGTGATCGTGACCGAGGCTGCGCAGGAGTCGGCCGCCGGTGCGGGTGCGGGCGCGGTGGATCGCGGCTCCGCCTCGAGCGCCACGGCGGTGTTCAAGGCGGCGGCGCTGGATTCGGCGCGCGGCGCTTCCAGCGCGCCGGCCGCGGCGGTGACGCGGAAGATACCGCAATGGGTGTTTCTGCAGCGCTTCTTCGGCGATGTGGTGCTCGGCGACCGGGCGGCATTGACGGCCACGGGCGGCGGCACGCGCGTGTCGCTTCCCAGGCGCATCCTGCTGGCCGCCGCGGCGGCGTTCTTCGTACTCCTGGCAGCGGGCTTCACGCGATCGTATTTCGGCAACCGCCAGCTCATCCGCGGCACCGCGGCGGCCATGGAGGGAGTGGCCGCGGTACCGGCAGCCGCGCGGGCCGCAGCGACCCCGGGCGGTCCCGCGCTGGCCGACCTGGAGCGGCTCGACACGCTGCGCGCGCGGCTCGAAGCGCTCGACACCCACGGGCGCGAAGGTGCGCCTCTGCGGCTCCGCTTCGGGCTCTACACCGGCGGCGAGATTTACGCGAAGGCGCGCGCGGCATACTTCGACGCCTTCGAACGGCTCCTCTTCGGGAGCACCCGTGAAGCGATGGTCGGGCACCTCGCGGCGCTTCCCGACTCGCCGCGTCCGGTAGACGACTACAAGAGCAGCTACGATCTTCTTCGGGCATATCTCATCTCCACCGAACAGCCCACTCACAGCACCCCGGAGTTCCTCGCGCCCGTGCTGCTGGCGCAGTGGGCGAGCGCGCATCCGGCCGACTCGCTCGCGTCGCGGGTGGCCGAACGGCAGTTCGCGTACTTCGCGAACGAGCTGAAAGTGGACGACCCCTACACGCTCGCCGCGGACGCGGCGTCGGTGTCGCACGCGCGCTCGTTCCTCGCGCAGTTCGCGGGCGTGGAGCCGATCTACCAGGCTATGCTGGCCGAAGTCGAGAAGGGAAATCCGCCGATCCAGTTCAACCGCGACGTCGCGGGCTCGGCGGCGTACGTGGCGGAGTCGTACACGGTGGCGGGCGCGTACACGAAGGGTGGTTACGCCGCGATGCAGTCGGTGCTGGCGTCGGCGGACCGCTTCTTCGAAGGCGAGGAGTGGGTGCTCGGCGACCGCCGCGCGGCGCCGCTCGACAAGGCGAAGACGCTCGCCGAGCTGCGCGAACGGTATCGGAACGACTACGTGGCGGCGTGGGCCGCGTATCTGAAGTCGGCCACCGTGGTGCCGTACCGCGGAGTGAAGGACGCGGCCGAGCGGCTGGCGGTGCTCTCGGGTCCGCAGTCGCCGCTGCTGGTGCTCCTCGCCACGGCATCGCGCCACAGTGTGGTGGACACCCAGTACATCGGCCCGGCGCTCGCGCCCGTGCAGGCGGTCACCCCGCCCGCCGACAGCGGGAAGTACATCGGGCCCGCGAACCAGGAGTACATGGGCGCGCTGGCGGCGCTGCAGGCGGCGCTCGGTGGCGTGGCCGCCTCGCCGCCGGGCGGAGCGGACGCGCAGGTCGCGCAGGCGATGACGAGCGTGACGGCGGCGAAGCTCGCCTCGCAGAAGATCACGCAGCAGTTCGCCGCGACCGCCGATGGAACCGTGCGCGCGGCCGTCACGCGTCTACTTACCGATCCGGTGTCCCGCGTGGAGCCGTATCTGCGCAACTACGGCGCGACGGAGCTCAACGCCAAGGGGGCATCGTTCTGCTCGCGCTACCGTTCGGTGCTGGCGAAGTATCCGTTCGATCCCGGAGCGTCGGCGGAGGCCACGCCCGAGGAAGTGGCGGCGCTCTTCAAGCCGGTCACCGGCGGGCTCTGGTCCTTCTACGACGAGACCGTCCAGAACGTGCTGGTTCGCCAGGGGAACGAATACGTGTCGAAAGGCGGCGGGAGCATGACCGTGGCGCCGTCGTTCCGCGCGTTCTTCAACAAGGCCGCTGCAGTTTCGGCGGCGCTCTTCCCGCAGGGTGCGACCGCGCCCCAGTTCACGTTCGCGGTGCGTCCGGTTCTGGTGGATGGAGTCACCGAAGTGGACGTGACCGTGGACGGAGCGACGAACCAGTATGGCAACGTATCGCGTCCGCACTCGTTCACCTGGCATGCGACGCCGACCAGCACGGCGAGCATCGGCGGGCGGGCGAACGCGGGGAGCCCGAGGATCGTGGTGCAGGACGTCAGCGGGACGTGGGCGCCGTTCCGACTCTTCGATCGTGCCACGCGCTCGACGATGACGGGGAACGTGCTGCGGGCGGAGTGGTCCGCGGCGGGCGGAGAGAAGGTGAGGGTGGGGCTGGAGGTGGACTTCGGCAATTCGGCGCCCGTTCTCCGCAAGGGATACTTCGCCGGCTTCACCTGCGTTGGACGAATCGCGCAATGAGTGCTACTATAACTGGCTGTTCGTTCCCGTTCCCGGCCGAGCGTCCGCGCGGCTGCCGTACACTCTTCTGTAGATGCATTCACCGCACCGCCGACCGGCCGCACAGGCCATCGCGCGTGCGCACTCGGAGCTCCGCCGCTAGGTCCGCGGCGGTGGTCTCGTAGACAGGAACCAATACCCGGAGCCCGGTCATGGCCAAGGAGAGCACCCAGAGAAAGCTGGAGCGCGTGCGTCCGCCGCGTGTCAACATCAGCTACGACGTGGAGACAGGGGGCGCGATCGAGATGAAGGAGCTTCCCTTCGTGATGGGGGTGCTCGGTGATTTCTCGGGCCAGCCCGTGGAGCCGCTGGAGCGCCTGAAGGAGCGCAAGTTCGTCGAGGTCACGCCCGACAACTTCGACGACGTGCTGGCGAGCATGAAGCCGCACCTCGCCTTCACGGTGGAGAACAAGCTGAGCGACGACCCCGATGGCGGCAAGCTCGCGGTCGACCTCACGTTCAAGAGTATGGACGACTTCTCGCCCGATGCGGTGGCCAGGCAGGTGAAGCCGTTGAAGGAGCTGCTCGATCTCAGGACGAAGCTCGCCGACCTGCGCGGCACGCTGCAGGGGAACGACAAGCTCGAGGAGATCCTGCAGACCACGCTCGGCGACGATGCATCGATGGGCAAGCTGAAGGCGGAGCTCGAGAAGGACGGAGGGTCCAATGGCGAATAAGGCGGAAGCGCAGCCGCAGCAGGCTGCCCTGGAGGCGACGGAGCTGAACCTGCTCGACCAGATCGTGGAGCAGGGCCGCTTCGGGAAGGACACCGCGGCGCAGGAGCGCGGCCGCGACATGATCAAGGAGTTCGTCTCGGAGGTGCTCGCCGGCCAGATCACCATGGCGCGCGACACGGAGGCGATGCTCAATGCCCGCATCGCGCAGATCGACCGCCTGGTGTCCACGCAGCTCAACGAGATCATGCACGCGAGCGAGTTCCAGAAGCTCGAGGGGACGTGGCGCGGGCTCAAGTATCTGCTCTCGCAGAGCGAGACGAGCGAGAACCTGAAGATCAAGGTGCTCAACGTCTCGAAGAAGGATCTCCTCAAGGATCTGCAGCGGGCGCCCGAGTTCGACCAGAGCGCGCTGTTCAAGAAGGTGTACGAGGAGGAGTTCGGCGTGTTCGGCGGAGCGCCCTTCGGCGCGCTCGTGGGCGACTACGAGTTCGGCCGCTCGGGCCAGGACATCGAGCTGCTCGAGAAGGTGGCGCAGGTGGCGTCGGCGTCGCACGCGCCGTTCCTCACCGCCGCGTCGCCCGAGATGTTCAACCTCGAGAGCTACACGCAGCTCGACGCGCCGCGCGACATGGGGAAGGTGTTCGACACCACCGAGTACGCGAAGTGGAAGTCGTTCCGCCAGTCGGACGACTCGCGCTACGTGGCGCTCACCCTGCCGCGCATGATGCTGCGCGAGCCGTACGGTCCGGACACGGTACCGATCGAGGCGTTCAACTACGACGAGCAGGTGGACGGCACCGATCACGGCGCGTACCTCTGGGGCAACGCGGCGTGGGGGCTGGCGTCGCGCGTGACGCAGGCGTTCGCGTCGTACGGCTGGTGCGCCACCATCCGCGGCGTGGAGAGCGGCGGTCTGGTGGACGGGCTGCCGGTGCACAACTTCCGCACCGACAGCGGCGACATCGCCATGAAGTGTCCCACCGAGACCGCCATCACCGATCGGCGCGAGAAGGAGCTCGCCGACCTCGGCTTCGTCCCGCTGGTGCACCGCAAGGGCTCCGACAGCGCGGCGTTCTTCAGCGTGCAGTCCGCGCAGAAGCCCAAGGTCTACGACAATCCGGCTGCCACCGCCAACGCGCGCATTTCCGCGCAGCTTCCCTACCTCTTCGCCGTGTCGCGCTTCGCTCACTACCTCAAGGCGATGATGCGCGACAAGATCGGCGGCTTCATGTCGCGCGACGAGGTGGAAAAGTACCTCAACAGATGGATCAACAACTACACCATCGCCAACGACGACGCGGGCCTCGCGCTCAAGGCGCAGCATCCGCTCAAGGAGGCGCGCATCGAGGTGATGGAGATACCCGGCAAGCCGGGCGCGTATCGCGCCGTGGCGTTTCTGCGGCCGCACTTCCAGCTCGATGAGCTGAGCATGTCGATGCGGCTGGTGGCGGATCTGCCGCAGGCCGCCAAGTAGGAAGCACGGGATTAAGAGGAGTGGCGTGGCCGCGCGCCGGATCGTCGTGCTATGGGATCCGGCGCACCTCCACGAGGTACGGAGGCGATGCCATGAGTGGAAGCCGCGCTCGGCGCGGTGCGGTGGTTCTGCAGCTCGCAGGCGCCCGCCCGGGTGCCACTACCGGAGTCGGATTAATCAAACAAGGAGAGCACGACCATGGCGGACGCGGATTGTTACCTCAAGATCGACGGCATAGAAGGCGAATCGCTGGATAACGACCACGCGGGCGAGATCGAAGTGCTGAGCTGGTCGTGGGGCGCATCGCAGCCTGGTTCGATGGCGTACGGCAGCGGCGGCGGCGCGGGGAAGGTGAACATGCAGGACTTCTCCTTCTCGATGCGGAACGGCAAGGCGTCGCCCAACATCATGCTGGCCTGCGCGAGCGGAAAGCACATCAAGAGCGCCAAGCTCACCTGCCGCAAGGCGGGCGGCGAGCAGGAGGAGTATCTCACCTTCACACTCAGCGACTGCCTCATCAGCTCGTACCAGACCGGCGGCTCGGGCGGCGGCGACCTGCCCATCGAGAGCGTGTCGATCAACTTCGCGAAGGTCGAGATGCAGTACAAGCCGCAGGGCAGCGATGGCTCGCTCGGCTCGCTCGTGAAGACGGGCTGGGACCTGAAGACCAACAAGAAGGTCTGACGGGAGCGCCCTGCCGAGATGAATGCACGCGAGCTGTTCAGAGCCGGAAAGCTGGACGAGGCGATAGATGCACTGGGCATGGAGGTGCGGGACAACCCGCTGGATGCCCAGCGGCGAACTTTCCTCTTCGAGCTGCTCTGCTTCGCCGGAGAGTACGACCGTGCGGCCAAGCACCTCGATGTGCTTGGCGATGGCGGCGCGCAGGCCGGTCTCGGCATGCTGCTCTACAGAAGTGCGCTGCACGCGGAGCACGTCCGGAAGGACGTGTTCCGCGGCGGCACTCTGCCGTCGGCCGCGCCGGCGGCGGAGCGAGCCATATCCGGAAGCATCAACGGGAAGCGCTTCGACTCGCTCGTCGATGCGGACCCGCGCGTGGGTCCGCGCTTCGAGCTCTTCGCGGCGGGACAGTACACGCTCCTCCCGCTCGATCAGATCGAGTCGGTCACGATGCAGGCGCCCACGCGGCTGCGCGATCTGCTCTGGTCGCCCGCGGTGGTGCGCACGGGCCCGCGCTTCGAAGGGCTGGAGCTGGGCGAGGTACTGCTCCCGGTGCTCTCGCCCGAGAGCTCCGAAGACAGCGACGATGCCGTGCGCCTCGGACGCGTCACCGAGTGGGTGGCGCTGGACGGCGCCGAAGTTCCGATCGGCCAGCGGCTCCTCCTCGTGGATGGCCAGGAATTCCCGATCCTCGAACTGCGCGAGCTGCGAATAGACCAGCCGTCCGAAGCCGGCGCCTGAGAGGACGCGATGCCGCTTCGCGATGACCTCCTGAATCCGATCGCCGGCGACAACCCCGCCGGAGCCGATCTCCGCTACGATCCGCTGTACGACACGATCAAGGAGGCGCGGCGCGAGGACGACGATGCGCCGCAGGGCGAATGGCAGCACGCGCGCAAGGTGGCGGACTGGGCGCAGGTGGTGAAGCTCGCGAGCGAAGCGGTAGCCACGAAGAGCAAGGACCTCCAGCTCGCCGCCTGGCTCACCGAAGCGCTGCTCCATCGCGAGGGGCTCTCCGGGCTGCGCGACGGGCTGGATGCGATCCGCGGACTCCTCGACGGCTTCTGGGACCACCTCTATCCCGAGATCGACGACGGCGACCTGGAGTTTCGCGCCGCGCCGCTCGAGTGGGTCGGTCTCAAGCTCGCGACGCCGGTGAAGATGATCGCGCTCGATGCCGCGGGGAACGATGTCTTCGCGCACGCCGAGGCGCTGGCGATAGGCACCGAGGCGGACGCCTCGAACAGCGAGGTGAAGCAGGCGCGTCGCGAAGCCGCGATCGCGGACGGCAAACCGCTCATCGAGGACATCGACAAGGCGTTCGCCGATACGCCGAAGAGCTTCTACAAGAAGCTCGTCGCCGATCTGGATGGCGCGGTGGCATCGCTCGCCGCGCTCGAGACGCTCGCCAACGAGCGCTTTGGCCAGGATGCGCCGGCGTTCTTCCAGCTCCGCGAGGCGCTCAACGAGCAAGGTCACACGGTGCGGCAGCTCCTCGCGAAGAAGCTCGAGGTGGACCCCGACCCCATCGAGGAAGCGCCGGCGGCCGCGGCGGAGGATGGCGCCGCGTACGCCGCGGAAGACGACGCGAGCGGCGGCGCGGGGAATACCGGCGCCGCTGCCGGTGCCGCGCGCGGTCTCGCGCCGGAGCCGGCGGACGCCGCCGATGCCGCAGCGCGAATCACCGTCGCCGCGCGCTTCCTCCGTCGCGGCGATTCCACCAATCCTTCTTCTTATCTCCTGCTGCGCGCGCTCCGCTGGGGCGAGCTGCGCGCCGATGCGGGACGGAACGGCGGCGTGCCCGACGCCCGTCTCCTCGAAGCGCCCGATACGCGCACGCGCACGCAGCTCCGCGGTCTGATGCTCGACTCCAACTGGGAGCAGCTCATCGAGAGCGCCGAGTCGGTGATGGCCACGCCGGTGGGGCGCGGATGGCTCGACCTCCAGCGCTACACGCTCACGGCGTGTCGCGCCCTGGGCGAGGATTTCGCGGTGGTCACCGGCGCGCTGCGCAGCGAGCTGCGCGTACTCCTGGCCGCGATTCCATCGCTCTCCACGATGACGCTGATGGACGACATGCCCACCGCCACCGCCGCCACGCAGCAGTGGCTGCGCGAGGAGCATCTCGTGCCCGGCGAGGGAGACGCCGAGCAGGATGGAGCCGGCAGCGATGCGGCGGAGGCCGCGCCGATGCCGAGCGCACCGATGCTGGAGCGCGAGTCGCGCGCGGGGCTGGAGCGCGCCGCGGCGGAGGTGCGCGCGGGACGTCCCGAGAAGGCGATCGAGCTGCTCATGCGCGCGCTCGAGCGCGAGCGCACGCGGCGCGGTCGCTTCCTGCGCCAGGCGGAGCTCGCGCGCATCATGGTGGACGCCGGCTTCGTGCAGCTCGCGCGCCCCATACTCCAGGAGCTCATGAGCGACGTGGACAACCACAGGCTCGAGGAGTGGGAGGCCGGCAACATCGTCGCGCGCCCGCTGGCGCTGCTCTATCGCTGCCTGCAGCAGATGGACGAGGAGGAGTCGACGCGACAGGAGCTGTACGTGCGCATCGCGCGCCTCGATCCGCTCCAGGCGCTGAGCTTCAGAGAGAGCTGACCGGTGGCGAGACAGCAGCTCGAGCGCACCGCGCAGCAGTCGCTGATCGACCGCCTCGTCGACTACGCGCCTCGCGAGAGCGGCGACGGCACCATGACCTGGTCGCACTCGCTGCAGCTCCTGAAGCAGTCGCTGCGGCGCGACCTCGACTGGCTGCTCAACACGCGCCGCACCGGCGATCCGGTACCCGAGGAATTCGTGGAGCTACGCGGCTCGCTGTACGACTACGGGCTCGAGGACATCAGCTCCATGAGCCGCGATGACTCGGAAACGCGCTCGCGACTCCTCCGCAGCATCGAGCAGGCGATCACCGACTTCGAGCCGCGGCTCGCCGCCGTGCGTGTCTCACTCGTGGACGAGGACGATGACCCCACGCAGCGCGAGGTGCACTTCCTCATCGAGGCCATGCTCCGCGTGGACCCGAGCCCCGAGCCGGTAGTGTTCGATACCGTGCTCGAGGTGGGGAGCGGCGAGTACCACCTGAAGGGTGATGCCGGTGCGTGACGATCTGCTCTTCTACTACGAGCGCGAGCTCGGCTTTCTGCGTCGCATGGGCGCGGAGTTCGCGCAGGCGTACCCCAAGATCGCCGGCCGTCTGCAGCTCGAGCCCACGAAGTGCGAGGACCCGCACGTCGAGCGGCTGCTCGAGGGCTTCGCCTTCCTCGCGGCCCGTGTGCACCTCAAGCTCGACGACGATTTCCCCGAGATAAGCGACGCGCTGCTGAACGTGCTCTACCCGCACTACGTGCGGCCCATCCCGTCGATGACACTGGTGGAGTTCGAGCTCGATCCGGAGCAGGGGAAGGTCACTTCGGGACTGCGCATCCCGCGCGGCTCCACGCTGTACTCGCGGCCGGTGGCCGGCACGCCATGCAAGTTCCGCACGTGCTACGACACCACGCTCTGGCCGCTCACGGTCGAGGCCGCGCAGTGGACCACGCCCGACCGGCTGCGCCCGGCGCTCAGAGCATCCGATGCAGCCGCTGCGCTGCGCCTCGAGCTGCGCTGCCTCCCCGACGTCGCCTTCGCCACGCTCGACCTCGACGTGCTGCGCTTCCACGTGAGCGGCGACAGCGGGATGGTGTATGCGCTGCACGAGCTGCTCGGCAACAACTGCGTGCGCATCATCGCGCGCGAGCCCGGCGGCGGGAAGAACGCGCGGAGCGTCGAGCTCCCGGCGTCCGCGCTCACGCCCGTGGGCTTCGGCGAAGATGAGGGGATGCTCCCGCTCCCCGGCCGCTCCTTCGTGGGCTACCGGCTGCTGCAGGAGTACTTCACCTTCCCCGAGAAGTTTCTCTTCTTCGATCTCGACGGGTTCGGACGGCTGCGCGATGCGGGGTTCGGCGACGCGGTGGAGCTGGTCTTCCTCATCTCGCCGTACGAGCGCGGCGATCGGAAGGCGCTGCTCGAAGCCGGCGTGAACGAGCGCACCTTCCGGCCCGGCTGCTCGCCCGCCGTGAATCTCTTCGAGCAGACGTCGGAGCCGATCCTGCTCGAGCAGCGGCGCCAGGAATATCTGCTGGTACCCGACGCGCGGCGGCGGCATTCCGTGACGGTTTTCTCGGTGGACGATGTGGTCGGTACCACGCCCACGGCACACGAGGCGGTACCTTTCGCTCCGTTCTACTCGCACTGCCACGGCGGCGCGGATCGCTCGCGGATCTTCTGGCAGAGCACCCGCCGCGCGGCCGGCTGGCGCGACGACGGCGGCACGGATGTCTACCTCTCGTTCGTGGACACCGGCGCGCGCTTCACGAATCCCGATGCCGATGCGGTGACCGCGCGGCTCACCTGCTTCAACGCCGATCTGCCGAGCAAGCTCCCCTTCGGCGGGGAGACGAGCGACTTCGAGCTCAAGGACCCCGGTCCGGTGCGGCGCATCACCGCGATGGTGAAGCCCACTTCCGTGGTGCAGCCGCCGCTCGGCCGGCCGCAGCTCTGGCGGCTCATATCGCAGCTCTCGCTCAACTATCTCTCGCTGGTGGACGGCGGCGGCGAGCAGCTCCGCGAGATCCTCCGCCTGCACAACTTCGCCGACAGCGCGGCGGCGGAGCAGCAGATCGGGGGAATAGTGGGGGTCTCGAGCGAGCCGACCTTCGCGCGCGTCGCGTCGGAGCACGGCCTGTCGTTCGCGCGCGGACGGCGCGTGCGGGTCGAGCTCGACGAGGAACAGTTCTCGGGCGGGAGCGCCTACCTCCTCGCATCCGTTCTCGAGCGCTTCCTCGGGCTCTACGCATCGATGAACAGCTTCACGATCCTCGAGGCGGGAACGCGCCAGCGCCGCCGCCCGATGCGAGTCTGGCCGCCGCGCTCCGGATGGAAGGCGCTCCTGTGAGCGGCTCCGATCTCGCCCGCCTGCTCGACGAGGAGCCGCGCTCGTTCGGCTTCTTCCAGGCGGTGCGTCTGCTGCAGCTCCTGCACCCCGACCGCGCGGCCGTGGGCGGCTTCGCCGATCCGCGCGACGAGCTGCTTCGCTTTCGCGCCCACACGTCGCTCGCGTATCCGGCCACCGAGATAGAGGAGCTCGACGCGCCCGCGGGCGCGCACGCGCCGCGCGAGATGTCGGTGAACTTCATGGGGCTCGTGGGGCCGCAGGGCGTGCTCCCGGTGCACTACACGCTGCTCGCCGCCGAGCGCGCGCGCGAACGCGATACCGCGATGCGCGACTTCTTCGACATCTTCAACCACCGCGTCATCTCGCTCTTCTACCGCGCGTGGGAGAAGAACCGCTTCACCGTGGCGTACGAGCGCTCGCTCGCGAGCGACGATGCCGCGGCGGCGGGCGATCCGGTGCTGCGCCACGCGCGCGACCTGGTGGGCGTGGGCACCGACGGGCTGCAGGGCAGAGCCGGCGTCGACGACGAGACGCTCGTCTACTTCGCCGGTCTCCTCGGTCTGCACTCGCGCTCCGCGGTGGGGCTCGAGCAGCTCGTGAGCGACTACTTCGACGTGCCGGCGCGCGTGGAGCAGTTCGTGGGTGCTTGGTATCCGATAGATGTGAGCACCCAGTGCGAGATAGGTGACGAGTCCTCGATCTCCTCCGCGCTGGGGCTCGGCGCCGTGGTGGGCGACGAGGTGTGGGATCAGCAGTCGCGCATCCGCGTACGCGTGGGCCCGCTCGCGCGCGAGCGCTACGACGAGTTCCTCCCCGGCGGTCGCGCGCACGACGAGCTCCGTTCGCTCGCGCGCTTCTACTGCGACGACGAGCTGGATGTGGAGCTGCAGCTCGTGCTCGCGCGCGAGGACGTGCCCGCGTGCGTGCTCGGCGCCGATGACGAAGAAGATGGCATCGCACCGCTCGGCTGGTGCACCTGGCTCAGGACGGGGGCGATGGACCGTGACCCCGACGAAACCGTACTCACCCTCTAGCACGGACTGACGAGGCCATGATGGTCGACCTGCGATCACTCATCGGGAAGCTCAACCCCGTGACGCGCGGCGCGCTCGAGGCCGCGGCGGGACTCTGTCTCTCGCGCACGCACTACGATGTGGAGATCGAGCATTACCTGATGAAGCTCCTCGATTCGGCCGACGGGGACTTCTCCTTCATCATCAAGCACTACGGCGTGGACCGCTCGCGGCTGGCCGCCGATCTCACGCGCGCGCTCGACCGGCTCAAGTCGGGGAACGCGCGCACTCCGTCGCTGAGTCCGACGCTGGTGAAGATGCTCACCGACGCGTGGACGATAGGCTCGGTGGACTACGGCGCGTCGCAGATCCGCAGCGGGCACGCGATAGTGGCGCTCGTCTCCACGCCGGAGCTCGCGCGGCTGGTGGGCGACACGAGCAAGGAGATGCAGAAGATCCCCGCCGAGGCGCTGCGCAAGGACTTCGCGGCGATAACGGGGAACTCCGCGGAGGAGACGGGATCGGTGAGCGCGGGTTCAGGCGCAGCTTCGAGCGGCGCCGCGGGCGCGCCGCGCGCCGGCGGGAACACGCCGAACCTCGACCAGTACACGGTGGATCTCACCGCGAAGGCTCGGCAGGGGAAGATCGATCCCGTACTCGGCCGCGACTTCGAGGTGCGCCAGGTGGTGGACATACTCACCCGCCGCCGCCAGAACAACCCGATCCTCGTGGGCGAGGCGGGCGTCGGCAAGACCGCGGTGGTGGAGGGCTTCGCCAAGCGCATCGCCGAGGGCGATGTGCCGCCGGTGCTGCGCAACGTCACGCTGCGCACGCTCGACCTGGCGCTGCTGCAGGCAGGCGCGGGGGTGAAGGGCGAATTCGAGAACCGGCTCAAGGGGCTCATAGAAGAAGTGAAGCAGTCGCCCACGCCGATCATCCTCTTCATAGATGAAGCGCATACGATGATCGGCGCGGGCGGCACGGCGGGGCAGGGAGACGCGGCAAATCTGCTGAAGCCGGCGCTGGCGCGCGGCGAGCTGCGCACCATAGCCGCCACTACGTGGTCCGAGTACAAGAAGTACTTCGAGAAGGATCCCGCGCTCGCGCGCCGCTTCCAGCTCGTGAAGGTGGAGGAGCCGACCGAAGATGTGTGTCTGGTCATGATGCGCGGCGTGGTGCCGTCGCTGGAGAAGCATCACTCGGTGCGCATCCTCGACGACGGCCTCGATGCGGCGGTGCGGCTCTCGCACCGCTTCCTCGCCGACCGTCAGCTCCCCGACAAGGCGGTGAGCGTGCTCGACACCGCGTGTGCGCGCCTCGCGCTCGGTCAGAATGCCACGCCCGCCGCGGTGGAGGATGCGCAGCGCCGGCTCGACGATCTCGCCGTGCAGGAGCGCGTGCTCCAGCGCGAGTCGGCCGCCGGCGCGAACCACGCCGAGCGGCTCGCGGCGATCGTGGCGGAGCGCGCGCAGGTGGAGGAGCGGCTGGCCGCGCTCACCGCGCGCTGGAACGAGGAGCGCGAGCTGGTGAAGAGCATCCGCGAGCTGCGCGAGAAGCTGGAGGCCACCGTGGGGGCGGCCGCCGGCGCTTCCGCGGAGACGAAGGCGGAGAGTGGCGCGAACGGGGCCTCCGGCGCCAGCGGGTCGAACGGCACCGACGGATCGAACAGTGCCGGAGGCGCATCCCGCGACGCGGCCACTCTGCGCTCCGAGATGGAGGAGCGCACGCGCGCGCTCGAGACGCTGCAGGGCGAGGCTCCGCTGGTGCGCGTGTGCGTGGACGCCGGGATCGTGGGCGAGGTGATCTCGGGCTGGACCGGGATCCCCGTGGGGAAGATGCAGCGCGACGAGACCGCTACGGTGCTGGAGCTGGAAGACCACCTCGGCGCACGTCTCATAGGACAGTCGCACGCGCTGGAGCTGATCAGCCGGCGCATACGCACGTCGCGCGCGGGGATCGAGGATCCCAACAAGCCGAAGGGCGTGTTCATGCTGGTGGGACCCAGCGGCGTGGGGAAGACCGAGACCGCGCTCGCGCTCTCCGATCTGCTCTACGGCGGCGAACGGAACCTGATCACGATCAACATGTCGGAGTTCCAGGAGGCACACACCGTGTCCTCGCTCAAGGGATCGCCGCCGGGGTACGTGGGCTACGGAGAGGGCGGCGTGCTCACCGAGGCCGTGCGTCGCAGGCCGTACTCCGTGGTACTGCTCGACGAGGTGGAGAAGGCGCACCCCGATGTGCTGGAGCTCTTCTTCCAGGTGTTCGACAAGGGCGTGATGGAAGATGGCGAGGGGCGGCAGATCGACTTCCGCAACACGATAATCATCCTCACCACCAACGCCGGCACCGACACGATCATGAAGCTGTGCGCCGATCCCGAAACGGCGCCGAGCCACGACGGGCTGGTGAAGGCGCTCAAGCCGGAGCTGGACAAGGTCTTCAAGCCGGCCTTCCTCGGCCGCATGGTGATCATCCCCTACTTCCCGATCCGCGACGAGAACCTCAAGCGCATCATCCGGCTCAAGCTCGGCAAGATCGAGCGGCGTCTGCAGGAGACGCACCGTGTGACGCTCGCGTACGAGGACATGCTGGTGGAGCAGGTGGCGCAGCGCTGCACCGAAGTCGAGAGCGGCGCGCGCAACGTGGACAACATCCTCACCAACACGCTGCTCCCGGAGATCTCGCGCGAGCTGCTCCAGTGCATGGCCACGGGGAGCAGGATCGGCACGATCAACGTGGGAGTGCGCGATGATGGAAGTTTCGACTACCGCATCGCGCCCGCCGGCGGTGTGGTCGCGGAGGGTGGGCTGGCCAGCGCCACGTCCACGACCGGCGCACCGGCCGCGTGATGCAGCACGCCGGCGCCTCGCGCGGCGCCGGCGGTAACTCCGCTACGAGGCACGAATGGCAAAGAGCATCTCGCAGGCAGGGCGGCCGATCCGGCTGAAGAGCAAGGTGGCGGGCGACGCGCTCGTGCCCCGCAATGTGGCGGGCGAAGAGGCAATGTCGCGGCCGTTCAGATTCGAGCTGGACATGGTCTCGTTGGACACGGCGATCGATGGCGAGAAGATGATTGGGAGCGAGGCCACCGTATCCATCGACGTCCCCGGTGGCGGCGAGCGCCTGATCCACGGAATCTTCAGCCGCTTCTCGGCCGGCGGGCGCGATTCCGACGGCCTCTCGTCGTACCGCGGCGAGCTGGTGCCGGCGTTCTGGTTCTACACGCTCTCCGCGGAGAACCGGATCTTCCAGAACATGACGGTGCCGGACATAGTGGAGAAGGTCGTGAAGTCGGCGCCCAACTCTCCCTTCGGCGTCGACTTCCGCAACGACTGCAAGGAGAGCTACCCGGCGCGCGAGTACTGCGTGCAGTACGATGAGACGCACTTCGACTTCGTGTCGCGCCTGCTCGAGGAGGAGGGGATTTTCTACTACTTCGAGCACTCATCCGGCGGGCACACCATGGTGATAGCGGATTCGCCCGGCAGCATCGAGGCGTGCCCGGTCGTGCACGAGCTGAGCATGCTCGAGGCCGGAGCCGGATCCAGCGGCGAAGGGAACAGGGTTCTCGGCTTCGAGCGCGAGGACATCGCCGTCACGGGCGCGCATCGCGCCACCGAGTGGGATCCGATAGCCGACAAGCGCTACAGCGACGCCACCGGCGCGAAGGGGATAGGAAAGCGCGATGAGTATCCGTCGCGGGCGGTGGATCAGGACGGCGCCTACCACTACGCCACGCTCCACGCCGGCGCGGCCGAATCGCAGAGAATCCGCGCGACGGGGACGAGCAACTGTCCGGCGCTGCAGAGCGGGAAGAGCTTCGACCTCGCCGACCATTTCCGGCGCGACGCCAACCAGAGCTACCTGCTCACTTCCGTGCACCACTCGGCGTCCATGCCGGTGGCGGTGCGCGGCGCTACGGGGAGCGAGGGCTTCGAGTACCGGAACGCGTTCACCGCGATCCCGGCGAAGCTCACCTTCCGGCCGCCGCGCGTCACGCCCAGATCGGTGATTCACGGCTCTCAGACCGCGAAGGTGGTGGGGAAGAAGGGCGAGGAGATCTGGGTGGACAAGTACGGCCGCGTGAAGGTGGCGTTCCACTGGGACATCGCCGGTACCACCGACGAAACGGCGTCGTGCTGGGTGCGAGTGTCGAGCGCGTGGGCGGGGCACGGCTTCGGATGGATCCAGTTGCCGCGTGTGGGCGAGGAGGTGATCGTCGACTTCCTCGAAGGCGATCCGGATCGTCCGATCATCACGGGGCGCGTGTACAACGGCACCAACATGCCGCCGTGGACGCTGAACGCGAACCAGACGCGTGCCGGCCTGCGCACGCGCAGCTCGAAGCAGGGCGGCGAGAAGAACGCGAACGAGCTGTACTTCGAGGACAAGAAGGGCGAGGAGCAGGTCTTCCTGCACGCCGAGCGCGCGCTCGTCACGGAGGTGGAAGCGGATGAGACGCGCACGGTGGGGAATGACCGCACCACGACCATCCAGAACGCCGATACCCGCACGGTGAAGGAAGCCGACGACACCACCACGGTGGAGAAGGGGAATCAGAGCATCGAGATCAAGATGGGGAACAGGTCGCTCGTGCTCGGACAGGGGAACGAGAGCATCGAGATCAAGAAGGGAAACCAGACGATCAAGCTGGACATGGGGAACCAGAGTCTGGAGCTCGGCATGGGCAATCAGAGCGTCAAGCTGAAGATGGGGAACCAGACCACGAAGGCGGATCTGGGGAGCATCTCCAGCGAGGCGATGCAGAAGATCGAGCTGAAAGTGGGGCAGAGCAGCATCGTCATCGATCAGATGGGCGTGCAGATCAAGGGGATGACGGTGAAGGTCGAAGGGCAGGTGCAGACGGAAGTGAAGGGACTCATGACCACGGTGAGCGGAACCGGGATGCTCACCGCCAAGGGCGGCATCACCATGATCAACTGAGCCCATGTCGACACCCACATCCTCCGGTACGCAGGCCGCGCCGGCGGCGCGCACGATGCCGGAGTTCTGCGAGATCGCGGAACTCGGCGACGAGGCGATGGCGTTGCTCGACACCGGGCACACGCCGCACGAGTTCATGAAGGTGCTCGTGGACGGCGAGCATTTCCCCGATGCGATCCGTTTCCTCGCGCACGCGCTGCCGAGGCGCGAGGGGATCTGGTGGGCATGGGTGTGCGCTCGCGGCGCGGCGGGCGAGGAGCCAACGCCGGAAGTGAAGGAAGCGCTCGATGCCGTGGAGCGCTGGGTGACGCAGCCCACGGATGCGAATCGCCGCGCGTCGTTCGCGGCCGCCGAGGCGGCGACACTGGCGACACCGGCCGGCTGCGCGGCGCTGGCGGTGTTCTTCAGCGGCGGGAGCATGGGGCCCGCCGACACTCCGCCGGTGCCGCCGGGCGAGTTCATGACGGCGAAGGCGATCACGGGTGCGGTGATGGCTGCCGCGGTATGCTCGGAGCCGGAGCGCGCGCCGGACAAGTACCGCGCCTACATCTCGCACGGGCTCGAGGTGGTCAAACGACTCGATCTGTGGGGTGCTGCATGAACGCGCGCACCGCACGTCGATCGCACGCGGCCGCCGAACCGACGATGGAGGAGGAGCGTCATGGGTAAACCAGCATCGCGCGTCAGCGACATGCACGTCTGCCCCATGGTGACCGGCGTGGTGCCGCACGTGGGCGGACCGATCATGCCGCCAGGCTGTCCCACGGTTCTCATCGGAAAGCTCCCCGCCGCGCGCGCCACCGACATGGCCACCTGCGTTGGTCCGCCGGATGTCATCGCGCTCGGATCGATGACCGTTCTGATCGGGAAACTCCCCGCCGCCCGCATGGGCGACATGACCGCCCACGGCGGGAGCATCGTGCTCGGCCTGCCGACGGTTCTGATCGGCGGGTGAACGGCCGTCGTCCCCGCTTTCGCGGGGATGACGGGAGCGACTACCGCCGCGCGCGCCTCGCGTCAGCGATGTGAGATGGGGTGGGCAGTCATCTGCAGGGAAGCGAATCGCTGAATATCTGCAACGGAGCAGCGAACGGCGTCGACTTCCCGTCGCCTCCGATCCGCCGCATCACTCCGCACGCGGCCGGAATGTCGTTGAGCAGGATGTTCGCCTGCAGCGCGTAGTACCACGCTTCGACGGTGTCCGTGCGAGTGGCCAGTCGCGGGAGCGCGTCGGGAATGCTGGCGAGGAGCCGACGCGCGTTGCTCTCGGTCAGCACATCGATCATCGCCTCGAGTCTGTCCAGCTCCTGCCGCGCCCGCTCCGAAGCATCTTCCGCCGCTCGCCGGGTGCCCGCGGCGCCGGAAGCGCTCGCAGCGTTGGCCGGTGCACCGCGTTCGGACGCGGCAGGGCGCGGCGGGGTCGCACTGTTTCCCGCGGCGTCGTTCGCTTCTCCGCCCGTACCCGCCGGATTCCCGGTCGCGGGCTCCGGCTCGCGTCCCGTGGAGCCTTCCGTATTTCCGGTGGTCAGCACGGTGGCCGTCGTTTCGGCTGTGGCCAGGGCCTCCGTCGAATCTCCCATCGTGGCCGCCGGGAGCGCAGCGTCAACCGCCGCGCTCCCGGCGGCGCGCGTATCGCCCGGCCGCTCGTTCGCGTCGCGGCCGACGATGGCGAAGTAGCCGCCCACGCCGAGTACCGCGACGATTCCCAGCGCCGCCGCCACTCGCACGACTGTCGGAGTACGCCGTGCGGCGCTCGGCGTCGGCGTGGGCGTGGGCGCCGCCGTCGTGAGCGGGGGCGAGGAGGGCGTCGGCGGCGACGGCCGTGCGGCCGACTGCGCCGTGGGCCGCGCGACCTGCGCCGTGGCGAAGCCAGTGGTGGTTTCGTTCACGGCTTCCGCAGGTGCGGGAGCCACGAAAACGGGAGCGGTCGGGGCCGGCGCGGGCGACCGCCAGGCATCCACCGCCGCGCGCAGCGCGTTCGCGAAATCGGCCGCCGTCGGGAAGCGATCGTCGGGCTCCCGCGCCAGTCCGCGGTCGAGCACGGCCTGCACTTCGGCGGGCCACTCCGGGTCCGGATGCATATCGGCCAGCGTACGCGGCGGGTGCGTGACGCGGCGCAGCATCGCTTCCTGCGGCGTGTCGGCCGGGAAGGGGAGCCGGCCGGTGAGCATCCGAAACGCCACCAGCGCCAACGCGTACACGTCGCTCCGTCCGTCCACCTCGCCGGAGCTGATCTGCTCGGGACTCATGTACTCCGGCGTACCTATCACGAAGCCGGTCTTCGTCACCTTCTCGCGTTCGTCGTGGAGCGCCTTGGCGATTCCGAAGTCCACGACCTTCGCTTCGTCCTTACCGCTGCGGCTGCGGCCCACCATGATGTTGTCGGGCTTCAGATCGCGATGCACGATCCCCAGCTCGTGCGCGGCACCGAGCGCTTCAGCCACCTGCGATACGATGTCAGCGGCGCGCACCGGATCGAGCGGTCCCTCGCGCTCGATGGTTCTGGAGAGCGCCTCGCCGTCCACGTATTCCATGGCGAGATAGAGCAGACCGTCGGCCGTCTCGCCGAAGTCGATCACGCGCGCCACGTGGCGGTTCTCGATGCGGCTCGCGTTCGCCGCTTCCTGGTTGAAGCGTGCGAGCGACCCCGTATCGCGCACGAGCGCGGGGTCGAGGATCTTGATGGCCCAGCTCTGCGGGAGGCGTACGTGCTTGGCGAGATACACGCGTCCCATCCCGCCCTCGCCGAGCTTCCTGGTGATCAGATAGCGATCGGCGATGACGGTGTGAAGCAGGTCGTTGCCGTCGGCGAGCGACCGGAGGGCGGCGCCGTCGACGGAACAGAACACGCTCGCGTCTTCGTACGACGCGCCGCACATGGGGCAGATCTTCATCGCTTCGGCACGTCCGGTCCGGCGGCGCCGCATGCGCCCGCGCGCGTGGCGACCAGCTCGCCGCCGCACGGGCGCGGCGACGTCACGACCCGGCTTCCTGCAGCTCCCGCAGCTTGTCCTGCGCCATCGTGCGCTGCGCGACGAGTATCGTGGATGGCGAGCTGTCCAGGAACTCCTGATAGAGCGTGGTCGCCTGCTTGTCGTCGCGGGCGTCCTGCGCGCCGACGGCCCGCGCGTATAGTATGAGGCTCTTGAGAGCGGCGGGATTCGATTTCGCGCCGGTCGCCGCGGAAGCCGTCCCGCCGCGCGGGCCGGGGAGCTTCATCCCGGCGTTGAGCTGCGAGGCCAGCTTCGAGATCAGCGCCAGCACGTCGTCGGCGTCGTCCGACACGGTCGAGACGTACTCGATCTCCGAGGTCTCCACGTTCACCGCACGCGCGTCGAGGCGCATGCGCCCCTTCTTGTCGATCACGTAGCCGCCGAAAATCATGTGCTGCGCGCCGAGCAGCTTGCCGACCTTCACCGCCGTACCCTGGTCCACGCGTCCGGTCGTTGCCAGGTTCTGCTCCTCCAGCAGCTTCTGGAGCTGGTCGCGCTCCACCACGCGGATGCTGTCGTTGGCGGCGAGCTCGGTGATGAGCACGTCGGCTATCCCCTTGCGGAGCGGCTCGTAGTCATCGTGCTGCGACAGAGCGCCGTTGTTGAAGTACATCACGGCCACCGTGGGCTTCCCGTCGCTCGAGTGCCGCATGCCGAAGAGCGATACCGGCGCCGCGAGGCTCGCCACCGCGAGCGCGCCGGCTGCCAGCGCGAAGCCGCGAGCGAATCCGCGCCGACTCAGCGCGTGTCCCGTCGCCGAAGAGTGCTTTCCCGGTATGGATCGCATCTTTCATCCCCCGTTGTGTGTTGGCTACCGCCCCCCTCTTTCCCCGGCTCGATACGACCGTCCGCGGAACGAGGGCTCAGAAGCTGAGTCCCAGCGCCACGCCACCCGCAACGCCGGTTGCGGTCGCGCTCACGTCGCCGGATTCGATCTTCCCCAGTTGTCCTCTCACGAAGGGGCGCAGCGTGTAGCCGCGAGGTAGCTGCTGCACTATGCCGAGCGTCAACGCACCGCTCCGCACCGCGGCCGTGGCCAGTGTGTTGTCCACGTCCAACCCCGTCTGATGCCGAAGGTTCAGCGCCATCAGCACTCCGGTGTTGGGCGCGGCCACGAACACTCCGCGTACCCCGGCATCCAGGTAGTTGCCGCTGCTCCCGTCCACCCGGACCCCTTCTCTCTGGAAAGACGATCGATAGCGGTCTACGGCATACAGCGTGAGCTCGCTGAATTCGGGGGCAGCGAGGCGCAGTTGCCACTCGAGGGTGTAAATGGGTCCCATCTTCGTCCGCGCCGGGGCGAGCTCGGCCTCTCCTACGCCCGTTCCGGCCGCCATCCCGGCGAGCTCGCCGCTGCCGAAGAAGTCGGCGCTGAGTCCGACCAGCATCTCGTGCTGGCCGATGTACCGGTCTCCCCCGATCGAGAGGTGCACGGTGTTCCCGGGCGAGAAGTCGGGCGCGGGAAGCCCGGCCACCAGCGCGACGGGCGCGTAGCTCCTGTTGATCTCGAAGGAGCCGCCGAACGCCCACGCCCATCCCGCGGCCTCGCGCGCGTACACCAGGCCGAGCGTGCCGCTCGTTCCGGTGCCGAGCACCGGCGACTGGAAGCTGAGCGCGGGCGCCGCGAGTACGCGAAGCGCCGAGAACTCATCGCTGTCGAGTTTGGTCTTCCCCGTGGGAAGGTTCACGCCGAAGGTGAGCAGGAGGTCGTCACCCAGCACGCGGCCCGTGGCGCGCAGGCGTACGTCGGTCATCCCGCTGAGCGTGTACCGGCTTTCGCCGCTCACCGGATCCGGCGCATCGAGCTTCACCGTGCCGCTGGCGTACGCGCTCGCGGCGTCCACCGTCCAGCGCTCGCCGATCGGTACCTGAACGGAGATGGGGAAGGAGAGCTGCGAAGCGCTCTTCACGCTCGCTGTGCCGCCGCCGAGGTCCGGGAGCGGGAGAGCGTCGTTGCCGAAGCTCCAGCTCTCGTAGACCACGCTCACGTCGGAGACAGTGGCGCCCACCAGCTTCCCGCCGCTCTGTGCACGCACCGTGTCGGGGAGCGCCGTCCCGAGGGCGGCCAGAGTGCACGCGAGTGCCGCGACTTCCAGCGAAGACTTCATCGTGATGCGCACGTGATTGTCAGGGTTGGCCGCCGGGGGCGGTCACGGTGATGATCAGCGTGCCCGTCACCGCGCCTCCTCCCGGGAAGGCCGGGTCCACCGGCCCGCCGAGATTGGCGCCACCCACTGGCGATGTGAATGTGCCGTTCACGCGCTGCGCCACCGCGCTCGCCGCTCTCGACCGCTGCGCAGCGGACGCCGATGCCCCTCCGCCGAGTCGCGCTCCGGCCATCTGGAAGGACGGGTCGATGGCGAGCGCGCGGCGGAACTCCTGCGTGGCGGCACCGTAGTCGCCGAGCGCCTCGAAGCGCACGCCGCGGCTGTAGGCGAGGAACGCCGAGACGTTCGCGGTGGGACGCTGCTCCACCGCCGCGCGCTCCGCGGGGGTGAGCTGCACGCCGAGCTCGCGCAGCAGCCGGAACGCCAGCTCCTTCTCGGCGTCGAATATCCGGTCGAGCGGCGCGGTGGCGGAAACGGCATCGCGCAGCTCGCTGGTGGCCACGTCGGCAACGCGTGCGTCGATCACGAGCGCATCCGTGCCGCGCGAGGCGAGACTCCCGAGCACCATGCGCCGCGCTCCGACCAGCCGTCCTACGCGAGGCGCGGTGGTGGTGTCCACCCTTCCGGCCCGTGCGAGGTCGAGCTCGCGCATGATCGCATCGAGCTGAAGCCGGTCCACGAGACGGATCTGCGAGCTGCGCGCGAGGTCGGTCATCAGCAGATCGGCGAGCCCGTATCCGAGCGGAGCGATGAGCGTGTCGGAGCTGCTGACATGGAAGGGTGCGACCGCGACGGTGCGCTGCGGCAGCGCGGCGGCGGAGATCGCCTGTTCGTTGGCGATCGCGCGTCGCGCGTCGGCGTCGGCGCGAGCCGCCTGTTCCGGCGTGACGCGTCCGGCGCCGGAAGTCGCGCACCCGGCCGCCGCGAGAGCGACGCCCGCGATGAGCGCGAAGGTGGGGAGCGAGGCCCGGCGATGCAGGCCGCTCATCGGCCCTCTCCCCGGCGGTCGGCCACGCGCGATTCGTGTGAATCGCCCGGGCAGACGGTTCGCCCATCGGTCGTCACGCAGATGCCTCCGGGAGTGCGCTTGTCGTAGCCGTAGAAGCTGGAGTCCACTACGGTGACTCCGACGCCACCGTAACTGCCATCCGACATCGCCTCGATGTAGACGTTGCCAGGCGAGAGCGCCTGTATCACGCCGCTCCCCGAACCGACGGTGGCGATGCTGGTATTGTAGCTGTCCCAACTGAAAGTCGCATCCGAGACGACTTCACCAGACTTGGTCCGCGCCGTGGCGACGGCGGTCACGGTCTGACCCACCACGAGAGTGTCGATGGGCGCGACCTCCACCGACCACACGTTGGACAGCACCACGTCTTCCAGTTCGATGGTCTGACCGGGAGTGACGGGGAAGTTGACTACAGTGCTCGTGCTCGAGATCTCGGAGTCGGAGGCGTCGAGCAGAGTGAAGTTCACCTCGAGAAGACATCCGCCGGGATCCCCGCCTTCGCTGCTCTCGCGATAGGCATCCGGATCGGCGATGCACTGGTCGAGCGTCACGACGAGCGGAGCGGATACCGTGGCGCCGGCGGCGATGCTGATGCGCGACGGGGTCACCGGCAGCGGGCGGAGCTCCTCGCCGTTGGTCCAGTAGCCCACGTCTATGACCACGGTGGCCTGCTCTCCCGGATTCACCTGGGCGAGCACGCGGCGCACGTTCAGCCGGGCAGTGCCGCTCGGCGGCGCCAGGGAGTCATTCAGGCAGCCGCCGGCGGCTCCGAGAACGAGAAGGGCGGCGGCCACCGCGCCCACGCGCGCGCGAGCGGCCGGACGAGAGCCGCGCGGCCACGAATACCACGTCGTTTCGAGCACGGGTAGCGGGTGGAAGGGAGAGCGAAAGAAGAGTAAAAGGTGAGTCCGCAACAATGCCCTCCCACCCGGGGAATGTCAAGAAAGTCCGTCGTGGTGCGTGCCGCGTCTGTTCGCGCTCTCGTGTTCCACTTCCGGTTCCACCACCACGTCGATGTCACCCTCCCCATCCAGCACGGTTACGGCCGTGGTGTTCTCCGGCGTCCGCTCGAAACGGAGCGACACGCGTCCGTCGCCCACGGCGAGGTCGTGCAGCTCCATGTGGTTCACGAAGTCGGGGAGGAGCGGCCGCACCACTCGCAGCCGCTTCTCGAAGGCATCCGGGGCGAGGCCGAGCATCGCCTCGATGAGACAGGGGATGCTTCCGGCCGCCCACGCCTGCGGGTGGCACGCCACCGGATAGTGCACCGGGAGATCGTACTCCTCGCGCGCGAAGCCCGCGAAGAGCTCGGGGAGGCGATAGCCGGAGAAGTGCATCGCCGCTTCCACGAGTCCCGAAAGAATGCGGTGCGCCTCCGCGTCATGCCCGTAGCGGCGGAAGCCCATCGCGATCAGCGAGTTGTCGTGCGGCCAGACGGTGCCGAGGTGGTAGCCCACCGGGTTGTAGCGCTTCGCGTCGTGGGAAAGCGTGCGGATCCCCCAGCCGTTGTACATGTCGGGCTGCATGAGCCTCGCGACCACCGCGCTCGCCTTGTCGTCGTCCGCGATGCCGGCCCAGAGGGCGTGGCCGGGGTTCGATGAGATCACGCGGAGCTGCGCATCGCCCTTCTCCAGCGCGAGCGCGTAGAACTTTTCATCGGCCATCCAGAAGTCGCGATTGAAGCGCTCGCGCAGCGAGGCCGCCTCGGTGCGCAGCTCCTTCGCGCGGCCGCCCTCACCGGTGCGCTCGTAGAGGTCGGCCATGAGGATGCGTGCTTCGTATGCGTAGCCCTGCACTTCCACCAGCGCGATGGGCGGATCGGCGAGGTGCCCATCGGCGTCGACTATGGCGTCGCCCGAGTCCTTCCACCCCTGGTTGATGAGTCCGCGCTCGGACGTACTGGCGTACTCGATGTAGCCGTCGTGGTTCTGGTCGGCGTAGGTGGACATCCAGTGGAGCGCGAGCTCCACGCTGTCGCGCAGCGAGCGGAAGAGCTCGAGATCGCCGGTCCACGCAGCGTAGCGCCCGATGAGTATGAGAAAGAGCGGTGTGGCATCCACCGAGCCGTAATACGGCGTGTGCGGGATCTCGCCGAGCCGCGCCATCTCGCCCACGCGGAGCGAGTGGAGGATCTTCCCCGGCTGCTCGTCGCGCCACTCGTCGACCCGGTCGCCCTGGTAATGCGCGAGCAGACGCGCGGTATGGCGGGCGATGGCCGGCTCCCACGCGAGCGTCTGCAGCGCGGTCACGATGCTGTCGCGTCCGAAGAGCGTGGCGAACCAGGGGATCCCCGCCGCGAAGAATTCCTGACCGTCGATGCTGCTGATCAGCATCTCGAGATCGCCGAGCGAGCGCTCCACCACGGCGTTGAGGAGGAGGCTGTCGCAGTGCACGGTGGTGGTGAACTTCGTGTCGCGCGCGGCGGCATCGTCTGGGAGCTCGACCGTGCCGCGCAGGCGGTCGGCGCGGAGGAGCTTCCCGGGGCGCGGGCGGGAAGACGGATCCCCGCTTCCGCGCGAGCGTGTGCGGAGGCGGGCATGCTCGTGTGCGGAGGGTGTCTGCGGTACATCGGACACGCGGATGGTGACTGTGAGCGTGACCCGCGCGCGCGAGGGGAGCGCGATGTGGAAGCGCGCGCCGCAGCGCTCGCGCTTCGTCGGTGCGGTGGAGAACTCGATCGTGGCGCTGCGGCGGCGGCTGTCGGCGCCATCGTACGCGAGTACGAGCGAGTCGCCATTCCACTCCGGCTCGCGGATGGTTCCCAGCTTCTCGCTGAAGAGCCCGCGCACTGCGAAGATGTCTTCGAACTGGGCACCGAACTGGAGCGAGACGGGGAACTCCAGATCCGCGAGCCCGAAGTTCTCGAAGGTGAACGAGTCGCTCAGAGCCGGCTGCGCGCCGTGGATGGAGCGTGCCCACTTCACGCCCACGGTCTCCTTGGGGATCAGGTCGCCGTCGGGTGTGTGGATGTCCTGATTGGCGAGCTGGAAGATCGCCGAGTCGCCTCTGGCCGCCGTGGACGCCAGCACGGTGGGTTTCTGGTCGGCGATGCACAGCTCGTAGCCGCGGATGTAGCGACAGTCGTGGTAGTAGAGCCCGAATCCATGGCCGGTGCCGAGCGGAATCGCTCCCTCGGGATTCGTGACCAGGAAGATATTCGCGTCCTTGATGACCACGGCATCGGCGATGCTCGACGTGATGGATGGCGTGCCGTGCGTGAGGATGCGCTGTTTGCGCTCGCGTACCTCTCCGGGGCTGAGCTCTCTTTCCTTTTCTTCCGGCTCCGTATCGTCGTGGCTGGTGGACTTCGAAGTACTCATCGGCGAGTCGCTGGTGAAGAGTCTGGCTGGAGTGCAGTCACCCGACTCTACCGGCGTCTATCGTGCCATCATGAAATGCAGGACGTCGGAGCGGGTGACGATGGTGGCGATGCGGCCATTCTGGCGGACCAGCACAGCGGGGTTCGCCTTCTCGAGGAGCTTGACCACGCTGTCGAGCGGCTGGGCGCCGTCCACGACCGGGAATGGAGCGTCCATCACGTCGCTGACCGTGGCATCGAGGAGTTTCGTATCCTCGAGCGCGCGCGCCGATATCGGGCCTTCGCTCACGGATCCCACGCAGTCGTCGCCGTCCATCACCGGGAGCTGCGAGACATCGTGGAGGCTCATGAGCCGCAGCGCCTGCCGTACGGTGGCGCCGGGCGTGGTGGCGACTATGGCGGGCGCGGACTGCGGCTTCACGTCGGCCAGATCGGCGATGCTGACGCGGTCGGGCTCGAGGAGCTGGTTCTCGCGCATCCACTCGTCGCTGTAGAGCTTGGAGAGGTAGCGCTCGCCAGTGTCGCAGAGGAAGGTCACGATGAAGGCGGCGGGGTCGTTCACTTCGTGCGCCACCTCGAGCGCCACGTGCGTGATGAGCCCCGACGATCCGCCCACGAAGAGTCCCTCCTCGCGCGTGAGGCGCCGTGCCATGGCGAAAGCGTCGCGGTCGCTCACGGTGCGGTAGTCGTCTATGACCTTCAGATCCAGCGTGCCGGGGACCTTGTCCTGGCCTATGCCCTCGACCTTGTACGGTACGCCATCCGTCTTCTCGCCGCCGCGCCAGAAGTTGGCCAGGATCGAGCCGACCGGATCGCCTGCGATGATTCTGATGGCGGGGTTCTTCTCCTTGAGGTAGCGTCCCACGCCGGTGATCGTGCCGCCCGTGCCGGCCGACGCTACGAAGTGCGTGATGCGTCCCCCGGTCTGCTCCCAGAGCTCGGGCCCGGTGGTGCGGTAGTGCGCTTCGGGGTTGGCCTGGTTGTAGAACTGGTTGGCGAGGATCGCGTTCGGGGTCTCCTCCGCGATTCGCTTGGCCGTCATCACGTAATTGTCGGGGTGGTCGGGCGGGACGGCGGTGGGCGTGACGATCACTTCGGCGCCGAATGCCTTGAGGAGCCGTACCTTCTCCTGCGACATCTTGTCGGGCATGGTGAAGATGCAGCGATAGCCCTTGAGCGCCGCGGCGATGGCGAGCCCGATTCCGGTGTTACCGCTGGTGCCTTCGACGATGGTGCCGCCCGGCTTCAGCTTTCCTTCCCGTTCCGCCTGCTCGATGATGGGCAGTCCGATCCGGTCCTTCACGCTCCCGCCGGGATTGAAGAAATCCGCCTTCGCGTACACCGGCGTCGCGATCCCACGCGTTACCCGGTTGAGCCGGATGAGCGGCGTGCAGCCCACCGTGGCGAGAACGTCGTCGTATGGAGTCGAGTTGCGGGGAAGGGGGGACATGGGATTGGGAGAATTGGTAAGGAAGCAGCAAGCAGACAGCAGTAACCTGCCGCAGGAGGCCGGACGGCCTTACTGCTTGCTGCTGTCTGCTTCCTGCCTCCTCTTCAGCACGGTGTCTCCCGGCAGCGGCTTCGCATCCGGGTGGCGGAAGTAGACGGGAAGGAGGATCGAGACGGACATGGGGCGGCCGTGAAGGAGGGCCGGAGAGAATCGAAGGTCGTGCGAGCCGAGCACGGCGGCGGAATCGAGGCCCGTGTAGCCGGACGATTCGACGACGGCGGTGGAGTCGGGGACCACGTTGCCCGCGCTGTCCACGTGGATGCGGAGAGTGACGTTCCCCTGTACCCGCCGGTCGTAAAGAGTGACCGGGTAGCGGAAGGGAAGCTCCTCGTTGAGGATGACCGGCAGCACGTCGGGCTCCACCCCGCTTCCCTGGATCCCTTCGATCGCCTCGCGCGCGGTCTTCTGGTCGATGCAGGCGCTGCTGGCTATGAGAATGGCGCCGACGAGCAGCAATCTGCGTAGCATGGCCTCAATGTAGCTAATGATTCAGGTGGCTCGGAAGGTTGTGGGCCGCGCCTTGCCGCTCCCATGGAGAGTACTCATCGTTCCAGGAATGAATATCACGGTTCTCATGGGAGGCACGTCCTCCGAGCGCGATGTGTCTCTGTCGTCGGGCGCCAGGATAACCGAGGCGCTGCGCGAGTGCGGGCACAGGGTGATAGCCTTCGACCCGGCCAGCGGGCCGATCGACGAGCGGGCGGAAGCGGCGCTGCGGCGCGCGGGCGTGGTGCGCACCGAACCGCCGACGCGAGAGCAGTTGCGCGAGCTCGAGCGGCGCTCGCGCGCGGCGGCGCTCGGCACCTTCCCCGAAGTGCTCGGCGCGGACGTCGTATTCCTGGCACTCCACGGCGGGAAAGGGGAAGACGGCACCATCCAGGCGCTCCTCGACATGGTAGGGGTCAGGTACACCGGGAGCGGCCACCTCGCCAGCGCGCTGGCGATGGACAAGGATCTATCGAAGCGGCTCTTTCGCGCGGCAGGGGTCGGGACAGCGGAGTGGATCATGACCGGTCCCGCATTCGGCCCCGCGCCGACCGAGGACGAGGTTGGTCGGGAGCTGGGGTGGCCGGTGATCGTGAAGCCGTCCAGGGAGGGCTCTACCGTGGGACTCACGCTGGTGCGCGAGCCGGCTGGGCTGGCCGCGGCTGTGGAAGAGGCCGCTCGGCACGATTCCGAGGTCATGATCGAGCGCTACATCCCCGGCCGGGAGCTCACGGTGGCCGTGGTGGGCGAGCGCGCGCTCCCGGTGGGCGAGATCTTTCCGAAGCACGAGATCTACGACTACGAGTGCAAGTACACGGTGGGGATGGCGCACGAACAGTTCCCGGCCGAGCTCACGAGCGAGTGTGCGGCGGAGGCGCAGCGGCAGGCACTGGCTGCCTTCCGGGCGCTTAAATTGGGCGGGTATGCCCGGATCGACTTTCGCATGACCGAGGCGGGAGAGCTCTACTGTCTGGAGGCGAACACCCTGCCGGGGATGACGCCCACGAGTCTCGTGCCGCAGGCCGCAGCCGCCGCGGGCGTGAGCTTCCCGGAGTTCTGCGACATGGTTGCGCGACTCGCGGCGGGAGAGGTGTGCCGGGACCAGTAAACGCTCCTACAGCGGCCGCGAAGCGCGGCACGAACATTGAGCGGGGAGGGAAGGGGAGGGGGATAAGGGAGGAGGAAGCAGGAAGCAGGAACTGCACACCCACGTGGTCATGCGCTAGAACGGACTGAGTCGCAGTCGCTGTTTCCTGTTTCCTGCTTCCTCCGCCTCCCGAACTTCCCTGTCGGAGCAGGTTATCAGGATAGAGAGATGGTAGTTCGTCGCTGAAGCTCCAGATCGCAGGTCGAGATGGCGTTCCCGGAATTCGAAGAGCACGATTCTCCACGCATCACGCAGGCTGTCCAGTGGTTGATCGCGATCAACGTCGCGATCTACTTCTTGCAGCTTACGCTCGTGGGATCGGCGGACATCCAGCGCGCGCTGGCCTTCGAAGTACGCGATCTGACGGAGCGGCCGTGGACGATCGTCACCTACATGTTCGTGCACGCCGGATTCTGGCATCTGGCGCTCAACATGTGGATGCTGTGGCTCTTCGGCCCTCGGCTGGAGCGGGCGTGGACCTCGCGGAGCTTCAGCTTCTACTACGTGCTTTGCGGGCTCGGTGGCTGGCTCTTCCACCTCATGATCGCCCGCAACGGGAGCTACCTCCTGGGCGCCTCCGCGGCGATCTACGGAGTGATGCTCGCCTACGCCATGCGCTGGCCCGACGAGGAAGTGCGCTTCTTCCCGCTGGTGTTCATAGCGATGAAGGTGCGCTGGTACGTGGTGCTCCTGGTGGGACTGAACCTGGCGCTGGGGCTGTGGGATCTCAATCGCGGCGGTGGGGGCGGAGTGGCCTACCTGGCGCACCTGGGCGGCCTCTTCGTCGGATACCTGTACCTGCGGTTCTCCGCGGCGCATGGGATCGACCGGCTGAGGCGGCGGATGTCGGCGCTTCCCGACGTTCCCGACGAGACGCCGCGCGCCATCCCGCGCTCGCAGCCGCGTTCGCGCGAGCGTGGTAGCGACATAGACGAGATCGTGGCGCGGAGCAATGCCGTCGCGGCGCAGCGTCACGAGAGCGCTGCCCATGCGCTCACCAACAAGGTTGGCAAGGAGAAGACCGACGAGCTGAACTACGTGCTCGACAAGATCTCCCAGCGCGGCATGGGCAGCCTCACGACCGACGAGCGGAGGCTGCTGGAGGAGCTGTCGAAGAAGCTGCGGCGGGAGTAGGCGCCTACTTCGTCCCCGTTCGCGCCGTAACCACCGACTTTATCCCCCCGCGCACATTGAAGTCGCCCACCACTTCCAGCCATACAGGGGAGAGGCGCTCGGCGAGGTCGTCGAGTATGCGGTTGACCGAGCGTTCGTAGAACGTGCCATCGTTGCGGAAGCTCCAGAGATAGAGCTTGAGGCTCTTGAGCTCGATGCAGAGATCGGCAGGCACGTAGGTGATGGTGACAGTTCCGAAGTCGGGCGCGCCCCCCTGCAGCAGAGCGAGGTCGGCCGCGTCGCCCTCGATACCGCCGATCGGACAGAGCGACGTGAATTCGGGGCACTCCATCCGGATCTCGTAATGGCGTCCGGGGTTCGGATTGGGGAAGGTTTCCAGGAGCTCGGGTTTCGGCATGGCCTAAGAATGCGCGGCCCGGCGCCGGTGGGGAAGTCGGGACGACGGTCTTTTATCCGGTATCCGGAAAACTCTGGACGCCCGGGGATCCGAGCTTTACCTTGGACAGAGCCGGTACACTCTGAGCCGGCCTCTGCCGCCGCGAGAACGGCGTGGCGGTACTGCCCCCCGGGATTTCCCGGGGGGCTCTCTTTTTCGGTCGAGTCGAACGACGGGGCGGGGCGTCGGCGTGGACGGATGTTCGACGCGAAAGGAGGCCTCGACGTGGAAAGGGGGGCCTCGACGCGTAAGGGGGCGCCGCCGATGGCGGCGCCCCCTTACGCGTCACTGAGTCGACCCTCGTCTACCCGGCGACCGTGAATTGCTTCAGCATTCCGTGCGCCACGTGGGGTTTGCCGTCCTTCGCGTCGGGAACGAAGCAGAGGAAGCCATAGTTGCCGGGGGCGAGATCGACGGTGATGAAACCGAAGCCGCCGGGGCGGACAGTCGCAATGCCGCCGAGCGGCTCTCCCGGCGGTGGGCCGGCCTGCTTCTCGAGCCAGGCAGCGGCTTCCTCCACCGACTTGCCGGGGGCCAGCCGGATCAGCACCAGCTCGTGGTCCTGTGCGGCATCGTTCTCGATCCGGATCACGTGCTTGCCGGCGGTCAGTGGCGCCGAGCTGTCGAAGCCGTAGTCCAGCAGCTTCACGGTCACATCCGGCACGGGCATGGCCACATCGGCGGTATTGCGCTCGGGCGCCGGAGTGACAGTGAGCGGCCGCAGCATCCCCTTGGCGACGTGAGGCACACCGTCGGGGGAGGGGATGAAGCAGACGATGACGTAGTTCCCGGGCTCCAGGAGCTGCGTCTCCTCGAACGTACCGCCGGGGCGCGGCGGGTTCGGGCCTCCCTCCGCGACCATCCACGCCGGCGGCGGCCCGGGCTTCCGGATCGCGGCCTCGAAGTCCTCGATGGTCTTTCCATCCTCGAGTTTCACGAGAGTGGCGTGGTGGATCTCCTTCCCTTCCGTGACGAGGCGGATAGTGGTGAGACCGGCGGGAATCTCGGTGGGCGCTTCGTACGAGTAGTCGGTGGCGGTGATCGTGACGACATTGGCGGCCGGTGCCGCCGCGAGCTCGGACGCTGCCGAATCGCCTGCCCCGGCCCCGGCGCTGCTGCCCAGCGCGCTGTCAGTACCTGCTTCCTTTACCTTGCACGCGCCGAGCGCGAACACGACCAACAGCAGGGCGGCGCGTCTTGCGAGACGAGATGCCGACAAGATTTCCTCCACCCGACGAGGCCGGGCTCGAAGTGAGACTGCATTGGGGAGCGTGCAAATATCGCGACTGAGGTCGGGCGGTCAAGACGGGGGCCGGCATGCCGGCAGGTCGTTGCGTGCCCGATAGCGCATTATTCGATAGCGGATCATCCGGCCGCGCATGGATCGACTGCGGACCGATTGGCGGCGGACCGTTGTGTGGCGGACCATTGTGTCGCGGACCATTGTGTCGCGGACCGTTGTGCGGCGGACCGTCATACCGCACCGCGTTTGGTGTTCAGCCGGGGCCGGCTTGCTCCTCGAGGAGCGCCTCGCTCCGGCCGAGTCCTCTCACCAGGACCGTGACCGTGACGACGAGCGCGAGCACCAGCGCCGTGCAGAGGACGATGAAGCCGATCACCAGCGCTGGTCGGGTGCGCCAGAGCCATTCCAGGTTCCACCAGACCCCGCGGCCGTGCCGGAGCCGCGGGATGTAGCGGAAAAAGTTGGTCGGATCATGCTCGACCGCGTCGATCACGAGCAGTCCGACCCCGATGATCAGTCCCGCGATCGCGGTGCGCTCGAGAATGCGGAGCTTCATCACAGTACGATCACCGTGTGCCCGCGCGAGGGGAAGGGAGGGGGGAGGGGGGAAAAGGAAACAGGAAGCAGGAAACAGGAAGCAGGAACTGCACACGCCTCGCCGTCGTCCCCGCGAAAGCGGGGATCCATGTTCGACTGAGTAGCATGGATGCCCGCTTACGCGGGCATGACTTATGGAACGTGTGCAGTTCCTGTTTCCTGTTTCCTGCTTCCTGTTTCCTGCTTCCTTTCCCCTCACTCCCCCCGCGGGGCCGCGGACGTATCGCGGGCGGTCGTGTCGCCATAGACACCGGTGATGGTGTCGCGGAATACCGGGGTGGTGTCGCGGATCACGGCCGTGTCGCGTTGCAGGTTGAGCGTGTCGTCGCGCGTGCGGGTGGTGATGGTGTCGGCGGACACGGTGGCGCTGTCGGTGAGCGGTACGACTTCACCGGTCGATTCGCTGGTTCTGGTACCGGCGCAGGCGACTGCCAGGCCGGCAAAGGCTGTAGCGAGAAGGGTACGGTACTTCATCAGTCGGCTCCGGGGAGAATGGGTGGATCTCCCCTCCTCAGCAGGTTGTGTGCGCGGCCGCGCCGGGCTCGTCGGGACAGGTGGACGGCGCGCGGCGAGGGTTGAAAAGCGCTATCTGAGTCGGTACGATTCAAGGCTGATAAATGGTTGGGCCAGGTAGCTCAGTTGGTAGAGCAGCGGACTGAAAATCCGCGTGTCGGCGGTTCGATTCCGTCCCTGGCCATACGCTGGCGGCGCACCGGTTCCGGTGCGCCGCTTTGCCGTGTTGGGGGTATCGGCCGTTTCGGGAGTGTTGCCTGAAGGGTAGTGCGCCTTTTCCCCGCGACTGCCGCCGGCCGTTTCGGCTACGGCGATCCTCGCCTCCGCTTGCACCAGGCGGCGCGGGACCGAGCGCTCTCGGCGCCCCGCGCCTTCCGCAACCCGTAGCCGAGCGCGATCACGCGGTCGTTCCTCGGGAGCTCATCGCGCGACCATCCGCCGAGAGCCGCATGCGATCGGAGACGACCGCGAATGGAGGCGACAGCGAATTTTCGCCCACCTGATCCGTCCGCCTGCCATGTCGATACTGAGCGGTACGATTCCAGCGTGCCGCAGGGGGCGGACCCTATGATGACGACCATGGATCCGAGCAGCGGGGGCCACGCATGGAGCAGAGTGTCATGCAGGAACAGGGAACAGTCGCCGAGGCGGCCGAGGAAGGTGGTGTCGAGAGGCGTGGCATCGGGGAGGTCGAGCGAGAGGCGCGTGGCGGGTGCATCGCCGGGCCCGGTGCTCATCGCGCGCTGGCCGTGGGCGCCACCGCGCTGGGTGCGCTCGCTGTCGGCGCATTCGCCATCGGCGCGCTGGCGGTAGGCAGCATCGCCATCGGACGCCTCGCGGTCGGCAGGTCGCGCGTGCGGAGGCTGAGCGTCGACGATCTCGATGTGAAGCGGTTACGGGTCGGCGAGCTGCAGATAGATGAGAGAGTGTGAGGAAGACTGACGAAGCTGTCGATCGACCAGATGGGTGGGAGGACTTCCTTCCCGCGGACAGGAGGCGCCGCGCATGGCTGGGCGATCTCCGAGCGCATCCACCAAGTCTCGCGCGCCGCGCTCACCATCCCGCAGGGATCGCTCTATCCCGCACTGCACCGGCTCGAGCGGCGTGGCTGGGTGAAAGCCACGTGGGGTGTCTCGGAGAAAATTCGCAAGGCGACGTATCACCAACTGACGCGCGCCGGGAGGAAGCAGCTCGCGGAGCGAGTGAGGGGCGATGGCGATGGCGCCTATCAGGGCAGAGACCGACCGCAACCATCTTCTCGATCGAGGGCATCCAGCTCCGTACGCGATTGCGTGGCATAGTGTGACCGGGAAGTGCAGCTTTGCGGCGCCGGGAGCTACACCATGTCGGCGGCCGTATAGCCCTCCACCTGGCCCGCTTCGATCGCTGCCTTGACGCGCGCGTCGAACTGTCCGCTCCCCGAAAACAGCGCAAGGTGCATCCGCCGCACGCCGCCCAACTCCGCGGCCAGCAGCTGGCCTCGTTGATTCAGAGTCTCCAGCTCCCGGGCCGTGACGTTTCCCCATTTGCATTCCCCGACGAGCATCTCGCGCTCTCCGCCGAGGGCCACCACGTCGATCTGTTGGCTGGAGGTCGCGTCCCACCACTCGCCTGCGCGCACCGGAACGAAGGGGAGAGCGAGCTGACCGCGACGCACGGCGAGCCGGCACGCTTCCTCGTACACGAAGCCCATGTAATCAGGGAGCCGGGGAGCGATAGCATCGTTCCATAGCTTCCGTGGATCCACCAGACCGATGCTGCCCACAGCCGCAAGCGGGGCCACGAAGCGGTGCCAGAAGGCCACGTAGGGATCGGTCACACGGTAGATCGCGCGCCTGGATCTCCGGGGTTCCAGTTCGGTGATCGGTACGGTGCGAGCGACTATCTGCATGTCCATGAGCCACTCGAGCGGGCGGGTCAGCGAGCCGCCGCTCCGCCCCGTACGACTCGTGATTCCCTTCCACGTTTGATCGCCCGTCGCGATCGCCTCGACTATGGAGTAGTGCACCACCGCGCCCCCCAGGAATGCATCGAGCATGTGCTGGGCCTCGTCCACCAGGCGACCTGCCGGGTCGAGGAGGAGCGCCGCGGCGTTGCCGGCGAGGTCCAGCTTCGGATCCAGCAGGCTCAGATTGCCGGGCAGGCCGCCGATGACTCCGTAGCTCTCGAGCCGGGCAACTGGATCGTATTCGGGGACGAAGGCGCCGACGTCGTGGGCGCCGAAAGGAGCGAGAGCGAGCCGCCGTGTGCGGCGGCCATACAATGGCTGCTGCGCCGCCTCGAGCTGGCGCATCGCCGTGATATGGGAGCCGCTCAGGATGAGCTTGAATCGAGTATTCGGCCAGTGGTGATCCCACCAGCTCTGCAGAATGGACGGAAGCGCGGGCGCGGCGTCGCTCATGTACGGGAACTCGTCCAGCACCAGCAGAAATGGCTTCGTGCCGGCCCGTTCCGTGAGATAGCCCAGCAGTGCCTCCCAGTCCGGGAAGCTGACCCCCTGAGTCAGCGCCGGGTCTCCGAAATGCTCCCCGATCGTGTGGCTCAGCCTGACCAGTTGTTCGGCCTCGGTCCGCCTCGTGGCCTGGTAGTAGAGACCTTCGACGTCCCGCGCGAACCGGCCAAGCAGAAAGCTCTTTCCGATCCGCCGCCGCCCGATCACGAAAGCGAGCTCCGGTTTCGCGGATCCCCAGAGGGTGCGGAGCGCCTCCCATTCCCGGTCGCGGTCGACGATCTCGGCTGGCTTGGATGGCGGCACTGAAGGCATCGCTTCGCGTGGTTAGGTTCCATCAGTGGAAGTTCCAATAGTGGAACTTCCACTGATGGAACCTAACCACGGCTGGCCGGCGCGCAACCCCGAACGGGGTCAGGCACCCGATGTAGAGGGCTCGTGAGCGTCGCTCACGCGCCCGCGACAACGGGTGGCGGAACCCCGCGTCGCGAGTGGTCGTACGTAACGCGATCGAGGCTCTACAAAAGCTTCGCGTACGCGTATACGCGATCCCTGCGCCGCCCGCTGATCTCCTTCGCGATGCCGAGTGTCTCGAGACGCTGCAGCGCGCTCTTCGCGGTGGGCCAGGTGATGCCGAGCTCTCCCGCAGCGTGTGGGATCGAGATCACCGCGCGCTCGCGCAGCAGGTCGTACACGAGCAGCGTCGTCCCCGCCACGCGGCCCAGCGACTGCACCCGCTTCCTGTCCTCGTCGAAGAGCGCGAGCAGGTCGAGCGTCGCCTGGCCCGCCTGACGCGCCACGGCCTCCACGCCGGTTACGTAGAAGCGCAGCCACCCCTCCCAGTCTCCGTGCGTGCGCACGCGCTGCAGCGCGTCGTAGTACTCGGCGCGGTGCTCGCGAAAGTAGAGACTCAGATACAGGAAGGGCTGGGTCAGCACGCCGTCGACCACGAGCAGGAGACTGATGAGAAGTCGCCCGATCCTTCCATTGCCGTCGAGGAATGGGTGGATCGTCTCGAACTGCGCGTGGGCCAGTCCCGCCTTGACTATCGGCGGCGTCGCTCCGTACTGGTCGTGCAGGAACTTCTCGAAGTTGTCCAGCGCGGCCAGCATCTCGTGCGGCGGCGGCGGAACGTAGCGGGCATTGCCGGGACGCGTACCGCCGATCCAGTTCTGCGTGCGACGAAATTCGCCGGGGTCGTTCTGCGCGCCGCGGCCCTCCTGCATCAGGGTGCGGTGCATCCCGCGTATCAGCCGCAGGCTCAATGGGAGCCTGCCGCTCCGGATCTCGTCCACCCCGTAGCGCAGCGCGGCGACGTAGCTCGACACTTCCCGAACATCACCCAGAGGCGTGCCGGGCGCTTCCGCGCTCTCGTAACGCAGCAGGTCCGAGAGCGTGGACTGGGTACCCTCGATCTGGCTCGAGAGCACCGCCTCCTTCCGGACGTACATGTACAGCAGACGGTCGGGCTGGATGGTCGCCAAGAGCCCATCCAGGCGACCGAGTGCGTGGCCGGCGGCCACGAGCAGCCGCTGGAGCTCGGGCGTGTGTTCGATGGGCGGCTCTGGTGGGAGTGGCGCGGGAATGAACGCGGCGTACCCTTCCGCTCCACTCTGTTGCAGAACCACTCGTCCCGCGCGCGTGGAAAGCGGCACTGGTTCCTGCTCCGGCGATGTTTTGATAGGGTGGCACGTTACCAAAACTTCATCATGCCAAATTTGATCAGCGTGCGGCGCTCAAAGCGGAAGCTCGTAGACTTTGATAGCGTCGGAAGCTATCAAAAGATGACGCCTTCATTTTTGATATACAAGTAGTCTGTTTCGGTCTGTAGCCGAGCTTGTCCGGCTGCTGACTCTGGCCAGCGCCCCCGCCCTCGACCGGGTTCGCAAATCCAATCCCTGCATCACCCCCGCGCCCACCGCTCCGCGGCCCTCACCACATCCGCGGCCCGCGGCTTGTCGGCGAACCAGACTACACGCTCCATTCCCGCCGCGGTCGTGAGCGACTCCAATGCGCTTCCGCGGCTCACCCTCCGCTCCGAGCCTCGCTCCCTGGCCGCATCCTCTCCCCGCTTGCCGACTCCGCCCGCCGCGCCCGCCGTCCCGACTGGACCACGCGCCGTTTCGGCTGCCGCCGCCGCCTTTCCTCCCACCGCCAGCCCCCGATACACCACCAGGACCAGGTTGTCGAGCCGCGCTGCCGCCACCTTCCGCGCCTTCGCCTCCAGGTACTCGGGCGTCCAGAAGCCCACCAGCTCCACGAGCGCCTCGCGCCCGTCCGCGTGCCGCAGCGTGAAGTCGGGGAAGAAGAGCTCATCGCCCGCGTCCACAGGCGCGGTCTCGCGCGAGAGCGTCCAGTCGCTGCGCGCGGCGCCGAAGCGCTTGCGAAAGTCGTCGGCGAGCGAGCGCTCCCACTTCGAGTCGTACCTCGCGCGCCGCGCCTCGCCGCCGATCGGCGACTTCTCGCCCGAAGCCCTCGGCCGCGAGCGCACGGCGAACTTCATCACCGCGTCGCCTCTCCTGACGTCTGCCTCGAGCCGCCAGCCCGGAGCGCGCATGAGCGCCGGCAGCACGCGCGCCAGCCGCACTCCGTAGCGATTGCTCCGCACGATGAACGCAGCCGCCGGACCGGTAACCTCCACCTGGTACGAGCGCCCCGCTCGGGTGACGGTGTGCATCAGTCGCGCCGCCTTCACCGCGCTGAACACTCTCCGCCAACCGCCGCGCGCCGTGAAACGCACGCGCTCCGCATCCAGCAGCACCGCACGCGCAAGCTCGACGTTGTAACGCGCCAGCAGCGCGCGCCCGTCGAGCGCCGGTGCACGCTTCAACACCCGGGCGCCGGGCGCGTCGGCGTACAGCAGCCGCTCCACCTCCCGCGCATCGAGCCCCAGCTCCGCACCCGCCTCCTCGTACGGAACGAGCCGGTCGCCCGGAACCGGCGGCCACCGCTTCCCGCGCGCCCTGAACACCGCTTCTCGCACCCTCACCGCCCGCTCGGCACCATGTGGAGGTACGAAGTCGCAGAGATCGAGCAGCGTCTTGGCGATCCCCGCGAGCCGCGATGCATCGCGCACGCGCCGCTCCTGACGGCGCAGCGCCTCCGCCACCATCGTGCGCGGACATCCTTCGAGCCGCCGCACCAGCCTGCACAGCCGGTCTAGAAATCCCACCACGCGCCCCTCGGGATCCGCGAGATATTCCACTCGGATCGTGCCGTCAGTCTCCCGCACGAACGGCTCGAGGTGCGAGCGGTTTAGCATTACACGCCGAGTCCGAGCTGGCCTTCGCTCACCTTGCGCACGCCGGAGCCGCGCTTCTGCGAGGCGAAGAACTCGTATGTGCCCGCGGCGACCACCTCGTACAGCGATGCGACGGAGTCGCCCTGCCGCCTGAGAAGCCGGCCGAGTCGCTGCGCGTGCTGGCGTCCGCCGCCGCGCGTGGAATCGCCGAGTACGATGCCGAGCTTCGCGCCCGGCACGTCCCACCCTTCGTCGAGCACGCGCACGCTCGCGACCGCGCGGATCTCGCCGCGCCCGAGCGCGCCGAGCAGTGCGTAGCGCTCGGAAGCGGGCGTGGTGGCCGTGATCATCGGGATGGCGAGCGTACGGGACACGGCTTCGGCCGCGTCGCTTCCGCCGCAGAATACGATCGCCTGCTCGGCGGGGTGCAGGCGCAGTATCCGCTCCGCCTCGCGCAGCTTGGCTTCCGCGAGCATCACCACGCGCTCGCGCTCGTGGAACGCGCGCATGGCGCGCCGCGCCTCCGGCGAGCGGCGCGCCGTGGCGGCGAAGATGCGCCATGCGTCGGCCGGCGTCTCGCAGCGGTCGCGGTAGCCGCGGCGCTCCACGTGCTCCTCGTAGATCCGCGTGAGCTTC
>CAZTTY010000029.1:0-43727 GCA_964616815.1 uncultured Gemmatimonadaceae bacterium | reverse complement strand
TGCACGCTCATCGAGCGACACCTGCAAGAACATGGTATGACGCTCGAGGATGCCGAGGTCGGTCAACATGAGGGCGGCAATTCCTATTTGCCCACGAACTGCCACGGGCGGGTTTCGCGATCGCAGTGGGCCGGTATGCGGAACCAGGAACTCGATGGCCGTACTGTCGCCGTCATCTGCAGTCCACACTGCCGCCCCTGCAGCGCTTCCGTGTAGAGTGCTGGCTGGTCGAAGGCCGGCCTGTCGCAACAGATCGGCCAGCGGAGGACGCTCCCTCGCGTCGAGACGCCCGGTCGCGACGAGCACATCGAGCTCGCTCGTGAACGAAAGTTCTGCGTCCCACCGTTCGATACCGCCGTAACGCCGATGAAGATACGGAACCCACCCACCGACCAGGACGAGATCCGCGAGATACGGTCCGAGTGCGCGTAGGACGCGGCGCAGACCCGCCTCGAGCGTCTTGCGCTGTTCGTTCGATGTATCGGGAGCGCGATCGGGCATCCGGCTTATCAAGCGGTGGTGAGGTGCTCAGGAAACATCGTTCCCAGCAGATGCTCCGCCTGCTCGCGCCCACGAAGCGGGTAGTGCCAGAGGTCGAGCGCGAGCTGCAGGTCGCTCACCACCGGGAGCCGGTCGATGGTACGCAGGCCATGCCAGGCCGAGGTAGCATAGTACGGTATGAGCAACACGAGACGGCCGTCGTCCGCTGGCGTCCAACCGGCTCGCGCGGCGAGCTCCGTGAGCGCGTGCGGCCCCTCCGCCGAGGGAACGTCGACGTAGACATGAACACGATCCCAGGTCGCGTGCGGCGCAACGAGCGAGGCGCCCGCCTGCATCGTGAGCGCCCACCGCGCGCCCGATGGTATGAGACGAGGGAGCCGGTGCATGAATCGGGTGAGATCACCGACCGGCGCATGGACTGCGATTCCACGGTTCAGACGCCAGTCGTAGCTGCGGGTCCACGCTTCCACGGTCGCGATGGGGTGGAGCAATCGCACTTCGGAGGCGCGGCCGCGGCGTGTGATGGTCACCAGCTCACGCTCGGCGAGCGCCCGAAGAACATCGGAGGCAGTCGCCACGCCTACGCCAGCCGCACCCGCCAGCTCGCGCACGCCCCAGACTCGTTCGATATCACCGTGCTCGAGCAGGGTACGAACTACCAGCGAGCTCCGATCCGCGAACGGGTCGACCGAGGGGCGAAGGGAGCCGGCCGAGCGATGGGATGGAGTGAGGTCGGCGCGATCGACGAGCGCCCAGGGAAGAGCGAGGTGAACGGCGCCCCGAAGATCGATGTACTGCTCACCGTGCGCGCGCAGCGTCTCGCGGATCATCGCCGAGGCGCGTGGCAGCACCCACACGACCGGGCAATCGGTGGCGGTCCGCGTGCGACGAGTCGACCCTTTCCGGTGTGCCGGGGCGGTCCACGGCAGGAGGCGCAGGCACTGGGTTCCACCCGCCGTGCCAGCACCCCGCACCGTCACCACAGTCTCGCCCGAGGCACCGGCTGGTTGCACCCAGTCAGCGGTGGCGTGCGGAGCCAGCGCCTGGCGCAGCAGGAGAACGGCGGCCGTAAGATCGGGACGGTCGGGTGCACTACCATGATCGGGATATGCCTTATTGTTCGCCATAAACCGAACAATAGCGGTTCAACCGAACAATCGCAATCGCTCGCCCGGCCCGGGAGCCGGCCTCACTCTCACTCCGATCTCAACGCCACGTTCGGATCCACCCGCGCCGCCCTGCGGGCCGGCGCGAAGCTCGCCGCGGCGGCCACAACCAACATCGTGATCGCCACGACTGCATACACCAGTGGGTCGCGCGGCGACACGCCGAAGAGCAGCGGCGCGAACCGACCCGCGATCGCAATGGTGACGCCCGTGCCGATCGCGATCCCGAGAAGGGCGAGCAGCATCCCCTGGCGCACCACAAGCCACATCACGCCGTCTGGCCGCGCGCCGAGCGCGATGCGAATCCCGACTTCGCGCGATCGCTGCTCCGTGTCGTGGGCGATCACCGCGTAGAGCCCGACTGCGGCGAGGGCGAGTGCCAGCACTCCGAACGCGACGAACATCGTCACGCCGAGTCGCCAGGGGCGCGCCTGTTCGTCCACGATCGCGGAGTACGGCGTGACCGTGACGTACGATACGCCGGGCATCTCCTTCTGCAGCACCCGGCGCACGGTTTCCGCATGCCGCGCCGCATCGCCGCGCGTCCGCACGACGAGCCGCGTTAGCTGGGGATTGAACTGCGCGGCCGAGAGGTAGTAGACGAACCCGGCATCGTCGTTCAGGCGATCGTTCCTGATGTCTTCCGCAATTCCGACTACGTGGCTGCACTGGAGCGTGGCGCCCCGCTGTCCACGGCCCAGTGAGTGAACCTTCACGCACCGGCCGAGTGCGTCCCCGCCCGGCCAGAGAAGTCGCGCCATCGAGCGGCTCACCACGATCACACCCGGCGCCCCCGCCGCGTCGCCGGCCTCTATGCCGCGGCCGCGCAGGATGCGTGTCCCCATCGTCGCGAAGTAGTCGGGCGTGACGGCGGTCTGATGAATCTCGAACAAGCGTTGCCGGGTGGCGGCATCGATGTCGGGGACCTCGATGTTGCCATTCATTGTGTGGGAGAGCGGAAGCGCGAGAGCGAGCGCCGCGTGCTCCACGCCGGGGATTACCTGCGCGGTCGTGAGCAGCCGCTCCCGAAGCGCTACGGCCGCCGCGCTGTCGAGCGTCACTCCACGCATGCTCAGGTCGGCTGTCAGCAGTCGAGTGGCATCGTAGCCGAGCTCGAGGTGCTGCACGTTGCGCAGGCTGCGCACGAAGAGGCCGGCTGCCACGAGCAACAGCACCGAGAGCGCACCCTGCATCACCAGCAGCATCCCACGCGCGCGCGACCGGCGCTGGGACCCTTCGCGTCCCGCGATGCGCAGATCACGCGTCACCTCCGTGCGCGTCGACTGCCACGCGGGCACCAGGCCGGTGAGAATCCCGACTACCAGCACGGCGACGCCAACGAAGACGAGCGTGCGCGTATCGGTGACCACGGGCGACGTAACGCCCGGTGGCAGGAACGCGGCGCGCAGCACCGACCCGCCCCACTGCGCCACGGCAAGACCCAGGATACCGCCGAGCGCGGCGAGGAGCATGCTCTCCGTGACGAGTTGCGAAAGCAGCCGTCGTCTGCTCGCGCCGAGCGCGAGGCGCACGGCGATTTCCCGCCGGCGGCGCAGGGCGCGCGCGAGCAGGAGGTTGGCCACGTTGGCGCAGGCGATGAGTAGAACCACCAGCGCCATCCCACCCACGAGCGCGGCCACCTTCGCGAGGCTGGTCTGGTTCGGTCCGCGCTCTGTAAGTATGGACGCGACGATCGCGCGCGGCTGCAAGTCGGGCGGACCGCCTTCGCCCGCCCAGCCGCGGTGCGCGGCAGCCGTGAGGTCGGCGGTTGCGGCAGCCGATGTGACGCCGGGCTTCAACTCGGCGAGCATCTCTCCGACGCTCCAGGTGCGTGACGTCCACCACGCCTCGCCATCATAGTTCCGTGCGTTCCCCTCGGCGGCAACGGCCGAGACGGGGACGTATGCTGCCGGCGGGCGCTCCGGCCACAGGCCCGCGAAGGCGCGAGGAGCAACGCCTATGATGGTGTACGCCGTGGCGCCGATCCGCAGCGTGGCACCGAGCGCGTCGGAGCTGCCGCGGTAGCGCGTCTGCCAGGTCGCGTAGCTCAGCACCGCCACCGGCGTTCCGTTGGGAGGCGCGTCTTCGGAGGGCGTGAAGTAGCGGCCGAGTACCGGCGGCGCGTCGAAGAAGTCGAAGAAGCTCGCGCTCACTACGCCCACCGGCAGCTCGCGAGCGTCCGCCGGCTCGCCCACCGCGAGGTCCCGCGCCGACGCCAGCGCCGTGCGCGCCAGGGAGCTGGTCCAGTCGGTGAGCTCCACGTAGCGCGAGTACGATTCGGACTCCATGAAGAACTCGCCGTCGCCATCGGGCATCGGGAAGGCGAGGTAGACACGGTGCGTTACGGCCGGTTCTCCGAGCAGCGGCGGCGCGCGAAAGAGGAGCCGGTCGACGGCCGAGAAGATCGCCGCGTTGGCGCCGATGCCGAGCGCGATTGTCGCGATCACGGCGACGGAGAAGACGGGGCGCGTACGCAGTCCGCGGAGGGTGAAGCGGAGATCTCGCGCGATGGTGGCGATCCACTTGCCTGCCCATGCGTCACGGGTTGCTTCCTTGACCTGCTCGATGCCACCGAGATCTACAAGTGCTCGGCGTCGTGCCTCGGCAGGCGGCATGCCGGCGCGCTCGTAGTCCTCGGCGATGAGGTCGACGTAGGCACGGACTTCGTCATCGAGCGATCGTTGTGCGTGGCTCCGCCGCGTGAGCCTGAGCCAGAGGTAGCGGAAGTATGCCAGGATGCGCATCACGAGGGTCGGCTCGACTCGAGTGCCACCCGCATCACATCAACTACCCGTACCCGGGACCTGGTTTCCCGGCCGAGCTGCCGCTTCCCAGCCGCGGTGAGCTCGTTGTACTTCGCCTCGAGGATGAGGAGGTCGAGGGTTCCGAGGAGGAACGGCGTGTCTTCTGGCATATCGTTCCTATCGATGATCGATATGTCAGTATGCTACAACTCCTATCGAACGTCAATAGGTGTGCGGGCGTCGACGGCATGAGCTCGCCTGGCGCGAGTTCGCGCACGGCCCCCTTCACTCCTACCCCGCCCACGACCTCAGTACGTCGCCGCCTCCACGTCTGTCCGCGAGAAGTCATTGCCCACGAACATGAGTGGCTCGCCCAGCGCGCTGGCCAGCGCATAGGAGAAACAATCGCCGAAGTTGAGGGCCGCCGGGTGGTGCCCCTTTCCGAAGCGACGATATGCGTCGCGCGCGATCTCCGCATGCTCGGCCGTGACGCTCACGACATCGGCGCGCAGGCGATGCAGGAGGAGATCGAGCTCCCGGCCGCCCGCTTCGCCACGTCGCGCCTCCACGACTATTCCAGCTTCGAGCGCGGTACCGGCCGATACACGAATCGCATCGGCGGCGGACAGTGCGTCGACGAGGCGCTGCGCGGCAGACTCGCCCTCGAGGATGGCGAGCAAGGCGGAGGTATCGACGACCATGACCCGATCGTGTCCGGGCTAGCGCGGCAGGCCGTGCTCGTCGTAGCCGAGGATCTCCTCGGCGGAGCGGGCGTCCCGAAGCGGCAGCTTCTTATAGCGCGCCTGGATGCGAGCGACGTCTTCCACGAGCCGGTGTCGCGCGCGCCGCCCCCGCTGGCGTTCGAGCCGCTCGCGCAACGCACCGATGACCGCGTCAGTCAAGCTTTCACCGGTCTCGTCCGCGAGCTCGCGGGCGAGCCGGTCGGCCTCTGGATGCTTGATGCTCAATGGCATATGCGTAGCCGTTCAGTATATACGTCTATAACAGTAGGTATAATATACCTGATGCGCAAGAGCTGGTCTGTCGCCTAATCCCTACTCGGCAAGCATTGCGGCTCCCGCAGTGGACTGATGTACGCTACGATGTCGAGATCGCCCCACCCCCCGCTCACATTCGCGGCCGACTCCCCATCGGCTCCACCGCCGGACGCGCATCCGCATTGGCCAGGTCCCAGCTCACCGCGTGCAGCAGCTTCACGATGCGCGTCATCTTCTCGTAGTTGATCTTGTCCGCGTCGTCGCCAGGCCTGTGGTAGTCCGGATGCAACCCGGTGAAGAACCACACCGCGGGCACGCCGTTGTTCAGGAATGGCCAGTGGTCACTGCGCCGGAGCAGGTTCGACTCGTTGTTGTCGTAGCGATTGCGAATGGTCAGCTTGAACGGCCTGGCCGCGGCCTGTATGCGCGCCGCCAGTTCCGGTGTGCGGCTCGTGCCGATGATGTTGAGCGCATTGGCGTTCGACTCGGCGGTCTGCGGCGTCAGGCCCCGGAAGCGGCGGCCGCCATCCTCGGGCACTTCTTCGTTGCGTCCTATCATGTCCATGTTCAGCACGGCCACTGTGCTCTTCATGGGGAAGCGCGGGTGCTGTGTGTAGTACCACGAGCCGAGCATCAGCCGCTCCTCCGCGTCCCACGCGGCAAAGAGCACTGTGCGACGCGGACGGTCGCCGCTTTCCGCCGCGCGCGCGTACGCCTCGGCCACCGCCATGATGCCGACTGCTCCGGAGCCGTTGTCGTCGGCGCCGTTGTAGACGTCCACGCTGTCGGCGCCGTCATGGTCGTAGTGGCCGCTGATGATCACGACTTCGTCGCGTAGTGTCGAATCGGAGCCCTCGATCATCGCCAGGATGTTGCGGCCGGGCGTCACGTGGCGCTCCACGGCGGTCGTGAGGCTCGCGCGAGCGTTCTTCAGCGGGAGTACGCCGTGGCCGTGCTCCGCGTCGGCGGCGGCCTTCGCCAACTCGGCGAGTGTGCGGCCGCTGCCTTTCACCAGTGCGCCTGCCAGCTCAATCGAGATGTCGGCCGCCGGAATCGTGATCTCGTCGACTCCGTCGGCAAGCAGCATCCGCTCGATGCGACGGGGATGCGCGGGCCAGGCCGCGTCGTTGGCGCGGCTCCAGTCGACGGGAGTCGAGCTCGTGTCAAGTCGCACGAACAGGATGGCCGCCGCGCCCTTCTTCGAAGCCGTCACCGCCTTCCGCCACGCGCGGCCGGACTCCGATGCGACCACGCCGTCGAAGGGGCTCGCCGGGTCGTCCGCACCGGGTTCGCCATCGAGTACGAGAACTACCTTGCCGCGGACTTCCTCACTCTGGTAATCGTCCCACCCGAGCTGGGGCTCGACGATGCCGTAGCCCGCGAAAACCACCGGCCCCGCACCCGATGTGGATGCCGCGAAGCTGGCGGGCGACCACCCCTGCCCCGCCTCGCGGGCCCCGCCGGCACCGGCGACGGTGAGTGTGTTTCCCGGCCTGAGACTGAACCAGTTCATGTCGAAGCGCTGGACGAAGCCGTCGTCGCCGGCCGGCTCTAATCCCAGCGATTCGAAGCGGGCGCGGATCCAGGCGCCGGCCTGCGCGTCTTCGCGCGTTCCCACGAGGCGCCCCCGCATGGAGTCCGCCGAGATCGCGTAGAGATCGGCGGTGAGCGCATCCTGCTCGATCTGCGAGCTGCCGGGTACGCCGGCACCGGCCCCGGCACCTGCACCTGCACCTGCACAGGCGCCGAAGAGCAGCCCGGCCAGGAGCGATGCGAATGCGGCGAGCGCCGGAACGAATGGGAAGCGATGACGATGCATGGCGGCAGGCTCTCCATGGAGACGATGGCGATGCCGGCGGGAGCGGACGGGAGCTCCGTGGCAGCTACCAAAAGACCGACTGCGAATGACAGCCAATGGCTGGCCTCACGTCGAACGGAGCTCGCGATCTTCCGCACGACCGCCACCCCCCCGCGACACGATCACCGCGGCCACCATGTCGGCGGTCACGTTCGTCGCCGTGCGGAACATGTCCGGCACGACATCGACCGCAAGAAGGATCCCGACCCCTTCGGCGGGGATTCCGAGACTCGCGAGCACTGGCACGATCACCAAGAACACTCCGCCCGGAATTCCCGGTATGCTGAAGCTGAGCAGCACGGCCGATACGGCGATCGACGCTACCTGGGCGGGCGTGACCGGCACGCCATATACGCGCGCGAGAAACAGGGTGCTGGTCATGATGGATATCGTCGCGCCGAGCTTGAATGTCGATACCGCGAGCGGAAGGACGAAGCTCGTGGCAGCGGCGGGGAGTGCGAGCTGGGCTTTCCCGGCTTCGATCATCGCCGGCAGTGAAGCGAGCGATGATCTCGAGCTGAATCCCACCACCTGCGCCGGCACTATCGCGCGGACGAAGCGCACCAGCGGTACGCGTCCGAGCACGACGGCCACGATGTACAGTGCGCACACGAATATCGCGCACGCGATCGCCACGAGCAGCACGAGCGACACCAGCGAGCTCGCACCTCCGACCCCGGTGCGCGCGCCGAGGGCGTAGGCCAGGCCGAACACTCCGAGCGGCGCGATCCAGAGCACCCATCTCACCAGCTCCAGCATGACGTCCGCTACCGCGCGGAAGAAGCCCACGAGCGTAGCACGCGGCTCGGGCGCCAGCCGCGTCGCCCCGATTCCGAACGCGATGGTGAAGATCACCAGTGGCAGCAGAGCTCCACTGGACGCCGCGCCGATCGGATTGGCGGGAACGAGCGCGTCGATCCACTCCCAGAATCCCTGCGCGGGATGCTGCACGCCGATGGCCCCGCTCTGCGCGGCGGCCTCGCCCAGCCTGCCGGCCGAATCCGGGGTGACGCCGAGCAGCGTGAGCAGCCACGGCGTGACGAGCGCCATGGCGATCGCCCCGGCCACGAGCAGCGCGATGAATACCACTACCACGCGCGCTCCCATCCGCCCCACCGCCCCCGCGTCGGAGAACGATGCGATCCCGGTGATCAGGAGCGCGACTACGAGCGGCACCACGAGCGCGCTGATCGCCTTGACCCAGACGGTGCCGATCGGCCCGATCGCGCCGGCGAATTGTGGCAGGAGTGCGCCACTCACCCCGCCGGCCGCGAACGCGAGCAGGATGGCGGCAGCGGGCGACACGCGAGGGAGCGCGCGTCTACCGCGCCCCCGATAGTCGCTGGGTGATGTGTGTTCGGGCACAGCGGTGGAATCTACGTACGCGATGCGCCCCTGTCGCTCCCCGCGTGAGCGGGGCGCGAGGCTAACCCCGCAATTTCAGAGCGCTCGCCGCGCCCCGCTTTCCATGCGTCTACTCTCGATGCACCAGCTCTGCACGTAGCCGCCCTCGGCCCCGCACGCTCAGCGCACCCTCTTCACCTCCGTCCCCGCCGCCAGCATCGTCCCGGTCTCCACTCCGTTGATGATCGCCACCTCTTCCACCGGTATGCTCGACGGATACCGCGTGTTGAACTGGGCCAGCGTCATCTGGCTCGGCAGCTTCACGATCTCCACTTTCTTCGGCTGCACGTTCAGGATCGCCGGATCACTTACCGGCCCGAAGCTGCGCATCACCTGCTGAAACGTCGCGTTGTACGCGTCGAGCTGGGTGGGCGCCGTATAGCTCAACAGTTGATACGTGTTGCCGCCATAGCTGATGTACGACACCAGCCCCGCCAGCGTGCCGCTCTCGGTCTGCGCCTGGAAGTATCCGCTCGCCGCGGGCAGACCGTTGATGGCGGACGTGCTCACCTGCCCCGCCTGTATCCCCTGCTGCCCGAGGAATTGCTGCAGCGCGGTGGCGGGCGCGCCCTGGCCAGCCGAGAGCTGGAGCATGGCGTCCTGCTGCGCGCTCACGGCGACGACTGCCTGCTTGGTGTTCTGGACCTGCCATCCACTCGGCACCTGGAACTGGAACTTCAGGTCCGGGTGGTAGAATCTGCCGTTCTGAAAGAATCCCTCGCGCGGATTCTCACCGTACACGAGCCCGTCGATGTGCGAAAGGAAAGTGGCCTGCCCCACCTTCATCCCCGACAGGTCGCGGTTCAACGCGGCCACCCGACTCATGGCGGTCTGGTAGCGGTCGCCCGGATCCGGGTGCGTGGACATCCAGGTGGGCAGACCACCTTCTTCCGGCGTCTCGCGATCCAGGACCTGGAACATCGACGCCATCTGCCGCGGGTCGTAGTTCTCCTGCATCATGTAGCGGAAGCCCAGCTCGTCGGCCTGGCTCTCGTCGTCTCTGCTGTACTTCAGAAAGAGCAGTTGCAGTCCCTGCCCTATCACTCCACTCAGCTCCGCGACTTTGGACGAGAGGATGCTCCCCACGCCGAGGCCGAGCGTCGCCAACTGCTGCTGGGTCATCTGCTGCGCCGAGTGGCGCGCGGTGATGTGGCCGATCTCGTGTCCCAGCACGGAGGCCAGCTCGCCCTCGCTGTTCATCGCGCCGAGTATCCCGCGGGTGATGAACACCGGGCCGCCGGGGAGCGCAAACGCGTTCACCACCGGGTCGTCGATCACGTAGAACGCCCACGGGAGGTCTGGACGCTCGGTCTTCTTCGCGATCCCGAGTCCGATGGAGCTCACGTACTGCTGCAGCGCCGGGTCGTCCACCAGCCCATAGGCTGCCTTCGCCTCCTCCGCGCCCTGCTGGCCCATCTGGATTTCCTGCGCTTCGGACACCAGCGAGAGCTCGGACTTGCCGGTAACCGGGTTGGTTGCGCAACCGGCGAGCAGCAGCGGAACGAGTATGAATGATCGTTTGAACATGGATGGAGCTCTCCATACGGAAATTGGACGCGGCGTCGCCCGGTGCAACTCTCGGCAAGTATCGCCGTAATGCCAGAGTAGTGCCAGAACAGGGCGCTGCGAATCCCGGAACTCTATAATCTGTGCTCCAGAACCGCATCCGAATGTGATCTCATCTCTCCTCTCGCGCGCGAGCGCGCTCGTGCTCCTGGCTGGCGGCGTGTCCCTTCTGTTCGCCTCCGATGTATTGTTGCCGGCCCTCGTGCCGGGCTTCCCGCCAGCGGCGGCCTGGGTGGGGCAGTTGCTCGCGGCGGCGTGGCTCGGTGTGGCGGCGCTCGACTGGCTGCAGAGGGGCGCCGTGCTGGGTGGGATCTACGGCCGGCCGACGGTGTTCGCGAACCTGGCGCTGTACTTCATCAGCGCACTCAGTCTGCTGCGCACCCTCCCCGGTCGAACGTCGCCAACGTGGCTCTGGCTACCATTCACGATTGCCGCGCTGCTGTCGACGGCGTACGGAGTGCTTCTCCTGCGTGGTCCGTTCGACTCGAATCAGCGTCGGTGATACGGCCGACTGCTTCGCAGGAGCCAGCGCGCGCATTGAGACTCCGGGCGCTTCGGTGGCACTTTCCAGCAGTCGCGCAGTGGTCGATGCGTTCGATCACGAAGTCGGTGAGCGTATGATGCCAGGTGCGACATCTCGTGCGATACCTCGCGCGATGCCGCGCTTCCCTACTCGAGGAGCAGTTCCGTGACCCGTACCTGCAGCCCGGCCTTCCTTCTCGTCATCGTCGCCTCGCTCCTCCCTCGGCTCGGCGCTGCTCAGAGTACGGCGCCGTCGTCGCCGAGCTTCGAGATCTCGTTTCCGGCGTCGGCGCACGGCGCACCGATCACCGGCCGGGTGTACGTCGCGCTGTCGCGCACTTACGACGGCAAGCGCACTCCCATCGACCAGACCGGCGAGAATGGCGTACCGCTCTTCGCGCTCAACGTGTCGGCGCTGGCGCCCGGCCAGCCGGTGGCGATCGGCGCGTCCGCGGCCGGCTACCCGGTGAAGCGCCTCCGGGACATCCCGGCCGGCACTTACTGGGCGCAGCCGTTCGTCAACGTCTACACCGAGTTCCGCCGCGCCGATGGCCACACGGTGTGGATGCACATGGATCAGTGGGAAGGACAGAACTGGAAGCGCTCGCCCGGCAACCTTTACGGTACGCCGGTGAAGATCACCTTCGATCCCGAGTCATCGACGCCGATCCGGCTCGTGGCGGATAGGGTGATTCCTCCGGTGGTGGTCCCGCCGGACAACGAGTACGTGAAGCGCTTCAAGATCCAGAGCGCGCTGCTGACGAAGTGGTGGGGGCATCCGATCTACCTCGGCGCAACGGTGCTCCTGCCGAAGGGCTACGACGACCATCCCGACGTCAGATATCCGGTGGTCTACAGCCAGGGACACTTCTCCCTGCGCGAGCCGGGCGGGGGCGCGACCGCGGAGTGGCTCAGCGACTCGACGCCACGCGTCATCCTCGTCACTCTGCAGCATCCATCGCCTTTCTACGACGATTCGTACGCCGTGAACTCGGCCAACCAGGGCCCGTACGACGACGCCATCATGCAGGAGCTGATCCCCGAAGTGGAGCGCCGCTTCCGTGTGATCGGCAAGCCGTGGGCGCGGCTGCTCACGGGCGGATCGACGGGCGGGTGGATATCGCTGGCGCAGCAGATCTTCCACCCCGACTTCTACGGCGGCACCTGGTCGCTGTGCCCCGATGCGGTGGACTTCCGCTACCACCAGATCGTGAACATCTACAGCGACAGCAACGCCTACTGGATCGATCACGGCTGGATGAAGGTGGAGCGCCCCGATGTTCGCCGTCCCGACGGCAACATCAAGACCATGATGAAAGACGAGAACTGGTACGAGCTCACGGTGGGCGACAGCTCGCGCTCCGGCGGGCAGTGGGACATCTGGGAGGCGGCGTACGGCCCGGCGGGTCCCAACGGCTACCCGAAGCGCATCTGGAACAAGGAGACCGGCGTCATCGACCACGAGACGGCCGAGTACTGGAAGGAAAATTTCGACCTGCGCGAGCGGCTCGAGCGGAACTGGTCGACGCTCGGCCCCAAGCTGTACGACAAGATCAACGTGTACGTGGGAGACGCCGACTCGTACTATCTGAACGACGCGGTGCATCTGCTCGATGACTTCCTGAGCAAGACGACTTCGCCCCGCTGGACGGGCGAGATAGTATTCCAGCCGGGCGCGCCGCACTGCTGGGGACCGCGGCTCCCGGAGCTGCTGCAGAAGATGGCGGCGCACATGGAGAAGAGCGCGCCGGTGGGGGTGGACACGAGGAGCTGGAGGTATTGAAGCGCGTCGCCTCGACCGGCGCGACTACATCACGTACCGGTGCTCCGTTCCAGTCCCCGCGCCAACGCCTCTCTGAAATTCTCCACCGGCTGCGCGCCCTGGATCGCCCATTCGCCATCGAACACGTAGGTGGGTACCGCGCGAATGCCGAGCTCCCGCGCCGCCTCGAGTTCGGCCTGCAGCTCCGAGAGCCCTTCGTCGGAGCTCAGGTACGCCCGGGCGCGCGCACGGTCCATCCCCACCGCCGCCGCCTCGTCGGCTAGCTGATCGACGTCGGCTATGTTCCCGCCGCGCGTGAAGTGCAACGCGAACAGCCGCTCGATCAGCGCCCGCTGCACGACGGCGCCGTACTCACGCTCGGCGAGTTGCAGCAGTCGGTGCGCCGTCAGGGTATTCGCGGCCAAGGCCTTCTCCCACGCGAACGTGATCCCCTCCCCCACGCCAGCGGCTTCCACGTGGCCGTGCATCTCCGCGAGACTCCGGCCGTAGCGCTTTGTCAGATATTCGTCATGCGGGACGGCCTCTGTGGGTGCGCCCGGGTCGAGCTGGTATGGGCGGAATACGACTTCCACCTGCTCGGCTTCCGGGAAGTCGGCGAGCGCGCGAGCGAACCGGCGCTCGCCTATGTAACACCACGGACAGACGACGTCCGAGTAGATCTCCACTTTCATGGTGCGTCTCCCTGTCACTGCACGATGTCGAGTGCCACTGCCTCCACTCGTAGAACGTGCATCGCCGTGCTGAACGTTCCCAAATACGGATGATCGTGCGACCGTGGAGGAGGTTGCACTGTCTGCACCCAAGCCACCTTTTCTCATGTCCTATATGCGCGGCGCCCACTACCTGTGGCGCGATGATAAGCGGATCCACCTCTGGGTCGCGACTGGCTATGACGGCTGGGACCAGTCGGTGTGGGCGGAGAGCCAGGGAGTCGACACGGAGACCGTGCCAGAGCGTCCGATGTCGGCGCCGAGCGGCGTCGCGCTTCCGCAGGCGATCGCGGACGAGTACGTACTGCTCCGCCTCGCGGAACTGCTGGCGGCCGGCGACGCGGTAGCGGCGCTGGACCGGGCGCTCGGCCATCACGCCGGTAACGGTGGCGCCGTGGCACTTGTGGATCTCGCAGCACGTTTGCGGCCGGTCCTCGCAGACTTCGAGGGCCAGTGCGCAGCCAGCTGACGAGTCGCTGCACCAGACGAGCATGAGCAGGCCACCATGTGCATGCCTGGCGAGATTAGCTTGGCATGGATCACTATCTCGCCTCGATAGCACAGTATTCGCACCGATCAGCAGTATCGCGTTTGCTTTTCAATTAGAGGATGGCTATGCCGACGAAGGCTAAGTCACGGACCACCACCAAGAGGCGGTCTAGCAAGGAGGCCAGCAAGACATAGCTGGTCCGTCGACGGCTCCCGACGGAGGTGCCCCCAACGCATCCGGGCGAAATGCTCCTGAAGGACTTTCTCGAGCCGCTCGGGGTGTCGCAGTCCGCATTCGCCATCCGCCTCGGCGTATCGTTTCCGCGTGTGAACGAGACCATTCGCGGCAAACAAGCGGTCACACCGGATACCGCCTTGCGATTGGCGCAGGTCACTGGTATGAGTGCCGATTTCTGGCTGGGACTACAGTCGGATTGGGATCTCTGGCATGCGTTGCGGTCCGAGGAGGGCCGGGAGATCGCCAAGTTGTCTCCGCTACCTCGCGCCGGTTTGACGCGCCGGCATCGCGGTACAGCTATCTGACGGGGAGCTGAACCCGACGAGCGGACTATGGAACGCTGTCGCCCCGAGCAGATCCTCCTCGGCTTCCTGAACCAGCTCGGCGCGCGGCGCCATCATTGGGCGGGATCGGACCCTGCCGAAAACCGCTCCCACAGAGACGCAAACACTGCATCGGCCGGCCGGACCCGCGTCGGATCCGCGTCCGCGGCATTGCTACGGCGTTCCGCCTCAGCGAGCCACTCGGCCTCCCAGGTGGCGTCCTCAGTCTCCAGACTCACGAGGAGCGCCTACGCCACCGATCGGCGAGATCGCCTCGGCGGTGCGGGCGACACGGCGAGTAACACTTCCGGATGTGTAGCGGCGATACGCAGGAGCACCTTCGCAGGCCCCTCCGGCTGCCGCCGCCGCTGTTCCCAGTTTTGCAGCGTATCCACACTGATGCCCAGCAACGCCGCGAACTTCGCCTGACTCAGCTTGAACCTGGCCCGGAGCGCGGCGACATCGGGCGTGCTCGTACGCACCACCTCCTCGGCGCGCGTCACACGCCCGGGGCGCGATCGGCCAGCCTGGATCGCTTTCATTTCCTTTACGCTAGCCGCCAATTCGTCGAACAGATCTTTTCGCATAGGTCACCGCTTATTATCAGCGTCCAGGACCAGTTTCCGCAACGTTCGAAGTTCTACCGGAGAGAGGGTGCTCCGCACGTTCTTCGGGTACAGGAATAGAAGGTAGATCTGGCACGCCGCCTGTTGCCGGTAGTAGATCACTAACCCGAAACGATCTATCCGCCAATGGCGTATAGAATGTGCTCTGACGAAGCGCTGCACCGAACAGGCGCCTGGGTCGTACATGTGCGCGCATGGCGACACCAACGCAGTCCGAGGCATCTTCTCGCCTGGCTGGCCGGCGCTCGCCGGTGAACTCGGCGTTTTACGGCAACTCACTCGGGTGCTATCATCGGTCGATGATGGATAAACGATGCCAAGGCGCGGCCGAGCAGGGAATGTCGGTGCCGTTCGTCGATGCAGGTGCATACCCAACACGCGCGGGTAACGAAGTCACGCCCTGGGTCGATGGCGAGCCAGCCTTTAGCAGAATCTGCGAGGCTATCGAAAGCGCCAGGAGCAACGTGTGGGTTACGATAGCGTTCATGTGGCCGACGTTCCGTATGCCTGCCGGTCGTGGAACCACGGTGGATGTGCTCGAACGCGCTGCCCGCCGAGGAGTCGATGTTCGCATCATCTTCTGGCGCCCGGATGATGAGACAGCCAGCTACCGGACGAACGCCTTCTGGGGATCCCCGGCGCATCTCGAGTCGCTCGCGCGGTATTGTCCTTCGGTGAGCATCCGCTGGGACAGAGCGAAGCCCGGATACTGTCAGCATCAGAAGAGCTGGCTAATCGACTCACTCGAAGATGGCGGCATCTCCTTCATTGGAGGCATCAATCTCAATCCGCACTCACTCGTCGGGCCCGATCATCAGGGAGAGAATCAGAATCACGATATCTATGTCGAAGTAGCCGGCCCTGCCGTCGCTGATGTGCACCACAACTTTGTTCAGCGCTGGAACGAAGCGAGCGAGCGCGAGCGGGGCGACGGCCGGTGGGGAAAGCGAAGCGCCGAGGCACTAACATATCCAACGCGGCTGCCCGCCTGTCGGGGAGAGGCGCTGGTTCAGATTCAGCGAACGACGCACGCGGGTCTCTATCAAATCGGCCATCCACCGCCGGATGGTACCGCGTTTCCAATCGTCCTGGGCGAGAGGACGAACTTCCATCAGTACCTGACGGCAATCGGGGCCGCTCAGCGAACCATCTATCTGGAACATCAATACATCGATGTTCCAGAAATCATCGCGGCGCTCGACGACGCGCTGATACGCGGCGTGCGGGTGGTCGCCATGGTGCCGGTCGTTCCGGTGATCTCGAACGATCCGCTGGCGAGAGCAAGATACGCCGGCGTCATCGCCCAACGTGCGCGCCTCTCGAGGCACGAGGGGTTCACCCTCTGCGGGATGGCTGGTCGTGGGACCGACGGCACGAGGAAGCCCATCTATGTGCACTCGAAGCTCATCCTGATCGACGACGAGTGGGTATCGGTCGGCTCGTGCAACGTGCATTGCTACTCGATGACCGGCAATGGCGAGCTGAATGCCGCATATCGAGATCCCGTATCCGTTCGAGCGCTGCGCGTGGAGTTGTTCCACGAGCATCTGGGTTTCGACACATCGGAGCAAGGAGACACGGACGCACTGAAGCAGTTCCAGCTCGTGGCGCTGGCCAACCGGAGACGACACGAACTGAACGACCCTTCGTGGGAAGGCATGGCCGTGGCTCTCGAGGCGAGGTCTTACGGGGCGGAGCCGCAGTTGGTGGGATGACGTGAGGGCATGCTCACAACGATGTGATCGATTACCTCTGTAGCGTTGCACGACATCGGCAGATCTTCTACCTCATGGCGGCCAGCGTTGCCCGACCCCGGGATGACCTGGTGCTCGAGTTGGCGGTCGAAGCGGGCGCCGAGTGCATCGTGACACACAATATCCGCGACTTCGCGCCGGCCGTCCAATTCGGGGTGCAGCCGATCAAGCCGCGGGATTTTCTACTGCGATTGAGGAGTGAGCCATGAGCAGCATCAGCCTGCGCCTGCCGGAGTCGCTGCACAAGCAGGCGCGCGAACTCGCGAAGCGCGAGGATATCTCGATCAATCAGTTGATTGCCACGGCGCTTGCCGAGAAGATAGCGGCGCTGATGACGGGCGAGTACCTGGCGGAGCGTGCGGCGCGGGGGCGGCGGCGGAAGTTCGAGCGGGTTCTCGGGAAGGTGCGCGCCCGGGATGCCGCGCCAGTCGAGGGCGACGAGCTCTAGGGTGTGTCGCCGAGCCGAGCTCGACTCAGCACACTGCTCCATTGGGGATGCTGCCATATTCGACGAACAGCGAATCCGTCGCGGAGCCCCGCACCGCCGCCGCGACTTGCGCACCGACACACATTCCGACCGCTCGCTGTGTGGCGACGACGCCCGCGATCCAGTGGCGCGAGGAGCGAGCAAACTCCTGAACGAACGCGACACTCGCAAGCGTATCACCGGCCGCGCTGACGAGAACGGCCTGCACGGGCACCTCTCCCAATCCTGGCGCTCGGAGAGCCTTCGACTGCTCCTCTGGAACCCGCACGCGCAGTCCGCCGATGTCGGTGAGGAGCACCCTCCCTGCGCTGGGTGCGGATGAGATGCCCATCGAAACGGAAAGGGGTGGGCGATCCGGGCTCGTGGCATCAGAACATGCGGCCAGGAGTGCTGTGCCGACTGCTGCCGCGAAGAGATAGAGAGTTGATTTCAGGCGCATGGCTCAGAAAATAGGGAATGGACCGCAGAGGTGCGGCGGGAGCCTGTCGCCGCCTGGCGATACGCCAACCCGCCATGGGCCTCTGGGCCGTATGCCGAGCCTGCTGTAGACTACGCATCCGTAATATGATTTCCTTATCGATCGATGTCGGGTGGATACAGTAACGATCTCCCCAAAGCACCAGGTCGTGATCCCGCGCGAGATCCGCGAACGGCTAGGGCTCGCTCCCGGGCAGGAGGTTCGGGCGCTGGCCTACGAGAACCGGATAGAATTCATCCCCATCCAGCCGCTCGAGCGGATGCGGGGCTTCCTCCGTGGAATCGATACCACGGTCCGGCGCGAGCGCGAGCGCGAGCGCGTGTGATGGCGCCGTCGAAGCGTGCCTGCCCTGGCCTCGGCCAAAGCAGGAGTCGAGCACAAGCTGCCGCTGGTCGACAGTATCGTCTACGCGACGGCGCAGTCCGTCGGAGGAGTGGTCTGGACGCAGGATGCGGACTTCGACGGCCTGTCCGGTGTGGAGTATCATCCCAGGCGGGTTGGCAAGTCGTGAGCCTCTCGCTGGCGGGCTGACGAGACGTTGCACCGGACGAGTGCGGCGAGGCTTCCACGTCGATGGCTGGCGAGAGCACCTCAGCGCAACCATCTTCGTGCGTGGTGACTCAGGGCTCGCCGCTCAGCTCTGCGTCAGGCTGACCTCCCACGTGGTCATGGTAAGGAGAGATGCTCCGGATTCTGGTATTGATGAGCCTCCCCGGTGTGGCCGTCGGCGTGCACGTCGCGCTCTTTGGCTGGCGAGCGGCGCCGCCCCACCGCGTAGATCTTGCGCCACGACAGCGCCTGTGGGTCGGGGCGCTCTTCATGGTGCCGATCCTGCTTGGCGGACTGATGGTCGTCTTCCACGGCGCACTGCTCCGGCTCTTCACCGAGCGACGACTTGGCGGCGCGATGATTTACCTAGTGGCTTTCGTGATGGCCGTGGTCTTCGGAATCATGCCCACGACGCCGGACGAAGAAGATGAGCATCCTCGCTATATGGCGTGACATGGCGTGACTCCGCGTCACGCCACTCCGGCTTGCTCACTCATGCTGGCGAGCAAACCCTCGCCACCAGCCTTGCCTCACGCCGCCTCGCGCGTCGAAGCATGCGGCTCGAACCGACACAAGCAATACGTGAAGGCCTGAGGAGTACCCCAGGGCGTGACGTGGGTCTGCCGTTCGCTCGCGACGAGCTCGAAATCGGGACCGAACTCCGCATGCAGGCCATTCGGCGAGTAACGAGCGACGTCCAGTCCGCTGCATCGCGAGGGACCATCCGCGGCGAATGTGGCTACCAGAGCAAAGCCGCCGGGACGAAGTGAATCCCTGACCTGCGCGACGTACCTGCGGCGATCCGCCGGTTCGGTGAGAAAGTGGAACACCGCGCGATCGTGCCAGACATCGAAGGCGCGCCCGGGGAGCCGAGCATGCAGGATGTCCGCTTCACGCCAGTCGACGGCGCGAGCACGGTCGCCAAGCCGCTGCCGCGCCTGCGCCAACGCGGCGGCTGACAGATCGAGAACGGTGATGCGGCGATAGCCCGCGTCGAGCAGTCCATCGACGAACGTCGCTGTTCCGGCGCCGACATCGATGATGGCTTCGTCACGCGTCGGGGCGATGCGTCGAACGAGCTCGAGCGACAGAGTGGCCGCGGGCTCGAACCAGCTCGTCTGGTCGGGTGCCTTCGTGCGGTAGATGCGCTCCCAGTGCGCTTTCGAGTCCACTGAGCTCTCCGATAAAGCATGACGCGGCTCGACGAGACGTCAGCCACGCGACTTGGCATCGACAACGCTGCACGCCTGTGACGTGAAGGCGACGCGAATCACGGGCAGAATTACGACAATACGATCGCGCACATCGCCCATCACCATCGTCGCACCTACGCTAACGATCCGCCACCACCGGCAGCAACACCGCGCTGCGCCCACTTGCTCCGTGCTCGATCGTCACCGTCGCCTTGCGATAGTCCGACGGTTTGGCGAAGAGGATGTTCGGCACGTAGCTCTGCGGGTTGCGGTCGTAGAGCGGGAAGAGACTCGACTGGATCTGCACCATTATCCTGTGCCCGGGTCGGAACTCGTAGTTCGCCGTCGGCAGGCGGAACTTGTACTCCTGCACTTCGTTCGCGGGAATCGCCGAAGGATCGGAGAAGCTCTCGCGATAGCGGCCGCGGAAGATGTCGAGCGCCACCGGCAGCAAGTAACCACCCATCGTGGGGTCGGTCGGCTCGATCGCGGGATAGACGTCGATCAACTTGACCACGAAGTCGCCGTCGGTACCGGTGGTCCTCGCGAAGATGTCGGCGATCGGCGCGCCCTGGATCTTCACAGTGTCCGTCAGCACCGGCGTGACGTACGACAGCACGTCGGGCCGGTCCACCACGAAACGCTGGTCGGCCACGAGCCAGGTGCGCCAGCGATCGTTCGCCTGCGGGATCGGACGCGGCAGATACGGCACCGGCCGCGCGGGATCGGAGACGTAGCTGTCGCTGCCGCCGCCCGGCTGCTGGAAGCCCAGACCCATGTTCTCCTGCAGGTAGAGCGGCGTGAGCTTCTGATCGCTGGCCGCCTTCCAGTCGGAGAAGCTGTCCCAGCGCTGCTGCACCGGGTTGTAGATCATCGCCTGCGCGAGCGGCGTCGCGAGCGGTGTGTCGCGCAGGTAGTGGTTGAACCAGGGGATCATCACCTGCTGGCGGAACTGCGCGGTGGTGTTGCCGGGCCACCGGAGCGGCCCCATGTTCCAGCCGTCGCGGTTGATCTGGCTGTGCCACCACGGACCGATCACGAGATGGTTGTTGGCGCCGTGTCCCGCCTTCTCGAGCGCTTCCCACGCGTGCACCGCGCCGTAGATGTCTTCCTGATCCCACATCCCCTGCAACCACATGGTGGGCACGCTGGAAGGACGCGCGACGAGCAGCTTGTCGAGTGCCTGCAACTGCCAGAACGCGTCGTACGCCGGGTGCGCCGCGAAGCGCTTCCACCATGGTAGCTGCTCGAAGCCGTTGGCCACCGCGTAGGCGCCGGCCGAACCGGCCTCGAGGAAGTTGGTGTAGTCGTCGTAGTGCTCGCGCGGAATGCGCGTCCCCGAACCCTTCCTCGCAGTCTGACCACTGAAGTAGTCGAGGTTCGTCTGGCGGAACGCGCCGTAGTGATACCAGTCGTCGCCCATCCAGCCATCGATCATCGGGCTTTCCGGCGCCGCGACTTTCAGCGCGGGATGCGGGTCGAGCAGCGCCATGGCCACCGTCCACCCGTCGTACGATGACCCGATCATGCCGACCTTGCCGCTCGATTCCTTCACGTTCTTCACGAGCCAGTCGATCGTGTCCCACGCGTCGGTGACGTCGTCGGTCTTCGTCGGGTTGAGCGGCCCCATGATCGGACGCGTCATGACGTAGTCGCCTTCCGATCCGTATTTGCCGCGCACGTCCTGCCAGACGAGGATGTAGCTCCCATCTGCCCAGTCCTTGGCGCCGGACCACACGGCGTCGGCCATCAGTGGACTGTTGTTCGGCACGAAGCCGCTGGCGTTGTACGGCGTGCGCTCGAGCAGGATGGGCAGGTCGCGCGCGCCTTTCGGCGTCACGATCACGGTGTGCAGCTTCACGCCATCGCGCATCGGGATCATGACGTCGCGCGCGACGTAATTGAAGTTGTCCTGCGGCTGCCGCCAGTTGGCCGGTATGTCGGAGCCGGCCTGCACCATGTCCGGGGTGACCTTCGTGGACTGCTGGGCAGTCGCGGACGCGGCGACGGAAAGGAGGACGGCGAGCGAGACGAATACGGAGCGCAGCGCGGGAGTTCTCATGGCCGGCGAATCCTCGTGGTGGTGGGGACGTAGGTAACGTATCACCGAGCACCCTTCCGCAGCACGGGGCGCTTGGCGGGCGGCCTGCCGGGCGGCATCTTCCTGACCGGCCCGCGGTCATCCCCGCGCGAGTGGAGATCCACGTTCGGCCACCCAACCTGGATTCCCGCTTTCGCGGGAATGACGCCGGTAAAATCCTCCCCGCGCAAGCGGGGATCCACGCGCCAGAATCGGTCGTCACATCCCCCACGAGTCTCCATGTATCTCTCCCTCCCCTTCCCCCTCCTGTTCCTGCTGCAGAGTGCAGCCGCGCCGATTGCCCTCGCGGGAGCCGCGGGGTCGGCGATCTCCGATGGAAGAGACGGCAGCGCGGCCGTAACCCCACCTCGCATCGACGCCACGATCACGGTGGATGGACGCCTGGACGAGCCGGCATGGTCGCAGGCGGCCGTGCTGCGAGGCTTTTCACAGTTCCTACCCACCGACGGGGTACCCGCAGTCGATTCCACGACGGTGCTGGTGTGGTACTCGCCCACCGCGCTCCACATCGGCGTGCGCGCGTGGGAGGCGCACGGCCAGCCGCAGGCCACGCTGGCCGATCGCGATCGCATCGAATCGGACGACTGGATCGAGTTTCTGATCGGCACCTTCGACGATGGCCGCACGGCCACGATGTTCGGCGTCAACCCGTTCGGCGTCCAGGCCGACGGCGCGCTGGTGGAGACGGGCCAGAACAATGTGCAGTTCGGTTCCGCAGGCGCCTCGCGCGACCGCGCGGACCTGAGCCCCGACTACACGTGGAGCTCGCGCGGTGAGCTGGTGCCGGGCGGCTACCAGATCGAGGTCGAAATCCCCTTCAAGAGTCTCCGCTTCCAGCCGAAGTCTTCGCAGGCCTGGTCGTTCCAGGTGGTGCGCCATGTCCAGCACTCCGGCTTCGAAGATGTCTGGGCGCCGGCCCGGCGCGCGAGCGCGTCGTTCCTTGGGCAGTCGGGTCGTCTGGAGAATCTGGAAGGTCTCCGCCGAGGACTGGTGCTGGAGCTGAACCCGGAGGTGACGGCGGCCTATTCGGGCGAGCGCACGAGCGACGGAGCCTACGCGTACGGCGATGTGAAGCCCGACTTCGGGGGGAACCTTCGCTGGGGCGTGACCAACAACCTCACGCTCAACGCCGCCGCCAATCCCGATTTCAGCCAGGTGGAGAGCGACGCCGGCCAGATCACCTTCGATCCGCGCCAGGCGCTCTTCTTCGCCGAGAAGCGTCCGTTTTTTCTCGACGGCATCGAGCAGTTCGACACGCCGAACCGGCTGATCTACACGCGCCGCATCGTGCAGCCGGTCTTCGCCACGAAGCTCACCGGCAAGACGCACGGCGCCGACATCGCGCTGCTGTCGGCGGTGGACGATGCCGCCGCTTCCGCCAACGGCAGCAACCCGGTGTTCAACATCCTGCGTATCCAGAAGGGGATCGGCGGTGGTTCGCGGATCGGGCTCGCGTACACCGATCAGATCGACGGGAAAGACTACAACCGGGTAGCCGACCTGGATGGGCGAATCGTGTTCGGCGGCGTGTATGCCGTCATCGCCCAACTCGCGGCGAGCCGCACTCGCACCGCCGAAGTCACGACGACGGCACCGCTATGGAGCCTGAGGTTCGACCGGAGCGGACAGCGCTTCGGGTGGCGCAGCAGTTTCACGGGCGTGGGCGACGAGTTCGTCACCCGGAGCGGATTCATCTCGCGAACAGGGATCGTGCGCGCCAACTTCGCGCCGAATTACTCCTTCTATCCGGCCGCCGGCTCGCTCATCCAACGGCTCACCACGGCGGTGTCGGTCGATGGAACCTGGCAGTATCAGAGCTTCATCCACAGCCGAGGCGTCCAGGATCGCAAGCTCCATTTCGACGTGAACGCCGTCCTGCGCGGCGGCTGGACCGCCGGCGCCGGATACTTTCTCGAATCGTTCGGCTACGATCAGGTGCTGTACGCCAACTACTACCTCGGCGTCCCCGACGGCGTCGGTGGCATGTCGTACACTCCCTACGTGGGCCAGGATCAGATCATCAACCACGATTTCTACGTCAGCGTGAACACTCCCACGCTCGAGACGTTCGACGCGAACATCCTCGCCATATACGGTCGCGACGAGAACTTCCCCGAATGGGCCTCGGCCGACCTCTTCATCATCCAGGGAGGCGTGAACGCGCGCCCCACCGACCAGTTGCGCCTCGCGTTCACGTACGATCATCAACAGGCGATCCGCCTCACCGACCGCAGCACGGTGCTGATCAATCGAATCCCCCGGCTCAAGGCCGAGTACCAACTGGGGCGACCGCTATTCGTTCGCGTGGTGGGCGAGTACGCGTCGAGCAAGCAGGACAGCCTGCGCGACAACTCCCGTACGGAGCTGCCCATCTACTTCGGCGACGGCAGCGGCGGCTTCGTCCGCGCGGCCGCGACGTCGCGAAACACCTTTCACACCGACGTGCTGCTCGCCTTCACGCCGACGCCGGGCACGGTGGTGTTCGCCGGCTACGGTCGCAACATGATGGAGCCAACAGCCTTTCGCCTCCGCGGCCTCGAGCGGCAGAACGACAGCTTCTTCGCCAAGGTGAGCTACCTGTTCCGGCTGTGAGGCGGGGGAGAGGGGAGTCGGCCCTATCGCGGCTCGACGACGTGCCGGCCATCAGCTCGATTCGAGCGCGGTACGCATCACGTCCACTACCCGCTTCCACGACTTCGTCTCCCGCTCGAGCTGCAGCTTCCCCGCGGTGGTGAGCCTGTAGTACTTCGCCTTGCGCCTGTTCTCCGACTCGCCTTCACTCGCCAGGAGCCAGCCACGCTGCTCGAGCCGATGCAGCGCGGGGAAGAGCGATCCGGGCCCGACGGCGTAGGCGCCTCTCGTGATCTGCTCGATGCGCCTCGAGACGCCGAGTCCGTGCAGTGGTTGCAGGCTCAGAGCTTTGAGGATGAGGAGGTCGAGGGTTCCGAGGAGGAGAGGGGTATTTTCGGGCATGGGACGTATCGAGGTTCGATATGACCAGAATACCGAGGGTCGCTGCGAACCGCAACATGCCTGGATCGGCGAGGATGGATCCATCGCGCCCATTGACAGGCAAGTGAACACTTGCATATTGCTGCCGCGATGACCGACGTCTACGAAGCGCTCGCCGCCGCAAGGCGCTCGAGTTCTACACGAAGGTGCTCGGCTTCGTGAAGAAGACGGAGATCCCGATGGGCGAGGTGAGCTGGCTTACAGTGGTCTCGCCCGACGCATCCGACGGAGTGGAGCTGGTGCTGGAGCCCGACTCTCACCCCGCCGCGCGCCCGTTCAAGCAGGCACTCGTCGAGGACGGCATCCCCTTCACCTCGTTCGCCGTGGACGACGCCCAGATGGAGTACGATCGGCTGCGCGCGGCAGGCTTGCACTTCACCCAGGAGCCGACGGACCTCGGCGCCGTGACGGTCGCAATCTTCGACGACACCTGTGGCAACCTGATACAGATCGCCAGCCAGGGATAGAACACTTCCTTCGCGCTCCGAACCACGCTGCCCCGCGGCAATCCACGACTGTCCGCGGGGCGATCGCCCGCGCTCAGTGCCCCGACGAATCCCCCCTGCGATCCGATTCGAAGAGGAACCAGGTACGCCGCTCGGTCTCGTCGATCCACACTTCGATGAGACTCGCGGTCGCCACGTCCTGAGCCTCGTCGCACACGTCGTGCGCTTCGCGCAGTCGCGCGGTGAGCGCCTTGTTGTCCTCGCGGAGCTCGGCGAGCATGTCCGACGGCTCGACGTAGTCGGCGTCGTTGTCTTCGATCCGCTGAAGCTGCGCTATCTCGCCGATCGACTTGATCGTCAGCCTGCCGAGCTTCCTCACGCGCTCCGCGATCGGGTCGGTCATGGCGAAGATCTGGTCGGCCTGCTCGTCCAGCAGCAGATGGTAGTCGCGGAAGTGCGGACCGCTCATGTGCCAGTGGAAATTCTTCGTCTTGAGATACAGTGCGAAGACATCCGCCAGCACCAGGTTCATGGCCGCGGCCACGTCGCGCGTGGCGCTGGCTTCCAGATCGGTCGGGGTCCCCAGGCTCGCGTTCCGCCTCTCCGCGAGGGACTGCGCTCCCTTCGAGGCGGCCGTCTTCGTGCCCGAGTCTCTCCGCGTGGCTACTTTCATTGGTTGGCGTCTCCGTGTTCTGGTCGTTTTCATGATTTCCTCGTTGGTCTCCGATGACGTCCGGCGGCGGCCCGCTCTACGATAGGTGTTCCGGGACCGCGCCGCCATTGCAGCATCGACAGGCAAGGGGCGCACCAGCAGGGTTCGCCCCGACCGTGCGAACGCACGATCGTCGATCCTCCACCGCAAGCAACTGGTGAACATGCTCTACCATGCACACTCGGGCCTCCGCTACCTCGTTCTCCTGGCCGGCGTCCTGGCGCTGCTGGCTTTCATCTACGGGCTGATCGCGCGCCGGCCGGTCCGGGGCGCCGGCGCCTTCACGGCAGCGTTCACCGGACTCCTCGACATTCAGCTCCTGCTCGGCTTCGGGCTGCTCTTCGCCGGCATCTCCTACCCGGCGGTGACGGGACACATGGTGATGATGGTGCTCGCGGCAGTGGCCGCCAACGGGGCCGCCATGCTGGCGCCGCGCGCCACGACGGAGCGGCAGGAGCTGGTGATGCGCCTCGCGGGCGTGCTCGTGGCTCTGGCGTGCATCGTGATCGGAATCATGGCCATCGGACGCTCCGTGCTGGGGTCGGCTCCGGCGACCATCATGTAGCGCTCCCGGCGCACTCACGGCCGGCCGAATGCCAACCACGATGGACTCGCACGCGCGGCGCGATCCCGCCCCCGAAGGATCGCGCTCGCTCGAACACTGGCGAGCGCTCCTCGAGCAACTCTGGGGGATCGACGCCGTGCTGACTCGCCTGGATGGCGAGTACGACCTCAACCTCCTCGCACACGGCGACGACGCATACATCCTCAAGGTGATGCGGTCCGGCTGCGAGCCGGCCTTCGTCGACATGCAGTGCCGGGCGCTGGAACACATCGCGGCCCATGTAGCCGGGAAGCACGGACCCGGTGCGGCCCCGGTTCCGGGAGTCGTCCGCACGACGTCGGGCGACCTCCATGCGACGGCGCCGGACGAGACGGGGAGCCCGCGCATCGTGTGGCTGCTCGAGCGGCTGCCCGGCGTTCGCTACGCCGACTGGCTTCCGCGAACCGCCGACCTCGCTCATCGGATCGGAAGCGCCGTCGGCGCCATGGACCGCGCGCTCGTCGGCTTCCGGCACCCTTTCCTGGCGAGAAGCTTCAAGTGGAACCTGACCGAAGCGCTGTGGATCGCTGACCGGTATGGCGACATCCTCCGGCCGGCGCGCCGCGCCATCGTGGATGAGATCGTGGAGGAGTTCCGCTCGGTTCGCGATGTGCTCGTCGCGCTCCCCTCCGCCGCGATCCACAACGACGTCAACGATCACAACGTTCTCGTCGACGGCTCGCTCTCCGACGGCGCGCGCGTCTCGGGTATCATCGACCTGGGAGACATGTGCTCCGCGCCGCGCGTGTGCGACCTGGCGATCGCGGGTGCCTACGCGGTTCTGAACGACTCCGATCCGGAAGCGACGTTGAGCGGTCTGGTGGCCGGATACCACTCCGCGTTCCCGCTGACGCCTCTCGAGGTCGATCTCATCTGGCCGCTCCTGCGCATGCGTCTCGCGGTGAGCGTGGTCAACTCGGCGCTCGTGTCGATCGAGCGCCCCGACGACCCGTACGTCGTCATCTCGCAGCGGCCGGCGTGGGACTTTCTGGAGAGCGGGAGAGTCGACCCCGCTCTGGTGCGCCCGCGGCTGCGCGCGGCGTGCGGGCTGCCAGTCGCCGACAGCGCGCATTCCGTGTCGAACTGGCTCGACGCGACGCGCGGCAGCTTCGCGGCGGTGCTCGGACGCGACCTCACCGCGGCACCGATGGGGGCGCTCTCGGTGCAGGACAGCACGATCCCGCGGGACCCGTTCGCCATCGCGCCCGCGGAAGCAGCGCGGCTGGGAGCGGGGTGCGGCGCGGGCCCAGGTACGGAAGCCGCGGCGAACGAGTCCACCTGGCTGGGCTACTACGGTGAGCCCCGCCTGATCTACACAGAGCCGGCCTTCCGCCGCGGCGGCACGAGGATCGCCAACCGCCGAACGGTCCATCTCGGCGTCGACGTGTTCGTCGCGGCCGGCACGCCGGTGCACGCACCGCTGGAAGCCACCGTTGCCCACGTCGGCGTACGACCGGCGTATCTGGATTACGGCGGCGTGGTGATCCTGCGCCACGAGACGCCCGACGGCGCCGAGTTCTTCACGCTGTACGGGCACCTCGCGCCCGGCTCCTTCGCGGAACTGCGAGCTGGTCGCCGGCTGGAGAAGGGCGAGCCATTCGCCAGAGTGGGCGGCGTCAGCGAGAACGGGGGCTGGGATCCACACCTGCACTTCCAGCTCGCGCTGACCACGGCTGGCGTCGGCGACGACTGGCCGGGAGCGGCGGACCCCGACGAGCTCGCTCTCTGGAAGGGCATCTTCCCGAACCCCGCGCCGCTGCTGAACCTTCCCGACGAGCGAACCGCCTTCCGCACGATCGACAGGCCGGCCGTGCTGCGCGACCGCATCGAGAAGTTCGGCGCGAACCTCGAGTTGTCGTACGCCGACCCGGTCATGTTCCTGCGCGGGTGGAGGCACTACCTGTTCGACGAGTGGGGGCGCCCGTATCTCGACTGCTACAACAACGTCCCGCACGTAGGCCATTCCCATCCGCGCATCCAGGCGGTGGCGGCCAAGCAGTTGGAGCGGCTGAACTCCAACACGCGCTATCTGCATCCGGCGCAGATCGCGTTCGCGGATAAGATCCGCACGAAGCTGCCGGAGCGGCTCTCGGTCTGCTACTTCGTGAACTCGGGCTCGGAGGGGAACGAGCTGGCTCTCCGGCTGGCGCGCGCCCATACGGGCGGGACCGACATGGTCACGCCCGACCACGGCTATCACGGCAACACCACCGGCGCGATGGCCATCTCGGCGTACAAGTTCGACGCCCCGGGAGGGAGCGGCAGGCCGGACTGGGTCCAGCTCGTGGAGTTGGCCGATGACTACCGCGGGAGCTTCCGCCGCGACGACCCCGATCGAGCGGAGAAGTACGCCGCGCTGGCGGACGACGCCATCTCCCGCATCGCTGCTCGCGGCGGCCGGCTCGCCGGCTTCATCGCAGAGACATTCCCCAGCGTGGGTGGCCAGATCATCCCACCCGATGGATACCTGGCCGAAGTGTACCGGCGCATACGCGCGGCGGGCGGCATCTGCATCGCGGACGAAGTGCAGACCGGCCTGGGGCGACTGGGCGACTACTACTTCGGCTTCGAGCAGCAGGAGGTGGTCCCCGACATCGTGGTGCTGGGGAAGCCCATCGGAAACGGCCACCCGCTGGGAGTCGTGATCACGACACGCGAGATCGCCGCGAGCTTCGCCCGGGGGCCGGAGTTCTTTTCCACGTTCGGCGGTTCGACGCTCTCCTGTGTGATCGGAAAGGAAGTGCTCGACATCGTGGATGACGAAGCGCTCATGGAGAACGCGCGCGTGGTGGGCGGCTATCTGCTGCAGCGCCTGCGCGAGCTGCAGAAGGATCACGAGATCATCGGCGATGTGCGCGGCTTCGGCCTCTTCATCGGCGTCGAGCTGGTGAAGAGCCGGGCGAGCCGCGCGCCGGCTACTCGCATGGCGGGCTACGTGAAGAATCGGATGCGCGAGAACAGGATACTTATCGGCACCGAAGGCCCTGCGGACAATGTCCTGAAGATCCGCCCGCCTCTGACTTTCGATCGCGAGAGCGTCGATGTCGCCGTGGAAGCTCTCGCGATGATCCTCGGCGAGGCCGAATCGCGCGTCGGATAGAGCTCTGGCGGCCGCCTGCGCTCGCGCCGTGGTACCGGCAAGATGGTTTCGCGAGGGTGGCTACTCCACGAGCTTCCCTTCGGCGGAGACGTGGCGCATCGACACGGCGATCTCCTCGGGCACCGGCGGTATCGCCTCCCTCTCGACGCGGCCCGGGCCCGACCACACGAGGTTCACCTGCAGCGACTCATCCATCGCCGGGTAGTCCGATCGATTGTGGCAGCCGCGCGTCTCGCGGCGCTCCAGGGCGGCATCCAGCGTCGCGCGCGCCGCCAGCGCCGCGGCCTTCAGGTCGAAGGCATGCGCCAGGTCCTGATAGCCGGCGAGATCCGGATGGACTCCCACGCGTGCCACTCCCGCCTCGATCTCCTCCAGCTCCGCCAGACCCGCCAGGATGCCGGCCTCGTCGCGCACCACACCCGCGTGCTCGGTCATGACGTTGCGAATCGCGCGCTGCAGCCAACGCACGTTCTCCGGACCGTCGGCGGCCAGCAGCTCGTCCACTTCCCCACGCGCCTCCACAAGTGCGCTGGCCGAGCGCTGCTGCGCGCCGAGCCGCTCCGAGTACTCCGCGGCCGCCTCGCCCACGATCCGCCCGTACACCAGCAGCTCTATCAGCGAGTTACCGCCCAGCCGGTTCGCGCCGTGCAGGCCGCTCGACGCCTCGCCTATGGCGTACAACCCCTCCACTCCCGTGCCGTGGTCGTCGGCTCGCACCCACACGCCGCCCATCGAATAGTGTGCGGTGGGTGCGACTTCCATGGGCGTGGTGGTGATGTCGAGGAGCTGCAGATCCATCAGCGTGTGATATACGCGCGGGAGACGCTGCATGATCGTCTCGCGAGGCAGGTGCGAGACGTCCAGCAGCACACCGCCGCGCGGGGTTCCTCGCCCGGCCTTGATCTCCGTGTAGCCCGCGAGCGCGACACGGTCGCGGGTGGAGAGCTCCATCCGCTCGGGATCGTAGCGCTCCATGAAGCGCTCGCCGAGCGCGTTGCGAAGGATGCCGCCCTCGCCGCGCGCCGCCTCCGACACCAGAGTACCGGCTGCGTTCACCGGCTCCAGCAGTCCCGAAGGATGAAACTGCACGAGCTCCGGATCGCGGATGCGGCCGCCCGCTTCCACGGCGAGGCGGAAGGAGTCGCCGGTGTTCTCGTCGCGGCGCGATGAGCTGTTGCGCCAGAGCCGGGTGTGGCCGCCGGTCGCGAGGATGACGGCATCGGCATGGATCACGCAGCGCGTCCCGTCCGCGATGTCGAAGCCGTACGCGCCGAAGACCACGTTGTCGCGGACGAGGAGTCTCGAGATGTACGTGGTGTCGAGGACCGGTATGCCGAGCTCTCCGGCGCGAGCCACCAGCGTGCGCTGGATCTCCAGGCCAGTGTAGTCGCCCGCGAACGCGGTACGGCGCCATGTGTGCGCGCCGAAGAATCGCTGCGAGATCCTTCCGTCGCCCTCGCGGGCGAATCGCATACCCCAGCGCTCGAGCTCTCCGACGCCGCGTGCGGCGCCCCGCGCGACTATCTCCACGGTGAGCGGGTTGGCCAGCCTGTAGCTCTCGGCGATCGTATCGGCCGCGTGCTGCTGCCAAGTGTCTTCCGGATCCATGGTCGCGAGTGCCGCGTTGATCCCGCCGGCGGCGAGCGTGGTGTGCGCATCCGCCTTCGGACGCTTGCTCGTCACGAGCACGTCGACGCCACGCTCGGCGAGTTCGATCGCGGCGCGGAGCCCCGAGCCCCCCGCACCGATCACGAGGACGGAAGTCGCGATGCGTCGTTCAGAGATCATCGAGCCGAGCCTCCCCCGAGCCGTGTGTGACCTTCACTCTGGGGCTGAACGCGGACAGGGAGGAGCTCGTTCCGCATCCCGGCAGTTCGGGTCCGGCGATGGGGAGCGTGAGTGTGAAGCAGCTTCCCAGCCCCGGCTCGCTGCGCAGGGTGAGGGTGCCGCCGAGGAGGCGCGCGAGCCGGCGACTGATCGCGAGGCCGAGTCCGGTGCCGCCGGGATCGGATCCCAGCCGCACGAAATCCTCGAACACGCGGTCGTGGTCCGCCCTCGCGATGCCGGGGCCCGTGTCCACTACGTGAATGGCGATCCCGCCCGCGCGCTGCTCGAGCTCGATCATCACGCTGCCGCGCTCCGTGTATTCGACTGCATTGGAAACGAGGTTGAGTGCGATCTGCGACACACGCCCGCGGTCGCTGCGCACTCTGGGAGCACGATCCGCGCGCAGATGCAGCGCGAGCCGTTTGGCGCGCGCCCGCGGCTCGAGCGACAGCATGACATCGCGCAGTAGCGGCTCCAGCGCCACATCCTCCAGCGCGAGGGGCATCGCTCCCGCATCGAGCCTGCCGAGCTCGAGGATGTCGTCCACCAGCTCACGCAGCCGCTGCGCGCTGCGGGAGATCCTGACCACCATCTCGGCGGCCGTACGTGGAAGCGCTCCGCCCGCGCCGTCGCTCAACAGAGCGGCGTATCCGAGCACGGCATGGATCGGCGTGCGCAGCTCGTGCGACATGTGGGCGAGCGACGGCTTCCACGATCCCGCCGACTCCACATCTCCGCAAACGCCGGGCATTCGATCCGCGGGTGTGATGAGCTCCCGCGGATGACGCGCGCCCCGTTGCGGGGCGCGCGTCGTCTGGTAGTCCGCGTTCATGGACGTGGCGACTGGAGCTGCCCGTCCATGACCATCCCCTGCGTGGCGCTGCGGTCGCCGCGCGAGAGGGCAGAGTCGCCGGCCCGCTCGGAAGCGGCCGCCGCCTTGGCCACCGCCGCGCGCTCGAGCCACGTCTGGAGCGTGGTCTCGCCGATCCTGGCGTCGTCGCCGGGGATGAGCGAGCGCTCTTCGAGCTGAGTGCCGAAGTAGCGCGCCTCGGGGTCGGCGACCACCACACGCGGATCGTGGCGCGCCGCCAGCGCGCGGCGGATGATCTCGTCGAAGCGGAACTGCTCCGGACCGGCCACCTCCACCACGGCGTTCAGCGGCGCACCCACCGCCACCCTGCCCACCGCGCTCGCCACATCGTCGGCCGCGATGGGCTGGTAGAGCACGGGCGGGATGCGCACCGTATTCCCCTCCGTGGCGGACTCGGCGATGCGCATGGTGAACTCGAAGAACTGCGTCGCGTGGACAATCGAGTACGGGATCTTCGAGCTCGCGATGAGCTTCTCCTGCGCCGCCTTGGCGCGCATGTAACCGCTCCCGGTGAGCCGCTCGCTGCCCACCACCGACAGCGCCACGTGGTGGCTCACCTTTGCGGCGGCTTCGGCAGCGAGGATGTTGCGCGTGGAAGTCTGGAAGAACTCCATCACCGCCGCGTCCTCGAACGACGGCGAGTTCGAGACGTCCACCACCACATCGGCACCGGCCAGAACTTCCGCCAGTCCCTCGCCCGTGAGGGTGTTCACGCCCGTGTCGGGCGCAGCGGGCACCGCTTCGTGGCCGTGCTCGCGCAGCTTGCTGACGAGCTTGGAGCCGATGAGCCCCGTCCCGCCTATGATCACGATCTTCATTGTCTTCCTCTCAATGATCGGTTGGTCTAGTCGATCGATACGTTCGATCGGCGGATTCCTTCAGGCTGCTGCCGGCGCTCCGGCAGCTTTGCGCCGCGACGTGACGTCGCTCCGCAGAAACGCGAGCAGGTCGGCGTTGAGCTGGTCCTGGTGCGTGGTCGTTATCCCGTGCGGCGCACCGGGGTAGTAGATGTCCTTCGCACCGCTGACGATCCGCGCCGACTTGACCGCCGAATCGTGCACGGGCACGATCTGATCGTCCTCACCGTGCAGCACGAGAGTGGGGACGTCGAACTTCTTCAGGTCTTCGGTGAAGTCGGTCTCGGAGAACGCCTTGATGCACTCGTACGCGTTCAGGAGGCCGGCCTGCATGCTCAGGCGCCAGAACTGATCGAGCACGCCCTCGGAGACCTTCGCGCCTGGCCGATTGACGCCGTAGAACTGGATGGCGAAGTCCTTGTAGAACTGGGCGCGATCATCGTACAAGCTCTTGCGAAGGCCGTCGAAGACCTCGAGTGGAATCCCTTCGGGATTGGCGTCGGTCCGCAGCATGAGCGGCGGTACGGCCGCTATCAGGACGGCGCCGGCAACCCGTGCAGTGCCATGCCGTCCGATATAGCGTGCCACCTCGCCGCCGCCGGTGGAGTGGCCCACGAGCGTCACGTCCCGCAACTCGAGCTTTTCGATCACGGCCGCCAGATCGTCGGCGTACGTGTCCATGTCGTTGCCGGCGGCGGCCTGCGTCGACCGGCCGTGGCCGCGCCGGTCGTGAGCGATGACCCGGAACCCGTTCTGAGCCAGGAAGAGCATCTGCCCGTCCCATGCGTCGGAGTTCAGCGGCCATCCGTGCGAGAAGGTGACGACCGGACCCTCGCCCCAGTCCTTGTAGTACAGCTCGGTGCCGTCTTTGGTGGTGATGGTACTCATGTTCGTGCTCCTCGAAAAAAGGTTGACCTTCGAGGAGCACTATCGCATCCGCTGGCTGCTGGCCGCGTCAGTAGGAGTCCCCAGTCCATCGCCCGGTCGTACACCCGGGTCGGAACCCGGTAGGCCCCGGGCGGACGCCTGCGCATGCCATCCATCGCATACGATCAGGGCTGGTACTACATCTTCTTCGGCGCGAGCGGAGGAGGGGCGGCGCTATAACTCGAAGAGCCGCGCCAGCGGCAGAAGAAATCCCGGGAGCACATCGCCCCCGTGCAGGGCCTCATCCGGGCCGAGGAGCTGGATGTCCGTCCGCGATCCGTACGCGATCGCCGTCTGCGCTTCGGGGTCGATGACCCACACCATGCGGCTCCCGGCGTCGATGTACTCGAGCACCTTCCGCTGCATCTCGGCGGCGCGATTGCTGGGTGAGAGGATCTCCACCGCCAGATCAGGCGCGAAACGCCAGTAGACTGGTGCGTAAGCGTCATGGGGAAGCCTGCCAGTCGACACGAATGCGATGTCGGGGGCGCGCACGGTCGGCGGCTCTTCGGAGAGAAGGAAGTCCACCTCCACCAGCACGGCACCGAAGTCGCCCGCATCCACGTGCTCGTCGAGGAATCGCGTCAGCCTGGCCGCTACGCGCCCGTGCAGCGGCATCGGCCGCGGCTCGCGCACGACATGGCCGCGTACGAGCTCGAGCTTGTAGCCGTCTTGTTCGGGGAGATCCGCGAAGTCCTCTAGCGTGATCGGCGCTTCCGTCGCCCAGGGAAATACGTGCTTCATGAGCCGCCTCCGATAAGCGGTCGAGATGTGGGTTCGCCGCAACCGGAGACGTCGAATTGCCTCTGGCGTCCCGGGCGATCAGGCCACCGCGAGTCATCCCTCCGTGGCGCATCCGACCCACTCCCGAAACTACGCGCGCCATGCTCCCCGGTCCAGAGCGCTCTTCGCCATCATTTCCTTGCAACTGCTACCAGATCTTCACCCGCTTCTCCGGCGCGAGCCACATCCCATCTCCCGGCTTCACGTCGAACGCCTTCTCGAAGGCGTCGTTGTTGACGAGCGGGACGAAGGCGCGGTACGGTCCGGGCGAATGTGGGTTGGTGAGAAGCTGCCGGCGCAGCGCATCGTCGCGCATCTTGCCGCGCCATACCTGCGCGAAGCCGATGAAGAAACGCTGGTCGCCGGTGAGGCCGTCGATCACCGGAGCCTCCTTCCCCTGCAGCGACATCTCGTACGCCCTGTACGCCTGCGCGAGTCCGCTGAGATCGCCGATGTTCTCACCCATCGTGAGATCCCCGTTGATGTGCAGATCGTCGATCGGGTTGATCGCGTCGTACTGCGCGCCGAGCTTCGCCGTACGCGACTCGTACGCCCTGGTATCGGCAGCGGTCCACCAGTCGCGCAGATTCCCTTCCCCATCCGACTTGCGTCCCTGGTCGTCGAAGCCGTGGCCGATCTCGTGGCCGATCACGGCGCCGATGGCACCGTAGTTCACCGCGTCGTCCGCGTTCACGTTGAAGAAGGGCGGCTGCAGGATCCCCGCGGGGAAGGTGATCTCGTTGAACGATGGACTGTACGACGCGTTGACAGTCGGCGCCGTCATCCCCCAGCGGCTCTTGTCCACCGGCTTGTCGAGCTGGCTGGTCATGTAGTCGTACTCGAAGAGCCGGCTGCGCAGCTCGTTGCCGAACAGATCGTCGCTCTTCACGTCGAACGCGTACTCACGCGGATGGTCCGGCGCACCGATCTTCACCTTGAATCGTGCCAGCTTCTCCTTGGCACGCGCCTTCGTGGCATCGCTCATCCACTCGAGCGAGTCGATCCCGATCCGGTACGCTTCGACGAGGTTATCCACGAGCGCATCCATGCGCGCCTTCGCCTCGGGCTCGAAGTACTTCTCCGCGTACAGCGCCCCGGCGGCCTCGCCGAGCGTCGAGTTGGTGGCATCCACCGCCCGCTTCCAGCGCGCGGACAGCTCCTCCTGTCCCGATAGAGTGCGACCGTTGAAGGCGAAGCGCGCCTCCACGAACCGCTCCGGGAGCTGATTGGCGAACGTATCGAGCAGATGGAAGGTGAGGTACTCGCGCCACGTCTCGATCGGTGTGTCGGCGAAGATGGGGTCGAGCGCTTCGAGGTAGTCCGGCTGGCGCACGATCACTTCCTTCGCCTCCCCCATCCCGGCCGCCGCGAGGTAGCGCTTCCAGTCGAACGCGGGCGTGAGCGCGGCCAGCTCGGCCACGGTCATCCGGTTGTAGGTGGAATCGCGGTTGCGACTGCGCACGCGATTCCACTGCGGCGTCGCGATCGCCGTCTCGAGCGCGAGGATGCGCTTCGCGGCGCCGGCGGGATCCGGCTGCTCCGCCAGCTCCAGCATCTTCGTGATGTAGGCGGCGTACGCCTTGCGCGTCGCGGCCATCTTGGCGTCGTTCTGGAGGTAGTAGTCGCGGTCGGGCATCCCGAGCCCCCACTGGCTCACCTGCACGATGTTCACCGACGAGTGCTTCGGGTCGGCACGCACGCCCGCCATCGCGGGCCACCGAACGCCACGCCGCGCGAAGTACGCGAAGGTGGCGGGGAGGTCGGTCCTGCTGCGCAGCGTCGCGACCTCTGCGAGGAGCGGCCGGATCGGCCGGAGACCGAGCTCCTCCACGCGCGCGCTGTCCATGTAGCTCGCGTACAGGTCGCCCACCTTCTGCCGCGGGCTGCCCTTGGCAGCGTGCGCCTCGCTCGCCTCCTCGAATATCCGGTGCAGCGCGGCGCGGCTCCCCTCGCGCAGCTCCTGGAACGCGCCCCAGCTCGAAGCGTCCGCTGGAATCCGCGCGCTCTTCAGCCAACCGCCGTTCACGTAGCGGAAGAAGTCATCCTGCGGCCGCACGGAGTGATCGAAGGTGGTCGTATCGATCCCGCTGGACAGGTGGTTCGCGTGTGCGGCCGGCATCTGCGCCGAGGCAGGCGCGGCGAGCGAGGCCATGAGTGTGACCGCTGCCACCTGGCAGGCGGCGGACGCGCGAGTGTGCCGTGACATCATGGTTCGTCCGGGTTTGCGGTTTCCCTACGATCGATCGCGCCGTGAAAGGCGGTGAGGGCGAACGGCGGACGCGCCGCCGCACGCCCCTCGAGCCGAGCTGACGGAGAAAGTCTTGCCGAGCGACGTACCGCGGCGCAAGCATGCTCAGCCGTCAGGAAAGATCACGGGAAGCACCTCATCCGTGGTGTAGATGCACCGATCGTTGTGGCCGCACTCCGGAACGATGATCCCCTCGTGCTTCGCGCCGAGCGAATCGTTCACGTACTCCATGAACGCTTCGCCGCGCGCGCGGCGCGTCGGGCCCTGCGCCATCGCGCTCGGCGAATCGTCGAAGCCACCGAGCGGCAGCACATCCACCTGGCCGAGCAGGTAGGTGACCGGTCTCTCCACGAGCTGGCTGCGCAACTGGTCGTCGGACATCTGCGCCGTGTAGCCCTCTCGATCCTCGAGTCCCTTGGGCCACCGATCGTAGCCCGGCGCCTTCGTCGAATCGAACGGACCGTAGCGGAAGTCGGAGTGGATCTCCTCGGCGTCGTCGCCCATGGACTCCTTGTACGCGTCGACCGTGTCGGCGTCGCCCACGGGAAGTGGGCGCACAGCGACCGGCCATGCATAGCTCGACGGATTGGCGACCACGTAGCTCACGGCCACGCCGAGCGAGTCGTGCACCCTGTTCGACATCCCGTAGCGGTTCGCGAACTGGCCGCCCGCCGAGTGCCCGGCGAGAACGATCCGGGTGAGATTCGGGAAGACCTTCTTGTCGGCAAGCTTCCGCAGGATTTCGTCGGCCAGGTCGAAGGACGAGAGCTCCGGGTTCGACGGCGACATCCCGCCCGAGCGCCAACTGTCACCGCGAGGAGGCCAGAGCACCTCGTTCTCGGCCACGGAATCACGGCCCGCTGCGAAGCGCGGCGCCACGACTATCGTGTTGTCGAGCGCACCGGCCAGGAACGCCGCCGCGGTGGCGGTCTCGAAATAATGGTCGGCGTTGCGAGCCGCGCCGTGCACCATCACGAGCGCACGCGTGATCCCGGCGTTCGGCGTCTCCAGCGAATAGGTGGAGTACACCATCGAACGCGCCGGCCCCTCTCCGATGGTAATCCACTGCTCGCATGCCTCCGTGGCTCGGGTGCAGGGCGCGGTCGGGGCAGCGCCCGCGGTGCTGCAGGAGGTGGAGGCGGAGAGGAGGATGGCGAGCGAGATGGCGACTATGGGTCTAGATGTCATCGGGCAGGGCGCTGAGGTGGGGAATGCAGCATGCGGCCCCGACAGGGCCGCGCACGGTTCCTACAATACTTGCACACGCACGCCGCGCTGGCCATACGCTTCGCCTTCCAGCACGACCTGCGAGGCGAAGGGTGGCGACCAGGCTCGCCACGCTGGCTGGCGCTCGCGCGTCAGAGCGACCTCGGGAGAGCTGGCCTCCGAGATGATGCCGAGGACCGTCGGGGCGACCTCGCAGGCGAAGGGATAGCAGCGAAGCTGCCCGGCGATCACCGGTCGACCACCGGGCGACGATCGCACCGCAGCCGGACGTGTGGGATCCCATACGATCCTTCTCCTCCCCCTCAACATTTCTCGGCCCTCGTGCGATAATGTGCTGGACGCGAGGGCCACGGCCGACGCATACACCGGCTCGGCTCGTCAGCCCGGTTCGCCGGCCCCGCTCGCCGACGCGGCGATCCGCGGCCGGCCCTCCGTCGCCCATGTGAACGCAGTCACCGTCAATCACGAGTGGAGGGTTGCCAATGCACGCACGAACCTTGTTCGCAGGAATCGCTGCCTCGCTCATCGCCGCCGGCTCCGCAACCGCCCAGCGGCCGCGCCGTGGAGCTCCCGCACAGGGGGATGACGGCGCGAAGAAGGACTCGAGCGGCGTTCCGGCCGTCGAGAAGGTCTCGACCACGAAACACACCATGACGATCGACGGAAAGCCGATCGCGTACACCGCCAACGCCGGCACCATGGTGCTGCGCGACGACGACGGGAATCCGAAGGCGACGGTGTTCTACATCTCCTACACGAAGGACGGTGTGGAGGCGTCCAACCGGCCGGTCACATTCTTCTTCAACGGCGGGCCCGGGTCGGCGTCGATCTGGCTCGACATGGGAATCATGAGCCCGAAGCACCCCGAGATGGGGCCGAACGGCTCGCAGCCGGCGCCGCCGTACAATCTCGTCGACAATCCCAATACGCCGCTCGACGTGACCGACCTCGTCCAGATCGACGCCATGATGACCGGCTACTCGCGCCCCGGGAAGGGGGTGAAGGCCACCGACTACACGGGCGCCGTGAACGACATCCAGATGTTCGGCGAGTTCATCCGCGACTACCTCGACAGGTACGACCGGTGGGCGTCGCCCAAGTATCTCTTCGGCGAAAGCTACGGCACCTTCCGCTCGGCGGGGCTCGCATCGGAGCTGCAGGAGGATGAAGGGATCGAGCTCAACGGGATAATGCTGCTCGGTACCGTGCTCGACTGGCAGTACATCGCGCCGTCACCCATCAACGACATCGCCTACTCCTCGTTCCTTCCCACCTACACCGCCACCGCCTGGTATCACAAGAAGCTGCCGGCGGCCATGCAGAGCAAGTCGCTGGAGCAGGTGGTGCAGCAGTCGCGCGACTATGCATTCGGCGACTACATGGTGGAGCTGGCGAAGGGGAACGAGCTCACCGACGCCGAGCGCAACGCGGTCGCGCAGAAGCTGGCTGACCTCACCGGCGTGTCGCGGCAGTTCATCCTCAACACGAACCTGCGTATAGATCCCGGCCATTACCGCACCGAGCTTCTGCGCGACGAGCGCAAGATGGTGGGTCGCTACGACAGCCGCATGACCGGCATCAACGGCAACGCCGCGAATCAGCGTCAGGACTACGACCCATCCGATGTGGCTCCGTCGGGCGCGTTCATGTCGGCGTTCATGCGCTACCTGCACAACGACCTGAAGTACGACAGCGATCTGCAGTACTACATGGGCGGCCACACCGGCCGGTGGGACTACACGGGCGCCGGCTTCGGCTTCCCCAACGAGGTGGACGCGCTGCGCGAGGCGATGGCCAAGGATCCCTACCTGCGCGTCATGGTGGGCGCTGGCTACTACGACATGGCGACTCCCTTCGCGAACGCCGAGTACACCTTCAGGCACATGGGTTTCGACCAGACGTATCGCGACCGCGTGGAATTCAAATACTACGAGAGCGGCCACATGGCGTATCTGAACCAGGCGTCGGCGAAGCAGTTGAAGTCGGACATCGCCGCCTTCATCGGCGCGACGAAGGAGCACGCGCGGGCGGTGACGAATTAGAAGAAGGAAGCAGGGAGCAGGAAGCAGGAACTGCACACGTTCCATAGTCATGCCCGCTTTCGCGGGCATGACTTCATGGGTGTGCACTTCCCTGCTTCCTGCTTCCTGCTTCCTGCTCCCTTCCCCCGCCCGCTACACGGCGGGCGCGATGGGCGAGTATCGCGGCGGCGAGACCGAGGTTCACAGGGAGCGCGAAGGCGATGACTTCCCAATTCACCTGGCTCGGGCCGGGAAGGAGCTTGAGAGCGAGACCGGCGAGCGAGGAGATGGCGAGGAAGATCGCGAGACGCTCCGCGACAGGGTGCGCGATGCGCGCGCGCCAGGCGACGCGGCGGAGCGTGAATGCGAGGAGGAGCGCCACCGGCGAGAGCTGGAGAAGGTTCTCGTTGTAGTAGGTGGCCCAGTGGTCGGTGAGCCCCCAGAGCGAAGCGAGCACCAACCCGCCGAGTCCCGCGAAGAGCGTCCACGCGCCGCCGAGCAGCAGGAACCCCACGCGCGCCGGAGCGGAGCTCTCCACCGACCTGCCCATGGTGTAGAGCACGCCGCCCACCGCGACTCCGGCGAGGAGGAACCACGGCCACCACGCCGGCGGCTGCGCGGGGGGCGGCGTGGCGGTGGACGTGTAGAGCGTGCGCTCCGACTTCACGAGCGGATGCGTCACGCCATCCGGGCCGGTTATCGTGACGTCCCGCAGATAGCTGTGCAGCGCCATCGGCAGGAACATCTCCTCGTATCGGGAGATGGGCTCGTCGGTGGGACGCGCGAGGCCGAGTTCGATCCCGACGTACACCGGCAGGCTGCTCTCCGTCAGGCGCCGCGTCTCCGAACGGAAGGTGGTACCGGCCGGAATGTCCTCGGTCTGCTCCCTGATCGCGCCGCCGATCACGCGGTCCACCACATCGCGCACCCGGGTCGAGCAGTTGTCGCGGAAGTAGTCGTAGTGGTAGAAGCGGTTCTCGGGGAGCGCGTTCCACTCCAGGAAGCGCTGGACCTCCAGCCGCTGCGCCGGCTCGATGTCCAGCTCCTGCGCCCACACGGTGCGATTGCTCCGGAAGTAGAAGGGGAGCTCGACGCGCACCTCCCCACCCTGCATCCAGTAGCGCATGTCACCCTTCATGAAACGCGGCCAGAAATCCTTCGCGCCGAAATCGAACATTCCGTAGTTGTACCACACCGCCCGGCCCGTACGCATGTCCTCCAGCATGATCGCGTTGTGTCCGAAGCGCTCCCACACCTGCGCGCCCGGACCGATCGTGATCACCGACACGCGCAGCTCGGCGCCGGGTCGCGTGTCCGGCACCATGGACACCGCTGCCTGAGCCGCGAGTGTGCAGGGGAACATGGCGAGGAGCAGCGCGACGACGAGCCGGACGATCCCGGAGCGTATGGCGGCGGAATCGCGGCTTCTCCGCGGTGCCGCGGCGCTGTCGTACGGCGTTGGACGTGGCAAATGGATAGCCGGGTTGGAGAGGGTTCTGACGCCGGACAGAGCGAGAGGCGCGGCCGGCGGCGTACGGAGCCGCCAGTGTCCGTGGCTGCGGCCGCCCACGACCGATCGCCGCCGGGACCGCTCGAATTCTAACCCGGGTGCGAAGCCCGGCGGACGCCCACCCCCCGCCCGCCGGCCAGCAGGGTTGCCTCGGGAATATTATCTGACTAAAGTCAGAGAATGTCAGATACCAGAATCGCGGCCATCCGGCGCTTCAACCGGCTCGTGACTCAGCGGGTCGGTGCCCTCGAAGACCACTTCCTCGGGCGCGACCGGCCGCTCGGACAATCGCGCGTCCTTTACGAGATAGGACGCAACGGCGCCGAGCTGCGCGACCTGCGCGCGACGCTCGGGCTCGACTCCGGATACCTGAGCCGACTCGTGCAGGCACTCGAGGCGGAAGGGCTGGTGAAAATCGAGCCCGATGCCGGCGACGAGCGGGTTCGGCATGTGCGCGCCACGCGACGCGGCATGATGGAGATCGCCGAGATGGACCGCCGCTCCGACGACGGAGCCGCCGCCATCCTCGGGCCACTCAGCGAGAAGCAGCGCGACCGCCTGGTGGACGCGATGGAAGAAGTGCGGCGTCTCCTCATCGCCTCGGCCGTGCGGGTGGAACGGGTCGATCCCGCGAGCGCCGAAGCACGGAGCTGCCTCGAACGGTTCTACGCCGAGATCGACCGACGCTTCGAATCGGGGTACGACCCCGGCCGCAGCCTGCCGGCACCGGCGGATGACTTCGTTCCGCCCGACGGAGTATTCCTCGTCGCCACGGTGGACGGGAAGAGCGTAGGGTGCGGCGGAGTCAGGCGCATTTCCGCGACCGCGGCCTCGATCAGGCGGATGTGGGTGGCCGAGGAAGTGCGCGGGCTGGGCGTGGGACGTCGCCTCCTCGCGGCGCTGGAAGAGGACGCGCGGCAGCTCGGCTTCGGCGTGGTGCGCCTCGAGACCAACCGCGCGCTTCCCGAAGCCATCGCGATGTACCGGACGTCCGGATATCGCGAAGTTTCGCCCTTCAACGACGAGCCGTACGCGCACCACTGGTTCGAGAAGCGGCTGAGAAGGGGTGCGTCCATGAACGGCGCCACGGCGCGCCGCAAGCGACATTAGCGAGCCACCGCTTTCGCGCGTGGGGCAGGCGGGATCGGGCCGATGCCTTGACACGACCCCTTTCCTCGTACTCTATTGCATTGGTAGTCGACAGCTACTGCAGCCTAACGCGGGCGCCATGATGCGCGCCGCGCGGCGGGGGACCCGATCGAGATCCGGGGTGCATCCGGCAACAATGGAGGGAGACTTCCCGCTCCCAACCCGTCAGCTAACCCCGCAGGCGTCGCATGGAAGGGTGGTAGGATGGCGAGTACGCCTGCCTGCCGAGTCCGGAACAGATAACCCGGGTCGGCCGTAAGCATCGTATTCGGCGAGCGTCGCGCAACGCGACGTCGAGTTCTCGCGCTCCACGCTGCCCTGCAAGACAGGTGTCCACCAATAGCGAGGGGGGTTCACGATGCATGTGCCCACGAACGATGGGGCAGGCAGCGCGCAGACGACGCTGCCTGCCTCGCAGCCGGAAGCGCAACCGGCTACCAAGCCTGCGACCAGGTCGGTGGCAACCGCTGCCGAATGGTATGGAACGACGACCGCACAGGTTCTGGCGTTCTTCGGGCAGTTGAGACGCGTACCGATCGGAGCGTGGTGTCAGCTGGCCGAGAACGATCCGCATCTGCTCCCGCGCGAGGACCTGGAACGGCAGACCGCGGCCATGGACCTGGCGCGCGAAGCGCAGGCGGATCGCCAGGCAAGGGCGCACCTGAGGGAGGTCATGGAGACCATGCCCAGCGCAGTGCGCCGGATCCGCAACCGGATCGACCGCGAGATCGGGATCATCGAAGGGATCGCGTCGCCCACCACGGTTCGCCGGCTGCGGCGTGCCGCGCGGCTGGCGGCGTGTGCGATCGCCGCTCGTCCGCTGCTCTCGCCCGGCGAGTTCGCTCGGCTGTATCGGCCTTTCGCCGAGCTCATCCCTCCCAAAGCGATCGAAGCGCAGTAAGCGACGGGGTCGGGTACTCGATGTAGAGGGCTCGTGAGCGTT
>CAZTTY010000028.1:0-45669 GCA_964616815.1 uncultured Gemmatimonadaceae bacterium | reverse complement strand
GCATCACCATCGAAGGCCACCTCGATGAGCAGAGCTGGTACGTGCTCGACTTCTCGGAGGTGAAGCGGATGATGCGGCGCTACTGCGACGAGATCGACCACAAAGTGCTCCTTCCACTGCAGAATCCGAAGATCCAGGTGGAGGAGCGCGACGACTTCGTACACGTCGCCTATCAGGGAAGCCCGCGCTACGTATTCCCCCGCTCCGACTGCGCGCTGCTGCCGATCCCCAACACCACGGTGGAGATGCTGGCGCGCTACCTCGCGCACCGCGTACGCGGCGAGCTGGAGGAGCACGGGCTGGAGAACCTTACGGGATTGGAGCTCGAGGTGGAGGAGAACTTCGGCCAGTCTGCCACCTATCGCGAGCTGCTGAAGTGAAAGGAACGGAACGTCAGAGAGATCGAGAGGTCTGGTAATGCTTTTTCTTTCCCCCCTGCTGGCCGCGGCCGCCGCGGTACACATCGCATCGACGACACCGGCGCTCCGCGCGCCGGCATGGACGCCTTACGACACTGTCGCGGGCAGCCCGGCCACCGCGAGCTCCGCCGGCGACTCCGCCGCTGCAAGCGCGGAGGCGCGGATGCGAATCACGGTAGACAGCGCGAGCTCACGGATCGTGATCAGCACCGGCCCGTTCCACCTCCCCGCGAACCCCGCCGGTATGAAGGGGATGCACATGCACGGAGGAGGGGGACACGCGATGGAGGGGATGGAGGGAATGGAACACCACTCCGTCTCGCACTTCATGCGCTTCGACTGGCCCGTGGACGGATGGCTGCGCGGCTTTCGCGTGGACATGACCGACGCATCCGGCAAGCCGCTCCCCGGCGACCTCCTGCACCATCTCATCGGAGTGAACCTGGACCGGCGCCAGCTCGTCTATCATGCCGTGGAGCGGCTATTCGGCTGGGGCTCGGAAACCGATCCGGTGGAGCTTCCCTCCGGTCTCGCGGTTCCGCTGAACGACGGCGAGCACCTCGGCATGTACGCCATGTTCGACAACGAGACGGGGAAGGATGTGGATGCCTATCTGCGCGTCACGATCCCCTACGTCTCCACCGCCGACGGCAAGCATCCGCGCGCTGTGCTGCCGCTGTACATAGATGTGAACAACGTGATCGGCGGCACCACCACCTTCGACGTTCCACCGGGGAAATCGACGCACAGCTTCGAGTTCGAGGTACCCACGAGCGTCCGCCTGCTGGCGGTGGGCGGCCACATGCACGACTACGGCGAGAGTGTGAGTCTCGAGGACGCCGAGACGGGAAAAGTGTTGGTGAGACTCAAGGCGAAACGCGACAAGCAGGGCCACGTGGAAGGAGTGGGACGCTTCGTCTTCGGCTACAACACCGACGCGCTGCACCTCGTCGCCAACCACCGCTACCGCGTGGTGGGCACGTACGACAACCCCAGCGACACCACAGTGAAGAACGGCGGTATGGCGCACATCAACGGCGCCGTGGTACCGGACGACGTACACAAGTGGCCGACGCTGGATCCCAACGACCCGCTGGTGAAGAAGGACATCGCCTCGCTCCCCAGCGGGGGAGTTCAGTCGTCGGCCAACGGCGAGGTGACGTCCTCCGGCAGCGACGCGCTGAGCAGGCCCAGGACCGACCCCTGACCGGCGGGCCTGCGGTGCAGCGCGCTCCCGACGAGGGCCGCATCCGCGCCCTCGTCGGCGAGCCGCCGGAGGTCGGCGGCATCTCGCACTCCGCCGCCGGCCACCAGCTCGATCGTGGGAAGCACGCGCCGCAGAACGCGCAACATCTGGATGTCGGGCCCCGCCCCCATCCCGACACGGGCGAGGTCGAGCACGATAATCGATCCGACCCCGCACCCGGCCGCGAGCTCGGCGATCGCCACCGGCTCGAGAGTGCGCAGAGCGGGATGGCTCGTGAGCGGCCTTCCGGCACGCAAGTCGAGCGAGAACGCCACTCGTGGAACAGAGTGGTGGCCCGGGTCGGAGCGCCCGGCGCTTCTGGGACCGATCGGTCCAACAGCGACCGCGAGATCGCGGAGAGTCGAGCGAGGATCGCAGCGCGGCGAGAGAGTCTCGAGCGCCACGATGATCCGCGCGGCGCCGTCCTCCGCGACGTCGCGCGCCCGCTCCACGGTCGCGACTCCCCCATCCACCCACACCGTCGCCCCTCCCCCGCCCCGCCCCCGACCCTCGGCCAGCTCACGGGCCACCCCGCGCCGCAGCTCCCGCTGCGGCATGCCGCCCATGATCGCATCGAGATCGGCCAGATACAGCTCCCGGACCCCGAACCGGTCACGGAGCGCGCGGGCGATGGCGCGGGCGTTCCCGGTTGCTCCAGGCGTCAACTGCGTCTCGAGTGGCGCGTAGCTGGCGCGATCCCCCGCGCGCGCGTGCACCGCCTGGCCGTTCAGGATATCCAGAACCGGAATTATGCGCATCGGTCGGACGCGGTGGACCAGGAGAGTCGCCCCGTGCGTACGGTCCAGCTCTTCCGTAATCGGGCTGCCGCACGATAATGCCTCCCTGCTCGTCGGTAACCGGGTGGGATGTGGGCGGCGTCAACACGAAGATCGCGCGCGTCACTGACGGTGCGCTGCGGATGCTGCGGTCCATCCCCTTCGAGATCCAGCGCGCGCCCGACGAGCTCGCCCCGTTGCTCGCCCGCCTCGCGCGAGCGGCGGGGACGGCGCCGGAAGATCACCATGCGGTGACCATGACCGCCGAGCTCTCGCAATACTTCCAGACCAAGCGCGACGGAGTCCGGTTCGTCATCGATGCCTTCGAGCGCGCCTTCCCGAGCGGGCGGATCCACATTTTCGGCAGCGACGGAGCCTTCCACGATCCGGCCGAGTCGCGGCGCGAACCGATACTCGTGGCAGCGTCCAACTGGGCCGCTACTGCCGCTCTGGTGGCTCAGGAATGGCCGCAGTCCGTGCTCATGGACATCGGTAGTACGACCACTGACATCATTCCAATCCAGGCTGGGCGGGTGGTGGCGCTGGGACGTACGGATCCGGACAGGCTCCGTACGGGGGAGCTCCTGTACCTTGGCGCGCTGCGAACACCGGTCGAAGCGGTAGTGCGGGAGGTGCAGCTCGGCGGCGCGACCGGCGGCGCGACCGGTGTATCCGCCGAGTCTTTCGCGATCACCGGGGACGTATATCTGTGGCTCGGCGAACTGGGCGGGGCCGACTACACGGTCCCCACCCCCGACGGGCGCGCGGCCGACAGGGCTGCCGTACGCACACGTCTGGCGCGGGTCGTCTGCGCTGATGGCGAGATGCTCGATGACGACGCCATCGATGCCATCGCTCGGCGCGTTGCAATGGTACAAGCTGGACGAGTGGCACGATCGCTGGAGCGCGTGCTGGACCGTCATCCCGGCATCTCGACTGTAGTTACTGCGGGGATCGGAAGCTTTGTCGCGCGCAGAGCGGCGGGGATGGTAGGGCGAGAGCCGCTGGCGATAGCGGAGCTCGGCGACACTTTCACGCCAGCGGCCGCGGTAGCGCTCCTGCTCGGCGCTCCGCGCGATCGCGTGACCGTTCCATCGCCCGTGGATTCGGGCTCGCCGGTCATCGATACCGTGGTGAAAGTTGGCGGGGCGCTACTGGGCCGAGAGGGCGCATTACATATAGTAGTAGCGGAGCTGCGACGCGTGGCGGAACGTGGCGATCCGGTGCTGATCGTGCCCGGTGGGGGGCCTTTTGCCGACGTGGTGCGTGGGATCGACGCCGATCTGGGTCTTTCGGATGATGCGGCGCACTGGATGGCCATCCTCGCGCAGGATCAATACGCGGAGCTACTAGCTTCGCTGGTGCCGGGTTCGCGGGTAGTGCACTCCCGCGAGGAGGCGTACCAGTCCATTACGGAAGGCCGGCTTCCGATCCTGGCGCCCTCCGCCTGGCTGCGCCGAGCCGACCCGGGCGCCCTGCCGCACTCGTGGGAGGTGACGTCGGACAGCATCGCCGCCTGGGTAGCCGGCCAGGTGGGAGCGCGGCGGCTGGTGCTGGCGAAGGCGGTCCGGGCGGAGCCGGGCACGCCCGGTACGCCCGGTACGCCCGGTACGCCCGGTACGCCGGGCACCCTGGTCGATCCGCACTTTGCCCGCGCGCTTCCTCATGGTGTAGAGGCTGTAGTAGCGACGCCGGGCGAGCTGGCCGGGGCGTTGAGCGTGTCGCGCACACGACCAGAGTGATGCACCGATGCCGCAACGCCCCGACGGTCGAGCGGCAGGAAGCGCGGGCCCCGGGGTGATCAGGAACGTTTCGATGCGTGCATAGAAACGTTCCGGGATGTTCCGATCCGCCCGTCAAGCGGGCGCGGCATTTGGCTTTGCGAGCCCGTCCCTGTGCAACAAAATGTATCAGTCGACTCGGCGGCTCGAGGTGGGCCCGGCCGGTATGCGCGTTGCCTTCCCCTGGTGCCGTCCAGGGCACGGGCCTCGGGCGCCGGCCTCCGCGACGACGCGGGGATCACCTTCACAGGGGTCGACGATGACTCGCTCGCGTTCCACCACACTCACTCGCATCGCCACCTTCGCTCTGGCGGCGCTGCTCGCGGCCTTCACCGCGAGCTGCTCCTCCGACGCGCTCCCCACAGGACCATCTAGCCAGGTGGCCCAGCCGCAGCCGGACCAGCTTCTCGGCCTGCCCATCGAGAGCGTTCTCGATGGACTCGGCAGAGGTCGCGGCCCGCTCGCCCAGCTCCTCACCTGCAGACCGCAGCGCTACGCATCCGCCAGCAAAGTGATCGGGCCGCGCGGCGGCACGCTTCGCGTGGGCAAGCACACCTTCGTGGTCCCGGCCGGCGCGCTCGACAGGAAAGTGCGCATCACGGCCGAGGCGCCCGCGGGGAACACCGTGTCCGTGCGCTTCGCGCCCGAGGGGCTGCACTTCGACCGCCGCCACGAGCCGGTGCTCACGCTCGATTACGGCGACTGCGGACTCGTGCGGAACCTCCTTCCCAAGCGCATCGCGTACACCGACGAGCGGCTCGACATCCTCGACCTGCTGAAGTCGGTGGACAATGTCTTCCGGCAGGAAGTGAGCGCGCCGATCGAGCACTTCTCGCGGTACGCGGTGGCGTACTGAGAGCGTAATGATGGCACGCCGGAGTTGGCCCACCGAGCCCTCGCCGATTCAGCGCGAGGGGAAGCCCGTACGATTGGCGCTGGTCCCGGATTCCCGGCGACGGCGTGCGGGCGACCTCCTCGCCATCGCGCGGAAGCGCGAGCGCGAGGGGAGTCCCGATCAGGCCACGGAGGCATACGAGCTCGCCATCGAGATGGCGGATCAGAGCGGTGATAGCTCGGTGCTCGCCGAGTCGCTGCGGCGTCTCGGTGTGGTACAGCACAACAGAGACGACCAGGCAGTCGCGCGTCGACTGTGTCAGCGCAGCTACGAGGTCGCCTCGGTGGCGGGTCACTACATACTCGCGGCCGAAGCGCTCAACATCCTCGGAATCATCGAATTCGAGACTGGCGCCATTCCTGCCGCGCGCGAGATATACCGGCGCGCACTAGCGGTGGGAGGTTCCAATCTCGAGCTTCGCGCCCGCATAGAGCAGAACCTCGGTATCCTCTCCAACATCCAGGGCGACCTTCCCGAAGCCCTGCAGCATTACCAGCGCTCGCTCGACGCCTGCCGCAGCGTGGGCGACGAGCACGGCTGCGCCATCGCGTACCACAACCTCGGCATGATCAGCTCCGACCAGCAGCTCTGGGACGACGCCGATCGCTACTTCACCTCGAGCGCGGAGATCGCGCGCCGCAACGGAGACGTCCGGCTCGAGGGGCTCTGCCTGCTCAACCACTGCGAAGTCCACCTCGCGCGCCAGCACTACGACTTCGCGAAGGAGAGCGCCGAGGAGGCGCTGGCGATCTTCGACCGCCTCGACGCGCAGCTCGACAAGGCCGACGTCTACAAAGTGCTCGGCATCGTCTACCGGGATACGGGCAGACACGCGCTGGCGGAGTCGCGTCTCACGGCGGCGATCGATCTCGCGATGGGCACGGGTTCGGTGCTGAGCCAGGCCGAGGCTACGCGCGAGCTCGCGCGCCTGTATCAGGCGATGGGCCGGAACCAGGAGGCGCTCACCTTACTGAACGCCGCGCACAGCCTTTTCGAGCATCTGGACGCGCGCGTCGACATGTTCGACGTGCTCGCCAAGCGGGCGAAGCTCGAGGACACCTACCTCGCCATAGTTCGCAACTGGGGCCAGTCGATCGAGTCGGCGGACAGTTACACACACGGACACTGCGAGCGCGTAGCCGGCTACGCGCTCGACGTGGCGCGCGAGCTCGGCTTCGACGAAGCCGCGCTGACGACCATCCGGCTCGGTGCCTATCTGCACGACCTCGGCAAAGTGCGGGTGCCGCACGAAGTGCTCAACAAACCCGGCTCGCTCACGCGCGAGGAGTTCGAAGTGATGCAGATGCATCCCGTGTGGGGTGTCGAGCTGCTGGAGAGCGTGGAGTTCCCGTGGGACATCAAGCCGATAATCAGGTGGCACCACGAGAAGTACGACGGCTCGGGCTATCCGGACAGGCTGCGCGGCGAGGAGATCCCCGTGAACGCGCAGGTCATCTGCATCGTGGACGTGTACGACGCGCTCACCACCACGCGCAGCTACCGCAAGGCACTCGACAGGAGCGAGGCGCTGCGCAGGATGCACGAGTCCAGGCACTGGTGGCGCCCCGACGTTTACGACGCGTTCATGCGGACCGTGGGTGGGGAAAGAGCGGCGGAGAGCGCCGCAGCGTAGCTCCGGCGGGAACGGTCTGCGCGCTAGATTGGCGAATCCCCTCGCGCCACAGGAGGACGTGCCAGCGATGACCCCCGTACACCCATCCGCCGCGGCAGCCGACGAACGGCACATGCGACGCTGCATCGAGCTCGCCCGGTTGGCGCTCCGCACGGGCGACGTGCCGGTGGGCGCGCTCGTCGTACGTGACGACTGTGTGATAGGCGAGGGGTGGGAGCGCACGCGCGTGCGGCTCGACCCCGCGGCACACGCGGAAGTCGAGGCGCTCCGGGCGGCATGCAGCGCGCTCGGTACGCTGGAGCTGGCGGGAGCAACCCTCTACACCACCGTGGAACCGTGTATCCTCTGCGCGTACGCCGCGCGGCGAGTAGGCGTGCGGCGGGTGGTCTACGGAGTGGAGGCCGGATCGCTCGGCGGTGCTACGGGCCCCTTCCCGCTGCTCGCGGACACCGCGTCGTTCGCGGGGCACGAGCCGCCGGCGGTCACGGGCGGCGTGCTCGCCGGCGAGTGCCGGAGGCTGCTGGAGAAGCGGGGGCGCGGGGGGGTGAGTGCGGGGAGTATGCCAAAAAGACATTAGCACGAATTACCAATGCGAGTTGGCCTGGAATCACCGATCTTCTGGCGGAGCATTCACCTCTACCGGAGACACGACATGCACGGATCACACGGAACTCGCGGTACGGCGACCATCCTGGGACTGGCGGTCGCACTCACCATCGCCGGATCGATCGGCGAAGTCCGACACACGACCGACAGCTCGCAGCGGGATGATATCTGCTTCCTGATCGACGGCCAGATCTATTGCATCCCCGACGCCGGCGGCGAGGCCGCCGCCGCGGATGCGCGGCCGGGATCGCCGAGTCGGATCGGGTCACCGACCACACGATCCGAAGAGACCGGATCCACGATGCGAAGCCCGGAGCCCGGCGAACCGACGGCTGCAGGCGACGGCGGCGCGGTGTAGCGGCTTCGCCTGTACGTACCGCGCCAGACACGCGATCGCGCTGTCGGGCTGGCCCAGGACGATGCGAGCGCTCGCCTCGAGCGGGAGCATCTCCGGGTCGCCCGCAGCGCTGGATCGCGCGCTCAGGATGACGGCTTCGGCGCTGTCGCGCAGGCCGGCCCGGGCCAGGACGGCCGCCACGAGCATTGCCAGCCGAGGCCTCATCACGGCGGGCTGGCTCGTCTGCGCAGCGCCGTCGCCGACTATCGCCCACGCCTGACCGGGGTTGCCCGAGTCGCTGTCGGCGCCAGGCCACGCGAGGAGGCCGAGGCTGCAGTACGACCCTGTCCAGCCGCCTCTGAAACGCCGGTTGATCTCATCACACCAGCGTCGTGCGGCCGCATCGTCGCCCACCTCGTAGGCCGCCATGAAGAGCCTGCCCAGTATCTCGCGCGCATCCTCGAGGAATGCGTCCGCCCGATATGCCCGATCGGCGGCCAGATACGACCCGGAGAAGTCGGCCTGTGTGTACAGCACCGCACTGAGGAGACTCCAGGCGGAAGCACGTTCGGGGTCGATTGCCACGGCACTCCGAAGCGTGTTCCGCGCATACGCGAGTACCGCGCGTGCGGAGTCGGCCGCCAGGGGTGCCTGCAACCAGTACCAGAACGAGATGCGACCGAGGGTCTCGAGCGCGGCCGCATCGCGGCGGTCGCTGGCCACCGCGCGCTCGGCCCGGGCGATCCCGTCTCGCAGAAGCGCGTCGGCACGCAGCGTATCGCGCGAGCGCGAAGTGAGATGGAGAGCCGCCATCTCCCACGCGATGCGCGCGCGCTCGATGGCCGGCTCCTTCCACCTCGGCTCCATCGATACCGCGTTCGCGAGCAGGGAGTCGGCGCGGAGGAGAACGCGAACCGCACCGGGAAGCCGCCCTCCACGCTCGAGACCACGCGCCCGTTCGCGCTCGGCGAGCGCCTCCTCGGTCAGGCGCAGGGCTCTCCGGTCGACGCTGGACGAGGAGAGGTCACGCGTCCGCAGCTCGCGCCCGATCGAGACCCGCACCATGGATGAAATGTCGCGCGAGAGAGAGCCCACGGGCTCCGTGGAATCTCTCGGGTCGTGCTCGAAGGTCGCCGTGCCGATGATGCTTCCGGTCACGGCATCGGCGAGAGACGCGCTCACGCGCGGGCGTTCCGCCGACGAAAGGATGCTGCCGGTCACCACGAATCGCGCCTGTCCAACGGCACGCCTTCGCTGACCTGTGCGCTCATCGCGGAAGGTAGGCGGTACGACGTCGAACGACCTCACGGTCGCCAGATCGTCCAGTACTCCCGCGGTCAGCACCGGCGCGATGCTTCCACGCCGCGATGTCGCGGACGCATCGCTGAAATCGCGAACGACTATCCGGACGCGAGATACGGGAGGGACGTGACGCTCGTCGAGAATGTCGGCGCGGAGAACGAGCCCCGACAGACAGAGCGCGACGACCGCGAAGGCGAGAGGGGCGAGATACGTACGCATCGCTCCCCCCTCGAAACGGCGCCGTGCGGGGCCGTTGCTCCCGGATGGCGCGGCCGCGGCTCCGGCGGCCGCCGCCCGGGATGAACGCCCGCTCGGGACCGGAGGGTGGCAGGCAGGCGGCGTCGGCTCGGAGGCGTGCACCGGCGGCGTGGAATCCGCTCGGGTACCGGCGCGCGCCGCTCCCTCATCCGCGACCATCGTTTCCCGCGTCGGCGGCGGCTCCGAATCCCGGTCCGCTAGGCTCGTCGCCGACGGGTCGCCGGCGAGGATCGTGTCCATCAGGCGCCTGGTACCGTCCGACGGCTCGTCATCGAGGTCGGCGGCCAGATGCGCGGCGAATTCCTCGTAGACATGCAGGGCAGCGGCCCTGTCGCCCAGGCGGTGCAGGAGGCCGAGCACCTGCTGGAACGCGACTTCATCGTCGCGCGAAAGCGTGGCCGAGCGGTATGCCCATCGTGTCGCGCTCCGCGTCTCGCCCGCGGCCTCCGCCTCGGCGGCGAGGCGCCACGCGGCATCGCGCGCCAGGCGACGGAGGCGGGCCCGCTCCACGTCGAGCCAGCGCTCGAAACCGGGGGCGTCATCCACGTAAAAACCCGGGAGGAGATCGCCGCGGTAGAGCTCCAACGCCTCCTCCGGATCAATCGGAAGAATCCGCTCGAACTCGACCGCATCACACCAGAGAGCCGACGGCGAAATCCCGACGCCGCCATCTCCCGTCGTGACGACGGTGGCCGCGCCGAGCGACGTGCGAAGGTGGTGCACCGCCTGGTTGAGCGAGTTCCCGGCCCGTGCCGGATTCGAATCGGGCCAGAAGAGCGCCAGTACGGCTTCGCGGCTTCGAAGCGTCCCCGGTTTCGCGAGCGCGAGGTGGGCGAGCATGGCGAACCGTTTCCGCCTTCCGACGAGCGCGGAGGCGTCCGGATTGGCTGGGGCGATGAGCTCGATTCTCCCGAGCAACTCGAGTCGGATCATGGAGCCCCGGGCGCCGGATGAGCGCCAGATAATGCCCGTGGCGACCGGATAAGCGACGCGTAAGCGCCCGATGAACGGCGCGTAAGCGACAGATAAGGGAGGCCGCCTAATGTATTCGAAGCTACGGCTCCCCGGATCGGGCGGCAAGCAGTTTCATCTCTTCCGCGGCGGGGGCATCGATGAGCGAGCGAGGACAGACTCATCCCCAAGTCCAGAGCAAAACCCGCCTCGGCGATCACGCGCCCCCTGGGACCGGCAAACCGGCGCGAGGTAGTGCGTCTACGCGACGCCGCCACGCGGCTGGCGCTGGCACTGACGCGGGAAGAGTCGGAATCCCGGCCGCGGTACGCGCGCACGGGCCAGCGCATCACGATGCCAGTGGAGCACATCACGATGGGCCACACTCTGTTTCGCGTTCGCGGTGAGCTCATCAAACGGGGAGAAGCCGCGCCGATCGTACTCGTGGTGGCGGAGCGCGACCCGCACGCGCTCCCGTCGGATCGCGAACTCGTGACCGCGTACGGGCTCACGCCAATGGAGACGCGGATCGCGCTCATGACCGCATCCGACCTGTCGAGTCGCATGATAGCGCAGGAACTGGGAGTGACCGTGCACACGGTGCGCCGCCATACCGAGCGGGTGCTGCGCAAGCTCGGAGTGGACAAGCGCAGCGACATACTGCGTGAACTGCTTCAGCTCGGACGGAGGATCAGCCGCAGTCGCGATCGCGGGCGACCCCGCGCGGGGGAGCGGAACACGGGCGACGCTACAGTCGGCGAGCGGAGTGACCGAGAGGCCTCGTCGGGCCGCGGTCCGCGTGAGACAGTCGTCGCTCACATCACCAGCGAGTACGATCGGCGTGTCCTCGTTCACGCACTGCGGGGCGTGACAGATCTGCGATTGGTGGAGCGACCAGGCGATCTTCGCGCACCGTGGAGCGGCACCGTGCCATCCGCCGTCATGGTGGGACTGTCGGGCGCACTGGAACGCGAAGTGGAAGATTCCCTGACGGTGTTGCGCCGCAGAGATCGGGCCATACCGGTGTGGGCTTACGCTCACGTCGACCGCAGTACGATCGTGGAGGTCGCGCGCCTGTTCGCCAGTGGCCTCGCCAGCGACGTCATCACCGTGCATGACGATGTCGCCTCACGAGTGAGAACATTGCTGAAAGACTCCCGCGGCCAACGCGAAGCAGCGGCCCTCCACGGAGTCTGGGATCCACTCGTCGCGGTCGAGGCGCGCGACATCGTGGCGGCCTGTATCGATGCGAGCACGGGCGCGAGCACCGTTCGAGAGATTGCGCGCCGGCTCCATCTCTCCCCCAGGACCGTGCGATGGCAGGCGCTCCAGGCCGGCCTCCCTCCCGTACGGCGCATTCACATTCTCTGCAGGCTGTTACGCGTCATGCATCGCCTCGACGAGGGTGCGCAGATGAAGGCAGTTGCCAGGGAGCTGGGCTATGGATCGACGCATGCGGTGGAGATTCACGTACGGCGCCACACGGGCATCCTCCGCAGTGGCATGCGCGAAGGCAATCGCTTCCCCGAGCTGGCCGACTATGTCGCGGCGGACATCATGTCCCACAGGCGCCGCCACGGCTGACGTCAGCTACGCGTTGCCATCCGCACCCCGCCGGCGCATCCAGCGCCCGCCGTTGGTAGTGTGCGTGGAGCGGCAGCGCCCCAGCATCGCTCATCCGGCGCCAAACCAGGCGGCCTCGACGGGCATTGCCGAAACTGGCATCACGATTGCCGATTTAGGCATCGCCCCGACTGCAAAATTGACATACAGTGATCAGCACGAGGAGGGACCATCGTGCAGTTCACTTCGCAGAGCTCGAACTTCTCCGCAACCCCCGACCGTGTCCTGCGTGCCAGCGCCGACGCACTCTCCACGATCGGACCGACCGGCGCGACCGCCGTACTCGACTCCGAGAGCGGGTGCTTCTACTCGCTGAACGAAGTGGGTACACGGGTGTGGTCGCTCCTCACGGCGGGCACCACCTTTCGCGCGATCATCGAGGAGCTCGGGAACGAGTACGACGTGACCGCGGAAACGCTCGGCACGGACATGGAGCGGCTACTGCGGCAGTTCGCGAGCGCGGGCCTGCTCGAGACGGATGGAGACGATCATGGCGATATCTGAGACGGCGGCGGGCGATCACACAGTCGGGCTGCTCCCGAACATCCGCGTGCCGTCCGTTATGACGAGCGGGTTCATGATCCTGGCGCTCAAGGTCTCGCTGAGACTACGCGGCTACAAGAGAACCATAGAGTGGATCAGGCGGAGAGTGGAGCGGGTGCCGGTGCGGGCGAACGTGGACCCGGCGGTAGTGAAGGCGGCGGAGTGGTGGGTGGCGATGGCGGCGGCGTTCTATCCGGGAAGGGCCGAGTGTCTGGAAAGGTCATTGGTGTTGTACTACGTGCTGCGAAGGCAGGGGGTGGCGGTGAAGTACTGCCATGGGGTGCAGCCTTCACCATTGGCGGCACACGCATGGGTGGAGTACCAAGGTGAAGTGGTCAACGACGTGCCCGAACATGTGGATGAGTTTTCGCGGCTGCCGGAGCAGTTGCCATGAGATTCTTCACCTGCGTTCTCGATCCTGAGGGACGTGGCATCAGCAACCGGCTACGCCATATCTACGACGATTTCCCGCGACGGCGTGGGCTGCGATACCAATGGCACAGCTTCGACGGAGGCGTGGTTCTCACTGGTTGGGACGACGAATACGGCGATCCGCTGCTTTGCTATGACGGCGACTCGCTCGCCGTCGGGATAGCGAGACTCGACAATGGGCCGGAAATGGATCGCTGCGTCGAACACGATGAAGGAGACCTCAGCGACCTGGCGATCATACGTCGCGTCGTCGCCGCACGCGGCAGCCACTACATATCGCGCCTCCTCGGCGACTTCGCCTTCGTAGTTTGGGATGGTCGATCGCGCAGTGCCGTGGCAGCGTGTGATACGTTCGGAGTGCAGCGCATGTACTACGCGGAGCATCAAGGCGTAATAGCCTTCGCGTCGCGTGCCGAAGCTCTCGCGGACGGTGACGACTACGACTCGCGGTACCTGGCCACGATCATTGCTCAGCGTCCGCGGCCACGCGACATCAGCGTCTATGTGGGCGTACGACAGCTACCGCACGCCTCTTTGCTCCATGTCCGGCCGTCGCGCCCCATGACCATCCAGCAATACTGGGATGCGTCGAACTATTCGGTCGAGCGGTCGTGGATCCACGCCGAGGCGGAGGCGACGGAGGCATGTCGCCAACTCCTGATGGAATCCGTCCAGCTTCGAATGGGGCGGGAGGGCGAGACGTGGGCCCAGTTGTCCGGCGGCATGGACTCTTCATCTGTCGTGAGCTGCGCGCAATGGTTGGCGGGGAACGGTGCGCAGCCTGGAGGACTTGCCGGTACAGTGACGTTCGTCGACCGTGGCGGTACAGGGACCGATGAACGCGCGTATTCGGACGAGGTCGTGGCCAAGTGGCGCGTTCCGAATGCAGCCATAGTAGACCCGCCGACATGGTTCGACCCATCATATCCGGTTCCGCACCTCGACCAGCCGAGCGCCGCCTTGCAGATCTACCCGAGGGACTGCCGGCTGAGCACCACCGTACGCCGGGCGGGAGGGCGCATTCTGTTGACGGGAAGTGGGGGCGACCAGCTCTTCTCGGGCAACATGCTGTTCTTCGCAGATCTCCTCGTAAAAGGAAGGCTGCCATCCGCCCTCACGGAGATGGCGAGGCGCGCGGCGACCGGTCGTGTCTCGTTCTGGCAACTGGCCTACAGGAATGCCCTCCTGCCACTACTACCACATGCAGCTCACGCGCGGCTGGTACGCGACCAGGATCAGGTACCTGCGCTTCCATGGCTCGACCGGTTTGCGATGCGGCGATTGGGACTCGATCCGGAGCGAGCCGCAACGCTGGACGCCTACGGTGGACGGCTCGGGAATAAATACCACCACGTAGTCGCGTCGCTGATCCGTATGATCGAGAACCACTACTACGGTGGACCGATCGCGGACGCGCTGGACGTTCGGCATCCATTTCTTTACCGGCCGCTCGTCGAGTTCGCTCTTCGCCTTCCACCCCAGCTACGGGCACGGCCGCATGCTCATCGGTGGATCCTGCGCCAGGCGATGCGAGGCATACTGCCGGAGAAAGTCCGGACGCGCGTGGGCAAACCAGGTACCGGCGACTTTCTCGCCTGGTCGTTGGCCGCCGAGCAGGAGCGACTGGCAGCCCTCCTGCGAGCACCGATCCTCGGCGACCTCGGCCTCGTCGACCCTGGGAGGCTGAGGGCTGCATTTCAAGATGTTCTGTACGGCGTGGCGGGCAGCAAGCCTCTCTGTGCGCCGCTTCTCAATACACTCGCGGTGGAGGCATGGCTACAACTTCGATCTGGCAGATGGCCCCGATGCAACCAGTCCAGTGGTAGTGAGACTGAACACAACGTCCAACGCCCTCTTTAGTGAGGGACAACGAGGAGGTCCTATGAAGAAGACATATGCAACCCCGACGCTCGTGGAGAGCGGTGAAGTAGTCGAGTCGACCCGTATCGGTGCGAACCAGAGCACCGAGATAACCCCGGTTTCCAGGGATCCCATGCCTGGGAGTGTGGGCTATTACCTGTAGCTAGCGAACGACCGGCACGGCCATCTGCCAGGTCGCCATGTCATGAGAGCCGGGACGGGACGATCTCTCGCGCGAGAGGTCGTCCCGTCCCGGCTCTCATGACATGGCCGCACTAGAATCCAGAGGATAGTGGATTTTCACCTCGCTGCAGCATCCAGTAGTCGAACCATGCAACGTTGCGCTTCACCCAGTCTTTGTACAATTCACGATCCACGATTCCATGACCCTGGTCTGGATGCAACACGAACTGAACCGGTACGCCAGTATCGCGCAGCCCGGCGTAGAATTCGAAGCCCTGGGCGAGCATGTACGACTGCCTTACGTCATCGTCAGTATTGCTTCTTCCGCCATACCGCATTATGACGGGAGTACGGACACGGGATACGTGCGTAATTGGCGACTGCGAGACGTATCTCCTTCGCCGACTCCACGGCGGCCCGTCGAACATGAACTTCATCAAGGCAGCGTGCGTCGCGTAGTTCTGGCCGTACTCGCTGACGAGATCTGTCGGGCCGTCGTCGATCGACGCGGCCGCGAAACGATCGCTTTGGGTAATCGCGTAGGCACTCAAGTACCCGCCATAGCTCGCTCCGCTTATCCCCACGGAGTTGGAATCGACCATGCCGAGAGCGATGAGGGTGTCGACACCGGCGTTCACATCCGAGAATGGGCCGGGGCCCCAGTCACCGTGGATGGCTGCGGCGAACTCATCGCCGTAACTCGGGTCGCCACGCGGATTGGGGAGAAGAACCAGATAGCCCGCCGACGCGAGTAGCTGAGCCGGCAGCTTGTAGGGTGCGAAGTTGATCCCGACGAAGGAGTTTGTGACGAGAGCGCCGGGACCACCGTGGACATTCACTATCAGGGGATAGCGCCGCGCGGGATCGTAGTCGGGCGGCTTGACGAGGAATCCATGGACGGTAAAGAGGCCGTCGCTGCTCCGCCACGATAGCTGATCTACATGCCCCAAGCGCATGGGGGACAAGCGCTCGATGTTTCTGGTCAATCGGGTGAGGCTTCCGGTGGCCGGGTCGACCTGGAAGACTTCCTGTGGCTGATTGGCATTTTCGAGAACGGCTATGAGCACGCTTCCGTCATCCGAGACCGCATAGCGGGAGACCGACAGCGTATCTGGCGTGATGGCGCGCCACAGCCCGGTGGACAAGTCGACGGCGAACAACTGGGCCGTGGCACGTTGGTATCTCCCGATGTAGATGGTTCGATCGTCCCTACCCCATACTGGAGGCAGCTCGGACGTAAGCCCATCCGTCTCCCCGTCGAGGGATACCGCAGCGGCTGGCCGCATAGGTGTATCTACCCGCAACGTGTAGCGGAGCGGGAGTCTCTCGCCCTGGGGAAGGAACTCGAGCTGCACACTGGCAATCCTCCGACCAGAAGGCGACCACACAGCCCGCTGCCTCGCCGTCGATGCAGATCCGACTTGATGTACGCTCCCGGTCGAAGGGTCGACAGTGTATAGCAGGCCCGATGTGATCTGGCGAAACCAGCTGACGCGGATGGCCGGACCGTTGACAAGAAGCTTACGTGCGCTGGACCACGCGATACCTGTGCTATACCTAGCCGACACCAGATGGCGCGCCAATACCCTGGCCGTGCCCTCTCCATCGACCACCGCCACATACCCGCCAACCGAGTCCCTTGAGTAGAAACGAGACGTTGGTCCGGTGTAGTCGCCTGGAGAGTCGTTGAACAATATCAGACGTGGCGATGCATCCCGATCCTCGCCAGAGCTATCGGGCGTGTTGCGCTCCTCCGCGATGTACGCGATCGCCGTGCCTGCCGGGTTAGATGCAAAGGCGACTATCTCCCCATCCAAGGAATCGGCAATTGCGATCGGTACCGGTGGCGACTTCGGCTGACGCAGGGAATACCGCCATATTTTCTCTCGCCCATCGGTCGACATGAGAAAGTCGAGAGTGTTGCCATCCCGACCCTTCCATTGCAGTTGCGAGGCACGACCCGGGACGGCTACCACACGCTCGCGGTGCCGACGTATATCGAGTAGAGTGATTCCATCCAGCCCACCGGAGTCGGATTCGGGTGAAGGACCGTACACGTATGCCACGTACCGTCCATCTGGCGACAACGCGAGCTCTGCTATCGTTCGTACTCGATGAATATCGTCGAACGTCAGCGGAGGATCAGGCACCATCTGCGCGGCCACGGTTCGACCGACTACGGTGAACAGCACCACCACGCCACCCGCGGCCAACGTGATATACCGTACGCGCACCCTCGCCTTCCGCTTCAGCTCCCTCCAGCCCACCTGCCACTTGTTCCCCACCGTTCTACTCAGCGTCTGGCCGGGCCCGCGGCACGTATTACCTCCTCCCCGCTCCCCGCCGCGCGATCGTACATGACGCCACATCAATAAGTCATCTCCAGGCCCAGCATGGTCGTCCGGCCAACTACTGGTACGGAATTATCGAACTCGAACGACTTGTTGTTCGTCAGGTTATCGACGCTAAGGAAGATTTCCACGTTCGATCTCACGCGCTGGGCGATACTGGCATTGAACTTCGCGAAGCCAGGATACGACACGATAAAATCGCGAAAGGAGAAGGTACTAAGGAACGACTCTGGACACTCCGGTGAGGCTAGTGTCGCCAGGCAGCGTAGCTCGCCCAACACATCTGTGTTGCGGAAGCTGCCGAGGTATGTAACACCAGCATTGAAGGTTGTCCCTTCCTGCGGTGAGATGGACAGTGCAGCACCCGCCGTGTGAGCCGGGACACCGACTGGCGTATCGCCTGCCTGCACCTGCCCGGCTGCGGCACCCACTTCCCTGACTCTCGATCGCACGTATCCATACTGCCCCCTAATGTCGAGCCACGGGACCGGGTGAAACATCCCTTCGACGCCGATCCCTCTATTGGATACACGACCAATGTTTCTGTATTGATACGTGGGGAGGGGTGAGCTAGCGACTTGGAGGAAAGCAATGAGATCGACCGCCGACTGATCGAAGACACTCACCCCCAGAGATCCCACGCTGCCGAAGACGAGGTCGACACCGCCATCCCATCCGCGTTGCCTCTCCGGAGCTAGCTCCGCATTGGCTAGCTGTATGGCGCTGGCCGTGATCTTGGCTGCCGCGCTGCTAGGCCCCGGTGTTCGCAGTGATTCACCGTACGAGGCACGGAGCTTCAAAGTCAGTGGCCCGATGGGCTGCACATATGATGTTCCGATACGAGGGAGAGTCGCTATGCCGTAATCCTTGCCGAATGTCGAGTTATCCTCCGAACGTACGCCGGCCGTCAGGTACAGCGCATCGCTGATGCCGACCTGCACTTGTGCGAAATAGCCAGTATTGGTTATCGAGTTGTTACTGAAATTGAGACCGCCTGGTGGTACTGTGGCGATCGTGCCACTCGTGTTGAGCGCTCCAGTGGCAAGGAGCTCCTTCACGATCTTCACATAGTGGTCGACGCCGACAGTGATCGAGCCAGTGATGCCTCCTGTGATCCTCCCTGATGCCGCTACGTTGTAACCGGCGGATACCTTACGTGAATCGAAGCTCTGAAATGTCAGAAGTGTATCAGTGGCTGTGGTCAGCTGTGGTTGAGTTTGTGTATTGTCGAGCCCAAGCCTGTCGATTCCCAGCTTCAAGTTGCTCGTCAGCCAACTAGTTGGAGATAGTGTCATCCCCGCACCGTACGTTTGATTCGTGAAGTCGCCGCGCTTGTACTGAGGGCGCGAAAGGGGGATATACCCGCTCGTGAATACTTCGGGGTTCAGCACTACCGGAATCGTATTGCGGTAGTATCGTCCCGAGAGATCCAGAGACAATATTCCGCGAGCCAGATTCATCCCGCCGTAGACGCCGGACGAGGATTGCCGAGTCGTACCATTGTCGGGGGCATAGTCTGCCAGGCGAGTGTAGCTGCTGCCAAGGCGATAGCTCGTGCTCGGGGCGCCACCGCGTACGCTGGCAGCGTATTGCTGTCGCATCGCCCCATCGATACTCTCATACGGTGTCTGCGTTACTCCCAGCGAGGCTCGTACAGTCACTTGTGGACGTATCAGAGTGGCATCCCCTCGCTTCGTGAAAATCTGGATCACACCGCCCGCAGCATCGGCTCCGTAGAGTGTCGCTGCTTGCGGTCCGCGAACGACCTCTATCCGGTCAATGCTCGACGGATCTACGGGCATACTTCCGGAGGACGAAGCTTCGATGCCGTCGATGAAGATCTTCATATCTCCAGTGCCGGTGAGGGAACTTGCTCCGCGCACCGAGATATTGGTATTTGCCGGAATACTGGGAGCATCATGCGCCACGGCAGTCGGCACCGCCTGCCGAAGGATCCCCATCATCGTGAAGGCGTGCTGCTGCTCGATCTGCTCAGCCGTGATCACGCTTATCGGGGTGGGTAACGCCTTGACCTCGGTTGGTATCACCGTCCCTGTGGTCACCACCTGATCCAGCACCGTTGGCGTGCGACTCATCACCACATCGGCATGTCTCTCTTCGCCATCCACAACTACGATGGCCCTCGCTGCCCTCTCGTATCCGACCCGCCGCACACTCAGCGTGTATTCTCCCGCAGCCACCCTCGCGAACCGATACTCGCCTTCGCTGCTCGTGGTCGTCTCGAGATCCGCCTCCTCCAGACGCACCGTCACGGCCGCTATCGGCAGCCCCGTCTCCGCATCCGTCACTCGCCCACTCAACGAGCCTTCCTGCTCCCGCTCCTCGTGGCGATCCCGCTGCACCTGCGCTTCGATCACGATCCCCCCCTCGGCCGGGCGCGCCCGCAACGCCGTGCCGCTGAGTACCCGAGCGATCGCATCTTCCACCGTCGCGTCGGAGAGCGTGACGGTCACCAGCCAGTCCGCCGGGAGGTCCCCGTCATTGTATATCAGTTGCACACCCGACTTCTCCGAGACCGCGCGCAGCGCCTCCTTGAGTGATGCCTGCCGTAGTACGAGCGTGATCAGTCGCGGTCCGGAATCGACGACTGGTTCCGTGCGCCTGACATCACCCGCTCGCTGTTGCGCGAGTAGTGCATTCGGGACGCGCGTATCTTTGTCAGTCTGCGCCGCGACACGCGTTACGACGAAGCTGCACAGACAGACGAGCAGCGCGATCGGCAACTCGCGGTGTTCCCTTCGCATGGATGCGCCTCCGGCGGAGGGTCTTCGCGACCCCCGTTCGCCAGCGTTGATGTTGTTGGTGAGAAACCGGCGGTCAGCTACCGCCCGGCCGCGGAACCACTACGACTGCCTGCCCCCGTCGCTCGAAGCGCGCATGAACCACGGGACCCAGGAGATCGAGCGCCTTGTCCAGTGACTGCGCACTGACTGCACCCGTGAAGTACTGCTCGGCGAGGGTCGAGTCGGACATGCGCAGCTCGACTCCGTACCAACGAGAGAGGGTCGATAGAACTTCGGAGAGCGGCGCCGCGTCGAAGACGAGGCGGCCCGACGTCCACGCCCCGAAGCTTTCGGGGTTGCCACTGAAGCGGGAGATCCTGCCGGTGGAGTCGATGTACGCCCCTTCCCCGCCCGCGAGGTTCGCTACGGGAGCGCCGCTCGCATCGCCCTGGAGAATCGCCGCCGCGCCGTCACGCACCGCCACACGCGCGCCCGCATCGCCGGCGTATTCCCTCACCACGAAGCTGGTCCCCAGGTCCTCCACCGTCGTGCTCCTCGTCCGAACGCGGAACGGCCGCCTCTCATCGTGCTCGACCTCGAAGTACGCCTCGCCCTCGAGCCACACATCGCGCTCCCCCGCCTTCGCCGCCATCGTGTAACGAAGGCTGCTGTTCGGCGCTACTATCGCGCGGCTGCCGTCGGGCATGTCCACGGTGTCCAGCTCGGCCGCCTGTGTGGCCACGGTGTGCGTGATCGGCGGCGCGCCGGTGAGTGACTGCAGGAAGTTGGAGGCGATGTCCCAGTTCAGCACGATACCGATCATCAGCGCCGCGGCCGCGGCGAGAACGATGGTCTTCCAGCGGCCGACTCCCGTGGATCGCGGGGAGCGAGCCTCGATCGAGGTAATGGCGAAGGTCCTGCCACGCGCGGGCTGACTCTCACGATCGCTTTCGCCCCCGATCCCGGTGCGCACCTTCAACAGCCGGACCAACTGCTCTTCGCGCGCCACTTCGCGAAGCAGGTCGAGCGCATCGGGACGCCCGTAGATCTCCTCGATCGCGCGCGGCACTTCGGGATCGCCAGGCTGCGCGCGATCCGAAGTGATCAGCCGCAGGAGCTCTTTCAGCTCGTCGCGATCTTCGGGGTCGGTCGGGGTCATACTCGTATAACGGACGAGATGCGCGACTCCCTATTTTTCGCGCGCCCTCACCCGCCCCGCCCCATCCTCTCCCGCAACAGCCGCATGGCGCGGCCCAGATAGTTCTCCACCGATTTCACGGGCATCCCGAGATCCTTCGAGATCTCCTTGTAACTCTTGCCGCCGAGCCAGCGCAGCTCGAGCACGTGGCGCATGCGCTGAGGAAGGCTCGCGAACGCGTGGCGGACGATCTCCTTCGCCTCGCTGCGCTCGAGCTCCTCATCGGGACGCGGAGTTTCGGCACTCATGCCGGGCGCCCAGCCGCTCGCCAGGCTGATCTCCTGCACCGACACCTCTAGCCGATCGTGGCGCAGGTAGTCGATGCACGAGTTCCGGACGGCCACCGAGAGGTACGCGGACAGCCGCGTCTCCGTGGGGATGGAGAGCCTATCGCGCCAGATGCGCGCGAAGACATCCATGACGATGTCCTGCGCGACGGCTTCCGACCGCACGATCCGGGTGGCCTGCCGGATCAGGCTGGTCACGTGCCCGCGGAATAGCTGCACGAACGCGCTCTCGTCCCCGTCTCGGATCGCAAGCGCCAACTCCGACCCCTCGACGGGACCGTACTCGTCGACAGGCCCTTCGGAGACGACGCGTCGATGTGCGTTGACTCGCATCGGGTATTGGGCGTCGGAGGTACATGCGGATCCGGCGCGCCAGGGTTGGCCGCTTTGCGCCATTCCCACTGACTCCGCCATGCAGGGCCCGACCTGTTCGGGAATCGTGCCGTGCTACTATGTGGCACACTGTCGCACGATCGGCGGGGTATGTCAATAGGCCCACTTCGCGATGGGCGATGGGAGCTGCCGCTATTCCGCGCCCTTCCCCCCGCCCCCCGGCTCCGCGACTCGGCGAAGCTCCGCTCCGCCCTCGTGGGATGTCTCCCGATACGTCCGGCGCGCTCTCTCGCGCTCGAGCCGCTTCACTTCCTTCATGACCGCGCTGCGCACCCAGGTGGACAGCTTGAAGTCCTTGTCATCGGCCACGCGGCGGATGCGCTCCAACTGTTCGGTGCTCAGTCGCATGTGGAATTGGACGTCCAGCGGCATGTGCGGCGGCGACTCCTCGTGTTCGTATCACAAAGCACCACGAGAAGTTATGGCCAGCAGAGCGCTTGCGCCGTCCTACATTGTGCTACGACCGCCAGGGTCCCGCAGCTAGCCGTTGCGCTTACGCCGGGGAGTGCGCTTCGCCTTCGGTTCCGCTGCCTGCCTGGTGCGCGATTTCGCCGGCTTCCCCTCGGCGACTTTGCGCAACTGGCTCTTCGCCGCGGCGCCGGACGCTACGGCGTCGCCGCCACGCAGCTCGTCCTCTTCCCAACGGTCGAGCGCCTTGAGGATCGCGCGGCGAGCCCACGTCGACTCGTCCAGGTGATCCGCCTCGGCCACGCGGCTCAGCCGCTGGCGGCTTTCCGGGGTCATTCGTATCTGCAGGAACTCGGTCTTGGCCATTGGGGACGGTCGCTCGCTGTGGTCGTGTCACGGTGCACCACGACAAGCTATGGCGGCCAGATCTAAAACGCTGCCTCACAATGTATTACGGCATGTTGACACGCCTCCGGGGAGCGTTCTGCCGCCTGCCGCCCTATTGCACAATATAGTACTATGTCCTATATTACTCCAGTCCCCGGGCTGCCCGCTCTGGCCCACGAACCGCATCGCTCCGCCAATCCGCACGGAGGCTGGCTCATGATGGCCGTCAGAAAGAAGGGGCGAAAATCGCCCTCACCCGGTGAAGAGATGATCGAGCGGCTCGAGGAAGGGGTCGAGTTCGAGTACGGAAAGGCGCCGGCCGGCCGCGGCGGGGGCGTCACGCTCACGGCGCGCGTCGCCGAGGCGCCGCCGGCGCCCACGTACACAAGTGCGCGTATCGCTCGGATCAGATCCGCGCTGCGCCTGTCGCAGGCCGTGTTCGCCATGGCGCTCAATGTGAGCGTCGAAACGGTACGCGCCTGGGAGCAGGGGAAGCGCGAGCCGGACGGCGCTGCACTGCGCCTGCTTCAGATCGTCGAGCAGCACCCGGAGTGGATCATGGAAACTGTGAGCATAAGGAAGAGAGTGGGGACGGTAGGCTGAACCTCTGACCGGGGTGGAACCCCACCCGCCCCGCTCTCCTTCATGAGAGCATGCTCGTATTCGAAGTCGCCGTAGCGCTCCTGCTAGTGGGCGCGGTCCTCGCCGCGATCGCCCGGCGGATCGGTACTCCGTACCCCGCCCTGGTCGCGCTCGCCGGCGCCGCGCTCGCGCTCGTGCCCGGCACTCCCACGGTCACGCTCGACCCCGAGCTGGCGCTCGCTCTCTTCGTGGCGCCGGTGCTGCTCGATGCCGCCTTCGACGCCTCGCCGCGCGACCTCCGCGCCAACTGGCGGCCCGTCGCCAGCCTCGCGCTCGGCGCGGTGGTGCTCACCGTGCTCGCGGTGGCGCTCGTCACTCGCGCCCTCGTGCCCGGGATCCCCTGGGTCGCCGCTATCGCGCTCGGCGCCATCGTCGCGCCGCCCGATGCCGCGGCCGCCACCGCCGTGCTCCGGCAGCTACGGCCGCCCCACCGCACGCTCGTCATCCTCGAGGGCGAGAGCCTCTTCAACGACGCGAGCGCCCTCATCATCTACCGCCTCGCCGTGGGCGCCGCCGCGGTGGGGGCGATCTCGGGCTGGAGCGTGATCCCCACGCTCCTCGTGGTCACCGTGGGAAGCATCCTGCTCGGCTTCGCGCTCTCGCGCCTGATTCTCGCGGTCAACAGGCTCATCCACGACGTGGCGACTTCGGTGATCGTCCAGTTCGTGGGCACCTTCGCCGTGTGGCTCATCGCCGAACGGATGGCGCTCTCCCCCATCATCACCATGGTCGTATTCGCGATGGCGGTGGCGCGAATCGCGCCCGACCGGATGCCGGCCAGGCTCCGCATCCCGTCGTACGCGGTGTGGGAAGTGGCGGTGTTCGTGCTCAACGTGCTCGCCTTCATCCTGGTGGGGCTCCAGCTCAAGCCGATCATCGCGCGGCTCGACCGCGCCACGTGGCTCGACTACATGGGCGTGGCCGTGGCGGTGATCGCGGTGGTGATCGTGGCGCGCATCGCGTGGGTCACCGGCGCGGCGGCGTTCAGTAGATGGCGCTGCCGGCCGCGCGCGGACGGGGCGCCCGGCCCCAACGATCTGGTGGCACTATCGCCGCGCGGCGCGGCGCTGGTGGCGTGGTGCGGGATGCGCGGCACTGTCACGCTCGCCGCCGCGCTCGCGCTGCCAGCGCTGCGCGATGGAGTGCCGCCATTCCCCTACCGCGATCTCATTCTCTTCACCGCGTTCGCCGTCGTGCTCGGCACGCTCGTGCTGCAGGGGATGACGCTGCGGCCGCTCATGGCGCGGCTGCAGCTTTCGGATGATGGCGCCGTCGACCGCGAGGTGCGGCTCGCCCGTGTCGAAACGCTGCGCGCCGCGGTGGCGGTGCTCGATACCGCGCCGGAGGCGGAGACGGTCGCGCTGCTCCGTCGCCGGTTCGAGCTCCGGCTCGAGCACGCTCGTGCCGAGCTGGACGGCGGGCCGCGAGGCGACGGCGCGCGCGCATCCGGCGAGCTCTCGGGCGACGCGGACACGCTGCGCGCCGCGATGGCCGCCGAGCGCCACCGGCTCTCCGCGCTCCGCACCGACGGCACCATCGGCGACGATGCCTTCCATATGGTAGAGGAGGAGCTCGACTGGGCCGAGCTCGCGGCCGAGAGTGTGTTGCGGGCGGAACGCTCAGACTCCGGGACGCGGCAGGCATGAGCACAATCGACGTCGCGGTGATCGGCGCCGGCGCGGCCGGGCTCGCGGCAAGCAGGCGGCTCGCGGAGGCGGGGCGCTCGGTGCTCCTGCTCGAAGCGCGCGACCGCGTGGGCGGACGGATCTGGACGGTGGAGCACGAGATCGAGCTCGGCGCCGAGTTCGTGCACGGTCGTCCGCGGGCCACTCTGGCGCTGCTGCGCGAGGCGGGGCTCGGGCTGGCGGAGGTGGCGGGCGAGCGGTGGTCCATGCGGGATGGCGAGTTGCGGCGCGCTGACGCGCGGCACACGGACGCGATGCACGAAATGCTGGAGCTGGCCGCGCGCGTCGAACGCGACATCTCCGTGGCCGAGTTCCTCGAGGGCGCCGTCGGGAACGACCCGGCGTCCCGCGCCGCGGCCGCGCGCATCCGCGGGATGGCGGAGGGCTTCGACGCCGCGGACCCCGAGCGCGCCAGTATCAGGGCGCTGGCGGCCGAGTGGACGGGCGATGCGACCTATTCCAGGGGCAGCCGCCCGCGCGGCGGCTACGGCGCGCTCATCGATTACATGGCGCGAGCGCTCGATCCCGCACTCGTGGATCTGCGGCTCGATAGTGTGGTGAAGGCGGTACGCTGGCGCGCTGGTGGCGTGGAGATCGAGGTGGAAGAGCGCGGCATGCCGCGCCTCTACCGCGCGCGCCGCGCGATCGTCACGCTGCCGCTCGGCGTTCTCCAGGCGCCGTCCGGCGACCCGGCCGCGGTGCGCTTCGAGCCGCCGCTCCACATGAAGCGCGAGGCGCTGGCGGGGCTCAGCATGGGACCCACGCACCGGGTGGTGCTGCGGTTCAGGGAAGCCTTCTGGGAGAAGTTGGATGGCGGCCTGATGCGGGATGCGAGCTTCTTCACCGCGACGGCGCAGCCGTTCCGAACCTTCTGGACGCAACTGCCGGAACGGAGGCCGGAGCTGGTCGCCTGGGTAGGTGGACCGGCGGCGACGGAAGTCGGCGAGCGCGCCGGGGGCATGCGAGGCGGCATCATCGAGCAGGCGATCGAGAGCGCCGTCGCGCTCTTCGGCGTGCACGCGGCGGTACGCGAGCTGCTCGAGGATGCCTGGTTCCACGACTGGACTACCGATCCACGCGCGCGCGGCTCGTACAGCTATGTGAACGTGGGCGGCGCTCGCGCGAGACAGGAGCTCGCGGAGCCGGTGGCGGGAACGCTCTACTTCGCGGGCGAAGCCACGGACGAGAGCGGAGAGGCGACCACCGTGGCGGGAGCGGTGAGCTCCGGAGCGCTGGCCGCGGCGAAGATCATCGCGGCGGGAAGGTAGAGTGGGCCGGGGGTTGCGTATTAACTACCAATCATATATGATATGATATTGCCGTTTTCGCGGCATAATGACGCATATATGCTTTGTAGTCGGCAGACCATATTGTCAAACTACGACTGATTAACTATCATATATGAGATATTAGCAGGCAATCGGCGCGTCAAGCTATCGTATACGATCCTTTAAACATAAAGTTTGGTATGGCCCACATCGGCCCGACTTCCACCACGGAGGAGATACTCGCCGAGCTCGGGACGCGCATCCGGCGTTACCGTCTGCAACAGAATCGCACGCTCGACAACGTCGCGACAGAAGCCGGGGTTGCAACCATCACCGCCCAACGCGCCGAGTCCGGGAACAATCCCACCATGGCGACGGTCGTCCGCCTCCTCCGCGCGCTCGGACGCCTGGATGCGCTCGACAGCTTCCTCCCGCAGCCGCTCGTGTCTCCCATGGAAGTAGCGAAGCGGAGCGGCCGCGAGCCGCAGCGGGCGAGCACGCCACGACGCCCGCGCGCCGAAGGTGAGGCTGGGGACAGAGGTGGGGACGGAAGCGAAGACGGGAGCAAAGGTGAAAGCGCCGCGGACCGATCTCATTCCCCGAGCTGCGGCGGAGCGAATCGTTCCAGGGGATCCCCGGCCTCCTGGTCGACTCCCTCCCCGACGCGTTCGGGAACGCGGTGATCCGGCGCTACTTCGAGCGAATCGGCGCGCCCGGCGCCGCGATGAGCCCCGTGCAGAAGCTCCTCTACATCGGCGGCAGGGCCATGGGCGCGCTCGAGTTCCGGCCGGCGCTCGACCGGATGGATGGCCGGGCGAACGAAGCGCTTCGACCGCCACGGAGACGACCGCATCCACGTGCACACCCTCGGCGGGATGCGGCACGCGGACTACGCGATCCGGCAGATCCTCTCGTACGAGGACTACTTCCGCACGATCCGGCTGCTCGGCATGGGGCAGACGGCGATGGAGCAGGCGTTTCGCCGGATGGTGTTCAACATCGCCGCGCGCAACCAGGATGATCACGTCAAGAATCTCGCGTTCCTGATGACCCCCGATGGGAAGTGGCGTCTCGCCCCGGCGTATGATGTGACGTGGGCGTACGGCGGCACCTGGTCGATGACCCACCAGATGACCGCGCGCGGCAAGGACGACGACTTCACGCGCGAAGATCTGCTGGCCGTGGGACGCAGCTTCGACGTATCCCGGGACGGCGCGCACGTGCTCGAGGAAGTGGAGGCCGCGCTCGGCCTCTGGGAGCCGGAAGCGCGGGCCGCCGGACTCGACCGCGAATGGGTGGGCCGCATCGAGTCCACGTTCCGCCACTTCGCGTAGGAGCGCGCCGATCCGGGACGCCGATTACCATGAACCGGGCCCAGCGCTTATTATGAGCCCCTGGTACACCTCCCTGCATCCCCTCTTCCTCGAGAGATCGCCGATGCCGAACCGTCTCACCTCCCGCACGCTCGCGATGGCACTCGCGGTCGCGCTCGTACCCGCCGCATCCTGCTCGAATTCGTCCGGCGACGAGCCGTCTGCCGCGACGCAGACCGGCGCCACCGGCGACCGTGCGATGGCATCGCCCACAGATCCCGATCGAGTCGCGAAGCTCGCCACCGCCTACCCCGAGATCGACAGCATCATGCAAGCCTTCGCCGAACGCACGAAGGTGCCGGGGATCGCCTACGGGGTCGTGGTGGATGGAAAGCTCGCCCACCTCGGGACGTGGGGATATCGCGAGCTCGCGTCGAAGTCGCCGGTCGACACGGGAACGGTGTTCCGCATCGCGTCGATGACGAAGAGCTTCACCGCGGCCGCCATCCTGCAGCTCCGCGACCAGGGGAAGCTCGCGCTCGACGACCCTGCCGAGCGCTACGTGCCGGAGCTGGCCGGCCTGAACTACCCCACCAGCGATTCGCCGAAGATCACCATCCGGCATCTCCTCTCGCACTCCACCGGCTTCCCCGAAGACAACCCATGGGGCGACCGCCAGCTCGCGGACACCGACGAGCAGATGGCGGAGATGATGCGCAGCGGCATCCCCTTCTCCACGGCGCCCGGCACCAACTACGAGTACTCCAACTACGCCTTCGCCATCCTCGGACGCATCGTGACGAAGGTGTCGGGCATGCCCTATCCGCGCTACATCAGCGAGCACATTCTGCAGCCGCTCGGCATGACCTCCACCACTCTGGAGAGCGCGGACGTGGATCCCGCGCGTCTGGCGCACGGTTATCGTTGGCAGGATGACGACTGGCTCGAGGAGGAGCAGCTTCCCGACGGCTCCTTCGGACCGATGGGCGGGATGCTCACGTCGAGCGCCGACCTCTCTCGCTGGGTGGGCTTCCTGCTCGACGCGTGGCCGGCGCGCGACGGCGCGGATGACGGTCCGCTGAGCCGCGCATCGCGGCGCGAGATGCAGCAGGTGAACCGCTACCAGGGCGCGAGCGCGGTGCGCGACGCGAAGACCGGCGAGATCACGTTGAGCGCGGGCGGCTACGGCTACGGGCTCGGCGTACGGGAGAGCTGTCTCTTCCACATAGTAGTCTCGCACACCGGCGGCCTGCCCGGGTTCGGCTCGATCATGCTCTGGCTCCCCGACTACGGCGTGGGAATCGTGGGGCTCGGCAACGTGACCTACACGAGCTGGCGCGGCCCGGTGGACCAGGCGCTCGCCGCGCTGGCGCGCACCGGTGCGCTAGAGCCTCGCGCACCGCGTCCGGCGCCGATCCTCACCGAGCGGCGCGACCAGGTCTCGCGGCTGGTGGCGAGCTGGGACGACGCGCTCGCCGACAGCGTGGCCGCGATGAACCTCTACCTCGACGAGTCGAAGGACCGCCGCCACGCCGCGATCGAGAAGGTCCTGGATGCTGCTGGCGGGAGCTGCCAGAACGAAGGTCCGTTCGTGGCGGCGAACGCGCTGCGCGGCCGGTGGCGCATGCGCTGCGCGAAGGGTGACATCGCCGTGTCCATCACGCTGGCACCCACGATACCCGCCGGCGTGCAGCATCTCGACGTACGGCCGATCGGGCGGGAGGCGAGTATCGCTCCGGCCCCCACGTGCCGGTAGCGACGAGCGGCGTCATGGGCAATGGCGCCGTCGCGCCCTCGTCGGCCGCGGCGCGGATTCATCCCGGAGCGTTCGGCGAGGATCGACAGGCGGCCTGACCCCGTCGTTCAGGTCGCCTGTCGAACGAAGCGAATGTTCTTCACCCGCCCGGTCTGCGCGGTGAAAAATCGCGCGCGGGCCGCGCGGTCGTCGAAGCGCAGCGTCACCGGAGCGCTCGCGCCGCCGCCGGAGGCGCGCACCGTCGAGCGATCCTCGACGGTGGTGCGGGTGTCCGGCGAGTTGGGGCGGCGCAGCACGAGCTCCCCGTCGTTCACGAAAAGGTCGTACGTCGCTCCGAGCTCCTCGCTGTAGTAGCTCCCCGCCAGACGAGCGAGCTCGGCGGCGCTCAGTGTCACGGCCGGTCGCGCCGTGCGCTCGCGCCGCATCGCGTTTTCTTCCACGGGGCCCATCTGGTCGCCGAGGTAGAGCTCCGCGATCTTCCGCGCGATCGGGCCGGGGTTGATGGAGCCGAGGTTGCACGTTTCGATCACGCTGAACTTCTGATCGGGGAAGCGGAGGAAGTGGGCCTTGTAGCCCATCAGGCTCCCGCCGTGCTCCACGGCGCGCAGTCCCCGATAGGTGAAAACATTGTTCCCGAACGCATACGTGATGGTGTCGCCGTTCGTGAGCACGCCGCGCGTGTGGATGAGCTGCTGCAGCTCATCGCCCCCCACCTGGTGCGTGTAGTAGTTGGCGTCCCACCTGGCGAGGTCCTCGACCGTGGTATAGAGACCGCCGTCTCCGGTCTTGTCGAAGTTTTGCAGGTAGCTGAGGCGGAATCCGAGCGCGCTGTCGGGCACGTAGCTCATCGCGCGATTCTTCACGACGTGGCCAGCATCGTCGTGGAAGTGAGTGTGCGTCATCCCCAGCGGCTGGAAGATCCGCTCGTCGGCGAAGACCCGGAGCGGCTTCCCGCTCACGCGCTCCACGATCAGACTGAGTAGCTGGTAGCCCGTGTTGCTGTAGAGATATTCGGTGCCGGGCTCGAAGTTGAGCTCCTTCTGCCGCGCGATGAGCGCCATCGACGAATCGTCAGTGAGCACGTTCTGCACGCGGATCCCCGCCAGTCCCATGAGCGTGAAGATATCGCGCAGGCCGCTCGTGTGATGCACGAGGTTCCCTATCGTGATCGGAACGCCGTAGCGCTTCGAGTAGTCGGGGAGCTCGGGCACGTACCTCCTGACGTCATCGTCGAGGGAGATCTTTCCGTCCAGCACCAGGAGCCCGATTGCAGCGGCCGTGAACTGCTTGGAATCGGAGGCGATGTAGTAGACCATCCGCGGCGAGTTGGGGATGTCGTAGTCGAGATTCGCCATCCCGTAGCCGCGTTCGTGGACGAATTTGCCATCCTTTATCACCCCCACGGCGCACCCGGGGGAGCCGGGCCTGTCCCACTCCACGAAGAGTGAGTCGATGCTGGGGTCCGCGGCGGCGGCGGCCTGCGCGGCGGGGCTGCATGCGGCCACGCTGCCGCAGAGCGCGACCGCTGCTATCGAGCCGCTCAGCACATTGCGGCGGGTGATGTTCTGGCGCACTTGCACGGTCCTCTCGGGGGTGGGCGTAGCGATCCGATGCGAAAGAGTATAGAGGGACACGCGCATCCTGTCATCTGCGGGGTCGTGCGCGGCCGCGGCGAATCGAGCGATGCCCGGTTTACGGCCACTTCCACGGTGCCGGTGCGCATTGCCTCACCGCGGTTCGGCACGCCATCATTCCGCGTCCCCGCCTCATTCACGATGATCCGAATCATGCGACCACCCGGCCCTCTCCTCGTTCTCGCACTCGTGTCTTCGCTCGCGGCCTGCGCGCGCGATTCGTCCTCCACCGACCGCGCCGCGGCGGGGAGCTACGACATCCTCGTCAGCGGCGGCACCGTCATCGACGGTACCGGTTCCGCCGGCTACCGAGCCGACGTCGCCATCGCGGGCGACCGCATCGCGCGCGTATCCCGCCGCACCATCGACCCCTCGAGCGCGAAGCGCGTCATCGATGCGGAGGGGCGTGTCGTGGCGCCGGGCTTCATCGATCTGCACGCGCATCTCGATCCGCTCCTCCGCCTGCCGGGCGCGGAGAGCGCGGTGCGCCAGGGTGTGACCACCGCGCTCGGCGGTCCCGACGGAAGCGCGCCATTCCCGCTGGCGCCGTACCTCGACTCCGCGCAGGCGCTCGGCCTCGGGCTCAACGTGGCCATGCTCGCGGGGCACAACACCATCCGCCGTCGCGTGATGGGGATGGCCGACCGCGCACCCACCGCCGCGGAGCTCGAGCGGATGTGCACGATGGTGGCGCAGGCGATGGGCGACGGCGCGTGGGGGGTCTCCACCGGCCTGAAATACCTGCCCGGAGCGTACGCGAAGACCGACGAGATAGTGGCGCTCGCGCGGGTGGCCGCCGACTCGGGCGGCATCTACACGTCGCACCTCCGCGAGGAGGGACTCGGTCTCATCGACGGCGTCGCCGAGGCGATCGAGATCGGGCGGCGGACGCACATACCCATCCAGCTCACGCATCACAAGGTCGTGGGCAAGCCGATGTGGGGAGCTAGCAGGCGGACGCTCGCGATGATCGACTCGGCGCGCGCCGAGGGGATCGACGTGATGGCCGATCAGTACCCGTACACGGCGACGTACACGGGCATCGGCGTGCTCGTACCCGCGTGGGCGAGGGCGGATGGCGACAGCGCATTCGAGCGGAGGCTGCGTACCCCCGCGCTGCGCGACAGCATCGTGAAGGGGATAGTGTTCAACATCCTGAACGATCGCGGGGGCGGCGACCTCGCGCGCGTGCAGCTCGCGAAGGTGCCGTGGCAGCGCGATCTGGAGGGGAAGACGCTGGAGGACTGGGCAGCGGAGCGCGGCCTGGAGCCCACGCCGGAGACCGGCGCCGAGCTGGTGATCGAGGCGCTGCAGCGCGGCGGCGTGTCGGCCATCTACCACGTGCTCGACGACGGCGACGTGGACCGCATCATGAAGTATCCATATACCATGATCGCGTCCGACGGTCGGCTGGTGCAGCCGGGCGAAGGGCACCCGCATCCGCGCTGGTACGGCACCTTCCCGCGCGTGCTCGCCCGCTACGTACGCGAGCGCAACGTGATCACGCTCGAGGAGGCCGTGCACAAGATGACCGGCATGCCCGCCACGCGGCTCGGCCTGGGCGAGCGCGGGACGGTGGCGGAGGGGAAGTACGCCGATCTCGTGGTGTTCGACCCGTCCACGATCGAGGATCGCGCCACGTTCGAGCAGCCGCATCAGTACCCGGCCGGGATCGATTACGTGATCGTGAACGGGGTCGCCGCGGTAGATGGGGCGAAGTTCACGGACGCGCGAGCGGGGCGGGTATTGCGGCGGTAAGCACGGGGGGTCGGGCACTTCATGTAGAGGTCCCGGCTGCGCCGCCGGGACCTTTACATGAAGTGCCCGACCCCGTCGCTCCCGACCCCGTCGCTCCAATGCTTGCGGTTTGGCGTACCAATTGGTATACTAAATTCCGCCACGGGGGCCGCCTCGCTCACGGCTTCTGCTCATCACAACGTCCCAATCTCGCCGCGCGTGCCGATCTCCTTCCTGAGCCGAGTCGCGACCTTCTGCCAATGCGAACGCATCGCCGCATGCACGCTGGTAACGTCACCGGTCTCCAGCGCGGCGATTATCTCCGCATGCTCCTCCACCGCGGGCCGCACCGCGTCGAGTACGCTCCGCTGGTAGACTCTCACGTAGCGTTCCGTCTGCGGCGCGATCGCGGTATGCAGCGCCCTCAGCCTCGGGCCGCTCGCCGCATCGAACAGTACGGCATGAAACCGCGAGTTTATGGCAAAAATCTCATCGGCTTCGGGCGACGGCGACGTGGCGACTCTGAGGTACTCGTGGTTTATCCGACCGAGCTCGGCCGCGATCTCCTTCCGGCGCTCCACATCGAGCTCCGCGGTGCACTCGGCGCCCAGCCCTTCGATCTCGCCTATGATGCTGAATAACTCGCGAGCATCCTCGAACGTGAGCGAAGTGACGATGGGGCGTGCGCGCTGCGCCCGGATCGCGCCGTTCACATACCCTTCCTGCTGGAGCCGCTGCAGCGCCGCGCGTACCGGCGTGCGGCTGATGCCGAACCGCTTCGCCACGGTGGCCTCCACTATCCTCATCCCGGGGGCCAGCCGGCCGCGAACTATGAGATTCCGGATGTGCTCGTGGACCAGGCTGACCAGATCGCCATGGTCGGACCGCGACTTCTCCGGTCGCGCATTCTCCGGCGGAGCTATTGGCATGCTTCACATCCGTCCTTTTGACAGGTGATGAAAAATAGCACGTGCCAGACCGCCCCTGCTCCCAGGGAGCCAGCGGCGGTAACAGTCTCGCGTAGGGGCGTGGGCCGGGGTTTCGATCCGTGCGGAGGAACCCCGTAAATGTCCATCCTCACGATCGCCGCGCGGGAAGTGCACGACCTCCTCCCGATGGACGAGTGCATCGAGGCCATGGCGAATGTACTGCGGTCGCTCGCCTCCGGGCACGCGGTCGTACCGCTCCGGCAGGTGATCCACCTTCCCGGCACACACAACGCGCTGGCCACCATGCCCGCGGCGCTCGCTCACCCGTTCGAGGTCAGCGGCGTGAAAATTATCACCATCTTTCCGGACAACACCGACTCGCCCCACGACGCACACCAGGGCGCCGTGCTCCTCTTCGAGTCGGAGTATGGCCGCCTCTGCGCCATCGTCGATGGCACCGCGGTCACCGCCGTCCGCACGGCTGCCGTGTCCGCGGTCGCCACTCGCTCGCTCGCCCGAAGCGACGCGGGTGATCTCGCCATCCTCGGCTCGGGCGTGCAGGCGGAGCAGCACCTGCAAGCCATGCTCCACGTTCGCCCCGTTCACCGCGTGCGCGTCTGGAGCGCCAGGCAGCAGCGCGTTCAGGCGTTCGCGCGCCGCATGAGCCGGACGCACGATGTCGAGGTGGAAGCGTGCCGCACGGCGTTCGAGGCAGTGCGTGGCGCGGACATCATCTGCACCGCCACTTCGTCTCGCGAGCCGGTCCTCGCGGGCGAATGGGTGGCCCCGGGTGCGCACATCAACGCCGTGGGTACGAGCGTGGCCACCGCGCGCGAGCTCGACTCCGCCACCGTCGCGCGCGCGCGGCTCTTCGTCGACCGGCGCGAGTCGGCTCTCGCGGAGGCGGGCGATTTCCTCATGGCGCGCGCCGCCGGTGCGGTGAGCGACGATCACATACTCGGCGAGATCGGCGAGGTGCTCCTCGGGGTGCTCCAGGGGCGCCGCTCGGACGATGAGGTGACGCTCTTCAAATCGGTCGGGCTGGCCGTGGAAGATGTAGCGGCCGCCCACCTCATCTACACCAAGGCGCTCGCCCGCGCGGAGGCGCACCTCTGGCTGAACCTGACGGGTGAACACGACGCGAGGTCGAGCAACGGCGCTGCACGAGAGTCCGGATCCGAGCCGCGCTCCGCCCTCCCGGGCCCGGACGCGCCGCGATGCGCCTCCAGCGATCCATCGGACGCTGCCGCGTCCGTGGATTGAGTCGCTGCCGAGCTCCCGATGTCCGCCACCGTCGTAGCAGGGGCCGGAGCGATAGGGCTCGCGTGCGCATACGAGCTCGCGCGCCGCGGCGAGGAGGTGATGATCCTCGACCGCGCCACCGCGGCCGATGGCTGCTCGCGTGGGAACGCCGGCTGGATCGTTCCGTCTTTCTCCTCGCCGCTCCCCGCACCGGGACTCACCATCGGCTCGATCCTGCGTCTCCTGCGCCCCGACGGTCCGCTCCGCCTCTCGCCGCGAGCGCTCCCGGCGCTCGCACCCTGGCTCTGGCGCTTCCGGCGCTACTGCACGCCGGCCGCTTTCGCCAGCGGCCTGCGCGCGCTGGCAACCCTCAACCGCGAGACGTTCGAGTTGTACGCGTCGCTCGAGGCGAACGGGCTGCGCTTCGAGATGCATCGCGACGGTGTCCTCTTCACCTACCTCGCGGAAGCGGAGCTCGCAGCGGCGGGCCACGAGTTCACCGAGCTCGCCGCCGCCGGCTGCAGCGCGCCGCGGCCGCTCGGGCGCGCCGAGGTGCTCGCGCTGGAGCCCGCGCTCTCGGAAGCTACGGTAGGCGGCTACCTGGCCGGGGACGAGGCGCACGTGCGCCCCGAGTCGCTCAACGCCGCACTCGTGGCGAGCGTGCGCGGGCTGGGAGTCGAGATTCGAACGGGCGCGACGGTCACCGGTGCGAGCCGGCCGCCGGGTGAGTCGTTGCGGATCGAAACCACCGCCGGCGCCGTACGGGCCGACCGCCTCGTGATCGCCGCGGGCGCGTGGTCCGGAGCGCTCTGCGCGCGGCTCGGCCAGCGGCTTCCGGTACAGGCCGGGAAGGGATACAGCATCACCATCTCCCACCCCACGTGGACCTTCCGGCGAGCCACCTACCTCGCCGACGCGCACATAGCCTGCTCTCCGTTCGAGGGCGCCGTGCGCTTCGCCGGCACCATGGAGCTCGCCGGGATCGATCCGCGCCTCGATCCGCGCCGCGTGCGCGCCATCCAGCGCGCCGCCCACCGCTACCTCGCGGATCCGCCGCCGTGGAGCGCCGGCGAGGCGTGGGCCGGGCTTCGGCCCATCACCCCGGATGGCCTCCCGCTCATCGGCCACCTTCCGGGACGCCGCGACGTGCTGGTTGCCACAGGACATGCGATGCTCGGCATCACGCTGGCTCCGATTACGGGAGCGCTCATCGCGGGAATGGCCCTGGATGATGCCGACCCGAACGTCGCGCGCCCCTTCGACCCGGCGCGCTTCGCTCGTTGAACCGGGGGCGCGACCGGGAGTCGCGCGAATCGCCTTCCCCCGTGCAGTTGCGGATGCCGCAGCCGGCCCGGCCGCCGGGCCGGACACGACCGGATCGCAACGCGACGGCGCCATGACGACGGCTCGACTCAGGGGCTGCGCGCCGCCTCGCGCTTTCGGTGGAACTCCACGATCCTCGACGTATCCGCTTCCGGCGGGATGCGGATGGAGTTCACCGTGCCATCGCCGGCGAGCGTGAAGGTCACGAAATTTCTTCCGTATCGCGGGTGCTCCCAATCGGCGAGGAAGGTCTCGTACTGCCAGTGCTCCAGCGGGCCCGCGATCTCGCCCACGAAGCGCAGATACAGGTGGCCGCCCCGCAGCGTCACACTGGCGACGCCGTAATAGGGGTCGAAGTACTCGCCCACGTACGCGTCCAGCGGCAGCGCGGGCGGCGCGTCCTTCACCCGCTTCGCCTCGAGATCGCGCTCGCGCGCCGCCGAACGTTCGATGGCCGCATCGCGCGAGGCGAGCATGTTCCCGCTCCAATCCGTGGGCTCCCCACCCAGAAGCAGGTCGAGCACGCGATACGCCACCGCCGTCGAGAGGCCGGCGCCATCGCTGTTGGAGAGGACGGCCACCGCCATGTGCCGGTCGGGGAGCATGGCGATGCGCGATGCGACGCCGTGGCCGCCGCCGCTGTGCGCCAGAATGCGATTGCCGCGGAAGTCGCCCACGTTCCAGCCCATGGCGTAGGACGTGAAGCTCGGTACCCCGTTGGACGCCGGGAGCACGATCTGAGGAGTGTGCGTTTCACGGAACGCCCTGGCACTCGCCAGACGCCGGCCGCCGTAGCTCCCATCTCCGAGCTGGAAGCGGAGCCACTGCGCGAGATCGGTGGCCGTGGAATTGATCGACCCGGCCGGGCCGATGTTGTCCTGGTTCCACACGGGGATCTCCACCGACTTCCCGCGCACGTACGTGTACGGCACCACCACGTTCGGATCGCCCGCCTGGGCGCGGACGGTGGTGTTGCTGCGGCTCATGCCGAGCGGACGGAAGATCCGCTCGGTCACGAAGTCGTCCCAGCTCTCGCCGGCCGCCGCACCCACCACGAGCCCCGCGGCGGTGTACATGGTGTTGGAGTAGACGTAGTGCTCCCGGAAGCTCCAGTCCGGCGGCGAATATCGCACCCGCCGCACGACTTCCTCGCGATCGAGCGCCCTGTCGTACCACATGCGATCTCCGCGCGCCAGGCCGGTGCGATGCGCCAGTATGTCGCGCACGGTGACGTGCGTGGTGGCGTACGGCTCGTAGAGCCGGAAGCCGTCGATGCGGTCCACGACCTTGTCATCCCAGCCGAGGCGTCCCTCGCCCACCAGTATCGCCGCGGCCGTGGAGGTGAATGCCTTGGTGAGCGAGCCGATGCCGAAGATGGTGTTCTCGTCCACGCGCTCCGCGCGCCCCTTGCCGAGCGTCCCGTAACCCCTCACGAGCAGGACGCTGTCGTTGCGTACCACCGCCACGGAGATGGCGGGAACGTCCCACGCCGTCATGGCGCGCGTGATGTAGTCGTCGACCCCGCGCAGCGACCGCGCGTCCTGCGCGCTCGCCGCGTGCGGCACGGCGAGCGCGAGCGCCGACAGCCAGATGAGGATGATACCGAATTTCTGCCTCATACCCTTCGCTCCGGTTAATCGATGTTCGGGTTGCCGACACGCTCCACCGCCGGAAGCGGGAGGCACGTCTGCGGATTGATCTCCATACCCTGGTAGTCGGTGCCTTGCGGGAAGGGTACCTCCAGCCTCCACATGTCACCGAGCCGCTTCCCTTCCAGCCAGAGCGCCCGGCGGCGCTCTTCGATCACCTGCGCGAGGATCTCTTCCGGGTCGCTGCTCGAGAAGTGCGGGAGGCCGGCATCGTCGTGCAGATCGTTGATGATGTCCACCGCGGTCTGACCCCCTTCCACCTCGGCGATGATGAGCTGCGCCTCCTCCCACTTGGCGATCGCGATGTCGCTGATGCGGGAGGGATACTTGAGCTGGTTCCACACCGGCACGCCGTTGATGGACTGATGTCCCGAGTACTCCGCGCTCACGCGCGGATCGGCCACGCCAGCGAAATCGAGCTCGCGGTACTCTTCCGGCACGGTGATGTTGGACGAGTTGTTGATGAGCTGCCAGAACCAGTTGGAGCGGGTCGTGGCGCCCGATGCGCCGCCTTCCGAGTAGAGCACGAAGCCGCGCGGGATCAGCTCCGCGTCGGCCACCGCCTCGGCGCCTCTGCCGAGATCGAGCCGCGTACGCGCGCGGCCGAGCAGCGCGAGGTTCAGCGTCTCATCGTCGCCCGCCGCGGTGGCGGCGGCGATGGCCGTGGTGAAGCGCTCCTCCGCCCGTTCCAGCGCCTGCTGGCGCGTCTGCAGCGGCCCGCCGTCGAATGTCAGCTCGCAGTACGACTCGGCGAGGAGAAGGGTGCTGTACCCGGCGTATGCGGCTACCTGCGCCGTCATCGCATCGCGCGTGTCGAGGTTCCACTCGGCGTAGCGCCGCATCGCCTCCTCGCTCTGCACGCGGGCCGTCTGCAGCACGCGGAACGTCCCCCACATGCTCGAGCAGCTTCCGGTGAGGGTGCCGTTCTGGGGCACGATCTGCCGCTGCGACCACTGCTGGTAGGTGATGTTGTCGATCGCGCGCACCACCTCTCCGGTCCACATCGCCGAGACCAGGGCATAGTTGGCGAAGGCGCACTGGAAGTCGCCGATCGCGCTCACGCGTATGAGCTCGGCGGACGAAGGATCGTCGAAGAGCGTGGCGTCCACGTCCTGCGGGTTCTGCACATCGAGGATCCCCTTACAGCCGCCCAGCGCCACCGTGGCGGCGAGGAGGAGCATGGCGGTGGCGCGCCCCATCCATCTGTGTTTTGGCATGTTCAACACTCGGAGTGTCTGGTGAAGAGAGCGTCGAGGCGGGCATCCGCAGCGGTCCCCGGAAGACCACGCGCGCGCCCGCCCCCCCGTCGTATGTCAGAACGTGAGTCGCAGGCTCGCGGTGATCCGCGTAGTGATGGGCCAGCGCTCCTGGTTGTAGGCGCTGGTCTCGGACGAGTTCGTACGTACTTCCGGGTCGATCTGCCGCCGGCCGAAGGTGCCTTCCTGTGCGAGCCAGGGAGTGGCGACATTGTCTCCGGAGAGCATGATCCTGGCGCGCGACGCACGCAGCCGGCTCGCCCAGCTATTGGGGAGCTCGTAGCTGGCCGAAACCGTGCGGAGGCGTGCGAAGCCGGCCTTGATGATCCCGGGGCCCTCGCCCGTGATCCCCTCCTCCATGTAGGCCGCGAGGATCGGGTCGGTGCGCTTGAGCGCCGCCTCGGTGTTCTTGTAGAAAGTGTGGGCGTAGAAGAGATCGCCGTCCACGCGATAGTGTCCGCCCATGAAGTTCAGCAGGCCGAAGAGCGAGAGGCGTCCGAAGCGGAGGGTGGTGTTGAGCGAACCTTCCCAGGTCGGCGTGACCGGCCCCCAGTACGCGGTCCCCGCCTGGTCACAGGGAACGGCCGCGCCGCCTCCGGCGATCGGGTCGCCGCCCTCGCAGAGCACGTTGGTCAGTGATCCGTCGGGCGCGAACTCGGCGTGCACCACTTTCTTGGCGAAGATGCCGAAGAGCGGGTAGCCCTCCACGTTGAGCTGCCGTGTTCCGCTCGGCGCCACGCCGCCGTCGTCCACCAGGCGATTCCTGTTGGTCGAGACGAGCGCGCCGACATCCCAGCCGAAGCTGTCGCCATCGATCACGCGCAGGTTGGTGGTGACTTCTACGCCGCTGTTGGTCACGGTCCCCGCGTTCTGCAGCTGGCTGCCGGGGTATCCGGAAGATGGAAGTACGGGGAGCGCCACGATGGCGTCGCGCGTGGTCTGGTCGTAGTAGGTGAACTGGAGGTCGAGCCGCTGGTCGAAGAGCGAAGCGTCGAAGCCGAGCTCGATCTCGTTCCCCACCTCGGGCGCGAGGTCGGGGTTGCCGAGGTTGCCGAGGGTGAGGGTGGACGTACCGCCGGGTCCCACGGTGGGGGTGAGGAGCCGCATCGCGGCGAAGGTATTGGGCTGCTGTCCCGCTCTCCCCCACGCGGCTCTGAGGCGCAGGTTGTCGACGGGACCGAGGGAGCCCATGAATGGCTCCTCCGAGATCACCCACGATGCGCTCACCTTGGGATAGACCACGACATCGTAGTCCGAGCCGAACGCGCTGTGATCGTCGCCGCGAAGCCCGATCGTGAGGAAGCGGCGGTTCTTCCAGCCGATCTGCTCCTGCACGTAGAGGCCCATCACCTTGTCGATGGCGAAGGCCTCGCCGCCGCCGCGCGTGGCGGCCGAGCTCACGGTTTCGACGCCGGGCGCGGGGAAGACCGAACCCGAGGAGCTCATCTCATCGAAGCGGTTGTAGGCGTACTGCGCTCCCACCGAGGTGGCGAACTCCAGCTCCGACGCGACTTCCAGCGTGGCCGTGGCCGCGTAGTCGGCCGTCACGGCGATCTTGCGCTCGAAGTTCACGCTCTTGGAGCCCTGGCTCGAGCCGCCCCACGGCCCGCTGGATCCGGCGGGATCGCGCGGGATCAGCGCGCTCCCCTGCATGTCGCCCACGTCGAAGCCGGTGGTGAAGCGGTGCGTGAGCCAGCTCAGCGGCGAGTGCTTCACCTGCACGCTGGCGGTGGTGCGCTGCATCACCTCGTAACCTTCCAGACTCTCGTAGTCCTCGGGCGGGTTGCGCCGCCAGCCGTGCAGATCCGGATCGCCCACACCGGCGAGCGTGCCCCAGATGATCTGCGTGGTGAAGGGCTGGACCACGTTCGGGCTGCGGGTGTTCGAGCGGATGGTGCCGAGCGACGCGTTGATGTCCCAGGCGTTCTTGAAGTAGCCGACATTGGCGCGTCCGGACAGTTTGTTCTGCCAGTTGTAGTCGACGATCCCTTCGTCGCGATCGAAGGCGCCGGACAGGTAGTAGCGCACCGACTCGCCGCTCCCCTGCATGCTCAGGGCGTATCCCTGCGGATGCCCCGTGCTGAAGGGAGAGCGTCCGGCTTTCTGCTCTTCGGCGACGAGGTTGTACTGGATGGTGTCGCTCGTGCCGGGCATCACTCCCCAGATGGCCGGGAACACCTTCTCCGGCGAGCCGAGGAAGTTCGCCCCTTGCTCCACTTTCAGCGAAAAGGAGGGCTCGCCGCGTCCCCGCTTCGTGATGATCTGGATCACACCGTTGGCTGCCTCGGTGCCGTACAGCGTCGCGGCCGCGGGCCCCTTGATCACCTCGATGCGCTCGATGTCCTCGGGACTGAAGTCGTTGATGCGCGAGGGCGCATCGCCGCGGTTGAAGGCGGGGCTGGTGGTGGCCTCCGTATCATCCACTCGAACGCCATCCACGTAGATGAGCGGCCGGCCGGTGAGCGTGACGCTGCCGACACCGCGGATGCGCGTATTGCCTCCGGCTCCGACGGCACCACCCGCGCGCGCCACTTCCAGGCCGGCCACCTGCGTGGAGAGCAGATTCTGGATGCTCTGCGGCGCGGACACCTCCAGAGTGCTCTCCATGTCCACCGTGGCCACCACGTTTCCGATCGCGCGCGTCTGCGTGGCGCCGGGTGTACCGGTGACGACCACCTGATCCATCAACGCCGCCATCTCGCGCAGGGTCATGATCACGGACTGGTCGCCGGCGTTCACCTCGCGCGTTTGCGGGGCGAAGCCGAGCTTTCTGAAGGAGAGCGTCACGCGTGGGGAGGTGATCCCGGTGATGCGGAAGCCGCCGTCGGCGCCGGTCACGCTGCCCAGAGTGGTTCCGTCGATGAACACCTGCACGTCGGATATCGGAGCGGCGGTCACTGCTTCTACCACCCGCCCGGCGACGACGCCGGTGCTGTCACCCGCCTGCGCCCCGGCGAGCGCCGGCACGAGGAACGCGATGGTGGCGAGAAGCGAGAGGCGTAGCCGCGCGCTGGCGCGAACGGCTACCAGCCAGCCGATCGGAGCGCATCGAGAAGCACACATGTCGAGACCTCGCTGTGGAGAAGATTCGGACTGCCGCCCGGCGAGAGCGTGGGTCGGGCGAGAGAGGGTGATAGCTGACCGAAACACGGGTGAGCAGAGGGGCCGAGCGGATGAAGCGGGGAGGCGCGGGAGCCGTATACCGGAACCGGTGGCAGCCATCAGGCGCGCCATACTCGCTGGAAGACGCGGACGAGATTTCCGCCGAGGATCCGCTCGCGGGCGCGCTGGTCATAGCCGCGCGCGGCCAGCCGGCGAGCGAACGCGGGGATGTCGGCGAGCCGCGCGAGGCCGGCCGGATACGGGCCCGCCTCTCGAGGCAGAGGGTCGCTGTCGTACCTGCGCTCGATGCGGCGCGCGAAGTCGAGGCCGAGGGCGACGTGATCGACCCCGGCGACTTTCGCGATGTGATCGATGTGGTCGATCACATCGTCAGCCTTCAGCGAGGCGGCCGGCCGATCGGCTACGAGCAGCGGGAGCGCGCTCACGCCGACCACTCCGCCGGTGGCCGCGCAGGCGGCGATCTGTTCGTCGGTGAGGTTGAGCGGGTGCGGCCGCAGTGCGGCGGCGTTGGCGTGCGAGAAGAGCACCGGCTGCCTGGCGAGGCGCATGGCCTCGAGGCTGCTACGCCGGCCGGTGCATGCGAGGTCGATCACCAGCCGCGCATCCTCGAGCGCGGCCACCGCCGAGCGTCCGTAGTTCGTGAGCGCCAGGTCGCTCGCCTCGTAGCAGCCGTCGGCGGCGAGATTGCGCCACCCCGAGCAGAGCTTCGCGAGCCGCAGACCGGATGCGGCCATCTCCGGAACGCGCGCGAAGCGGCCGCCGGCCCACTGCAGGCCGTGCGCGTGGGGGACGAGGGTCACCCGCTTCGCGTCGCCGCCGTCGGAGTCGGGCGCCGGCTCCCCCGCGATGGTACAGAGATCGTGCAGCTCCCGCGCCGCGCGGCGAAAGGCGAGCAGCGCGGTCGCCGCGTCGCACTCGTGCTCGGTGGTGATGACCGGCACGACGAGCGCGCCGATCCCCGCCTTCCGTGCCTCGAGAATGGCGGCACGGGCCGCGTCGACACGCCGGAAGTCCAGCGTCATGCAACCGATCACCGTGCCCGTGATCGGCGCGGTGGTCATCGTGGCGTTCGCGGGCCGGGCGCTCTCCGCCGTCGCGAGAGAGGCCGGCGCCGGCACTGCGGCGACGCGGTCGGCCACCAGCGCCGCGCCCCCCACGCCGAGCGCCGACATGAAGCCGCGGCGGTTCATAGTACGCTCGCTCTGCCCGCCCATCTTCCCGCTCTCGCTCTCGTTCGCGTCATCGCGCGGATCGGTCGGTTTCGTCATGCGCCCCACACCTCGCGCCAGACTCTCAGCCAGTTGCCGCCCATGATCTTCCTGACATCGCCTTCGGAGTGGCCGAGCTCGAGGAGACGCGTCGCCACGCCGCGGAGGCCGGTGAAGTCCGAGAGTCCCACCGGGTAGACCCACTCGTCGTACGTCTGGGGGTAGGCTTCGGGCGGGAACATCGCCTGGTTCGACATCGGCCCCGTGCGCTCGCGATCGAGGATGAAGTCGAGGCCGATCCCCACGTGGTCGGCGCCGACCCGGCGCGCCACGTAGTCCACGTGGCGGACGTAGTCGTCCACCGTGCCGCGTCCCCGCGGGACGAGGAAGAAGCTGAAGGCGGCGATGCCGATCACCCCGCCGCGGTCCGCGATCGCATCGAGCATCGCGTCGCTGGTGCCGCGCGGGTTGTCGCGGAGCGCGCGGGCGGTGGTGTGCGAACAGACGACCGGGCCCTTCGTGCGGCGCAGGGCATCGAAGCCGGTGGCCTCGCTGCAATGCCCGGCTATGTCGACGACCACCTTCAGCTCCTGGAGCGTTTCGACGACCCGGACGCCGAAGCGAGTGAGGGGTCCCTGCTCGAGCTCCACGCATCCGGAGCCGATGTAGTTGCCGGTGTTGTAGGAGAGCCCGCAGCTTCTTAGGCCCATGGCGTGGAGGCCGATCAGCCGACCCGCGTCCTCCTCGATCATGTCGGGCACCTGGAGGCCGAGGACGATCGCGATGCGTCCGGCGGCGCGGAGGCGTTCGATGTCGGCGACAGTGCGGGCGAGTCCCACGCGGTGGGCGTTCTCGAGGAGGACCCTGTGGTGCGGGGAGTCGAGCGACTGGAAGAGGCCTGTCCAACCGGAGCTGGAGCTGACGAGGCAGACGCCGACGCCGCCGGCTTCGAGGCGGTCGATGAAGCGCGCGCTGAAGTCGGAGGCGTCGAGTCCGTTGACGATGAGGAGGTCGGGGATGTCGGACACGGGATCTGGGTGTCGCGTGGCACCGGGCGCCGGTTGCGAGTGGCCGCGAGCAGCTCGATCGAGCTCCGGTGGAGTATTGTACGCCATTTGGAGTACTAGTTGGTGCACCAAAGCAGCCGTACGCCACCATAGCGCCCGGAGCCGGAAAGCGCAAGCGTGGATTCCGCGCCGGGGGACCGGCGGACGCGAGCGACGGGGTCAGGGACCTCCAGTCAGGGACCTGTACTATGAAGTCCCTGACCCCCCGTCGTTCGCGCTCACGCCCCGGCCGCAACCAGGCTCGCCCGCACTACCTCCGTGTGACACTCATCCAGCGGAACCAGCGGGAGACGAAGCACGTTCCGCGCGCGTCCCAGCAGCGCCATCGCCGCCTTCACGGGGATCGGATTCGACTCCACGAAGGCCGCGCGCATCCACGGCTCCAGCCGCTCGTGGATGGCGCGCGCCGCGGCGAAGTCGCCGGCGAGACAGCACGCCACGAGCTCGGTCATCGCCCGCGGCGTCGCGTTCGAGATCACGGAAACCACGCCGTCGCCACCCGCTTCCATCACCGCGAGTGTCTGCGCGTCGTCGCCGGAGAGTACGCTGAAATTCCCGGGGCGATGGCGCAGGATCTCGGCGATCTGCGCGAGATCGCCGGACGCCTCCTTGATCCCTATCACGTTCGGGATCTCCGCGAGCTCCAGCGCCGTCTCGGCCGCGATGTTGCACGCGGTACGCCCCGGCACGTTGTAGACGACGATCGGAAGGTCGGTGGAATCAGCGATCGTCCGGAAGTGCAGCACGATCCCGCGTCGAGGGGGGCGGCTGTACATGGGCGCCACGTGCAGCAGGTGCGTCGCTCCGGCGTCGCGCAGGCGACGCGATGTCCGCACCGCGCGGCGCGTGTCGTTCGACCCGGCGCCCGCCACGACCGGCAGCCTGCCAGCCACGCGCTCGGCCACCACTTCCACCACGCGACACTGTTCCTCGATCGAGAGCGTGGCCGCCTCTCCCGTCGAGCCGATGGGCACGAGGAAATTCACGCCCTCCTCGATCTGCCAATCGACCAGCGCGCGCAGCGCGGCCTCATCCAGCTCACCGTCGGGCGTGAACGGTGTGATCAGCGCCGTGCCGCAACCCGCGAGTCTCGATCCGCCCTCGTGTCTCTGCATGTCCTCCTCCGGATGCGAACGGTCATCCGCATGGGCCGCCGTTCGGTAGTTCGTCTGATGGTCACGGCGACGGCACACGTCGCCCGACAGCTCCCCCTCCCCCCTCCCC
>CAZTTY010000027.1:0-47270 GCA_964616815.1 uncultured Gemmatimonadaceae bacterium | reverse complement strand
GCTCAATTGTGTGGGGGCGGGGGGCGGGGGGGGGGTTGGGGGTGGGGGGCGGGGCCCCCTCTCCCCCCCCCCCCCCCCCCCCCCCTCTCTAACATCTCCCCTGCTGTTCCGGCTAGTATCGGGCTACTTCCGCGCGGTAGCCCACCACGAGGGGCCCCCCGTGCGCGTCGCGCAGCTCCGGCCAGAGCTCGATCGAGGCGCTGTCGCCGAGTGCCAGGCGCACCCCGGTCTTCTCGAGATCGACGGGGAGCGTGCCCACCGACACGAGCTGACCGGTTGGAACGTGGTCGAGCGCCGACTCGGCTACGGAGCCGTAGATCCTGGGGAGGGTGGTGCGTACGATCCGGTCGAATTTGTCGCGCCGGCGTGTTCGCGCCTGCGGAACGTCGAAGTGCACCGTCACGGTCCTCCCATCGCGCACAGCGAAGAGACCGTCACCCAGATCCGTGCGTCCCTCGCTCACGATCGGAGCGCTGGCGGGAGGCGGCTCCGCCGGGGAGGGTAACGGGGATGGCGAAGCCGCCAGCGCCTGGGCTACGGCGGGTGCGGAGTCGCTCGGCGCCGCCACGTGGTCGTCGACCAGAGTGCCCGCGGCGGCGACTGCCTCGGGGTCCGCGGCGCGCGGTGTCTGGACGTCGCTCCCGCGCATCGCGAAAAGTTGCCGGCCTTGCAGCAGTCCGGCGGCGCTGGTGGCGGCGACGCCCACCAGGGCCAGCGAGAGAATTACCGCGCCCGCCTTGAGCGACCTGCTCAGGGTGCGCCGGCGGCGTGCCATGCGGGCTTCGCGGCGGCAGCGGAGGCATACGGTCGTCCCGGGACGGCGCTCGTGCGTGCAGGGAGCTGGGGAGGATGGTGACATCGCTGAATCTGGGCGGCGGGGACGTGCCGGGGGAGGATCATGGCCCCGGCTACCATGCGCGCGCCGGCCGCGCCTTCGGGTGCCGGCGTCGCGTTCACTCTCTATAGCCCGGACGAGCCACCTTGCCGCCGGCAACGGAGCGAGGTTCACCGGCGACCCCGGCACCGTTAGCTTTGGGCACACCATGCCCCTTCCCACCGTTCCCGAGCTTCTCGCACCGGCCGGCTCGCTCGACGCCGCGCGCGCGGCGCTCGCGAACGGTGCGGACGCGATCTACCTCGGCGCCGAACGTTTCAACGCGCGCGACGAGGGCGCCCACCTCTCCCTCGAAGAGCTCGCCGAGGCGTGCCACCTGGCGCGCGAGCGGGGCAGTCGCGTGTACCTCACGCTCAACACCCTGGTCAAGCCGGGCGAGCTGGCCGACGCGCTGCTGCTCCTGGGCGAATGCATCGACCGTGGCGTCGACGCGGCCATCGTGCAGGACATCGGCCTCGTGGGGCTCATACGGAAGGCATATCCCGGCTTCGAGCTGCACGGCTCGACCCAGATGACCGTGCACGACGAAAGCGGCGCGGCGTTGATGCGGGAACTCGGTCTGCACCGCGTGGTGCTCGCGCGCGAGAACACGCTCGAAGACATCCGCGCCATCCGCACCGCCGTCCCCGACCTCGAGCTCGAGAGCTTCATCCACGGCGCGCTGTGCATCTCGTATTCGGGCCAGTGCTACATGTCGGGGATGATCTCCGAGCGCAGCGCCAATCGCGGCTCCTGCGCACAGTCGTGCCGCAAAGACTACACGCTCTCGGACAGCGATAGCGGCGACGCGCTCGACCGCGGCTACCTGATCTCGGCGCGCGACCTCGCGGCGTACGATCACCTCGCCGAGCTCGCCGCGGTCGGAGTGCACACCCTCAAGATCGAGGGGCGGAAGAAGAAGCCCGACTATGTCGCGACCGTCACGCGCAGCTATCGCGGATTCCTCGATCGCGTGCGGGCCGGGGAGCCGGCGGTGCCCGACCCCGAACCGCCTCGCGAGCTGGTGCAGATCTACAGCCGCGGCTTCACCGGCGGGATGTACGGCGGGCGCGCCGGGCGCGACTACGTGACGCGCGACCAGCCGGACAACCGCGGCATCCCACTCGGCACCGTCATCGGCCGCGAACGCGGCGCGCTCGTCGTGCGGCTCTCGGAAGCGCTGCATCCCGGCGACGGGATCGCGCTCGAGCCGCCGGCCGGAGTGCGCGACGGAGCCGCGCTCGGTTTCACGATCCAGGCGGCGCGCACGCTGCGGCACGCGAAGGGAAGCGTGCGTCAGGCCATCACGCCGGCCACCGGCGCCATCCCGAGGCGGGTGGAAGGGTGGAGCGTAGTGCGTACGTTCGAGCTCGCGCTCGCCCGCCGCGCGAGGGAGAGCTATGCCGCGCTGTCGGACCGCTCGCCGCGGCAGCGCGCCCGCGTGGACGTTCGCGCGTTCGGCTCCGCCGGCTCGCCGCTGAAGCTTCTCTTCACGGCCGGCGGCGAGACGCTGGACGTGCGCAGCGAGATCGAGCTCGTACCGGCGGTACGCCGGCCGATCGACCAGACGCTCCTGCGCGAGCAGCTCGGCCGGCTCGGGGAGACTCCCTTCGCGCTCGGCGGCGTGGACGACTCGGGGCTCGCGCACGGTCTCTTCATACCGGTGAGCGAGTTGAACGACATGCGCCAGCGCGCCGTCGCCGAGCTCGCTTCGCGCCGCGACTGGGCGCTGGTGGCGGCGCACGCCGAGCGCGAAGAGCGCGTGCGGGCGTCCATTTCGAGCATCGCGGGGATCGGCGCATCCGCCCGCTGACCGAAGGCGGAGGGCGGTATTCGCTAGTCGTCGGCTGGAGAGGAAGGCGTCGAGTGACGAGGCAGGATGAGTTCCCCGTACGGGAGGGAAGAGTGAAGACATTCATCCGACTGACCCCTTTCGCCCTCGCGCTGGTCGCCGGCTGCGCCGGAGCCGATTCGCACGCCGCGAGCGAACCCGACGTGGTGCTGGTCGACGTCACGGTCATCGACGGACTGGGGTCCCCCCCGAAGCCGCACGAGACCATCGAGATCACCGACGGACGGATCACCGCGATCCGGCCCAGCGAAGCCGGCGATTCGGCGACGCTGGACGTCGCCGGCTCGTACGTGACGCCCGGGCTGATCGATGCGCACGTTCATCTCCCGGCGGAGATGGGCGAGCTCCGCGCATCGCTCGACAGCATGCTGACCATGGGGATCACCTCCGTGCGGGAGATGATGGCGTTCCGCCCCCACTTCGCCGACTCCGCCGCGAAGGCCGACTCCACCAGCTTTCCGCGCGTGTACTGGTCGGCCTTCTGGAATGGCCCGACGTTGATGAGCGATCCGCGCATCGCCGACCGCTACGCCATGATCGGCGACACACCGTGGCTCCTCGGCGTGACCGACGGCATGGATCTGGACGCGCGGGCGCGGGCGGCGCGCGACCGCGGCGTCACCGGGATCAAGACCGTCTCGGACCTGGCCCCGGCGCAGGTACGGGCGATCGCGAAGGCCGCGCATGCCGCCGGTCTGAAGTACTGGAGCCATGCGGTGGTCTTTCCCACGAAGCCGTCGGAAGTCGTTGCGAGCGGAGTCGACGTGATCTCGCACGCGGCCTTCTTCGTGTGGGAGGTACCGGAGAAGATGCCGCCCACGTACAACGGCGGGCACCCCTGGAACATCTTCGGTCCACCGGCCCCATACGCCACCGTCGCGTACGACGATCCCGCCATCGTGGCCGTGCTCGATACGATGCGTGCCCGCGGCGTGATCCTGGATCCGACGCTCACCATCATGACCTTGCTCGACGACGAGGCGCGAACGTGGGCCGTGAATCTGACGCGCCTGGCGCACGACATGGGGATTCCCGTCGTGACGGGCACGGACACGTTCCTGCTCTACGACGAGATCGAGGCGCTCGTCGACGATGTCGGTTTCACTCCTCTGGAGGCGATCGCGTCGGCGACGTCGGTTGGCGCGGCGGCGATCGGAGTGGAGGATGATTTTGGATCGATCGCGCCAGGCAAGGTGGCGGACATCGTCGTGTACCCGGCCGACCCATCGGCGGACATCGCGGCGCTGCGCCACCCTTCCAGGGTCATCAGGGGCGGGCTCGTGGTTCGCCCTCGCACATCGATCCAGTGAATACGATGGCCGCGTCACGCGCAAATCAGGAAACCGAAGCGGGATCCAACTCCGTCGGCGAAGTAGCGGCGCCGCGCAACGAAGACGCGGCGGCTCCCGAAGGGGCCGCGACATTTCGTCTCGCCGCGGACGTGCACCGAGTCGAGCAGGCGCTCGCCGCGGCCGATGCCGGCGCCACCGAGATCAGCTTCGATCCGTTCCTTCGGCATCCGGTACCGCCCCTCGCGCGAGTGCGCGCCCTGCACGAGCAGCTCGCGCCGCGCGGTATCCCGTTGCGCATCCGCACGCCGTCCATAGTGCGGCCCGAGGAGCGCCGCGCGCTCGACAAGTGGCTCGGCCTCGGCCTCCCGCTGCTGAGCGGCCATCTGGGTCTCGTCGCGGAGCTGGGCGGAGCGGGCGAGCGGGATGGGAAGGGGGAAGGGGCGGGAGCTGGACGAGACGTGGTGGCCGACTATTCGGTGAACTGCTTCAACCAGCACACCGCGGCGGAGTACTTCCGGCTCGGCGCCAGGCGCATAGTGCTCTCGGTGGAGCTCACCGTGGAAGAGATGGTCGCCGTGTCGGCGCCGTGGGGCGGCACCGGCTTCGACGTTGTAGTACACGGGCGGCCGGAGGGGATGACCATCGAGCACTGCGTGCTCTCGGCGGCGTTCGACCGCGTACCCACCACCTGTCGCGATCTCTGCGTCAAGAAGCACCCCAACGTGGAGCTCACCGATCCGGCGGGCTACACCTTTCCGGTCGCCACTGATTCCGCCTGCCGCAACCGCCTGCTGCACTCGCGGCCCATAGACGGCTCCGAGTTTCTCCCACGTCTCTGGCGCGCGGGCCTGCGCGGCGCGCGCCTGATCTTCAACATGCCGGACGATCCCGTGGCGGCGGTGGTCGCGGGGTATCGCCGCGCCCTCGATTCGCTCGCGAACGGCACCGATCCGGACCTGAATGCCATCCGCACCGCACTCGGTTCGCGCTTCACCAGGGGCCATTTCGCGCGTGCGGTGTAGCGCACCGCGGCGGCACGCGGGCGATGCGGCATCGGACGCGCTCCGCCGCTAGGTTGAGAGGATGAGCAGAGAGCCGTCTCTCGACGACGCGCGGCGCGTACTGCGCGAGAGCTTCGGCTACGACGCGTTCAGGCCAGGCCAGGAGCGCGCCGTGGGCGCGGTGTTGGGCAGCCGCGATACACTGGTGATCCTCCCCACGGGCGGCGGGAAGTCGATCTGCTACCAGGTACCGGCGCTGATGCTCCCGGGGCTCACCGTGGTGATCTCGCCGCTCATTTCCCTGATGAAAGATCAGGTAGATGCCCTCGAGGCGCGCGGACTGCCGGCCACCTTCATCAACTCCACTCTCACGGCCAACGAGGTGGCCGACCGCTTCGCGCGCGCCGCGCGCGGCGAGTTCAAGCTCGTCTACCTGGCGCCGGAGCGCTTCGACGTGGGGAGCGCCGCCGAGCGACTCAGAGCCATGGGAGTGTCTCTCCTGGCGGTGGACGAAGCGCACTGCATCAGCGAATGGGGACACGACTTCCGTCCGTCGTATCTGCGCATCCACAGAGTACGCCAGCAGCTCGGCACTCCGCCCACCATCGCGCTCACGGCCACGGCGACCTCCGAGGTGCGCCGCGACATCGTCCGACAGCTCGCCCTGGCCGAGCCGGAAACCGTCATAACGGGGTTCGACCGTCGCAACCTGCGCTACTCGGTGGTGCGTACGCGCACCGAGAACGACAAGGACCTCGCGCTCACGCAGGCGCTCCACGATTCCCAGGGACTCGCCGTGGTGTACGCTTCCACGCGCCGGGCGGTGGAGCGCATCACGCAGATGCTCGGCCGCCGAAAGGTCCGCGCCGTGGGGTATCATGCGGGGCTCGACGATGCGCACCGCCGCGAGGTGCAGGAAGCATTCATGCGCGAGGAGGCGCGTGTGATCGTCGCGACCAACGCCTTCGGAATGGGTATCGACAAGCCGAACGTGCGCCTCGTGGTGCACCACGCCATGCCCGGCACGCTCGAGGCATATTACCAGGAGGCCGGGCGCGCTGGACGCGATGGCCTGCAATCGGAGTGCGTCCTCCTGCACGCGTTTCGCGATCGCTTCACGCACGAGTTCTTCATCAAGAGCGCGTACCCGGAGCGCGACACCGTCGAGGCGGTCTACGCGGAATTGCGCCGCGCTGCCGATGGCACCGGGCTCGCCGGCGTATCGGCCGCCGACGTGGCATCGATCACTCGCGGATCCATCAAGGAACGGGAGGCCGAATCGGCGCTCAGGGTGCTCGCGCAGGGGCAGGCGATCATCAAGGAGTCCGCCACTTCCAGCCGTCTCTGGGTGCGCCTGCTGGCCTCGCCCGATCGGATCAAGCGCGAGCTGGGCGAGGGAAGGGAGGCGGAGCGCGACCTTCTACGGTCGCTCTGGCGGGCGGCCGGCAGTCGCCTTCAGACCGGTGCGGCGATCGACCCTGATGGGCTCCCTCCCGGTTTCGGCGGAGCGCTCGGCGTGAGCTCGCTGCTCGAGTGGCTCCAATCGCAGCAGTTCGTGGTCTGGGAGCGCACGGGTGGCGGCATCCGCCTGCGCGACCCCGGCGCGCCGCTCTCGCGCTTCGATATCGACTGGGATTCGCTCGACCGGCACCGCCGGGCCGACATGAACAAGCTCGACTACGTGCAGCGCTATGCCTATGCCACAAGCTGCCGTAGGGGGTTCCTGCTAAGGTACTTTGGAGATCCTGCGGCCATGCGTACGTGCGATGGGTGCGACGTGTGCCTCGGCACGCAGCTCACCGTCGAAGGCACGCGCGCCGAGCCCGAAGAGGGGTCGCCGAAACGGCCGCGCTCCGAGGTGAGACGCTCCGGACGGCCCGCGCGCCGGGCACGCACGCCGGGCGGTGGCACGTCGCCGCGCAGCGGCGGCGCGCAGGCGGCGCGTGGCGGAGGCGGGAATGGCAATGGCGCGGCGTCGGCGAGCACTGCGCTCTCGGACGAGGTCGATCCCGCGGCGGTGGATCCGGTGCTCGTGGGCGCGCTGAGGACACTGCGCACTTCGATCGCGCGCCGCGAGAAGCTCCCGGCGTATTGCATATTTCCCGACCGAACGCTCGTGGAGATGGCCGCGCGCAAACCCGGCTCGCTCGCGGCGCTGGCCGCCGTGCACGGCGTAGGGCCGGCAAAGCTCGAGAAGTACGGCGAGCTCTTCCTGGCCGCCATGCGCGGCGTCGATGTCGACGGTGGCGCATGAAACGCGGCGGCGCCGCCCGACCCGCTCGCCCGATATCTTACGTCAGCAGGCTCACCTCATCCCGCGCGTGTGAAACTCATCCATGAGCGACCTCCCCTATTTCACCGAGCAGCACCACGCGGTTCGCGAGATGGTCGGCGATTTCGCCCGGACCGAAGTCGCGCCGGTGGCCGCTCGCCTCGATGCCGAAGCGACGTTCCCCTGGGAAAACGTGAAGAAGATGGGGGAGCTCGGACTCCTCGGAGTCCCCTGGCCGGAGGAGCTGGGCGGGGCCGGGATGGACCTGATCAGCTACCTGATCACCATCCACGAGATGGCGAAAGTGGATGCGTCGCACGCCATCACCATATCCGCCCATACCACTCTCGGCACCTCGCCGATCGTGAACTTCGGGTCCGCGGAGCAGCGCGAGCGCTACGTGCCGTTCCTGGCGAGCGGCAAGGTACTCGGCGGCTTCGGCCTCACCGAGGAGGCTGCGGGAAGCGACGCCGGCGGCACGCGGAGCCGCGCCGAGCGACGCGGCTCGCACTTCGTGCTCAACGGCAGCAAGCGCTTCATCACCCACGGAGGCGTGGGCGAGATCTTCGTCGTGACGGCGGTGACGGACCCGTCGGCAGGGAGCAGGGGGATCAGCTCCTTCATACTCACCAAGGAAACCACCGACCTCGAGCAGGTACGCGAACTGGGCGTGGGGCACGAACCTTCGCTGCCGGCCATGCCCGGCTTCGCCGCCGGGAAGAAGGAGGACAAGCTCGGCTGGCGTGCATCGGATACGCGCGAGCTCATCTTCGAGAATGTCGAGGTTCCGGTGGAGAACCTGCTGGGGCGGGAAGGGGAGGGCTTCGTGAACTTCATGCGTACGCTCGACTCGGGGAGAATCGGCATCGGGGCTCTCTCGCTCGGGATCGCGGAGGGAGCCTTCGAGGAGGCGCTGCGCTACTCCACGCAGCGCCGGCAGTTCAATCGTCCGATCGCCGATTTCCAGGGCGTCCAGTTCCAGCTCAGCGACATGGCGACCGAGATCGAGGCCGGGAGACACCTGGTGTACCACGCCGCATGGCTGGCGCAGAACGGACGGCCCTACGGTCGCGAGGCCGCGATGGCGAAGCTCTTCTGCTCGGAGCTCGCCATGCGCGCGACGATCAAGGCGGTTCAGATCCACGGAGGCTATGGGTACACCAAGGAGTACCCGGTAGAGCGGATGATGCGGGACGCCAAGATCTGCGAGATCGGCGAAGGTACCTCGGAGATCCAGCGGATCGTCATAGCGAGGCATCTGTTGGGCACGCTCGAGAGCTGAGACGCCGCCGCATTCGTCGTTGCGGAAAGCTTCCGGGCGCACATATCTTTACAGTATGGTCCTCGGCGCGTGTGCGCTTGCGCTGCCTCGTCGGCATCGCGGCTCCCCGGCGCCCGTTCGGCCCAAAGACTGGATTGACTGACTGGCGTGTTCGGCGCGCGGCGACTCGCGCTCCGCGACACGCGTTCGATACCCGGAGGCCCACGTACCGGCCCTGTTCGGACGGTCGTGCGTCTCACGCGCGCAACGACATACGCCCGCATCCCATCGCATGCTGACCCTTTCGACTCTCGACCACGAGTTCCGTGTGCTGGCGGCGATGCTCGCCGGCGCGCTGTGGCCCGTGGCGTTCGAGGGGGGGCCAGCGTGGACGCCGAGATGCGGTCCGGCTGGAATACCAACGGCGCGGCTCGCCCTTTCGCCTCCGCCCACGGCGCGCGACCACACACCTCTGCCATCTTGCCCACGCCGCGCCTCCGAGTCGCCGGAACGCACCAGGGGCAACAGCGTGCATGAAAAGAGAAATTCTCATCAACGCGAGTCAGCGGGAGACTCGCGTGGCCATCCTGGAAGATGACCAACTGGTAGAACTGATGCTCGACCGCCCCGACAACCGCCGCACGGTCGGGGATGTGTATCTGGGGAAAGTGGAAGCGGTTCTCCCAGGCATCCAGGCGGCGTTCGTCGACATCGGAACGGAGAAGAGCGCGTTCCTCCACGCCAGCGACCTCGTGTTCGGGGATGAATCCGACGAGGACGATGACGAAGAGGAGGAGGGCGAGGAAGATGAGGCGGAGAACGGCGGCCGCCGCGGTCGACGTGCGAAGGCGCCGCCGATTCAGGAGCTGGTTAAGCGAGGGCAGGACATCATCGTCCAGGTGTCCAAGGAGCCGATCTCCACGAAGGGCCCGCGCGTCACGGCGCAGATATCGCTGGCCGGGCGCTTTCTGGTCTACATGCCGTTCGCCTCGCGCGTGGGAGTGAGTCGCAAGATCGGCGACCGCTCCGAGCGCGCGCGCCTGCGCGAGCAGGTCAAGGCGGTCCTCCCCGAGAACTCCGGCGGGGTGATCGTGCGGACCGTGGGTGAGGACGTCACGCAGGAGACGTTCAAGCGCGAGCTCAGCACGCTGAGCGCTCAGTGGAAGCGGATGAAACGGAAGACGCGCTTTCTCCGCGCCCCCGCGCTGGTACACCGCGAGACCAGTCTCACGCGCGGCCTCACGCGCGACCTCTTCAGTACCAAGGTCGACTCCCTCACGGTGGACTCCAAGCAGGTCTACAACGAGATAGTCGAGTACCTGGAGGGGATCGCGCCCGAGCTGCTGGAGCGCGTGAAGCTGTACGAGGAATCCACGCCGCTCTTCGACAAGTTCGAGATCGAGGCGGAGATCCGCGACCTGTTCAAGCGCCGCTGCGATCTGCCATCCGGCGGGTATCTGATCATCGAGCAGACCGAGGCGCTCGTCTCGATCGACGTGAACTCCGGCCGCTACACGGGCAAGAAGGATCCCGAGAAGACCATCTTCCGCATCAACAACGAGGCCGCGCGCGAAGTGGCGCGGCAGATGCGCCTGCGGGACATCGGCGGGATCATCGTGTGCGATTTCATCGACATGGAGAGCCGCCAGAACCGCGACAAAGTGGTGCAGGAGCTGCGCACGCATCTGGCGCGCGACCGCGCGCGCACGAAGGCGTTCGCCCTCAGCGAGCTCGGCCTGGTCGAGATGACGCGCCAGCGGGTGCGCCCCAGCCACTACCAGAACATGACCGAGCCCTGCCCGATGTGCGGCGGCACGGGACGCCTCTTCACGCCCGAGACGACCGTACGCCGAATCGAGCGGGCCATGAAGCGCATAGCGGTCGAGGGGAAGAAGGACAGCCTGATCGTGAAGCTGCACCCCGACGTGGCGATGTACGTGCTGGAGCACGAGCGCGATCTGGTACGAAAGCTCGAGAAGTCGCTCGGCTTCTCTCTGGAATTCCGCGACGATCCGCGCCTCAAACCCGACGACTTCAAGCTGGTGGTGAAAGGCGCCGAGCGCGACGTGACGCGGCAGTACGCGGTGGCGTGATACCAGATCCGGACGGCGGGAGCAGGGAGCAGAGACGGTACACCAGGCCGCGGCATGCCCGCGCAAGCTGGCATCCATGTTACTCGGCCAAACTCGGGTCCCCGCTTTCGCGGGGACGACGCGCGTATGCAATCCCTGCTTCCTGCTCTCTGCTTCCTGCTCTCCCGCCGGTTGACTTTCCCCTGCCTCGCCCCTAAGTTATTAGGCTTGTACCAGTTACCCATCCGCACTCACCAATGACTTACGCCATAATTCGCACCGGCGGAATGCAGTTCCGCGCGGAGCCCGGGAAGACCCTTCGCGTTCCGACCATAGAGGGAGAGGTCGGCGCCAACATCACGTTCGACGAAGTGCTGCTCGGCTCCGACGGCACCAATGTGCACACCGGAGCTCCGCTCGTCTCGGGGGCGAAAGTCAGCGGCGAGATCGTTCGGCACGGCAGGGGCGACAAGATCATCGTCTTCAAGTTCAAGCGCCGGAAGAACTACGCCCGCAAGCAGGGGCACCGGCAGCCCTTCACCGAAGTCCGGATCAACGACATCTCCCTCGGCTGAGAGTAGAAAATGGCTCACAAGAAAGGCGTTGGCTCCAGCCGCAACGGGCGTGACAGCAATCCGCAGTACCGCGGCGTCAAGAAGTTCGGCGGCGAGCAGGTTCGCGCCGGCAACATCCTCGTTCGCCAGTGCGGCACCAAGTTCCACCCCGGCCGCAACGTCGGCCTCGGCCGCGACTTCACCATCTACTCGCTCATCGATGGCGTGGTGAAGTTCGAGCACAAGGATCGCCGCCGCTACCGCATCAGTGTGTATCCGCTGGCGGTCGAGGAGCCCGTCTCGGCGGCCTGATCACGGGAAGCATAGCTCCCGATTTACGAGCGCCCCCGCCCCTCGGCGGGGGCGCTCGTGCATCCGCGGCCGCGAGATCCCGGCCCCGCCGCCGAAACAGCCCGGCCGCGACCGCGTAGGTATGATTGTAGCTGACCTGCGGGCGCCTGGTACGAGCGCGGCGGCCCGTGCGCTGTCGAGTCCACCTGAACCGGCCAACACATGCCTATCTGGAACAAGCTCAAGCAGGAGCTGGATCGCGCCGGCCAGGCGGCCCAGGAGGCGATCGACGACGGTCGCGACCGCCTGGACGCCTTCCGCGCCCGCCAGCTCGCCGACAAAGCCGCCCAGGCTCTGGGCTACGCCGTCTACCACGCCCGTCAGAAAGGCACCGAGCTGGACGCCGACACCTACTCCCGCCTGGCGAGCACCATAGCCGCCCACGAGGCCGAAGCGGATAGAAAGGCGGGGTCGACTGCCGAATCGGGTCCCTGATAATCGGGTCCCTGATGTAGCAGAGGGGCGCTGCCATCGGCGGCGCCCCTCTGCTACATCAGGGACCCGATTCGGTGATCTACCGCGGTGGCAGAGTCAGATAGCGCTGCACCAGCAGATCCTGCCGCGACGGGCCCGTCTGGAGCTGGCCGCGAATGTAGACCTGCGTCGCGCGGGTCGCGAACTCGAACGGATCGCCATCCCAGACCACGACGTTAGCCTCGCTCCCCGGCCGCAGCGAACCGACCTTGTCGGCCACGCCGAAGATCTGCGCCGGAGCGAGCGTGATGGCACGCAACGCATCGTCCCAGCTCATACCGTACGTCACCGCGTTGCCGGCCTCGTAGCGGATGTTGCGGACGTTGAAGAGCTCTTCATCGCCGCCCGCGTTGCCGATCAGCGCCACCGTCACTCCCGCCTTGCGCAGGATCGCGGCGTTGTCCTGCCGCGCCCCCAGCTCGGCGAACGAGCTCGGGATGTTGTTCATCGCTCCGGTGAGAACCGGCACCTTCGCGGCCGCGAGAGCGTCGGCGAGCATCCAGGCCTCGGTGCCGCCGCTGATGATGATCCGGATGCCGTACTCCCGCGCGATGTCCAGCGCCGTGCGGATGTCGCTGGAGCGGTGCGCCGTGATCATCAGCGGAAGCCGGCCCTGGACCACCGGTATCATCGCCTCCAGGTCGGCGCGATCGGCGATCAACGGGCGCGACTGGCCGCGCGCAAAGTCGGACTTGCGTGCGGCGTAGAACTTCGTGTCGTCCAGAAGCTGACGAAGCTTGCCCACCGTCTCGGCACGCGCTCCGGCACCGGCGGCCTGGTTGTTCCCGAGCTGGCCGAACATCGCCACCGGCGCCTTCACGAGCATCCCCGACTGGGTGGAGCCCGTGAGCAGATCGATGAGCGCCGCCTGTCCGGCTATCAGGCCGCCGGAGGGGAGGGACACCACGCTGGTGATCCCATCTTCGCTGGCGGGCCGGATGTACACCGAGTGCGGGTTGATTCCCTCCCACGCCTGGAACGCCGCCGCGATGTGGTCCTCCGCGCGCGCGCGGCTGTCGTTCGCGTCGCCACCGAAGCCGACCTCCACGAGCCCGAGCGACGTGGCCGAGTTCACGAGGCCCGGCGTGACCCACTTGCCGCTGGCGTCGACCCGCTGAGCACCCTGTGGAATGCTGACGTTGCTCCCGACCGCGGCGATCGTGCCATCGCGGATGAGTACAGTGCCGTTCTCTATCGGCGGCCCGCTCACGGGGTAGACCTTGCCGCCGGTGATGGCTACGGTCTGCGCGACGAGTGCCGAGGCGGCAAACAAAGAGACTGCGCAGGTCAGGGCGGCGAGTGTCGCGCACCGCGCGGCGCACCGCCATCCGCGCTGCGCGCGGCGCGCCATTCCGGCGCGTATCGTCGAGGTTCTCACTTGCTGCCTCCAGTCGTCTGCTCCGGTACGAAGCCAAGTTCGAAGTCGGTTCGCCACTGCTCGGACGGGTCGCTTCGATCATAGAGAAGCGCGCCGTCCACCCAGACCTTCTCGGTGTGCGTGTAGACGCTGAAAGGATCTCCCGACCAGAGCACCACATCGGCGTTCTTTCCCGGCTCGAGCGAGCCGATCCGGTCGTCGAGACCGAGCGCCCACGCGGGATTGATGGTCATCCACTTCACGGCCTCCTCCTCGGAGATGTCGATGCCCGCGGCACGACCTGCCGCCATCGCCTTGGCCACTTCCTGGTTGAGGCGCTGGTCGCCCGACGCATCGTCCGAGTGGATCATGGCCTTCGCGCCCGCCTTGTCGAGCATGGCGAGGTTGGGGCGCACCGCATCGAGCGCTTCCATCTTGAAGGCGCCCCAGTCGGCCCAGACCGCCGCTCCGATCCCTTCCTTCGCGAGTATGTCGGCGATCTTGTACGCCTCCACTCCGTGGTGGAAAGCGCGGATCTTGTAGCCGAACTCGTGGGCGATGTCGATCATCTGCGCCATCTCATCGGCGCGATAGCAGTGGTTGTGCACCAGGATGTTGCCGCGCAGCACCTCGGCGAGCGTCTCCATGGCGAGATCGCGGCTGGGCGGAGGGCCCTCACGATCCTTGTTCCATTTGTCCCACTTCCGCCGGTACTCCTCCGCCTTGATCCACTGCTCGCGGTAGCCCGCCACGTTGCCCATGCGCGTGGATGGGCCGCCGCGGTTGCCGTACACGCGCTTCGGATTCTCTCCGCACGCCATCTTGAGGCCGTACTTGGCACCGGGGAACTTCATCCCCTGGACCGTGCGCGATGGCACCAGCTTGATCGTCACGCCGCGCCCGCCGAAGAGATTCGCCGAGCCGGGGAGGATCTGCATCGTCGTGACGCCGCCGGCCAGTCCGCGCGGGAACTGTGGATCCTGCGGCCACACGGAATGCTCCGCCCATACCTCGGGGGTGGCGGGGCTGGTGGCCTCGTTGCCGTCGCTGTTCGACTCGACTCCGGGCGCCGGGTACACGCCCATGTGCGAGTGAACGTCGATCACGCCCGGCGTGACGTACTTCCCCTGTCCGTCGACTACCAGCGGATTGCTGCCGGCGGTCGCATTCGTGATCGCGGGATCGTCGGCGCTCTTCGCGACCGCCACGATCTTGCCGTCGCGCATGAAGAGCGCGCCGTTCTCGATGCGGGGCCCCGCGGCGGTGAAGATCGTGACGTTCCTGATCAGCGTCGGCCGCGATGCGAACGGCTGGTAGGTGCTGGGAAAGGGATCCGCGTTGGGCGTGGAGAGCGAGCCCGGTCCCGGCATCGCTCGAACGCTGTCGGCGGTAGCTCGCTGCGGTGTCGGTGTCTGCGTCGCTGACTGCCTGGACGCGCAACCGGCAGCTCCCATGGCGAGCGAGATCGCGGCTACGCGCAGGGCGTACCTTGCCGTCCTCGGATGGAATGGTGTCATGGCGTAGTGTGCGGGGGAGGGTGCGGACGCCGGGTCCGCGTGATGAGTGAAGCCGTGATGTCTGCAGACCCAGGAAGTGTCGTGCGCCTGTAATCATGCAGTGTGTGACGCAACTGTTCAACCGCGCGGGAGCAGCCGGTCGGGGTTGGTCTCGAGCGCCGCCCGCTTGACGCGGTCGGGAAGGGGAAGGTCCAGAAACTGGTCGACGTTGCGGCGCATGCTCGTCACGCCGGGGCTGGGCCAGTCCGTGCCCCACAGCAGTTGCCGCTCGAGCTCCTCGATCCTCGGGAAGTACGTGAGAAGGTTCCTCGGCGGAATCCCCGAGAGGTCGAGCCACACCTGGCGATGTCGACGGAGTACGAAGAATGCCTCCTCCATGTACAGCGGCCGGCCGCCGTGCGCCATGATGAGTCGGAGATCGGGAAAGTCGATCGCTACGTCGTCCAGTTCCATGGGATTGCCATACTTGCTTCGCGCGCCGGGGAAGATGCTGGTTCCGGTATGCACCAGCACCGGCATGCCGAGATCCTCGCAGGTGCGGTAGATCTGCCCCAGCGTCTCCAGCCCGCTGGTATAGTCGTTGGCCGCGAAGGCCTGGTGCGGCGGATGCAATTTCAGCACGCGGATCCCCAGCTCCACCAGCCGCTTCACCGACCCAACCGCATCGCGCGTGGTCACGGGGTCCACGCCGCCGTAGGGAAGGAGGCGATCCGGCGCCGCCTGCGCATAGCGCGCGGCGAAGTCGTTGGTGTCGTCTCCGAAGCCCATGATGTTCGGGCTCGGGTAGTTCACCATCCCCACCCGATCGATCCCCTGCTCATCCATCATGCCGAGCAGGATCCGGGGATCATCCATTACCGAGAGGAGAAAGTCGAAGTGCTCCTCCTTTCCGCGGCGCATCACTTCCATCACCTTCGGCTTCATCGAGCGCCACGGCTGGATGTGGATGTGAAAGTCGGTGATGCGCATCGGACTCTCATCGCCACCCGCACCGCGACCCTCCGTGGATGCGGTGGCCGTCCGAGCGCCGGCGTCGCTCGAAGGCGTATCGGCGTCGGCGCTCACCGGCCCGTGAACTCCGCGGCGCGCTTCTCCAGGAAGGCGCGCACTCCCTCCACCCTGTCCTCGCTCGAGAAGCAGAGCTGGAAGAGCGCCGTCTCGAGCTCGAGCCCATCCGCCAAAGGAAGGCCGAGCGCCGCTCGAGTGGCCTCCTTTGCCGCCGCCAATGCCACGGGACTCTTCGATGCGATGCTCTCCGCCAGCGAGATGGCGCGCTCCATCAGGCGAACGGGCTCCACCACTTCTTCCACGAGGCGCAGGCGGAGAGCCTCCCCTGCCGCGACGATCTCACCGCCGAGTATCAGCCGCAGCGCGGCACCGAGTCCCACGATGCGCGGCAGACGCTGCGTTCCACCGCCGCCAGGGATGATCCCGAGGTTCACCTCCGGCTGACCGAACTTCGCCTCCGACGACGCGATGCGGATGTCGCACGCGAGCGCGAGCTCCATCCCTCCGCCGAGGCAGTAGCCGTTGACGGCCGCTATCACGGGCTTCGGCAACCGCTCGACGGCATCGAAGATGGTGGGCGACTTCATCACTCTCCATTGATCCACCGGCGAACGCCCCTCGAATTCGCCGATGTCCGCGCCCGCCACGAACGCCTTGTCTCCCGCACCCGTCACTACCACGCAGCGCACGTTCTCGTCTCTCCGCGCGGCGTCCACGGCGCCGAGGAAAGCGCAGCGAACCCGGCCGTCGAGCGCGTTGCGCTTCTCCGGCCTGTCTATCGTGATGATCGCCACTCGCCCGGTCGTTTCGTACCGCACCAGCTTCTCTTCCATCATCCATCTCCCTCCCACGTGTAGAACCCACGCCCGCTCTTCCTGCCAAGCTCTCCGCGCTCGACTTTCTCGCGCAGGAGCCGCGGTGCCCGGTAGCCCTCGCCACCAAGCGACGCGTACAGGTGATCCGCTATGGCCAGGCGCACATCGAGCCCCACCAGATCCGTGAGGCGGAGCGGCCCCATGGGATGGTTGTAGCCCAGCTCCATCGCGCGATCCAGATCCTCCGCGCTCGCCACTCCCTGCTCGAGCATCCTGATCGCCTCGAGGCCCAGCACCACGCCCAGCCGGCTCGAGGCGAAGCCCGGAGTGTCGCGCACCACGATCGGCGTCTTCCCCAGCATGGTCGCGAACGCGCGGGCCCGCTCGACCTGCGCGTCCCCCGTCTCCTCGCCGCGCACGATCTCGATGAGCTTCATCGCCGGCACGGGATTGAAGAAGTGCAATCCGAGCAGCCGCTCGCGTCGCCGCAACGGCCGCGCGATCTTCGTGATCGAGAGCGACGAGGTGTTGCTCGCCAGTATCGTGTCGGGACGCACCTGCGGCTCGATATCCGCGAAGATGCGCTGCTTGAGATCGAGCTTCTCGGGCACCGCCTCGATCACGACGTCGGCGCCCGATGCCGCCTCGTCGGGCGTGGAGCACGTCTCGAGCAGTCCGAGCGCGGCGTCGCGCCGCGCCGCGGTGCACTTTCCCCGCTCGATCGCCCGCTCGAACGCGGCTTCCACGTGGCGCGCCCCGCTCTCCAGGCGGGCGGAGTCCGTATCGGTGATGCTCACCCGGCATCCGGCGAGCGCCGAGACGTAGGCGATCCCGTGTCCCATGGTGCCCGCGCCTATCACGGCCACGCGCACGTGCATGCTCATACGACGCTTCCCAGCGCGGCGCGCACGTCGGCGAGGAGATCGGTGCAGATGGCGTCCACGCCGAGGGCCGCCAGTGTGCGCGCGGCCTCGGGCCGGTTCACCGTCCACGGGATCACCCGACCGCCAGCGCCGTGCACCGCCTCCACGAGCGCGGCATCCACCAGCGCCCACTGCGGCCATACGTCGAGCGCGCCGCTCGCCGCCATCGAGGCGGTCACGTCCACGGGCGCACGGTCGAAGAGGATGCCGCAGCGGATCCCGGGGGCGAGCTCGTGCACGCGCCGCACGGCCGCGTGATCGAAGCCGTGCACGGCGCAGCGCTCCGGCGCCGCCGACGCCTCGATCGCTCGAACCACCGCCTCTTCGGTGCCCGCGCCCTTGAGCTCGACGAACAGCCACGCCCGCCCTTTCACCACCGCCAGAACTTCGTCCAGCGTCGGGATCAGCGCACTCCCGCCCACCGCGAAGCCCTGCAGTTCGTCGAACGTGAGCGAGTCTATGCGCCGACCCGCCAGCCGGCCGCTCGGCGCGATCGCGCGCGGAACTTCGTCGTGATGCACCACCACGACTCCGTCGCCGCTGAGGTGCACGTCGAGCTCGATGCCGTCGGCTCCGAGCTCGAGTGCGCGGAGAAAGGAGGGAAGGGTATTCTCGGGACGCTCGCGCGGCGCGCCCCTGTGCGCTATGAGAAGCGGGCGCGCGGCCGGGGGAGGGGTGCCCGCGCGGCGATCCCCGGCCACCGCTCCGGAAGATGGTTCAGGAGTCACTCTTCTTGGGTGCGATCCAGTCGTTTTCCTTGAAGACACCGCGAAGGAACTCGCGGTCTTCCATGGTCGGTGTCACCGACGCCACGTAATCGGCGTACTTCTCCCGCTCGATCGGCTCGCCATCCACGGTGAACGTCATCCCCCGGTACTGTCCGATCCGGCGGTTGAACTTGACGCTCGGCACCGCGAGCTTCGGCTGGTCCTCGCCCACGTGCTGATTGAGCCGGTCGATCAGCCCCTGGACTTCCTGGCGATAGAGCTCGCGGGCGTATTCGTTGAGCCGCCCGGGTTCCGGCACCTGCGGATTCGAGCGCTCGTCGAAGCGGCCCTTGAGCCCCCACGTGTACGCCCAGTGCGCGGACGACGAGTTGTCGGTGCCGAAAAGGTCGAACGCCGTAGAGACCCACTTGTTGAAGTAGCGTTGCATGACGGTGGTCGGGATCTTCCCCGCCTTGATGATGCGCTGGAGCCCGTTGTTGCCGGTCCCGAGATGGAACGACTCCTCGCGGAGCATCGGCTTCATCGAGCGCGATAGCGGAGCGAACGCCGACGTCGACATCATCTGCAACTGGTACTTCCCGTCGCGGTCGATGAACTCGGTATATGCGAAGAAGTCGAGCCAGTTCTCGACGCGTTCGTTGAAGGATCCGAGCAGGCGCTCCTGCTCGTCCGCCCTGCGCTGGAGGAGCTTCTCGGCCTCGCGCCGCCCCTCGTCGCCGAAGTGGGTCACCAGCAGGTAGGACATCTGCCAGCCGTGGCGCATCTCCTCCGCCATCACGCGGTAGATGGAGAGAAGATCGTAATCGCTGGGTGCGTGCTCGAGGAGCGCACGCTGCTGCTCCACGGAGGCGAACTCCGTATCGCCCTGGTAGATGATCAGAGTCTGGAGTGCGTCGCGGATGCGCTGGTCGGGAATGTGCATCACCGTGGGCCACTTGTTGTTTCCGCGGTAGTGGCCGAACTCGATCTCCGACACGTCGAGATCGGCCAGCTTGACGTCGAACTTGTAGTCCTTCAGCTCGTTCGCGTCGAGGCCGATGTCGTCCTGCCACACTTTGAAGAGATCGATCCAGTCATCGAAGTTCGTGATCTTGGAAAGTGCCATGATAGCGCTCCTGTGAGCTGCGGATTCGACTGCTGGTCACTTGCTCTCTTCCAACCCTTTCCGTTCGGCTTTCTCGCCCGCGCCGTCCGATCCGCCGAACACCGGCGTCCGCTTCTCGACGAACGCCCTGATTCCTTCGGCGGCATCGCCGCTGGCGAAGCAGCGAAGCTGCGCCTCGAGCTCGTAGTCGAGCATCTCCGGGAGCGTCCTCCGCATCGAGTCGTACACCGCGCGCTTCGCCAGCGAGAGCGCGAGCGCAGGCTTCGCCGCGAGCGCCCGGGCGAGCTCCAGCGTCTCTTCGGCGAGACGAGCGTGCGGCACCACGCGGTTGAACAGACCGAGGCGGAGGCATTCCTGGGCATCGAGGACCCCGGCCGTCCAGAAGAGCTCGAGCGCCTTCGCCGGGCCCACGAGGCGGGGAAGGAAATACGTCCCGCCCCAGTCGGGATGCAGGCCGATCCTGTTGAAAGTCTGTCCCAGCCGCGCGCCGTCGCTGGCGATCCTGAGGTCGCACGCGAGCGCGAGGTTGGCACCGCCTCCCGCCGCAACGCCGTTGATGCTGCCGATCACCGGTTTGGCGGACTCCCGGATCGTCATCACCACTCGTCGCCCCGCCTCCACGAGGGCGGCCATCGCTACAGTGTCCCGCTCCTCCACGAGCTGCGCCATGTAGCCCACATCGGCACCAGCGCAGAAACCGCGCCCCGCTCCGGTGATCACCACGATCCGCACCGACGGATCGTTCTCGAGCTCGAGCAGCGCGTCGGCCAGCTCCTGGCGCATCGTGCCGGCGAATGCGTTGAGCTTTTCGGGCCGGTTCAGGGTCAGTGTGCCGATCCCGTCGGATCGATCGAGGAGCACGTGCTCGTAGCTCATGCCACACGCTCCACGACAGTGGCGATCCCCTGGCCGACGCCGATGCACATGGTCGCGAGACCGTAGCGTGCCTCGCGCCGCGCCAGCTCGTGCACCAGAGTGGTGAGCACGCGCGCGCCGGAAGCCCCGAGCGGGTGGCCCAGTGCGATGGCTCCGCCGTTCACGTTCACTTTCGCCGGGTCGGCCCCGAGCTCGCGGATGCACGCGATCGACTGCGCCGCGAAGGCTTCGTTCAGCTCGATGAGATCCATGTCATCCAGCTCCAGACCGGCGCGCGCGAGCGCCTTGCGCGTAGCCGGCACCGGCCCCATTCCCATGATCTCCGGCGCCACGCCCGCCACCGCGGACGCGACGATGCGAGCCATCGGCCGGCAGCCGGCGGACCGCGCGGCGCTTTGCGACATTACCAGCAGCGCACTCGCGCCATCGTTGATGCCACTCGAGGAACCGGCCGTCACCGTCCCTCCCTCGCGCACGAATGCTGGCCGCATCGCCGCGAGCTTCTCCGGCGTGACCTCCGGACGCGGATGCTCATCGCGCTCGACCATCGAAGGCTCTCCGTTCCGCCCCCGCACCTCCACCGGCACGATCTCGCTCGCGAAGCGGCACTGCTCCATCGCGCGTGCCGCCCGCCGCTGGCTCTCCAATGCGAAGGCGTCCTGCTCCTCGCGCGCGATACCGTGGCGCCGCGCGACCTCCTCCGCGGTCTCGCCGAGCGATATGGTCCACTCCTTCCGGAGATGAGGGTTCACGAAGCGCCAACCCACGGTGGTGTCGGCTACTGCCGGCGCCGCGCGAGGGAATGCGTCTTCCGGTTTGAGCGTGACCCACGGCGCGCGCGACATGCTCTCGACTCCGCCGGCGATGAAGCAGCCGCCCTCGCCCGCCCGCACCGCCTGCGCCGCGCTCACCACGGCCTGCAGCCCCGATCCACACAGCCGGTTCACCGTTTGCCCGGGTACCGTCACCGGCATGCCGGCGAGCAGCAGGGCCATACGCGCGACGTTTCGGTTGTCTTCCCCCGCCTGGTTCGCGCAACCGAGTATCACGTCGTCCACCGATTCTGCCTCCACCCCGGTACGCTCGAGGAGCGCCCGGATCGCTACCGCCGCCAGATCGTCCGGCCTCATCCGCGCCAGTGCGCCGCCATGCCGCCCTATGGGCGTCCGCAGCGCGTCGATGATGACCGCTCCCGATCCCTCGGCGGCGCGCGACATCAGCGATGCACCTTGCGCGGCACGCGCGCGCCCCGCCGCACCCGACTCGCCACTGCCCGGCGGCATCCGCTACCCGCTCCCCGCATCCCGTGGTCCGTTCCGGTCACGAGAGATCCACCCACACCGACTTCACCTGCGTATACCCCTCGAGCGCCTGCTCGCCGAGGTCGCGCCCGAACCCCGACTGCTTGAAACCGCCGAAGGGGGAAGCCGCGTCGTACATGTTGTACGTGTTGATCCACACCGTGCCCGCCTTCACGGCGCGCGCCGTTCGCAGCGCCTTCTTGATGTCGCGCGTCCAGATTCCCGCCGCGAGCCCGTAGATCGTGCGGTTGGCCAGCTCGGCGGCCCCTCCCTCGCCGTCGGAGAAGGTGAGCATCGCGAGCACCGGTCCGAATACCTCCTCGCGGGCAATGGTCATCGCGGCATCCACGTCGCCGAAGATCGTGGGCGCCACGAAGTAGCCCTTGCCGTTCACCGGCGTTCGCTCGCCGCCCGCGAGCAGCTTGGCACCTTCGCCGCGCGCGCCCTCGATGTAGCCGAGCACGCGTCGCATCTGCTTCTCCGACACTATCGCGCCCAGCCGCGTCTTCGGGTCGAGCGGATCGCCCGCGACCATTTTCTTCGCACGCGCGAGTATCCGCTCCTCGAGCTCGGCTCGCGCCGATTCCTCCACGAGGAGCCGCGATCCGGCGGCACACACCTCGCCCTTTCCGTAGAAGATCGCATTCAGCGCCCCCTTCGCCGCGGCGTCGAGGTCGGCATCGGCGAAGACTATGTTGGGCGACTTGCCGCCGAGCTCCAGCGAGACGCGCTTCACCGTTGCCGCGCCGTCTCGCATGATCTCGCGTCCCACCGCAGTGGATCCCGTGAAGGCGATCTTCGCCACATCGGGATGCTTCACGAGCGCCGCCCCTGCCACCGAGCCCCGTCCGGGGACGCAGTTCAGCGCCCCCGGGGGGAAGCCCGCCTCGAGCGCGAGCTCGGAGAGGCGGAGCGCGGTAAACGGCGTCAGCTCCGCTGGCTTGAGAACCACCGTGTTCCCGCATGCCAGTGCCGGCGCGACTTTCCACGACGCGAGATTGAGCGGGAAGTTCCACGGAACGATGGCCCCCACCACGCCGAGCGGCTCGCGGAGCGTGTAGTTCAGGAAAGGGCCGTCCACGGGGATGGTCTCGCCGTGGATCTTGTCGGCCCACCCGCCGTAGTACTTGAACGTCTGCGCCGCGAGCCGCGCGTCTATCCTGGACTCGAGCACGGGTTTCCCGTTGTTCAGCGTCTCGAGCCGCGCCAGTTCGTCGATGTCACGCAGGATGAGATCGCCCAGACGGTGGAGCATCTCGCCGCGCTTCCGCGCGCTGGTGCCGCGCCAGCCGTCGCTCTCGAAGGTCGCCGACGCCGAGCGCACCGCGGCATCCACGTCGCCGGGCCCCGCTTCGGCCACGGAAGCCAGCATCTCTTCCGTGGCGGGGTTCACGACATCGAAGTGCGCGCCCGATCGCGCCTCCAGCTTCTCACCGCCGATCAGCAGGCGGGTCGGGAAGTGCTCCGCTCCCGGCGCCGCGCTCATCTCACCCTCCGCGCCCGCGCGACGTCGCGCTCCCGACACCCCGCCACCCCGCTCTCCACCGCGTCATCTCCCCTTGAACGTCGGCTGGCGCTTCTCGACGTACGAGCCGATCCCTTCCTTCGCGTCGGCGCTCTTGAAAAGAAGGCTCTGCAGCTCGCGCTCCATGGCGAGTCCGTACTCGAGCGGTACCTCCGCGCCCGACTGCACCGCGCGCTTGATGTGTCCCACGGCCATCGCCGCCTTGTTCGGAAGACAGAACTGGCGCGCGTAGAGCAGCACACTCTCCCACCACTCGTCCTTCGGGTAGACCTCGTTGACGATTCCGAGCGACTGCCCCTCCTCGAAGGAGAACGTTCGGCCGGTGGCCATGAGCTCGATGGCCTTCGCCTTGCCCACCAGACGCGCGAGCCGCTGCGTACCGCCGGTACCCGGGAGAACGCCGAGGTTGACTTCGGGAAGCCCGACCTTGCCGGCGTCCTGCCTCGCGATGCGGATGTCGCATGCCATCGCGATCTCGAGCCCGCCTCCCACGCAGTGCCCGTTGATCGCGGCGATCACCAGCTTCGGCGTCTGCTCCAGCCTGCTCAGCGTCTCGTTCGCGTGCAGACAGAAGTAGTACTTGAAGGTGGGATCCACCTCGTTGAGCATCTTGATGTTCGCGCCGGCCGAGAAGAACTTGTTGCCCGCGCCGCGCAGGATGATCACCTGCACATCGTTGTCGAAGCGCGCGCGGATGATGCACTCGTCCAGCTCGCGCATCATCTCGTGCGTGTACGTGTTCGCCGGCGGATCGTTCAGCTCGAGGATGGCGATGTTCCCATCCTTTCTGTAGGTGACGAGAGTGCCGGTCGCGCCCTCGGCCATCGTTGCCGTTGCCATGCCCTTAGTCCTCCGTTGGAATCGAAGTCAACGTGCGAGGAAGCAGAACGTCATCCGCCGATCCATCACCCCGCGCCGCCCCTCGACAGCGCCGCATCGCTCACCGGAAGGCCCACGTAGCCGCCCAGGAAGAGCCGGCAGATATTCTGGCTCAGGAGCTCGATGCCGACATCGCCGAGTGGGTCGTACCAGGTGTATATCCAGTTCATCATCCCGAAGAGCGAATACGCTGCCACGCGGCGGTTGGCGTGGGCGGGGCCGTGGCTGCGCTCGATGTCGGCGAGAACATCCATGAGCGCGCGGGTGTATTGCCGCTTCATGTCGTTCACCCGCTGCAGGAACTCACCCTCGAGCGCATCGGCCTCGCGCGAGAGCACCTTCATCTCCGGCATGTGCGTCGCGAAGTAGTCCAGATGATTGTCCACGAAGCGCTGGAGCCGCTCCACCGGATCGGTCGCGCCCGCGAGCGACTCCCGCATTCCGACGATGACCGCCTCGAAGTTGCGGCTCTGGATGAGGAAGAGGAGCTCTTCCTTGCTCTGGACGTAGTAGTAGACGCCGGCGAGGGAGATGCCGGAGGCGCGTGCCAGGTCGCGCATGCTGGTCCTGTCGTAGCCGCGCAGGGCGAATTCGCGAGCCGCGGACGAGAGGAGCCCTTCGAGCTTCTGATCCCGGGTCTGGTTTGCCATGAGGCACCTCGTGGGAGCTTCGAACGCTCGTTCAACCCCAACGTACCGCCTCGGCGAAGGTGCGTCAAGCAAGTATTCTTAACGTCGGCGCACACTTCACGTCCTATTGATACGGCCTGATGCCTGAACCGGTGACGGCAGCCAGCGAGCCCGAGGATACCGAGCTGGTCGAGCGCTGCAGGTGCGGCGACGAGCGCGCGGCAACCGAGCTCGTACGCCGACATGCGGAGCCGATCGCACGCTTCGTGGCGAGCCTCGGAGAGCGGCAGGAGGTCGAGGAAGTGGTGCAGGATACTTTCGTTCGCGCCTTCGCGTCGCTGGATGGCTTTCGCGGTGAGAGCTCGCTCAGGAGCTGGCTCTTCGCGATCGCCCGCAACCTGGTGCGCGACCGGGCGCGGGGAAGGGCCAGGAAATTTCAGGCCGTGCCGGTGGAGGAACATCACGCCGTGACCGCGCACGACGCGCTCGACGCGGCGGTGTCGGACGAGACGGAACGGCGGCTGGGCGCCGCGCTCTCGACGCTCTCGCCGATGCAGCGCGAAGTTTTCACGTTGAGGGTGAGCGAGGGACTCTCATACAGGGAGATCGCCGCCGCCGTGGGGAGCACGGAAGGCGCGGCACGGGTTCACTACCACAACGCCATGAAGGCGCTGAGGGAGTTCATCGATGACTGACTGTTCGCGCGACGAGATTCGCGACCTCCTGCCGGATCTGGTACACGACCAGCTCGATCCGGCGGCGCGCGCTCGCGTGGAGCAGCACCTGGCGCAGTGCGCCGACTGCGCCGCGGAGTTGCAGCTTCTTCGTACGCTGCGCGCTACGGCGTTCCCGGTTCCCGAACTGAACGTCGATCGCATCGCGGCGGCGGTGCGCGGGTCGCTCGCCCCCGTGGCGCCGGCCGTCGCAGACGAAAGCGTGGTACGCATCGCCGACGCGCGACGCCGGCGCGCGGACATCACGGTCGAGGCCGGCGCGGAGCGCAGCGCCCGGCGCGGCGGGCGTCGCGGTCCATCTGGCTGGGCGGCCTCGCGCTGGCGGATCGCCGCCGCCTTCGCGCTGCTGGCTGCCGGAGCGGGAGGCTACGCCCTGAGCCGGGAAGCCGGCACACCTTTCCCCGGTGCCGCTCCGGAAGCATACGTAGCCGCCACCGGCCGGGCGTCGCAGAGTGCCGGACGAGAGATGGAGCCTGGGTTCGATGAAGCGAAGAGCGGCGCATCCACGGTCGCGCCGGCGCCGTCCGCGATGACCGCCGCGGCCGGTGCGGCGGATGTCGCCGGCGACGCCAACGGTGTACCGGCGGCCCCCCTCATCTCCGGCTATGCGCTCAGCGAGCTGACCGAGAGCGACATGCAGGCACTGCTTCAATCCGTGGATGATCTCGAGGCGCTCCCGGAGCTCGAGCCGCATCGACTACCTCTTCTCGCGACCGTCATGGAGGGCGCGCTGTGATTCGATTCACCCTGGTAGCGCTCGTCCTGATCTCCATCGCCGTGCCGCTTCCGGCGCAGCGCGAGCGTGCCGCCGCGGCCCGAGCGGCCGACAGCGCCGCGGCGGTCTCCCCGCAGCGACGCCAGCTCGAGCAGCGTCTGCACCAGCGCATGCTCGATGTCACACGGAGTCGTCTCGGTCTCACCCAGGATCAGGTGGACAAATTGAGCGCGACCAACCAGCGCTACGAGCAGCAGCGCCACTCGCTCGCGCGGCGCGAGCGCTCGTTGCGGCTGGAGCTCAGGGCGCAGCTTCGCCGCGGCGACAGCGCCGATCAGGCGCGCGTAGGCGAGCTGCTGGAGCAGACATTCGAGGCGCAACAGGAGCGCCTCGCCCTCTACAGACGCGAGCAGAGCGACCTGGCCGCATTCCTCACGCCCGTGCAGCGCGCGAAATACATGGGGTTGCAGGAGCAGATGCGCTCGCGAATCGATGAGCTTCGCTGGCGCGGGAGAGACCGGGGTCCGGGCCGCGCCCCGGACGGTCGCGATCGTCCGGGAAGAGCGGTCCCGGCGGATACGGCGGGGCATCGGCCCTAGCGCGCCGAGCGGGTCGTTTCGTAGTGATCGCGCGGCGTTGAGAGCGGGCCGCTTCGTGGCTAGATTTTGGTCCCTCGCCCGGGTGGCGGAATTGGTAGACGCAGGGGACTCAAAATCCCCCGGCCTTCGGGCCTTGCGGGTTCGAGTCCCGCCCCGGGTATTCCCAGCCTCGCATCCTCACTCCGCCGATGTCTCAGTCGGATGAGCGCCCGGGCGCCGTTCCCGCCCGTTCCACTTTCGAGCAACTCCAACCATGCCCTTCCGCATCACCGCCAGCGGCGCCGAGCCCGCCACGCTCGATACACCTCTTCTCGTCATCGCGCTCGCCCGGAACGCCTCGCTCCCCGCTCCCCTCGGCACTCTCGATCAGTCGCTCGGCGGAGCCTTGAGCCGTTCGCTCTCGCGACGCGATTTCAGAGGCGATCGCGATGAGGTGCTCCACCTCACCGGCACGGAGGGCGGACCGAAGCGGATTCTGCTGGTCGGGCTGGGCGAGCCCCGCGATCCCGGCGATCCGGCCGCCGCGCTGCGGCGTGGGGCGAGCGTCGCCGCGCGGCGGGCCAGAAAGCTGGGGGTTTCATCGCTCGCCTGGTTCTCCACCGAAAACGCGGAGCGGTCGGTCGAAGCATCTGCCGTGGGTCTCGCACTCGGAGCGTGGTGCTACGACGATCTCAGGTCGCCACCGAGCGCCGAGGATCGAAAGCCGGATCTCGAGAGCGCCACTGTACTCGGTGGTGGGAGCTCGGCGGCGCGCGGCGTCGAGACGGGGGCGGCGATCGCCGAAGGTCTCGGCCTGGCACGCCGCCTGGCCATGATGCCGGGCAACCTCTGCACGCCCGATTTCCTCGCCGGCACGGCACGCGAGATCGCCGGTCGCCACGGCATGCAGCTCACCGTACTCGGCCGCGCCGAGATGGAAGCGGAGAAGATGGGTTCGTTCCTCGCGGTGGCCCAGGGCGTGCCGCAGGAGCCGCGGTTGATCGCGCTGGAGTATCGCAAAGGCGCCGCCGCCGACAAGCCTCTCGTGCTGGTGGGGAAGGGGCTCTGCTTCGACTCGGGCGGTATCTCCATCAAGCCGGCGCTGGGAATGGAGTCGATGAAGTTCGACATGTGCGGCGCCGCGGGCGTGCTCGGCGCCATGGAAGCGATCGCGCGACTCGGTCTGGCGATCAACGTCGTGGGTCTCGTGGGGAGCACCACGAACATGCCATCGGGAGTCTCGATGAAGCCGGGCGACGTCGTGCAGGCCAGCAACGGGAAGTACATCGAGATCATCAACACCGACGCCGAGGGGCGCCTCGTGCTCGCGGACGTACTCTCGTATGCCGGCCGTTACGAGCCCGCGGCAGTGGTGGATGCGGCCACCCTCACCGGCGCGTGCGTGATCGCGCTCGGCCACGCCGCCACCGGCGTGTTCGGCAACGATGATGCGCTCGTCGATGAAGTGCTCGCCGCGGGCAGACGCTCGGGCGAGCGGGGATGGCGCCTGCCGCTCTTCGACGACTACCGCGAGCTCATGAAGAGCGACGTGGCGGACATCAAGAATTCCGGAGGACGCCCGGCTGGCGCCAGCACGGCGGCGATCTTTCTGAAGGAGTTCACCGGGAGCTACCCCTGGGTACATCTGGACGTCGCCGGCACCGCGTACTCCGACTCGGATCTGGGCTACATCCCGCGGGGACCCACGGGAACGCCGGTCGGGACATTCGTGGAGATCGCTCGCGGGAGGGCGAGCTGAGTTTCCTCACCCGGCACACGCCGTGGCTGGCCGGCGTGCTTCTGGGCGCGGCCGCGATCGTGCCCGCGGGAGCCGGGGCGCAGCAGATTGCCCGCGACAGCTCGCGGGCGCGGGCGGATACCGCCGTGACGCCGCTTCGCGACTCGACTGCCATACCACCCGACACCACGCAACGTCCAGCGGTGCCGCTTCCCTCGGATACGCTCTCCGACAGCACGAAAGTGCCCGAGGACACCGTCAAGGCGCCGCTCGCTCGCTCCGAGCGCCCCGCGCTCACGGGGAGCGTCATCGAGTATCACTGGGATCGCGACTCGCTCTTCGCCACCGGTGCGCTGACGCTCGGAGATCTGCTCGGGCGCATACCGGGTGTGACCCAGATCCGATCCGGATGGCTCGGCTCGCCGGAGTTCGCATCGTACATGGGGAACGCGGGACGCGTGCGCGTTTTCTACGACGGCGTGGAGCTGGATTCGTTCGATCCGCGCAACGGCGGCGTCCCCGACATGACCATGGTTCCCCTCTGGTCGCTCCAGGACATCACGGTCGAGCGCGGAGCGAGCGAGGTGCGCGTCTATGTGCGGAGCTGGAGCGTCACGTACACGGCCACCGACACCCGCGTGGACGTCATGACGGGCGACCAGGGCACCAACCTCTATCACGCCTTCTTCGGCAAGCGCTTCGGCAACGGCATCGCTCTCCAGCTCGCGGGGCAGCAGTATGGCACCTCGGAGAACAATACGCTGGGAGGTGGCAGCGACCTGGCGCTCATGGGCCGGCTCGGCTGGGCGAGGGGACCGTGGAGCCTCGATGCGTTCGCGACCCGGTCGAGTCGCACACGCGACGAGCAGGACCCGCAGCGCTCCGTGAGCGGCGGCGTTCCGCGCCAGGAGCGCACGCGCACGGATGCCTACGTTCGCGGCGGCTACGGCAATCCGGATTCGGCCGGCGGCTGGGTGCAGGTGATGCTCGCCAAACAGGACTTCGACGAGCACACGCCCTTCCGCGAGCAGCCGCTCGCATTCGCGGGTCCGGATGAAGCAGATACCACTGCCGGCGGTACACAGTACGTCGCGACCGCGGGCATCAACCGCGGGCGATTCAGTCTCAGCGCCGCGGAGCGGTATCACTCCCTCGACAGCGTATCCGTCAACGCGATCTCGGGACGACTCACCTACACGCATCCGCTCGTGGCGCTCTCGCTCTACGCGGAGCACCGCGGCTCGGACACCACTTCGGTGGAGGAGGCGTCCGCGCGATTCACGCCGGTCGACTTTCTCGCCTTCGCCGGAAGCATCGCGCATCGCCACGGCGGCGCCGAGGCGATCGATGCGGTGGATCTGCGCGCCGAGGCGGGGGTGAAGGTTGGGCGCCTCTGGCTCTCGGGCGGCGTGATGCGCCGCGGCGAGTCGATGCTCCCCGCTCTCGTGGCGTTCGACACCAGTTACACGCCGGTGCGCGAAGACGCCGTCACGGGTGTCTTCGGCAGCGCCCGCGGTAAGATCTACAAGGATGTGGGCGTGGACGTCTACGGAGTCCGCTGGGAGAACACCGGCTTCTATCGGCCGCAGGTTCAGTCGCGCGAAGAGCTGTACGTAGAGACGGACTGGCTGAGCCGATTTCCCAGCGGCGACTTCGGCTTCCTCGGATCGGTGGCGCACGAATACCGGCAGACCACTTACTTCCCGAGCATGGCCACCGTCGAAGGACAGCCGGCGAACATCGTCTCCTCCTTCTTCAGCCACGTTCTCGTGACGAAGCTCGAGATCCGTATCCAGAGCGCGGTGATCTTCTGGAACGCGGCCTTCGGGATGAGCCCGCAGGTCTACGAATACGTACCCGGAATGCTGCAGCCTCGTCAGCGGCAGCTCTACGGCGTGCGCTGGCAGTTCTGGAATTGACAAGCGTGTTGGTACACCGTAGGTTACGCGGCTCCACATGATTCGGAGCATGACCGGCTTCGGGGCCGCCACGGGCCGCGTGGGCACGCAGCGGGTCACGGTGGAGCTGCGCACCGTGAACCACCGCTTCTTCAATCCCCACGTCAAGCTCCCATCCTCGTTCACGAGATGGGAGGCCGAAGTGCGCGAGTTGCTCAGGCGTTCGATCGCGCGCGGCAACGTCACGCTTTCCGCCCGCGTGGAGCGCGAAGCCGCGGCGCCTCTCTCCGTGGACGAGGAGCGCTTCGCCACCTATGTGAACCAGCTCCGCGACCTTCAGCAGCGCCACGCCCTCTCGGGTGAGCTCGGAGTCGAAACCGTGCTGCGGATGCCCGAGGTCTTCTCGAACGCCTCGCAGGACGAGGTTCCCGAATCGCCGGCGGAGCTCACGACACTCGTGGCCAGGGCGCTGGAGGCGCTCACCAAGATGCGCGATGCCGAAGGTGAGCGCCTGGCGGCGGTGCTGGACGAGCGTGTCGGCATCGTCGAGGAGGCGCTCTGTCGCATCGCCGAGCGTGCGCCGGCGCGACTCGTGGAGGAGCGCGAGCGGCTCAGCGAGAACATCCGCGAGCTCGCCGGCGGCGTCGACGTGGACCCCGCGCGACTCGCGCAGGAAGTGGCATTCCTCGCCGACCGGCTCGACGTAGCGGAGGAGATCGACCGCTTCCGCGCGCACATCGAGGCGTTCCGCGCGGCGCTCCGCACGCCGTCGCACGAACCGGTGGGGAAGCGGCTCGGGTTCCTCCTGCAGGAGATGCTCAGGGAGGCCAACACCACCGGCAGCAAGGCGCGTGACGCGGAGATGATGCACCATGTGGTTGCCGTGAAGGAGGAGCTCGAGCGCATCGCCGAGCAGGTGGAGAACGTCGAGTGAGGCGCCGCTTCCCGATCATTCTCTCCGCACCCTCGGGCGGGGGTAAGACCACCATCGTCCACCGGCTCCTCGAGTCGCGCTCCGATATCGGCTACTCGGTGTCGTGTACCACGCGCCCCCCGCGCCCGGGCGAGACCGACGGGAAGGATTACTATTTCGTATCCATTCCGAAGTTCCTGGATCTCCAGGAGCACGGAGAGCTTGCGGAATCGGCCGAGGTACACGGGCATCTGTACGGCACGCTGTGCAGCGAGGTACGCCGGGTGCTCGACTCCGGACGGCACGTGATAATGGACATCGACGTCCAGGGGGCGAGGCAGTTTCGCTCGGCCTTTCCGGAGTCGGTACTGATCTACGTGCTGCCGCCCTCGGGCGAGGTGCTCCTCTCGCGCCTCCGCGCGCGGGACACGGAGAACGACGATACGTTGAAGAAGCGGCTCCTGAGCGCGCTCGTGGAGCTCAAGGCCGTGCCGATGTACCAGTACGTCGTGCTGAACGACGACCTCGAGCGCGCGGTCGCCGATGTCGCGGGCATCATCGATACCGAGGGGCTCCGCCGCGAGCGGCTGGAGAGTCTCGAGCGCGATGTGCGGGCGATAGTGGATCGCCTCGAACAGGAGTTGGGCGACTCCCGCGCCGCCGCCGCGGCGGAACCCGAGTCGGCCGAACGCGATTTCGTGAAGTAGTGCACGGCCGGCGGCGCACAGCCTCCGGCCCCAAATGGAAGAGGACATACTGATGCGAGTATTCACCCCTGCGGAAGTGGCACGCCGTGCTACCAACAAGTACCTGGGCGTCCTGGTGGCGGCCAAGTATGCGCGGCTGCTCAACGAATTCCCGCGGATCGGCGCGGACACGCGCGAGAAGAAGCTCACCACGCGCGCTCTCGAGGAGCTCACGGGTGAAGAGGGGATCCGCTACCACATCGTTCCCCGGCGCGACCGATAGCGGGCAACCGGCCGATGCGCCCATACGAAGGGCGGCGCGTCCTGCTCGGAGTCTCCGGCGGGATAGCGGCGTACAAGGCCGGCTGGCTCGCGCGACTCCTCACGCACGCCGGTGCGGAGGTGGACGTGGTGATGACACGCGCGGCGACCGAGTTCGTGGGTCCCATCACTTTCGAGGGACTCACGGGGCGCGCGGTGTACAGTGACATCTTCGAGCGCGGGCACGCGCTCGATCACATCCGCCTCGCGCGCGCCGCGGGGGCGGTGGTGATCGCACCCGCCACCGCCGACTTCATGGCGCGGGCCGCGCAGGGGCGGGGCGATGACCTTCTGGCCGCGGCCCTCCTCGCCACGGAAGCGCCCGTGCTCTTCGTGCCCGCCATGAACGACCGGATGTGGGCGCATCCGCAGACCCGCGCGAACGCAGAGCATCTCCGAGGGGTCGGCTACGAGCTTCTGGAACCCGACACCGGTCCGCTGGCCGCGGGCGAGGGAAGCGGCCCGGGACGCATGCCCGAGCCCGAGACCATATTCGCCCGCGTGGGCCGGCTCCTCGAGCGGCACGACCTCACCGGACGCGGGATCATCGTCACGGCCGGAGCGACCCGCGAACCGATCGATCCGGTACGCTTCATCTCCAATCGCAGCAGCGGGAAGATGGGAGTGGCGATCGCGTCGGCCGCATGGCGGCGTGGCGCCGAGGTCACTCTCGTCGCCGGCCCGCTCGAGATCGAGCCGCCGCGCTGGGTGACGCTCGTCCGGGTGGAGAGCACCGAAGAGATGACCGACGCCGTGGCGGGCGCGCTCCCTGGCGCCGACGCGCTGATCATGGCTGCGGCGCCGGCCGATTTCCGGCCCGCGAGCGTGGCTGGCCAGAAGATCAAGAAGAGCGCATCGCCCGAATCGATCGCGCTCTCACCGACGCGGGACATCCTCGCCTCCACGAAGGAGTCTCGCCGCGCCGGCGCGGTGATCGTGGGCTTCGCGCTGGAGACCGAGAACCTCGTGGCCAACGCGCGGCGAAAGCTCCACGCGAAGGAGCTCGACATCATCGTGGCCAACAGCGCCACGGAGGAAGGCTCGGCGTTCGGCTCCGATACCAACCGTGTCACGCTCATCTCCGGAGACGGCGCGGCGGAAGCGCTCTCGCTGCGCCCGAAGAGCGAGGTGGCCGACGCTATCCTCGACCGGGTGGAGGCGCTGCTCCATGAGCGCTGAAGACCGTCTGCGGCGCTACCTCGAGCAGCGCCGCGAGCTCGGTGAGAGCGAGCTGGTACTGGATGGGATGTCCGTCGACGAAGTGATGCGCATCATCGGTGCGATCGGCGCGGGCCGCGCGACATCGCGGCGCGATACAGGCGCGGCCGGATCGTCCGGCGGCGAGCAGCGGCGCGCGGAGCCCGGGCGCGAAGTCACCGACCCCACCGGGTCGTCCGACTGGCGCGAGGCTCTGAGAGCGGCGGGCGCGGAGCATCCCGGAGCGAAGGGGCCCGAAGGGGCCAAGGACGCCAGAGGGGCGGGCGGAGCCGGCGCGTCGCGTACGGACGACACCGAGGGGGCGTCCGTGCAGCGGCGCATCGATGCGCCATCCGGCATCGTGGTGGGCGAGCGCCTGGACGACGAACCCGTGCCGGAGATCGCCGCATGCAGGACGCTCGACGAAGTGGCCGCACTCGTGGCGCGCTGCCAGCGCTGCGACCTCTATCGCACCGCCACGCACCCGGTGCCCGGAGAAGGAAGCCCCGAGGCGCAGTTGATGTGCATCGGAGAGGCTCCGGGGGCCAGGGAAGACGCCACCGGGCGCCCTTTCGTGGGGGCGGCGGGCGAGCTGCTGACGAAAATCCTCGCCGCGATTAACTTGAAGCGCGACGAGGTGTTCATCGCCAACGTCCTGAAGCATCGGCCTCCGGGCAACCGCAACCCGCTTCCCGGCGAAGTGGCGGCGTGCAGTCCGTACCTCGTGCGTCAGGTCGCGCTGATTCGTCCCAAGGTCATTATCACCTTCGGCGCCTTCGCCGCGCAGACTCTGCTCGATACGAAACTCGCGATAGGCAAGCTGCGCGGCTCGGTCCACCGCTACCACGGCATTCCGGTAGTGGTGACCTATCACCCCGCGGCACTCCTCCGGAACCCGGCGTGGAAGCGACCAACCTGGGAAGATGTCCAGCTCGCCCGCAGAATACTCGATAACTCCGCCGCGTGACGTCTACCGCGACCGCCGGCCCCCCTACTCGGAGGAAGCCGAGACGGCGGTGATCGCCGCGATGCTCATGGACCAGGACGCGATCCTGCGCGCCGCCGAGCACGTGGACGATACGATGTTCTACCGGGAGCAGAACCGGCGGATGTTCCGCGCCATGATCTCCATTTCGGAGCGCGGCGAAGTGGTGGATCCGCTCACGCTCGCCGAAGAGCTTTCGCGCCGCGGCGAGCTCGAGGCCGGCGGCGGGAAGGAGCGCATCGGCGAGCTGATCGACGCGGTCCCGACGTCGGCGAACGTCGAGTACCACGCGAAGATCGTCAAGGAGAAGGCGCTCCAGCGCCGCCTCATCGAGACGTGCACCGCGCTCGTGGGCGAGGCCTTCGAGGGAAAGACCACGGCGGCCGAGCTCCTCGACGACGCCGAGCACCGCATCTTCCAGGTCAGCCAGCAGCGCGGGATGCAGGGCTTCACGCGCATCAAGGAGCTGATGTGGCCCACAATGGAGCGCATCGAAGCGCTCCAGCGCGGCGGCAAGACCATCACGGGCGTGGCCAGCGGCTTCAACGATCTCGACGAGATGACGTCTGGCTTCCAGCCGGCGGATCTCATCATCGTCGCGGCGAGGCCGTCGATGGGGAAGTGTCTCGCGCACGATTCGGAGATCGTGCTGGAAGACGGCAGCATCGCCACGATCGAGGAAATCTACGGGGGGAGGCGCGCGCGACTCCTCACGCTCGACGATCGCTGGAAGTTCTCGCTCACGCAGCCGAGCGCGTTCGTGGATGACGGGATCAAACCCGTCTTCCGGGTGACGACGCGGCTGGGCCGCACTATCGAAACCACGCTCACGCATCCTTTCCGAGCGATCGACGGTTGGCGGCCACTCGGTGAGCTGGCGGTCGGTGATCGCGTCGCGGTGCCGCGTGTCGTGAACGTCTTCGGGAACGCCGCCCTGCGAGAGTGCGAGGTCAAGCTCCTCGCGTATCTGCTGGGAGATGGATGCGTAACCGGCAGCAGCTCTCCCAGATTCACGAACGGTGATGAGCGCGTTCTCGCTGAGTTCGAGAGCGCGGTGGCCGAATTCGGTGGAGTGACCACTGTACGAGATCACACTCCCGACCGTACCACCACGGTGAGAGTCCGTCGCGATGCGGGGTTCGTGAGGCGGGAGCGCTCCCGCCTTGGGGCGAGCTTGCGCCGCGCCATGCACGCTCGCGGTACCACCGGACGTGCGCTTGCCAGCGCGGTAGGAGTGTCGCCGGCTTCGGTATCACACTGGGCTTCCGGTCGCGGGGTGCCGTCACCCGACGCTTTCACGAATCTGTGCGCCGCGCTCGGGACCGAGGCGGAGACGCTGGCTCCCGCCGGTCACGCGGCGATCCACGGCCGGGTACCCAACCCGCTCGCGAAGTGGCTGGAGGAGCTGGGTCTCTGGGGCTGCGACGCTCACGAGAAGTTCATACCGCCATCGGTTTTCACGCTGCCGCGCGATCAGATGGCGCTCTTTCTCAATCGTCTTTTTGCGACCGACGGTTGGGCAACCGTTCTGACGACGGGACAGGCGCAGCTCGGCTTCGCGAGCGTGAGCGAACGGTTGGCGCGCCAGGTACAGCATCTACTCCTTCGCTTCGGCATCATCGCATCTCTGAGATCCCGGCAGGTGCTCTACCGCGGTGAGCGCAGGCCGGTCTGGCAGCTCGACATCACCGACTCGCGAGCCATTCGGGCCTTTGCGCGCGAGATCGGGATCTTCTCCAAGGAAGCGGCACTCGATCGGGCCAACCAGGTTGCAAGCGGCAAGCGTTACCAGACCAACCGCGATCTCATCCCGATCGGAGTGTGGGACCGGATCGCGGCGGCGAAACGAGGCGCATCGTGGGCGTCGCTGTCGCGCCAGCTCGGTCATGGAGAAGGTGCCGATCTGCACGTTGGGTCGCGCATGCCGTCTCGGGCCCGGCTCGCGCGATTCGCCGCAGCTCTCGATGACGAAGGGCTCGCTGACCTCGCCAGCAGCGACGTCTACTGGGATGAGATCGTTTCCATCGAACCGATGGGGATGAAGCAGGTGTACGATCTCACGATCCCCGAAACGCACAACTTCGTTGCCAACGACGTGTGCGTTCACAACACGGCCTTCATTCTCAACGTCGCCCAGTACGCCGCCATCGAGAAGAAAACCCCCGTCGCCATTTTCTCCCTCGAGATGAGCAAGGAGTCGCTGGTGCAGCGCATGCTCACCGCGGAGGCGCGCGTGGACGCGCAGAAGCTCCGCAAGGGGATGCTGCGCGACGACGATTTCCCGCGCATGGCGCGCGCAGCCGGCATCCTGAGCTCCGCTCCCATCTGGATCGACGACGCGGCCGGCATCACGCTCCTCGAGATCCGCTCCAAGGCGCGCCGTCTCAAGGCCGACTCCGATATCGGGATGGTGGTGGTCGATTATCTTCAATTGATCCAGGGCCCCGCCAGCTCGGAGAGCCGCCAGCAGGAGATCAGCCAGATCTCGCGCTCGCTCAAGATGCTCGCCAAGGAGCTCGGCGTTCCCGTAGTGGCGCTGTCGCAGCTCTCCCGCGCGCCGGAACAGCGCGCCGGCGATCACCGCCCACAGCTCTCCGACCTGCGCGAGTCGGGCGCGATCGAGCAGGACGCCGACCTGGTGATGTTCATCTATCGCCAGGAAGTGTACGACGGGCCCGTCGACAAGGACGGCAACTCCCTCGAGGGACGTGCCGAGATAATCATCGGGAAGCAGCGCAACGGGCCGATCGGCACCGCGAACCTGTTCTTCCACAAGTCTTACACGAGGTTCGAGAATTACACATCAAGGCCTTCGGACCAGTAAGGCCAGGAGCATCTACCGCTGCACCGAGTGCGGCGCCGAGCACCCGAAGTGGGCCGGCCGCTGCGACGCGTGCGGCGAGTGGAACACCCTCGCCGAGGAGACGGTCGCCGCCGCGCCGCCGAAGAGCGCGAGCGCCCGCCGCAGAGGCGGTGGCGCCGCGCTCGCGCACGGCGGAAGCGTCGCGCGCACCGCGCGCCTCGCGGAAGTGCAGGGCTCCGAAAGCGGCCGCTTCCAGACGGGCATCCGCGAGTTCGACTTCGTGCTCGGCGGCGGCATCGTCCCGGGCTCCATGGTGCTCATCGGCGGCGAACCGGGGATCGGAAAGTCCACGCTCCTCCTCCAGGTCGCCGCGCGCCTGCGCGAATCGGGCGAGCGCGCGCTGTACGTCTCCGGCGAGGAGTCGCCGCTGCAGGTGAAGCTCCGCGCCGACCGGCTCGGCGCGGGCGCGCTCGACGTGGAGCTGCTCGGCGAGACCGAGCTCGAGACCATCATCGCCACCGCGGCATCGCTGGAGCCGCGCGTGATGTTCGTGGACTCCATCCAGACCACGTTCACCGGCGACCTCGAGGGCGCGCCGGGGAGCGTGGGCCAGGTGCGCGAGTGCGCCGCGCGGCTGATGCGCTTCGCCAAGGAGAGCGGCATCGCCACGTTCGTGGTGGGGCACGTTACCAAAGGCGGCGGCATCGCCGGCCCCAAGACGCTCGAGCACATCGTCGACACCGTGCTCTACTTCGAGGGTGAAAGCTCGTTCGACCAGCGCGTCCTGCGCGCCACGAAGAACCGCTTCGGCGGCGTGGATGAGATAGGCGTGTTCCGCATGACCGAGGCGGGGCTCATCGCCATCGAGAACCCGTCGGAGCTCTTCCTTGGCGACCGGCTCGCGAACGCATCGGGAAGTGCTGTCACCGCGCTCATGGAAGGGACGCGGCCGCTGCTGGTGGAGATCCAGGCGCTCGCCGCGAAGGCGGGATTCGGAACTCCGCAACGCGTCGCAACGGGGTACGACTCGCGCCGCCTTGCGCTGCTCCTCGCCGTGCTCGACAAGCGCGCCGGACTGTCCTTCGCGCAGCTCGACGTCTTCGCCAACGTGGTGGGCGGGCTTCGCGTGCAGGAGCCTTCCGCCGATCTCGCGGTAGCGGTGGCGCTCGCGTCGAGCGTGTACGATCGTCCGCTGCCCTCGGACGCGATCTTCCTCGGCGAAGTAGGGCTTGCCGGCGAGATCAGGCCGATCTCGCTTGCCGACCGCCGGCTCGGCGAAGCCGAGCGCATGGGAATGAAGCGCGCGTTCCTCGCGGAGCGGAGCGTTCCGCGCGGAACGCGCAAGGGAAGTGGTAGCCCGCGCATCGAAGCGGCAGGGGTGCGCAGCATCAGAGATCTTTTCGAGAGGCTTTTCTCGTGACGGAAGTCGTGCGCGACGTGGGTGTGGTGATCGTGGCGGCGGGGAGCGGAACGCGCACCGGGAGCGAACAGCTCAAGCAGTTCCGCTGGATTGCCGGCAAGCCGATGCTCCTCCACAGCGTGCAGCGCTTCATGGAGCGGCCCGACGTCGCCATGGTCGTGGCCGTACTACCTCGCAACTACGCGGGCGACCCGCCGCCATGGCTGTTCCAGTGCGACCTCGACCGGCTGCTCGTTTCCGTGGGCGGGCGAGAACGCGGGGACTCGGTACTGAGTGGGTTGCAGGACCTTCCGTTGGAAGTGAAGATCGTGCTCATCCACGACGCGGCGCGCCCGCTCGCCGACGCCGCCACGATCGAGCGCGTGATAGCCGAAGCCCGGCGTGGACGAGGCGCCGTCGCCGCGCTCCCGGTCGCGGATACGCTGAAGGAAGTGGATGAAGAAGGTCGCATCGCGCGCACCGTGGACCGCACACGTCTCTGGCGAGCGCAGACGCCGCAGGGCTTCCCGCGCGACATGATCGAGCGCGCCTATGCCGAGGCGCGTCGAGAGCGCGTGAGCGCCACGGATGATGCCGCGCTCTGCGAAAGGCTCGGTCTCGAGGTGGTGGTGGTGCGGGGAAGCGAGCTGGCCATGAAAATCACGGTGGAAGAGGATTTCGCGCGCCTCGATGCGCTCTCGACGACGATCCCGGCATGACCGCGCCGCTTTCCACGCCATTCTGGTCGCCCGCCGAAGTCGAAGCTTCGCTCGCCGGCACCATCGCGCACCTCGCCGCCCGCCGCGTTCTCGCGTATCCCACGGAGACCGTCTACGGTTTCGGCGGTGCCACCGACCAGGAATCGGTCGATGCGCTGATCCAGCTCAAGACGCGTCCACCGGCGAAGCCGTTCCTGATACTCGTGGCGTCGAGCGAGATGCTCGGCAGACTCGACCTTCATCTCACCGGCTACGCGGCGCAGCTCGCGGCGCGGCATTGGCCGGGACCGCTGACGCTGGTGCTTCCCGGCGGCGAGCGGCGCGTTCCTGAGCAGCTCCGCGGCCCGGAAGGCGGCATCGCGGTTCGCTGGACCTCGCACCCTGCGCTGCAGCGGATGCTGCAGGCGTACGGCGAGCCGATCACCTCGACGAGCGCCAACCGCCCGGGCACGCCGCCGGCGATGAACGCACAGGATGTGGAGGATCAGTGGGGCGACGCGATAGGTCGAGGCATTCTCAGGGTACTCGATGGCGGTAGTTTGGTGCCGTCTCCACCGTCGACGGTTGTAGATTGCATCGGACGGTGGCCGCGGGTCATCCGCCCCGGCGCCATCTCGTCGGCACTGCTTCGCCAGAGCGTCCCGGACCTGATTGGAGATGTCTGATGTCCCTGAGAGTGCTCTTCATCTGCACTGGCAACACGTGCCGCAGCGCCATGGCCGAAGCCATGGCGCGGCGGATCATCGCCGAACGTGACATCGCCGACATCGAAGTAGGGAGCGCCGGTACCGCGGCGTGGGTGAACGCTCCCGCGTCCGACGGTGCGCTGCTCGTCTGCCTCGAGCACCAGGTGGACCTCACTGGGCACCATGCCCGCCTTCTCACCGAGGAGCTCGTTCGCTCCCACGATCTCATCCTCGGCATGGGCCCTCACCACGTGGAGCGCGCCGAAGCGCTGGGCGGCGCCTCGAAGGCGCACCTGCTCACCAGCTACGCATCCAGCGGCGATGTCGAGCGTCCCATCGGCGATCCGTTCGGCGGCGAGCTCGAGCTCTATCGCGAAACCTTCGCCGAGCTGGAGCAGGAGCTGAACCGGCTCTTCGACCGCCTCACGGCAGACCGCGCGCAGGAGTGAGCGCGGCGGCGCTTCCCGGCCGCCTCGTGCTGCTGGGACATCCCATAGCTCACTCGGTCTCGCCGATCTTCCAGAACGCGGCGCTGCACGCCCGCGGCATACCGCTCGTCTACGACGCGCTCGACACACCGCCGGCGGAGCTGGACGCGCGCGTCGACGGTCTGATCCGGCAGGGCGCGGCCGGGAACGTGACCATTCCCCACAAGGAGCGCGTGGCGGCGCGCTGCGCACGGCTCACTCCCGTGGCGGCTCGCGTCGGTGCCGTGAACAGCTTCCGGACCGATGATGACGGCGCCCTCCTCGGTCACAACACGGACGTGGCGGGCTTCGACCGCCTGGTGCGCTCGACACTGGGCGAGGCACCGCTTCCGGGCAGCGTCGCGCTCATAGGCGCCGGCGGCGCCGCTGCCGCTGTGCTCGCGGCGATCGAGGGGTGGCCGGACTGCTCGGTCACGCTCGTGAATCGCAGCCCCGAGCGACGCGAGCGCCTCGCGAGCCGCTTCGGCGTGGTCGACCGCGCCGACGACGTGGCGGCACGCGCGGTCGAGGAATGCGAGCTGGTGGTGAACGCCACCCCTCTGGGCCTCCGCCCCGGCGATCCGCTCCCCGTCGCGATCGAGCGGCTGCGCCCCGGCACGGTTGTGGTGGACCTCGTATACGGACTCGCCGGAACTCCGTGGGTCCGCGCCGCGCGCGCCGCCGGCCACCGCGCCGCCGACGGCCTCGACATGCTCCTGGAGCAGGGCGCGCTCGCCTTCGAGTGGTGGCTCGGCATCCCCGCCCCGCGCGAGATCATGCGCGCCGCGGTGGAGAACGTCGGCGCGGCCGACGACTCCGGCGGCTCTCGCGAGATCGGGCGCAGCCGTCATCCCCACGAAGGCGGGGATCCATATTGACGGGCCCGAACATGGATCCCCACCTTCGCGGGGATGACGGCTACGCCCGATCTCGCGGGGATGACGCTCCTCGCCACCATGGCGGCCGTACGCGCCTGGCGCGCGCTTTCGGCTCATCCCTTCTCGACCTCTTCCTCCCGCGCGCCTGCGTCGCGTGCAGCCGGCTCCTCGACGCGGGCGACCGCGGGCCGGTGTGCGGCCGCTGCTGGGCCCGGGTGCGGCTCCTCCCGTACCCGCGCTGTGGACGCTGTGGCCATCCGCTCCGCCGCGAGCGCTGCGCGTGGTGCGAGCTGCTGCCGCCATTCGTGCGCGCCGCGCGCTCCGTGTGCTGGATCCCCGGCGACACGGGAGCGCCCATCGTGCACGCTCTCAAGTATGGCGGCTGGAGCGCGGTGGCCGAGGGGATGGCCGAGCGGATGGCGCGTCTCACGTGGCCGCGTGACGTGGTGGAGGAGCGAACAGCGCTCGTGCCCGTTCCCCTCGCGCGCGTACGCGAGCGCGAGCGCGGCTACAACCAGAGCGCTCTGCTCGCCCGCGCGCTCGCCGCGCGCTGGGAACTGCCGGTGTGGGAGCACGCGTTGTACAGAGTGCGTGCAACGCGCACACAGACGCGGTTGACAGCAGACGAGAGGCGCGGCAACGTTTCTGGTGCGTTCCGCGTGCCTGAGGCTGCTGCCGCATACCTTCGCGGTGCGCACCTGGTACTGGTAGACGATGTGGTCACCACCGGTGCGACCCTCGCTACATGTGCCGCCGAGCTGTTCGGCGCCGGAGCGCGTGTGTTGAGCATCGTGACTTTCGGCAGGGCGCCGGCAACCGGCGACCATGCCTGACCTCGAACATGGATTCGTGAGATGGCAATTCGCGTGGGGATAAACGGCTTCGGCCGTATCGGGCGGCAGGTGGTGCGGTCGGCGAAGGAGCAGGGAATCACCGACCTCGACTTCGTGGCGGTCAACGATCTGACGGACACCGCCACACTCGCTCACCTCTTCAAGTACGATTCGGTGCACCGCACGTACGACGGAGATGTGGTGGCCGGCAGCGACGGGATCACTATCGACGGCGACGAGATGAAGGTCCTCGCCGAGAAGGATCCGTCGGCCCTCCCCTGGAAGGATCTGGGAGTGGACATCGTCCTCGAATCCACGGGCCGCTTCACGAAGGCCGAGGATGCGCGCAAGCACATCCAGGCCGGTGCGCGCAAGGTGATCATCTCCGCGCCGGGTAAGGGCGAGGACATCACCGTCGTCATGGGCGTCAACAGCGACAAGTACGACGCCGCGAAGCACGACATCATTTCCAATGCGTCGTGCACCACCAACTGCCTCGTGCCGATGGTCAAGGTGATCATCGACAACTTCGGCTTCCGGCACGGCTCCATGACCACCGTGCACAGCTACACGAACGACCAGAAGATCCTCGACGCGCCGCACAAGGACCTGCGCCGCGCGCGCGCGGCGGCCGTCTCGATGATCCCGACCACCACCGGCGCCGCGAAGGCCACCTCTCTGGTGATCCCCGAAGTGAAGGGGAAGCTCGACGGCCTCTCGATCCGAGTCCCCACTCCCGACGTTTCGCTCACCGATCTGGTGGTGGAAGTGGAGAAGTCGACCACCGTGGAAGAGGTGAACGCCGCGTTCCGGGCGGCATCGGAGAAGGGTAGCCTGGCCGGCTTCCTCGCATACTCCGACGAGCCGCTGGTTTCTACCGACTACATCGGCAATCAGTACTCCTGCGTCCTCGATGCGATGAGCACCAACGTGATCGACGGCACGCTCGTCAAGGTGTGCGGCTGGTACGACAACGAGTGGGGCTACTCGTCGCGCTGCGTGGATCTGCTGCGCTTCGTGGGCGACCGACTCTGAGCCGGCGGTAGAAGATGGCGACGAGAACCATCCGCGATCTCGCGGATTCCGAGATCCGCGGGAAGCGGGCACTCGTCCGTGTCGACTTCAACGTTCCCCTCGACTCCGAGGGGAACGTCGCGGACGACACGCGCATCCGCTCCTCGCTGCCCACCATCGATGCGCTGTTCGAGCGCGGAGCACGCGTGGTGGTGCTGCTCTCGCATCTGGGGCGACCGAAAGGAAAGCCGGATCCCGCGTATTCCCTCGCGCCGGTGGCGCGCCGCCTCGTCCAGCTCTCCAACCACCCGGTGCTCTTCGTACCGAGCACGGTTTCCGACGACGCGCTGACGGCCACACGGACCGCTCCCGAGGGGACGATCGTCCTCCTCGAAAATACCCGCTTCCTGCCGGGCGAGGAGAAGAACGATGCCGCCCTCGCCGGCGAGCTCGCGCACCTCGGCGATTTCTACGTGAACGATGCGTTCGGATCAGCGCACCGCGCCCACGCATCCACCGAGGGGGTGGCACATCGCCTCCATCCCGCCGTCGCCGGCCTGCTCATGGAGAGCGAGCTGCGCTACCTCGGCGGTGCGCTCGAGAATCCCGAACGACCCTTCGTCGCCATCCTCGGCGGAGCGAAGATCTCGGGGAAGATCGACGTGATCGAGAATCTTCTGCCGAGGGTCGATCGTCTGATCATCGGCGGCGCCATGGCGTGCACCTTCTTCCGCGCGATGGGCCTCGAAACCGGTGGCTCGCTCGTGGAGAAGGATCGCGTCGAGCTCGCGAAGCGGGTGCTGGACGACGGCGGGGAGAAGCTCCTGCTCCCGGGCGATGTAGCCGTGGCACCGTCCATGGACGATGGCGCCGGGGCGCACACCGTCCTGCGCACGGCGATCCCGCCGAGCGAGGCCGTGTTCGACATCGGCGGCGATTCGGCGGCGAGCTTCACGAAGGTCATCGAGGCGGCGAAGACGGTGATCTGGAACGGTCCGATGGGCGTGTTCGAGCACCCGCCGTTCGACGCCGGTACACGCGCCGTCGGAGAAGCCATGGTGCGCGCCACGGCGAACGGGGCGACGACGATAGTCGGCGGCGGCGATTCGGCCGCCGCAATGGAAGAGATGGGACTCGCCCGGAGCGTCAGCCACGTATCCACCGGCGGCGGCGCCTCACTCGAATTTCTGGAAGGTAAGACACTGCCTGGCCTCGCTGCCCTCGACCAGACGACCACGAAATGACCCGTACACCTGTTCTGGCCGCCAACTGGAAGATGAACCTCGGTCCGCGGGAAACCCGCTCGTACTTCGAGAAGTTCCTCTCCGAGTATACCAGCCGCGACGACCGCACGGTGATCTTCTTTCCGAGCGCCGTCTCTCTGGCGATCGCCGGCTTCGCGCTCCGCGAGAGGCCGGAGATCATGACTGGAGTGCAGAATGTGTACTGGGAGGATCGTGGCGCGTTCACGGGCGAAACATCGCCCGTGATGGCGCGCGACGCGGGCGCGAGAGTGGCACTGGTGGGCCACTCGGAGCGCCGGCAGCTCTTCGGTGAGACCGACCAGGTCACCGCGCGCAAGTGCGCGGCGGCGTGCAAGGCGGGGCTCGTGCCCATGCTCTGCGTGGGTGAGCGACTCGACGAGCGCGAGCGCGGAGCCACCCAGAGCATCGTACTCCGCCAGCTCAGAACCGGCGTGAGCCGGATGGAGCCCGAGCAGGTGGCGGGGATGATGGTTGCCTACGAGCCGGTCTGGGCTATCGGTACCGGCCGCACGGCACAGCCGGAAGACGCCACCGCCGTGCATACGGCCATCCGGCGAGTGCTCCGCGAGGTGGCCGGCGAACGCGGGGCGGAGGTACCGATCCTGTACGGCGGGAGTGCCAACGCCGGCAATGCGGCTTCGCTCCTAGCTGCGCCGGAGGTGGACGGCCTGCTGGTGGGTGGAGCGAGTCTCGATCCGGAAGTGTGGGCCGGTATCGCACGCACTTGACCACACCGTCTAACTCGCCTACGTTAAGCGGGTTACGTCATATCTCCCCGGCTTCCACACGATGTATACCTTCATACTCGTTCTGTTGATCCTGGACAGCCTCGTGCTCATCGCCGCCGTCCTCATGCAGGCCGGCAAGGGCGGCGGCCTTTCGGCCGCCTTCGGCGGTGCATCGTCCTCGCCCGACTCCTTCGTGGGCACGCGCCAGGCTGCCAACCTGCTCACTCGTACTACCTGGTGGGGCGGGGGGATCTTCATGGTGCTCGCCTTCATCCTGCAGATCGTCGGCGCGCCGTCAGCAATTCCGAGATCCGTTCTGGACGAGCCGTTCCAGCAAGCGGTCCCCGCCGCGCCGTCGTCCGGCGCTCCGGCGGTCCCGCTTCAGCCAGCAAATCCGTCTTCGCAGCCGTCCAGCGAGGCACCAGCCAATCCACCCAATCAATAACGCGGTGAGCACCAGCAACGTACAGCCGGGGTTCCTCCTCCTAGAGGATGGAACCCTTTTTCATGGAGACGTGGGTACGCCGTTTCCGGATACGGTGGCCGAAGTCGTTTTCACTACCAACATGACCGGCTACCAGGAGGTCTTCACCGATCCCTCCTATCGTGGACAGATCGTGGTGATGACCACGCCGATGATCGGCAACTACGGCGTGAACCAGGAGGATCCCGAGTCCGCCGCTCCGCAGGTCGCGGGCGTGGTGGTGCGCGAGCTCAGCGATGAACCCTCCAACTGGCGCGCCAGCGGCAATCTTCGCACGTGGCTGGCGAGCGCCGGGATACCCGTGCTCGAGGAAGTGGACACGCGACGCCTCACACGCCACCTCCGCTCTCTGGGTGCCATGCGCGGACTCGTCGGGGTCGGTGCAGAGCCCACCGCCGAGGGACGTGCGGCGCTCGAAGCGTCTCCCTCCATGGAGGGCCTCGACCTCGCGTCGCACGTGAGCGTGCGTGAGTCCTACACCTGGGGCGACCCGGCCGCGTCCCTGCACATCGTCGCCTACGACTACGGGATCAAGCGCAACATCCTCCGTCTGTTCGAGGCGCACGGCTGCCGCGTCACGGTCGTCCCCGCCGACACTCCCGCTGCCGATGTCCTGGCCATGAAGCCGGACGGCGTTTTCCTCTCCAACGGACCGGGCGACCCGGCCGCGATCGGCTATGCGCCCCCGATCATCCGCGAGCTCGCCACGAGCGGCACACCGATGCTCGGCATCTGCCTCGGTCACCAGCTCATCGGTATCACATACGGAGGAAGGACCGAGAAGCTGCCCTTCGGACATCACGGCGGGAATCACCCGGTGCGAGCGATGGAGAGCGGTAACGTGCTGATTACATCGCAGAACCACGGCTTCGCCGTGGTGGGCGAAACGTCGGATGGCAGCACGGCCGTGGCCGGCGCGCCCGAGCTCGAAGTCACGCACGTGAATCTCAACGATGGAACGGTCGAAGGGCTCCGCCACAAAGAGCTTCCGGTGTTCGCCGTGCAGTATCATCCCGAGGCCGCGCCCGGTCCGCACGATGCCCGGCCGCTCTTCAGCGACTTCATGGCCGCCGTGCGCTCGAACACCCGTTCCAAGTGAGCCAAACGGTTGACACACAACGATTAAGGGCGTAAGTTCGTCTCACGATCCGCCATGTGGCGACCGTCTGACCCGAGGTATCTGAATGACCAAAGCCGACCTTGTCGAGCGTGTAACAGCGCAGATATCCCGCACCGCCGGCCCGATGATCTCGAAGAAGGACTGTGCCCGCGTGGTGGACGCCTTCCTGGAGGCGGTTAAGGACGCGCTGAAGGAGCAGAAGAACATCGAGGTGCGCGGCTTCGGCACTTTCAAGATCCGCCAGCGCAAGACTCGCATGGCGCGCAACCCGCGCACCGGCTCGCCGGTCGAAGTGTCGGCCCGGCCCGTTCCCGTCTTCAAACCCTCGAAGGAGCTCCGCTCCCTCGTCGCGGAAATGGACGGCGCGGGCGAGGCGACGGGGTGGGGGATCATTACGGCTAAGGGGGGGGGGGGGCGGGACCCCGCCCCCCTGGGGGGGGTTG
>CAZTTY010000026.1:0-48223 GCA_964616815.1 uncultured Gemmatimonadaceae bacterium | reverse complement strand
TCGATCACGTCGGTGCAGGCGATCTACGTTCCCGCCGACGACATCACCGACCCCGCGCCGGCCACGGCGTTCGCGCACCTCGACGCGACGATCGTGCTCTCCCGCGCGCTCACCGAGATCGGCATCTACCCCGCGGTCGATCCGCTGGCGTCGACGTCGCGAATTCTCTCGGCGCAGTACGTGGGCGACCGGCACTACAAGGCGGCCTTCGCGGTGCTCGGCATCCTGCAGCGCTACAAGGAGCTCCAGGACATCATCGCGATCCTCGGCATGGAGGAGCTCTCGGAGGACGACAAGCGGATCGTGGCTCGCGCGCGGCGCGTGCAGCGCTTCCTCTCGCAGCCCTTCGCGGTGGCGCAGCAGTTCACCGGTGTGGAGGGACGCTACGTGAAGCTCGAAGACACCGTGGAGTCGTTCGAGCGGGTGGTGTCGGGCGAGTTCGACGAGCTTCCGGAGCAGGCCTTCTACATGGTGGGCGGCATCCAGGAAGCGGTCGAGAAGGCGAAGACCCTCCAGGCCTGAGCGGACAGTGCTTACCGTATCGGTTATCTCGCCGGAGGCCACGCTCTTCACGGGCGACGCGGAGTCGGTGGTGGCTCCCGCGTTCGACGGAGAGGTGGGGATACTCACCGGCCACGCACCCATGATCACGGCGCTCGGGAACGGCACCCTCAGCGTGCAGAACGCGGGAAGCGTCCGGAAGTTCGACGTGGAAGGGGGCTTCCTGCAGGTGGTGGACAATCACGTGCGAGTGGTGACGGAGCGCGCGGAGAAGCATCTCTGATCCGGCCGCCTTTGGGCTGGCGCTCGTTTTCTCGCACGCACATTGCATTTCGAGTCGCGCGCCGTGGGACAACCCCCGCGGCGTGCGATTTCACATGAGGTCGGGGGATAGGCGGTGCGGCGATGTCGGACGTTGATGAGAACAGGGGCGGCCGTGGCGCTGACATCGGCGATCGCTCGAGCTGCCATGGCGCAGATGGTCGGCGTCCCCGTGCTGCAGAACGCCTTCGTCAATCCCGGCGTCACCGTGGGTGCCGACTTCGCGGCGTCCTCGGACGCGCTGGTGTACGCGGGCGCGGTGGCCTGGGTCCCGGAGAACGGGAAGATCCAGTTGAGCGGCGGTCTCGGGGCGCTGGTTCCGGACGACGGGTCGGGCCAGGCCACGTGGGGCGCGCGGGCGATGCTCCCCATCACCGCGCTGAGCACTCGAACGCTGGGCGCGGCGGTCTTCGCCGGGGTCGGCAGCGTGAGCGAGGGGGGCGCGACCGAAACCAGAATCCCCCTGGGTGCGTCTGTTGGTTATCGTGGTATGCTCGGCGAGAAGCGCGCGATATCGGCCTACGTCGCGCCATTTCTCGACATCTCGCGCTTCAAGCACGATTCCGTGAGCGAGCGAAAGTCGCTCTTCCGCGTGTCGCTTGGCGTGGATGTGGCCCTTGCCAGCCAACTGGGGCTGACGATCGGCTACGAGTGGGGAACCCGGGCTCCCGAGGGGGAACCGGGGCCGGCCGGCGGCCTGTTCGGCGTCGGTGTGTCGTATGCATTACGCAAGCCGTGAGCACCGGGCGCCAGTGGCGCCGCTGATTGAATCGAACTGTGGTCTTACAAGAGGAGCGCACATGTCGAAGAGAACGACCAGTATTGCCGCCGCGCTGTTTGCCGGCATCGCCACCATGTCGATCGCCGCTGACGCGAACGCGCAGGCCTGGCACTACCCGGCCTTCCAGCCGCCCACCATCGCCACGCGCGAGTTCAACTTCGCCATCGCCGGCGGCGGCGACTACGGCACCAGCGGACTCTTCCAGTGGCGGGAAGGGCTCGGTCCGGATACGCACTTCTCCATCGATGCCGGTTTTGCCGATCCCGACTACGCGGATGCGGGCTTCCTGATCGGTGGCGGACTCGGGCAGCGCGTGATGCGCTCCACGCCGGATACGCCGATCGACGTGGTGCTCACGGGCGGCGTGTACGGGGAGTTCGGCAGCAACGTCAGCATCGTGCGAATCCCCATCGGCGCCGTGGTCGGTCACAGGTTCCCGATCCAGGGGAGCAAGACCGCGATCACTCCGTACGTGCATCCGCGCGTGTCGCTCGACGCCTGCGTGAGCGACTGTCACGGGCTTGGCACCAAGGCGAAGCTGAACTTCGATCTCGGCGCCGACTTCGAAGTCACGCCCAAGCTCTCGCTCCGCGGTGCGCTCGTGATCGGCGGCATCAGCGACGGCGACAGCCAGGCCGGCTTCGGCTTCGGCGTTGCCTTCCACCCCGGCCGGGGACAGTAGCAGCGACGGAGTCGTGGTTTCTACGTGGAGGAGCTCTGCCCCTCCACGTAGAAATCCACGTCCCCCGCGGGGGCACGAACGCCCGCCCGCGCGGGCGTGACCATGAAACGTGTGCAGTTCCCGCTTCCCGTCTCCTGCTTCCCCCCTCCCCCCGGCCCACATTTTGCGCGCTCGGCGCGGAACAGGTACTGACGGACGGATACATGGAGAGCACCTTGCCGGAATCGGCTGCGATCCTCGTGGTCGATGACGACCGCGACAACGCCGTAATCGTTCGCGACCTGCTCGAGGCGCACGGCTATACGGTCTTCGTAGCGAGCGACGGAGATGAAGGGCTGGCGATGTTCGACGAGACCAGACCCGCCATCGTGCTGCTCGACATCATGATGCCCGGACGGAGTGGCTGGGAAGTGTGCCACTCGATGAAGCAGCACCCGATCCTCGGGCGCGCAGTGCGCGTGATCATGCTCACCGCGCTCAGCGACTGGAGCGACAAGCAGGCCGCGATCCAGACGGGCGCCGACGACTACGTCACGAAGCCGGTGGATTTCGGCTCTCTCCTCGCTTGCGTCAAGAGAAACCTCGCCCTAGTCGGTCCACCCGCCTGAGCGCGGGCGGACATCCGCAAAGCGTGATCTCCTCGATACTCCTCACCGATAGCTGCGATCCCGACCTGGCCACGGTCGCCGCCCGCACTCCAGGCGGGCGAGTGGAGGTGCGACAGTCGGCGGAGCTGCCTGCCGCCATCGGCGAGGTTGCCGGCGTGATGGGCGTGGTCGTTTCCAGCTCCGATCCCGAGGTGCTGCGCGCCGCCGTCGAGCGCGGGCGGCTGTATCACGTTCCGGTCGTGGTGGCATGTGCCGACGAGGCGATCTGCCGACTCGCGCTGGATGCACGGGCCGACGAGTGGTTCACGCTCCCCGCTTCCGTGGACGAGATCGACAGGCGGCTGCGCTCGGCCAGCCGCCGCGTCCGCGACGCGGAAGTCGCCGAGGCGAACCGACTCCAACGCGTGGGTTTCGAAGCGCTGCTCTTCGATGCCGGGACGCGCATGCCCACGCTCCCCGTGATGATCGAGCGCACCCGCGCGCTGTTCAAGGAGCGCGGAGAGCTGGTGGTCTTCTATCTCGATTTCATCCGCTCGGCGAAGATCGAGGAGATCTACGGCTGGGAGAAGATGGACGACGTCCTCGCGGGCACGGCGGACGCCGTGCGCGACTTCGTCTCCCGCGAGAATCCGGGCGACGCGCGGATGATGCTGGGCTACACACACGATGACGATTTCATCTTCTTCTACATCCCGGAGCGGGAGGAGCGAGTCGCGAGCGAGCAGGAGATCACCGAGCTTACCGGGCGGCTGCACCGCCACATAGGTGCGTGGCTGGAGAACGAGCACGGCGAAGACATCGCCGCGATGTTCGATATCTACGTCGGCTCGGCCGCCGTCTACCACAATCCCAGGGTTCGCTTCGAGCGCCTCATCTATCGGGCGGTGCGCGAGGCCGCGCACACGGCGCGGAGCATCGAGCAGCGCCAGCGCTCGCGCAAGGTGACGGACCTGCGCCGGCTGCTGCACGACCGCAGTCTCTACGTGGAATACCATCCGATATTTTCGGCGGAGAGCGGGCGGATCTTCGGTTACGAGGCGCTGGCGCGCGGGGTGGCGAGAACGCTGCGCAGCCCCGAGGTGATGTTCGAGGTAGCCGCGGACGCGGACCTCGTGTGGGAGCTCAGCAGGCTGTGTCGCGCGCGGGCTCTGGAGGGGGCGTCGGAGAAGCTCTCCAGGGGACAGCTTCTCTTCCTGAACGCCGATCCGCACGACTTCACCGACCCCTCGTTCGGAGACTTCGAGTCGATCGACCCGCACCGCGTGGTCATCGAGATCACCGAGCGGACCGCCATCACCGACTACCCCGCCTTTCGCGAGCGGTTGAACGCGCTCCGCGCACGAGGCTTTCGCTTCGCGGTCGACGACGCGGGGAGCGGCTACGCCGGCCTGGGATCCATCGCCAACCTCGAGCCCGACTTCATCAAGCTCGACATCACCCTGATCAAGTCCATCGAGACGAATTTCATCAAGCAGAATCTCGTGGAGACGATGGTGGGCTTCGCCCGCGAGCAGGGTGCCATGGTGATCGCGGAAGGTATCGAGAGCGCCGCGGAGCTGGACACGGTCAAGCGGCTTGGTGTGCCGCTGGTGCAGGGGTTCTTCCTGCAGCCGCCGGTGGGACGCCGCGGCGCAAGCGGAGGAAGCGAGCAGGGCGCCAATGGCGACCGCGCGGCCGCGCGGGCGGCCGCACGCAGGATCCGCAGGGCCGGTACGTAGCTCGGCCGCCGCGAGCGGCCGGCGTTCAGCCGAAGAGGAGCCGCTCCACCAGCGCGCTCGATCGCATCGCCGCGCCGAGCCCCGATCGTACCACTTCGCGCGCCGCCTCGCCCGCCCTCTCGCGCGCCGCGCCATCCTCCAGCCACGCCGAGAGGCGCGCCGAGAGCTCCCCCGCATCGCGAACGTGCGCCCCGCCGCCGGAATCCTCGAGAAGTCGGGCGTCGCGGCTCGACTCGAAACGCGGCCCGAACAGCACCGGAGCTCCGAACGCGGCGGGCTCCAGCACCGAGTGCAGGCCGGCCGAATGGAAGCCGCCGCCCACGTAAGCGACGTTCGCCAGCGCGTAGAGCTCTCCCAGAACCCCGACGCGGTTCACCAGGATCACGTCGGCCTCGCTCGCGCCCGTCGCACCGAGCCGCGCGATCGTCGTGACTCTCCCGCCCCCGCTCCCCCCGCTCCCTCCGCCCCCCTGCGCGGCGGCCCAGCGCTCGATCGGCTGGAGGTGCGCCTCGGTGGGCTCGTGCGGCGCGATCACCAGCCGCGCTTCGGGGAAGCGGCCGCGCAGCTCGGCCCATGCCGCCAGGAGCACCACCTCGTCGGCGGGCCAGGTCGACCCGGCCACGAGCGTGAAGCGCGTGGAGGCTAGAGGCGCGAGCAGGGCGCCGGCACGCTCCACTCGCAGAGCGCGCTCCCATACCTGGTCGTATCGGGTGTCGCCGGTGACCGTGATCGCGCCGCCGGGAACCCCGAGCTCCACGAGCCGCCTGGCATCTTCCGGCGCTATGGCTCCCACGGAATCCAGCGCGGCGTAGGCGTCGCGCAGCAGCGCGGCGGCGATCCCGCGCCGGCGGGACGAGCCCTCGGCGAGCGTCGCGCTGGTGAGCGCGAGACGCACGCCGCGAGCGGCCGCCTCTCGTGCCAGCACCGGCCATACATCCAGCTTGCTGAAGACGATGGCCCGGGGACGCAGCGCGTCGAGCGCCGCGCGGGCGTCGCCGGGCGTATCGAAGGGGAGGTAGTCGGTGAAGTCCGCGCCGAGTGATGCGGCGAAGCGTTCGGCGCTGGGCGAGAAGAAAGTGTAGGCGATCTGCAGCTCCGGGTGCGAGCCGCGCAGGAGGTCGATCAGCGGCCTGGCCTGCATCCCTTCTCCCACCGATGGCGCGTGGATCCAGAGGAGCGGGCTGGCGGGATCGCGCCCGGTACGTCCCCAGTCGCGGTAGCGCGTTCGGATCCCCCGGCGCGCCCGCAGAGTGCGGGCCGTCTTGCCGCCGCCGGCAGGCGCGACCGCCGCTCCGATGCGCGCCAGCTCGCCGAGCGCGCGATAGGGGAGGTGGACCAGCGAGCCGACGCCGCGCCTCACGCGAGCGCCTAGTTGCCCTGGCCCGACTTCTTCAGCGCTTCATCGATGATCTGGCGGAAGACCTGGATCGGTTGTGCACCACTTATGGACTGGTTGCCGATGATGAAGGTGGGAGTGGCATTCACCCCCGACTCGCGCGCCCGATCCATGTCGGCCTGGATGAGCGCGCGCATCTCGTGTCCGGAGACGCAATCGTGGTACGGCGCCATGTCCACGCCAGCGCTCGTGGCTAGAGAATCGAAGAGAGTCGCGGGATCGGCCAGCGATTCCCAGCGGGTCTGGGTCTCGAAGAGCGCGTCGTGCATGGCCCAGAAACTCCCCTGCGCCGCCGCGCACATCGCCGCCTCCGCCGCCGGCCACGCGTTGCGATGGCCCGTGATGGGGAAGTTGATGTAGGCCAGGCGCACCTTGCCCGTTTCCACGAACTCCTTCACCACCTGCGGGTAGGTCGATTCATGCCAGGAACGGCAGTAGGGGCACTGAAAGTCGCTGACCTCCACGATCCAGAGAGGAGCGGAATCGCTGCCCTGGATGCGCGCCCGATCGGCGCGCCGCTCGAGCGCCGTATCGCTGGCCGCCGGAAGCGAGTCGCTGGACGCGGAGACCATCGCCTCGGCGCTCTCGCCACTCGTAGAAGTGCCATTGGATGCGCCGCAGGCCGCGAGCGGGAGCACGGCGGCCAGGAGCGCGGCGATCGTCAGTCTCACGAACGGCATTGGTCCTCAGAAGTCGGAGTCGATACGGCGCAGCGAGTTCGTGCGCCGATCGAGAATGTACGTGTAGCCACCGCGCGATACCAGCGCGGAGACGAAGCCGAGATCGCGCGCGAGGCCGAGCGCCTCGGGCTTCCCCGCGGCGACCGTGAGAACGTACACACCTTCGGGGCCGGCAGCGGCGAACACCCGGCCGCGGTCGATGGAGACATCATAGACGAATCGCGCGATGCTCCAATCGGCGAAAGCGCGCGGGTGGGCCGGGTCGCTCGCGTCGAAGAAGCGCAGTCCCAGCTCACCCAGCGCCACGGCGATGGTGTCGTGGGCGAGCGCCATCCGGTGGCCGGCGCCATCCAGCGCGGCGGTGCCGAGCGGCCCCACGAGCGAATCACCCTCCAGCCGATAAGATCGCAGCTCGCGGCTGCTCACGACCCACACCAGCGAGCGCGCCGCATCCAGCACGACGTCGCGCGCCGGTCCGCCGTCGGCCAGCGAGAGGCCGGGCCACGCGCGCGTCGTATCCAGCTCGAAGGGGGCGATCTCCAGCCGGTCGGCCACCCCCACGAGCACGTTCCGGTCGGATGCCGCAGCGGACGATACCTCGCCGCTGCGCACGAGTGCGCCGGGCCCGCCTCCAGGTGGATACAGATACAGTCCCGACGGAGATCCGAGCGCGATCCAGCCGGAAGTCGGCGCGAGCGCCACCACGGAGACGCCGCGCAGGCCGCCGGCGCGGCGCGCCTGGGCCAGGAGCTGTCCGGCAGGACTGAAGATCTCCACGCCTTCGCTGCCGGCCACGGCGATGCCGGAATCGCTGGCCGCGATCGCCACGGGGATTCCGTCCAGATCCGCGCTCTCGTTCGGGATGTCGATCGCCTTCACGCCCCGGTATCGCTGCGCGTAAGTGATGTCGTACTCCCGGCCTATGAAATAGCCGAACGTAGCGCCTCCGGCCGTGGCGGCCACGATCACGCACTGGATTCCGAGGCACGAGCCGCCGAGCGACGACGATGAGCTCCTGGCGAAGACGGTGCCCAGCGCGCCGCCCAGGAGTCCCCCGGCGATGGAGAGGATCAGCGAGCGAGGAGTGCGATGATCTTCCCGGGCGCTCTCCTGCGCGCGGGCACGCGCGGGTGCCGCCGGGATGGCGGACGCGAGCGTGAAGGCCATGAGCGCGAACCTCGCGGCCGGATGTCTCATGGGCGAACTATAGCGAAAACCGGGTCTCGCTGACAGCCGACGCCCGCTACTGGGCCTGCGTCACAGTCTTCAGCGTGCGTACGTGTTTACGTTTCCTTCGATGTTGAACGATCGTCGCGTTGTTGCAGGGCGCTCGCTCCCCACGCGCCACGCTGTGGCGTGTACTCATCAGGGGGCATGTGTCTTGCACCGGCCTGGTCAATTGACTAACTAGACTCGCTTCGTGCATCATCCGCATTTGTAACGATCTACGGGGCGCGTTCGTCCTTTAGACGCCACGCCCGTCGCCTCGTCCCCACGGCCCCATCGGCGGGCGATCGTACCCAGCCAAATCGCAGTCCTGGAGGATTCATGCGCATGTTGCGATCGGGAGCGGTCCCCTTCGCCATCACGCTCGGAGCGGTGCTGATGATTCAGCGCCCGCTGCCGGCACAGCAGCAGGATCTGTATCCGGCCACCCTGCAATTCGGGACCGGCCTGATAGACATACCCGTGGCGTGGGTCTCACCCAACTCGGGCGATCTATGGATGCAGACATCGGCGAAGCGCATCCCGTACGGCAGCGGTGACGCCTCCGTGAATCTGGCTTCCACCTGGAACACCAATCTCTCGATAGATACGCACTGGGCGCGTCGCGTCTCCATCGGACTTTCGATCTACAGTCAGAATCCCGAGCTCGCCTTTTTCGGTCAGGCGCTTCTTCTGCGCGAGCGGTCGGACCGCGCGTGGCCTTCGATCTCGGTCGGCTTCCGCAACCTGGGCACGCTCGACCACGAGGACCGTTTCCTCATCGGGCACGACGTGAGCATCGACGCGAGCGGCGGGACCACGAGGCGCGTGTCGCCGCACGCGGAGCACTTCGAGACCAATCCGTCGATCTACGGAGTGGCCACGAAATCGTTCGTGGTAGGCGCCAACGGCACCGCGAGCCTCACGCTCGGCTACGGCAGCGGCCTGTTCCGGGATGACGGAGATCTCGGCAGCGCGTACAACGACAAGGGGCAGATTGCCAGGGGACTCTTCCTCGGCGGCCGCTACGCCGTGCATCCGACCGAGAACACGCGAGTCGACTTCCTCGCCGAGAACAATGGCTGGGACTGGAACGCCGGCGTCGTGGCGAGCTGGCGCGGGCTGTCCGTGGGCGTCTATGCGACGGAGCTGGAGGAAGGGAGTAAGTCCTCCAGCAAGGGGCCGCTCTACAATGTCTACAACTACACGAAGCTGAACGTTTCGCTCGGATACAGCGCGAACCTGTTCGACATCGGCCGCGGCGTGGTGCTGCGTACGCGCGTGGGCGAGCTGGAGCGCGAGCAGGCACGGCTGCGCGCGGAGCTGCAATCGCGCGAGCGGCGGGTGGACGCGCTCGAGCGGCAACTGCGCATGGCACAGGCGGGAGAGCTCGCCGAGGTGGCCAGGCAGCGCCAGCAGCTCGAGGCGCAGATCCAGGCCGAGCGCGAGGCCATCAAGCGCGCGGAGGATCGACTGAGGGCGCTGCAGTCGCCCGAGCAGCCGCCCAGGAAGCCGCAGAACGACCATCAACCGCCTGAGAACTGACCAGTGACCGAGAGACGATCGATGTCGCGACTGCAGCGTTGCTCGCTGATCGCGGCGCTGGCACTGTGCCTGGCGCCGCCGGCGCGGGCGCAGCAGAGCTACCCGCAAACGCTGTACTGGGGATCCGGCCTCGTCGACATCCCGGTGGCCTGGGTATCGCCGGTTTCGGGCGACTTCTCGCTCGGCATGTCGGGGAAGACCATCGAGGGATCGAAGGTCTCGTCCGGATTCGACTTCGGCAACGGCCTCAACGCCAACGCCGCGCTTTCGTTCTCGTTCCTCGGGCGGGCGGAAGTGGGCTTGTCGTTCTACTCCGACAATCCGGAGTGGGGCTTCTTCGGCCGCGCACTCCTGCTGGACGAGGAGACCTTCCGCGGACGTGAAGGGCTCGCCGGTTGGGTGCCGAGTATCGCGGTGGGGCTGCGCAATGTGGGGCCCTATTCGAAGATAGACCGCTTCGGCCTGGGATACCGGATGGTGCCCGGCACGTCCGCCGATCCCAGCAGGCAGCACGAGGCCGATCCGCTGCACCAGAACTTCTCCACCGGCGAGACCGTGTATGGCGTGGCCACCAAGTCCTTCCTCCTCTCGGATCTCGGGGAGTCGATGCCGCACATCGGCCTGAGCTTCTCGCTCGGCTACGGCAACGGCCTGTTCGAGGACGATGGCGGTATGGGCGATGCCTACGCGAAGCATTCGACCGGAGGACTCTTCGGTGGCGTGAAGATGGATGTATTTCCGTCATCGCAGAGCGTGCTGTCGTTCATGGCGGAGAACAACGCCTGGGACTACAACCTGGGGCTGGCGCTGGACTACCGGGGGATCCAGGCGGGTATGTACTGGACCGAGGTGGGGTCCGGGAGCTCGTCCGACGCGGTGCTCAAGCCCTACAATTACAACAAGTTCGCCTTCTCGGTCGGCTGGCGGAGCAACGCGCTCGCGCTGCTCCGCGGCAACGTGCTGCAGGACCGCGTCGCGGAGCTGGAGCGCGAGCGGGAAACGCTGCAGGCGGAATTGAACACGCGTCAGACCCGGGTGGCCTCGCTGCAACTGGAGATCGAGCGCTATCGGGCTCAGAATGTGCTGGATCTGGAGCAGCGGCGGGCACAGGCGGAGCAGGCGCTCCAGGCGGAGCGCGAGGCTCTCCGCCGGATCGAGGAGCGGCTTCGCAGGCTAGAGCAGAGTATTCCGCCCGGCGGCTCTCCCGAGCGCTGAGAGGCGAGCGCCACGTCGTTCCATTTCTGGAAGAACCATCATGCGCATGACCCGTAGTTGGCTGCTGCTCGCCGGAGTGCTCTCCGCCCTCGGACTGGGAGGGGGGAGGAGCGCGCTCGCGGCGCAGAATCCGGACACCACCGGCGCCCGAGTGGACACCACTTCGATGTGGGAAAACCAGCGGGTGTACGAGGAGCGGCGCGAGCAGTTGGTCCAGCAGCTCCAGGAGACGCAGAGCGAGCTCAGCGACCTGCGGAGCGATCGCGTCCGCGTGGAGGCGCGCGTGGACAACGTCTACGCGCGCGCGCTCGAACAGCGCGCTCGCACCCTCCTCATGAGCCCGGAGGAGAACGCGCTCCTCCAGCTCGACAGCATGCTGGCATCCGCGCAGGACCGGATGCAGGATCAGCGCGCGCGGATGCAGGCGCTCGGCGATGCCGTACGCAGGCGTTCGGGCGCGGTGCTGGTGGTACTCCTGGCGGCGGACTCGCTTCCCGCCGGCGGGCTGAGCGCCGTGAAGGTGGTGCTCGATTCATCGGGGACGATCGATCGCGGCTATTCCCCAATCGCGATCGAGGCGCTCCAGCACGGCGCCATAGACGAGATCTACCGCGGCGAAGTGCTTCCCACCCCGCACGATGTGTGGATGACCGCCACGATAGGCGGACGCGCGGTGGAGCGACGGGTTTCCGTGGAGGTGCAGGAGGGCATGGTCACCTATCTACAGTTCGACGTCCGGAACGGAGATCTCGTGCCGCGCACGTGGACCAGCCGGGGTACCTCGCCATTCTGAAGTCTCGCTTGGGGTTGACGGCTCTGGCGCTGGCGACCGCGACGCTCGCCGCATGGCGGCCGCTGGCGGCCCAGCAATCGTCCGGATCGCGCGCGCAGGCAGCCTCGGGCCCGCGCGTGCTGCTGGCTGCGCCGGAGTCGAGTCAGACTCGCGGAGTGGACACGGAGCTCAGGATCGCGCTTTTCGATCTCACGGCGGGCCGTCCGCTCGCGGCGCTCAATCGCCTCGAGTGGCTGCGCTCGTCGCAGCTCGCCGTGGAGCTCGATTCGACTCGGGGTGGGGCGGCGGGCGGAACGCGCGGATCATCGCGCGCGGATCTGCTCTTTCTCCTCGCCGAGAGCTACGACCGGCTCGGCATGACTAACGCGTTCCGCGAGGTGGCCGGCGCGCTGGCGCAGACTCCCGGCGCGGAGCGCTACACGCCGCTGGTGGGCTCGCAGCTCATGCTCGACGCCTACGCGCGCGGAGACTTCGCCAGGGTGCGGGAGCTGGCGCGCTCGGTGCCTCACGCTGCCGCGGGCGGCCGGATGTCGTTGATCGACCTCGTGGACGGTCTGGCCGCGTACCAGTTGGGGCGCTACGCCGACTCGCGCTCCGCGTTCGCGAGAGTGCGGGCGGAGGGCGGCGTCTACGCGCCCTACGCGCAGCTCATGGACGCGCTGGCGCAGATGGGTGGCGATACTACGCGCGCGGCCGAGGCGCTGGGTGCCATGCGCTCGCTGGCACAGGTAGCCACAGGCAGCTTCGGCGATCACGTACGGCTCATCGCCGCGGAGCTCGCCTACGAGAGCGGCCAGTACGCGTCCGCGGTGGAGAGCGCGCGTGGAGTGGGAGCGGGTACGGGGCTGGCGCCGCAGGCGCTGCTGGCGCGCGGGTGGTCGCTCTATCGGAGCGGCGATCTGGGAGGCGCGCGTGCAGCGTTCGCCGAGTTTGCCTCGAAGTATCCGCTCCTCCCCGAGCGTGACGAGGCGCGGCTCATGGCGGGGCAGGCGATGCTCGAGGGAGGCGATGCGACCGGTGCGGAGAGCTACTTCCAGGCGATGGCAGATTCGGTGGCGCTGGAGCTGACTTCGCTGCGGTCGCGCTCGCAGACCCTCCTCGGCGACGGAGCCCGTACGCTCGTGACGGCGCGCGCGGCGGGGATCGCGTTCATCAACTTCCCGCGCGACGGCAAGACGCTCGCGTTCTCCGGGAGCTCTGCCGGCGATGCGCCGTCCACGCTCGCGGCTTTTGCCGGCAGCGCGCCGCCGCCGCCGCGCAGTGGCCCGCGCATCATCTCGGTGGCCGACATCGAGCGGCGCGTACGCGGCTCGGAACCGCGTCTCGCGGCTGCATTTCCGAGGCGGCTGCTCTATACGCCTGCCGGGAAGGACGCCGCGCAATCGTATCCCGCGCAGGCACAGCAGCTCGCCGACGCCGATGTCCGCGTAGCGCTGGCCAACTACGACGTGAACGAGCAGGTAGAGGCCAATCGGATGAAGATCGCGGCGCTCGAGGAGCTGCGGCTCCTCGTCGCGCTGCACGAACAGCGGCTCGCCACCGACGTGGCGGTCGTATCGGCCGCGCGCGACTCGCTGGCGGCCATGCGCACCGCGCTCTCAATCGGCCGCGAGCGGGTACGCGAGACCGTGTTGAACAGGATCGCCGAGACGCAGCGCATGGCCGCCGCGAACCGGGCGATGATAGACAGCGTGCGCCGCTCCCTGGCCGGCAGCGGCGCGGCCACCGACGCGGAGACGCTCGACATGGAGACGCAGACCGCGGCCGATTTCGGAGAGCTCGCTGCGCTGGTGCAGGGCGGGCTCGACGCGCTCGTCGGCCGGCATCCCGTCTTCGCCAAGGCGGATTCCATCGCCGTCCGTCTGCGCGTTGCGGATTCTCTCGGAGCGCAGGTGCGCTCGGTGCTCGCGGCCGACTCCCGGGCCGCCGGCGAGGCGCTGGCGGAGCTGCGCGCGAGCGAGTCGCAGCGCACGACGGAGGCGCGCGCCGCGCTCGCTGCTGCCGAGCGGGAACGGACCGCCGCGGAGCGCGAGCTCGTGGCGCTGCTGGACGCCGATCTCCAGGCGAGAGCCGCGGCGCTCGCGGGCCAGTTGCAGCGCGACCGGGAAGCGGCGGAGTACGGTTCCGCGAACGCGGCGTTCTTCCGCGCCATCGAACCATCGGGCGGTACCCGGTCGGGCGCCGGCGCGCCGGAGCGGACGCCATGATGGCCCGTTACGCGCTGCTGCTCGCCATCGCGGCCGCGGCCATGCCCGTCGCCGCTCGCGCGCAGAACACGGCCGATCGGACGGTGGCCAGCATGGACGGAACCGACGATCCGGCGCGCCGTTCGGCGATGGACAAGCTCTCGACGTTCATCGCGCGATACCCCGACAGTCCGCTGCGCGCGAACGCGCTCTACCAGCTCGGCGAGCTGCTGGTGCGCCGCGCCGACGACGCCTTCGCGGCGGCGCAGCGCGCCGGCGGCGCCAACGTTCCCGACCGCCCCGACTACTCGGCGGCGATCGCGCGCTACGAGGTGCTGGTCGAAGACTTCCCGAACTTCGCCCACGCGGACGCCGCGGCGTATACGCTCGGCACGCTCTACGCGAGCGACCAGCGCTTCGAGCGGGCCGCCGCGATGTTCGAGCGGGTGACCGCGGTGAGCGGATCGCCGTACCGTCCGGAGTCGTTCTTCCGCCTCGGCGATGCACGCTTCGAGATCGCATCGCGCGAGCGCGGCGCCGAGCGCAAGGCAGCGTTCGTCGGCGCGGCCGGGGCGTATCGTGCCGCCGCGGATGCGGCCGACCCGCCGCGCAGCGGCGACATCTACTTCCTGTCGCTCTACAAGCTGGGCTGGTCGTACTACAACCAGGCCACGCGTCCGGATCAGCCGGAATACCGCAGCGCCGTGGACGTCTTCGGCCGTCTGGTGACCGAGTACGACGCGCTGACTCCCGACGAGCAGGCGCGCCTGGGCCTGCGGAGCGAGGCCATCGAATACATGGCGGTGGCCCTCACCCAGGTGGGCGGCGCGGATGCCGCCAACCAGTACTTCGCGACGCACGATGGTTCCGGCTTCAAGCTCTCGGTGCTCCGGCGGCTCGCCGCCAGCCTGCGCGACCAGGGCGATTTCGGAAAGGCCGTGGACGCATATCGCGCGGTGCTCGCCGAGGCGCCCACCGACTCGTCCGCGCTCGGCGTGCAGCGCGAGATCGTGGACATCTACCAGAATCGCATCCTCGAGCCCGAGCGCGCGCAGCAGGCGCGGCTCGCGCTGGTGAACGACTTCGCTCCCGGCACCCCTTGGGCGCAGGCCAATCCGGGGTTGGCCGACTCGGCCAACCTGGTCCGCGAGGCGATGCTGCGCGAGAGCGCGCAGTACGAGCTCGCGCGGGCGCAGAGCGGGAAGGGGCCGGATCGCGGCCGCTTCGGCGTGGCCTCCGACCTCTACGGGCGTTACATGAGGGAGTTCGGTGGCGCGGACAGCGCGCAGACGGCGAGCATGCTGTACGGAGAGGCGCTCTTCGGGAGTGCGGAATACGCTCGCGCCGGTTCGGCCTATACGCTCGCGGCGTACGGTCCGGGGAGCGACGAGGAGCTCGCCGCGCGCGCGGGGCAGAACGCGATCGTGGCGTTCGACTCGGCCGTGGTGCGCGCCCGGGGCGATGCCGCGCTGCTGGATTCTCTCTTCTCGGCCGTGGACCGCTACGTGGAGTCCTTCCCGCAGGGACCGGCCGCGAAAACCGGCCTCATAGAGAAGGGTAAGCGCGCATCCGACGCGGAACGCTGGGATGTGGTGGCAGCCACGTTCCGCACCTATGCGGAGCGTTTCCCCAACGACGCGTACACGCCCACGGCTCAGAAGCTCATCGGCGACGCGATGTACAAGCAGGGGCAGTACAGCGACGCACAGACCCAGTGGGAGCGGGCCCAGGTCTCGGCCGCCGAGACCGGGAAGAACGCCCTGGCCGATACCATCAACACGCTGCGGAACGCCGCGGCGGTGAGCTTCGGCGATTCCCTGGTGAAAGCGGGCGACTACGACCGTGCCGCGAAGGAAGTCTACGTGGCGTTCGCGGATCGCAACCCGTCTTCGGAGCGGGCCCCCGATGCGTTGCGCAACGCCATCGAGACGTACGTGATCGCGGACAGCGCGGCCAGCGCGAGGGGCGACGTCGGCGCATCGCGCACCGCGAAGGAAGAGGCGCTGGCGCTCTCCGGCCGGCTGGTGGAGCAGTACCCCGACTATCGATACCGGGCGCAGTACCAGTCGCTCGCGGCCACGCTGCTCGCCGACCTGGGTCGGCGCGACGATGCCGTGAAGGCGCTGGATGCGCTCATCACGGACAACCCGAAGTGGGAGGGGCGTGCCGACGCCATGGTGCGCCGCGCAGTCATGCTCGATTCGCTCGGGCAGCGGACCCTGGCCGCCTCGGCCTACGAGTCGTTCTCCGTGAGCTACCCGAAGGACGCGCGGTCCGCGGACGCGCAGTACAACGCGGCGGTGACGTACCTGCAGGTGCCCGACAGCGCGAGCGCGGCGCGCGCCTACGGCGACTTCGCCCGGCGCTTCCCGAACGATCCGCGCGCCGGCAGCTCGCAGCGGCTCCGCGTGGCGCTCCTCGAGGCCTCCGGCGATTCCGCGACCGCCGAGAAGGAGCTGGCGCAGCTCTGTCGCAAGCCCAGCGCTGCGCTCGCGAGCCAGTGCGCGGAGCGCGCTGGGAATCGGGAGTTCCACGCCGGCAAGGCGCTCTTCGAACGCTATCAACCGCTCCAGCTCGTGATACCACTTCGCGTGAATCTCACGCGCAGGGGGATCGCCCGCATCTCCGCGCCGAAGCGCGAACTGCTGACGTCGATGTCCACGCACTTCCGCCGCGCCATCGCAACGGGCTCTCCGGAGTGGCTGGCCGCGTCGTCGTACTACACGGGCCTCGCGCAGTGGGAGTACGGTGACTATCTGAAGAACGTCCAGCTCCCCGCCGATCTCACCGGACCGCAGCTCTCGGCGGCGCAGGCCGGATCGGCGCAGCAGGCCGCGCAGTACTACGACGCCGCGCGGACCACGTGGCAGACGCTCGTCACCAAGGCGGAGCAGGATGGCATAGCCAATTCGTGGGTGGCTCGCGCGCGGAACGCGCTCGATGGAAACATCGACCGCCAGCCAGTCGAGGGCGACACGGTGATCTACCAGCCGGTCGATTCCGCGGGCGCCGCGCTGCCGGCCGATTCGCTGCCCGTCGACACGCTCACGGGCGGCGCGGTACCCGACACGACCACGAGACCCGATTCCGTGCGAGTGGTGCCCGACTCCACCCGCGAGGGCGTGCCGGACGGCAGCGGCGGCGCCGGACGTCCCGGGTCGCCGGCCAGGCCGGAAGAGGTGCGCGGATGAGAGACATGGTGAATAGCATCGCGACGCTCGCGGGAGCGGCGCTGCTCTGTGCCTCGGTCGCTCCGTCGACGCTCGCCGCACAGGCCGGACAGACCATCGTGATACGCGCGCAGGTGCCCACGCCGCAGGTGATCACCGTGCGTCCGCGCACGGTGCCGGAATACAGCCGCGAGGTGCTCGGCTCGGAGCAGCGGCAGCGGTCGTTCTGGGGCTCGCTCCTGCCTGCGTACCAGCTCGTGACGCAGCGACAGATCGACGGGCGCGATCCGCTCGATTCCGCGGTTGCGGCGCTGGTGGCCGGTGCACCGCCGGCAGCGGAGGCCGAGCCGGGCGAGGTGCCCGGCGCGATGGACTCCGGAGCGAGGGCGGCGGAGATCGAGGCGGTACGACAGGAGATCGCAGAGCGGCGCGCACGGCTCGACTCGCTCGAGCGCGCGATACGCGGTGAAGAGGGGCGGGAGAACGCTGCCCGTTCCAGCACGCTGCCGCGCCTCCCGGAGCTCAGTCCGGCGGATTCCGCCGCGCGCGCCACGGAGATCGAGACGCTGTACCGGCTGCTGGAGATCCGCCGTGCGCGCCTGGACTCGCTGCAGGCGGTGGTGCGCAGCCTCGGTCGTCCGAGAGGGCCGGCCGACTCGGTGCAGGCCCCGCGCGACAGCACGCGCTCGCCATGACGAATACGTTTACCTTGCGAACTTCCTGAGAGGAACCGCCTAGATGACGACTCTGCTCGAGTACTATCGCTCCGGTGGACCCGTGATGCACTTCATCCTCGCCGTGGCCGTGGCGGGGCTTGCGGTGTTCATCGAGCGTTTCTACACGATCGTGATCCGATCGAAGATCAACGGCCGCACGTTCATCGAGCGCGTCATTCAGCTCGTGCGCGCGGGCCGCATCGACGAGGCGATCAAGCTGTGCTCGCAGTCGAACGCGGTGCTCCCCGACATGGGGTTGATCATCCTGCGCAGCAGGAGCCGCGACGAGGCGGACCTGCAGAACGTGGCCGATGCTGCCGCGCTCAGCGTGCTCCCGCGCCTCACGCGCCGGCTCCACTATCTCCCGATGCTCGCCAACGTGGCCACTCTGATCGGCCTGCTCGGCACGATCTTCGGCCTGCGCGAGGCGTTCGCATCGGTTTCTCTCGCGGCGGCGGCGGAGCGCTCCGCCGCGCTGGCCTCCGGGATCGCGATCGCCCTGAACGCCACGGGCTTCGGTCTCATCACCGCCGTACCGCTCTCGGTGGCGCACGCATATCTCGTGAGCCAGGCGGAGGGGATCATCGAGCAGGTGGATGAGTTCCAGGTGCGTCTCATCAACGCGCTCATAGACCGGCCCGACGTCCGGCTCGGCGCCCGCTGAGTGCGCGCGCTTCCGAAGCGGTCAGCGAGCATCTGACGAGCCATGGCGTCGCTATTCCACCGCTCGAAGCAGAGGCGCGCCGAGAGGGCGCCGGTCACGGCTCACGGGAACATCAACCTGGTGCCGCTGGTCGACATCCTCACCTCCATCGTCTTTTTCAGTCTCCTCACCTACCAGGGGGCGGCGATGGTGGCGCTGACGTCCTTCGATCTGGCGCTCCCGCCGGTGGTGGTGACCACGCCGCAGCAGGCCGCGAGCGTGAAGTCGGAACAGGACGTGCTGAACCTGCTGCTGGCCGTGAGGGTAGACAATAGCAAGCTGACCGTGGAGCATTCCGGCGGTGGCGGTTTCCGGAGCGAGATACCCGGAATCGGCCCCGCGTCGCTCGACCAGTTGCAGGCGCTGATGACGCAGATCGCGGCGCAGTACCCGCAGAACCACGATGTGCTGGTGATACCGTCCGACGATGTGAGCTACGATAACGTCATCCACGTGCTGGAGCGCCTCAAGCGGGCGCGCTACTCCGGCATCTCGCTCGGCACGCGCGCGCGTGCCACGCAGCTTTCCTCGGGCGGAGGTGGAGCGTGAGCCGGGGCCGGGAGATGCGCGCGCAGCGGCGCGCGGCGCAGTTCGCGAAGTTCCGCATCACGGAGCTGAACCTGGTGCCGCTGGTGGACACGTTCGTTTCGATCGTGTTTTTCGCGCTCACCACCGCCACGGTGGGAGAGCTCGCGCCGGTGATTCCCGGGATTCGCCTGCCGGAGGCGCAGGCCGAGAGCGCCGCGCATCAGCAGCTCACGCTCGGAATCGGCCCCCAGGTCACGCTCGCCGGGCGTCCGGTGATGTCCACAGTCGATGCCGCGCGCGCGCGTTCCGACAACCCGTCGCAGCCACTGCTCATCCCGCCGCTCTATCAGGCGCTGCACGCCGCGGCCGACTCGATTCGCACGCAGAAGCGCGTGGAGGATGGCACGGAGCTCGATGTGCCGCTCGCCATCCAGGGCGACAGGAGCATGCGCTACGATCTCCTGGCGCGCGTGATGCAAACGGCCCGGCTGGCGGGCTTCCGGAATCTTTCGCTGCAGGTGTCGCGGACCGAGGGCGACGGGGAGCCTGCGCCGGGAACGGTTCAGTAGCATGACGCCGCGGCGAAGGCTCGGTGCGGGGAGACGGGCGCCGGTCACCCGGGGCCCCATCGACGACACGGCGTTCACGCGCAACATGCGCTACGAGTTCGCCGATGCCGAAGGTCGTGCGATTCTCAACTCGTGGCTCATCGCGGTCGGACTCGGGCTGCTCTGGCTCGCGCTCGTCGTGCTTCTTCCGCCGGTGCCCCCCTCGATCTCGCTGCTGCGCCCCGAGGAGACGGGACCGATCGAAGTGAAGTTCGAGGATCTCACTCCGCCCACGAGCGAAACGGGCGGCGCACCGGTGGAGGCGGCTCCCGCGCCAACGCCGGCGCCGCGTCCAGCGGGAGGCAGCAGCTCCACGGGGAACCGCGACGACACTCAGGCGATCGGCGAGGCCTTCGGAGGCGCATCCACCAGCGCCGGCAGCGGCGGAATGGTGGGCGACGTGTCCAACGTGCTGCGCGGCGTGGATGTGAATTCGGGCGCCGGCGCCACGCCGGGTTCCGGCGGAGGCAAGGCCGTGATAGGCTACGGACAGGGCGGCCAGGGCTCGCGCACGCCGGGGCGCGGCGGCCTCGGTACGGGCCTCGACAGTACGCCCGGCGGCGGTGGTCTGGGTGGCGTGGGCGGGGGCGGCGATGTCGGCTTCGCCACGGTGCGCGTTGCGCCGCCCAGCGTGATACGCGCGGAAAAGGCCAGCGGACCCGGACGCAACGTGTCCGAGCTGGGGAACTACGTGCGCGGGCACCAGTCTCAGCTCCAGTTCTGCTATCAGGAGTTCGGGCTGAAAGTGAATCCCCAGCTCGCCGGAACCGTAGGTGTGGCCGTGACGCTCACCGGCGCGGGAAGGGTCACCGGCGCGGAGATCACGCGCCGCACCTGGTCCGGAGCGGGCTCCGCGGAGGCGGAGCGTTGCATCCGGGAGCGCGTCATGGGATGGAGCTTCCCGCCGTCGGATCAGGGAGGCGGCACGTACAGCTTTTCGTTCGTTTTCAGCAAGTGATGCCCGGTCGCGACGCGGCGCGGGCGCCTGTCTCGCGGCGGTCCGCTCGCGACGCGGTGCACCGCAAACAAGGAGATTCGGCGTAAGGTGATACTCAGCGCGTTGCGCGCCCTCGGCGCCCTTGCACTTCTCGTTCAGACGCCGCAGCTGCCGCAGCCGCGGGGCTACATCAACGACTTCGCGAACGTCATACCCGCTGCGAACGAGGAGCACATGCAGCGGATCATCGACGACGTACGCGCAAAATCGGGTGGCGAGATCGTGGTGGTCACGCTCCCCGATCTCGGCCAGACCGATCCAGCCACGATGACGCTGCAGATCGGGCGGCAATGGCAGGTGGGGAAGCTGGGCAAGCCGGGCGATGCGACGCGCAACACCGGTGTCATAATCCTGGTGGTGCCGAAGGAGACCAACTCGGACGGGCGGGGTCGCTGCTGGATCGGCGTGGGCTACGGCGCGGAGGGATTCATCACTGACGCCATGTCGGGCACGATGTGCCGCGGCGTCACCCCGCTCTTCATGCGTCGGCAGTACGGCCCGGCGATAGACGTGCTGACGGCCGAGGTCGCGGAGCGCTTCGCGGGCGAGTTCGGCTTCACGGTGGACACCACGCTCGTACCGCCGCAGCAGTTGCGCCAACGGCGCCCGGGCGCCGGCGGCTGGACCGTCTCTCCCGCGCTCGTCTTCGCTCTCTTCATCATCGTGATCGTGGTGCTCAATGCGCTGGGACGCAGCCGGAGCGGCTGTGGCGGCGCGGGGTGCCTGCCCATCATCATCCCGATGGGCGGCGGAGGCTACCGCGGCGGCGGCTGGGGCGGTGGCGGATGGGGAGGCGGCGGTTTCGGCGGAGGAGGAGGGTTCGGCGGATTCGGTGGCGGCGGCGGCTTCGGCGGCGGCGGCGGGGGATCGAGCTGGTGACCGCCGGCCGCTGCCGCCAGGGCGCCATGGCGGCCGACACGCGGGTCCGCACCACGTTTGCTCGCACCACGAAGAGGTAAAGCTGAGAGATGGCAACGATGACACTCGACGATCTCGTGGAGCAGCTCCGCAAGGCCTTCGGCGAAGGCCTTCGCTCCGTCGTGCTGTACGGCTCGGCGGCTGCTGCGGGGGAGCACATCGCGAAGCGCTCGGACTACAACGTTCTCGTGCTGGTGGACTCGATCGACCTCGAGCTTCTGACCCGCGAGGCCGCGATCGCCCGCGCGTGGGCGGAGGCCGGCAATCCGCCGCCTCTCACTCTCACCGTGCGGGAGTGGCGCGGCTCCAGCGACGTCTTCCCCATGGAGTACGCGGACATACTGCGGCACCACAAGGTGCTTCACGGCCCCGCGCCGTTCGACGGGATCACCGTGCGAAGGGCCGACCTGCGGCTGGAGCTCGAGCAGCAGACCATGGGCAAGCTGCTGCAGCTCAGGAGGGGGATCCTCTCGTCGGGCGGTGAACGCAAGCGACTCATCGAGCTGCTGGCTGCGAGTCTGAGCACATTCATGGTGATCTTTCGCGCGGTCGTGCGTTATCTGGGCGAGGATCCGCCGACCGACTACGATGCGCTGTGCAAGCGGCTGACGGCGCTCACGGGAGTCGGCACCGAGCAGTTCGCACGCGTGGTGCGGCACGTACGGGGCGAGAAGAGCATCGCCGAGCAGGAGGTGACCCCCGTGATGGCCGGCTATCTCGAGACGGCTCGCGCGCTGGCGCACTACATCGACCAGCTTCCAACCGACAGCGGAGAGAGAGGCGGGCAATGAGAAAGTTGCTGATCGCGGCGATGGTGCCGCTCCTGGCAGCGTGTCCGGGGGACAAGAAGGAGGCGGTGCCGCCGCCGCCGGTGCAGGATACCATGCCCATGAATCTGGATTCGCTGGAGTCCGCCATACCGCCGGCGGTGTCCGACAGCTTCACGCCGCCGCCGCCGCCCAGCCGGCCGGCGCCGGAGCGCATTCCGCCCGCGCCGCCCGAGCTCGTGGCGGCCGTACAGCGCGAGCAGTCGTTCTCGAAGTTCTGCTACCAGGAATTCGGGCAGAAGGCCGATCCCTCGCTGCGCGGCGGGGTAGCCATGGTGGTCACGGTGGATGCCGGCGGGGTGACGGCCGCGCGGGTCGCCAACGACACCTGGTCGTCCGAGGCGGGGAACGCCGTGAACGACTGCCTCGACGAGAAGGCCGCCGGCGCGTGGAAGCGCTCGGCCAGGGGTATCGAGGCCGGGAAGTACGTCGTTCAGCTCAGCTTCCGTCCGGAGTAGCCCTGCCGTTCGCCAGACGGCATCCGGGTGAGCCGGAGTCCGTGATCCAGATCGAGAACATATCGCTTCCATTCGCTGGAGGATCAAATGCGTAAGCTCCAACTGGCCCTTCCACTGCTGCTCGTCCTCGCGGGGTGCGGCTACAACACGATCCAGACGCTCGACGAACAGGCGACGGGGGCGAAGAGCGGGATCGAAGTACAGCTCCAGCGGCGGGCGGATCTCATCCCGAATCTGGTCAGCACCGTGAAGGGGTACGCCGCGCACGAGGAGGAAGTGTTCACGGAGGTCGCGCAGGCGCGCGCGGGACTGATAAACGCGGTGAATACGGGCGACCCCCAGCAGATGGCCAACGCGAACGCCGGACTCACGGCGGGCCTCGGCCGGCTGCTCGCCATCTCCGAGGCATATCCGCAGCTCAAGGCGGACCAGAGCTTTCTCCGGCTTCAGGACGAGCTGACCGGGACCGAGAATCGCATCGCCGTCTCCCGCAACGACTACAACCAGGCGGCGCAGCAGTACAACACCTACATCCGCCGCTTCCCCCAGGTGCTCACCGCCAAGGTGATCGGCGCGAAGCCGAAGACGTATTTCGAAGTCACCGATGCCGCCAATCGCGAAGCGCCCACGGTGGACTTCTCGAATCCGGGGCCGGCCGCGCCTTCGCCCGCTCCGTCGTCCGCGCCGCAGACGCCCTGATGCACGGGCCGATGTACGGAAGGACAGTGGCGGCGAGGCCGGTACGGCTCGCCGCTGCTCTTTTCCTGGGACTTCTCTCGGCGTGCGCCCTCCCCGGGGGCGGGGGCGCGGCTCCGCCCAGGCCGCGGGTGATGAAGATCGTCTTCCCGCTCGCGGCCGACAGCGTTCGCTTCACCAGCGGCTTCGGCGACGGACGCGACGGCGGCCGGCTCCACAAGGGGCAGGACATGTTCTGCCCGCGGTGGACGCCCATCCTCGCCGCGACGAGCGGTACGGTGGACTGGATCTCGACGAACCGCGCACCGAAGGAGAAGGGATACTACCTGCTCCTGAGAGGCGACGACGGGAACCTGTACTTCTACGCGCATCTCAACAACGACAACCCCGGTACGCGCGACGATGCGGGCCAGCCCCGCTACGCGTACGCGCGGGGGCTGAAGAACGGCGATCGCGTCATGGCCGGCGACGTGATCGCCTACGTGGGCGACTCGGGGAACGCGGCGAAGTGGGGGCCCCATCTCCACTTCGAGATACACATCGGCAAGTGGGGGAATGCCATCGATCCGGCGCCGTCGCTTCGTGCGGCGCTGGCGGCGCGCCGCTAATCGGGAATCGCGCCCTCGGGGAGTACGTAGGTGAGCGGGTTCACCACCTTCCCGTGTACGTGGATCTCGTAGTGCAGGTGCGGCCCGGTGGCGAGACCGGTGCTGCCGACGTTGGCTACCACCTCGCCGCGCTGTACCCGCTGGCCCTTCTTCACCGCGATGCGCGAGCAGTGCGCGTACTTGGTGACGATGCCGTTGCCGTGGTCGATCTCGAACACGTTCCCGTAGCCGTTCTGCTTCGCCACCATCGTCACGATCCCCGCGGCGGGCGCCACGATCGGTGCGCCCATCGGCGCGGCGACGTCGATCCCTTCGTGAGGGCGGGCGTGGTGCAGGATCGGGTGGAAGCGTGAGCGGCTGAACGCGCTCGAGAGCCAGCCGGCCGTCGGCATGATCGACGGGATGCTGCGCAGCTTCTCGACGTTCCTCTGGAGGGTGTCCGTGACCTCCGCGAAGCTCGCGGCGAGCAGGTTCGCGCGCCTGATCATCCGACCCACGTCGGGCTTCGCATCCATGGCGAGCGCTCCCATGGCGGTACCGCCGGTGCCGGTGAGCGTTCCGCGAAGAAATTCCTCGTCGCCCGACTCGTTCCCCATCGGAAGGCCCGCGAGGAGGCGGATCTGCTCGTCGCGCCTGGCCAGCACGCTGATGGTATCGGCGAGCGAGTCGAGGCGCGCCTGGAACGCGGCCGGGTTGCCGCCGGCGAGCGGCATGCCGTGCGCGGAACCCACCGAGAGCCTTCCCACGAGGACGCCGGAGCCGAGGAGCCCCACCACACCCGCGACGGCGGCACCCGCCACGATGCGCCGCGCGGCCCGCTCGGTGAAGCAGAGAGTACGAGCGTTCCCGCACCCATCGGGCACTAGCATCAAGGTCCAGCGGCGCTGCGGTGGCATACGTGGGCTCCGGTGCTCGAGGTTGATCCCTGCTCCTGTAGAGACGTGTTCTGCTCGCCCGATGTAACGTCCCTCACGGGTCCGCCGCGCGTCGCGAATGTGCAAAGGAACGTTGCATCCGTGGCTCGGCCGCAACCGCTCGCGGGCGCTGCCGCCAGGCGTCATATTCCCGGATCTTCAACCCGCCGCCACCATGCGATTCCCGTCGCTCTCCACTCTCGCGCAGCGCGCCCGCGAGGTACTCGCACGCTTCCCCTTCCCGCTACTCGCCGGTGTCGTCGCGGCGGCGTGCGCCATCGTCGCCACCTCCCATGGCGCCGACGATGCGTGGGGGCGTGCCGCGATGGTGGCCGCGCTCGGGCTTCCTCTGTTCTTCGCCCTCACGCTCCTCGGCGAGGTGCACCGCTGGTCGTTCGCGAGAGTGTCGCTCGCGGTGGCCGCGGGCGCGGCGCTCCTCGCCGCGTTCTACCTGGCGTGGCCCGGTCCAGACCGGAAGCACGATGCGATTCGCTATCTGCAACTGAGTGCCGCGCTGCACCTGGTAGCGGCCTTCCTGCCCTTCGCGGGCCGGCGCGAGGACGCTGGTTTCTGGCAGTACAACCGGCATCTCTTTCTGAGCTTTCTGCGCGCCGTGATCTTCTCCGCCGTGCTGTTCGTGGGACTCTCCGTGGCCCTCGGCGCGCTCGACAAACTCTTCGGCCTCGACGTCCCGGGCGACGCGTATCTGCGACTCTGGTTCGTGATCGCGCTGGTGTGCAACAGCTGGATCTTTCTCGCCGGCGTCCCGGTGGACGTCTCCGTGCTGGCCGCCGAGCGCGACTACCCGCGCGCGCTGAAGGTTTTCACGCAGTACGTCCTCACACCCCTGGTGGCGGTGTATCTGCTCATCCTGCTCGCGTACCTGGTGAAGATCATCGTCACGAGCGAATGGCCGAGCGGCTGGATAGGCTATCTGGTGAGCAGCGTTTCCGTGGCCGGGATACTCGGCTTCCTTCTGGTACATCCGCTGCGCGACGAGTCCGGCGAGGGGTGGATCCGTACCTACCGTCGCTGGCTGTTCATCGCGCTCATCCCGGCGGCGGCGATGCTGCTCGTGGCCTTCTTCAAGCGCATCATGCCGTATGGGCTCACGGAGCTGCGCTACCTCGGGCTGCTGCTCGGGATGTGGCTGCTGGCGATCTCGGTGCTCTTCACCGTTCGCCGGGAGCACGGCATCCGCACGATTCCACTCTCGCTGGCCGCCCTCCTCCTGGCCACTCTGTATGGGCCGCTCGGCGCGACGCACAGGGCGGTGGCGAGCCAGGAAGCGCGGCTGGAGCGGGAAGTGCTCGCATCGCGCACGCCGCCGTCGCCCGGGGTGGTCACGGCGTCGGAGATCCAGGCCAGCGCAGCGCTCCGCTTCCTCATCGAGCATCGCTCGCGCATGGCGATCGCGCGCGCGTTCGGCGGCGCCATACCCGGCGGAGTGATGCTTCCGGATACGCTGCGCTACCGCACCGATTCGCTGGGACGGGCCATCATGATGGCCGCCTCGCTCGACTATTCGCGCTGGAGCGCGGGCGGCCCGGAGAGCCCCGGCTACTTCAACTACCGCGCGAACGAGGACGCCGCCATGAACGTGCGCGGCTTCGAGTGGATGGTACAGATCGACATGCACGACAGCGTGGCGGCGGTCGGTGCCGATACACTGCGCGTGGCGTTCGACAGCACGGCCGCGCGGGTCTCGGTGAGCGGCGGCCGGTGGGGAACGCTGGAGTTCCCGTTCACGCCGCTTCTGAACAAGCTGGACTCGAGCGGTACCACCGATGCGATGCGGGGGCTGCGCGAGGGGCTGCCGCCGGAGGAGCTGTTCGTGAGGCCGAGCGGCAGGGTCGGAGCGGGCGCGCTGCAACTCCTGTTCGTCCACGGCGAAGATGGAAAGTCGGGGCGCAGGATAGTGTCGTTCTCCGCGCGCCTGCTCCTGGCCGACCCGCGCGACTAGCGCCGGCGCGCGTCAACCTTCCTTTCCCTTTTCCTCGCGCGGGAAAAGCGGTTCGCCCCTGCTGACCCGCCAGCCCGATGGAGAGATCAGCGCGGCAGCCCCATCCGGTGTCCAGACGAAATCGCCCAGCGCATCCGTGGCGCCGAGCATTTCCCAGAGCCGCGCGGCCTTGGAGGGCATGAAGGGGAAGGTCATGACGGCGAACCACGCCAGCGACCACGCGAGAGTGGCGAGAGTGAGCTCCAGTTCGGCGCGTCGCTCGGGGTCCTTTGCCAGCTTCCAGGGCGCCTGCCTGTCGACGTATTCGTTGGTGCGCGCCACGGCCCGCCACGCCGCCGCGAGCGCTTCGTGCAGGAGCTGACGGTCCATGGCACTCGCATACTCGCTCCGCGCGGTGTCGATCCACGGTGCGGAGCGCGCGATCTCCTCCGCGCTCGCGGCCGGGACCGCGCCTTCCGCATACTTCTCGATCATGGCGATGGCGCGGCTGGCGAGGTTGCCAAAGGCGTTCGCCAGGTCGGCGGTATAGCGCTCTTCGAAGCGCTCCCACGAGAAGTTGCCGTCGGCATCGAAGGGCACTTCGCGCAGCAGGAAGTATCTGAAAGCATCCGCTCCGTAGCGGTCGATGGCCTCGGAGAGATCGAGTTTGACGCCCGCGCTCTTGCTGAAGCGCTCGCCGGCGTACTGTACGAACCCGTGCGCGAAGACCCGCTCGGGGAGGGCGAGGCCCGCCGAGCGGAGCATCGCGGGCCAGATGACCGTGTGGAAGCGGGTGATGTCCTTGCCGATGACGTGAAGCTGCGCGGGCCACTCCGCGCGCGAGCCGGGGAAACGCGTCGCGGTCCAGTAGTTGGGGAGCGCGTCGAACCACACGTAGGTGGTCTGACGCTCGCCGTCGCTGGTCGGACGGGGGAAGGGAACGCCCCAGGAGAAGCGCGAGCGGCTGGCGGAGATGTCCTCGAGTCCCTGTCGCAGCAGGCTCGTGATCTCGTTGCGCCTGCTTTCCGGCTGGAGGAAGTCGGGGTTCTTCTCGAAGTGGTCGAGGAGAAACTCGCGGTACTTCGAGAGGCGAAAGAACCAGTTGCGCTCCTCGACCCATTGCAGCTCGCGCGTGGGGTGCAGCACGCACTTCCCATCCACTATCTCGGCCTCCTGCTTGAACGACTCGCAGCCCACGCAGTACCACCCTTCGTACGACTTTTCGTAGAAGTCGTCGGGCGAGTGCGAGAAGATGCGGTCGAGCAGCTCGCGTACGCCGGCGTGATGCTCCGGCGTGGAGGTGCGGATGAACTGGTCGTTGGAGATGCCGAGTCTCTTCCACATCGCCTGGAAGATCCCCGCGATCCGTTCCACCAGCTCGGGCGGCGTGGCACCCTCGGCGGAGGCCGTCTGCGCGACTTTCTGTCCGTGCTCGTCCATTCCGATGAGGAACCAGACATCGTCGCCGCGCAGGCGATGATAGCGGGCGACGGCATCGGCGCCGATCTTCTCGAATGCGTGGCCCAGGTGCGGCTCACCGTTGGAGTAGTCGATTGCCGTGGTAATGAAGAATCGGGACACTAATCCTCGTTCGGGCGCTCGCGCGTTTCGCGATCGGGTTTCCGGCTGCGATCGCGGTTGATGTCGGGGGGTGAAGAGCCGTCGGGATCGGCACGGTGCCGCCGGCCGCCGCGCCGACCGCGCGAGCGGCGCGGCCGACGCTCGCCGGATGCGTGATCCGGGCGCGGTCGAGCATCGCGACCGGCGGTGCCGCCGGCTGGCGCCGGCCCGGACGCCGGACCGGACGCGGGACCGGACGCGGGCGAATCGTCGCCGGAGGGTTGCGCCTCGACTTCCGTACCGGACTCGGGAGCCCCGGAATCCTCGCGCGAGCGGCGCGGCACCAGATGCGACCCGGCCGCTCGCCGCTCGATCGCGGCCCGGAGCTCCGCGAGCGGAACGACGCGGATGTCGCCCTCGGAGTTTCGCAGCGTGACTCGGTCGCCGAAGATGTCGTTGGATACCACCTGCTCCTCGCCGTTCGCAGTCACGAGGATCTTCCCCTCCTTGGGGAATCGCTTCCGGCTCTGTACGTAGAACTCGTGCTCGTAGCGGAGGCAGCACATGAGCCGCCCGCACGCGCCGGAGATCTGCGACGGGTTGAGCGATAGACGCTGGTCCTTGGCCACCTGCAGATTCACGGGCCGCAGCTCCGGAAGCCACGAGGCCGAGCAGTATTCGCGTCCGCAGCGGCCGATGCCGCCCAGCCGCTTGGCCTCGTCGCGTACGCCGATCTGCTTGAGTTCGATGCGAGTTCGGAACGCGGAGGCGAGGTCGCGTACCAGCGCGCGGAAGTCCACTCGCCTCTCGGCCGTGAAATAGAAGGTGAGCTTCCTCCTGTCCCACTGCCACTCCGCGTCGGAGACTTTCATCACGAGTCCGTGGGCCTTCACGCGCTCCATCGCCTTGCGGCGCACTTCTTCGTCCTGCGCGCGCAGCTCGGCGGCGCGCCGCTCGTCGTCGCCGGTGGCGGGGCGGAGCATCCGCAGGCGCGGCGCCTCGCTCCCGCAGCCGTGCGAGCAGCCGGCGCAGCGGCGGTTCGCGAGCTCGCCCACGGAGTGGACGCGCCCCAGATCCTCGCCCCGATCGGCTTCCACGATCACGCACGAGTGTACCCGCGGCACCTCCTCGCCATCCCAGAGATAGAACTCCTTCCGGTTTCCCTTGAACGCGACTTCCACTAGATGCGTCATCGCTACTCCGCGTACTGCCCCATCGCGAGATACTTCTCGCGCCGCCGGCGCACGAGCTTGTCGGGCTTGTAGCGGCGGAGTCCATCGATGTTGCGCAGCAGCGCCTCCTGCAGCGATCGGGCGGCCGCATCATGGTCGGCGTGCGCGCCGCCGGGTGGTTCGGGGATGATCTCGTCTATCACACCCAGCTCGAGGAGGTCCTGTGCGGTGATGCGCATCGCCGTGGCGGCGCGCTCTTTCATCTCCGGACTCTTGCCATCCTTCCAGAGGATCGCGGCGCACCCCTCCACCGAGATCACCGAGTACACGGAGTTCTCGAACATCAGCACCCGGTCGGCCACGCCGAGCGCCAGCGCACCGCCCGATCCGCCTTCTCCGATCACCGTGGCGACCACCGGCACTTCGAGCCGGCTCATCTCGAACAGGTTTCTCGCGATCGCCTCGCTCTGACCGCGCTCCTCGGCGCCCAGGCCGGCCCATGCGCCGGTCGTGTCGATGAGCGTGATGACCGGGACGTGGAACTTCTCGGCGAGCTTCATGAGGCGGAGCGCCTTCCGGTAGCCCTCCGGGTGCGGCATCCCGAAGTTGCGCTTCAGGTTCTCCTTCGTATCGCGCCCGCGCTGCTGGCCGATCACCATCACCGTCTCGCCGTCGAGCCGCGCCCAGCCGCCTATGATCGCGGCATCTTCGCGAAACAGTCGATCGCCGTGCAGCTCGATGAAGTCGGTGAAGGCGAGCTGGATGTAGTCGAGCGTGAAGGGGCGGCGAACGTGTCGTGCAACCTGCACTTTCTGGAAGGGCGTGAGGTTCCGGTAGACCTCCGAGCGCAGCTCCGCCAGTCGCCGCTCGAGCGGAGCGATCTCCACATCCACACTGAGCTGGCGCTTGCCGGCCGTCTTCTTGAGCTCCTCGATCTGTCTTTCGAGCTCGACGATCGGCTTCTCGAAATCCATGGTGGGACTTGCCATCTCAGCTTCCTCTCACGAGCCGCACCCGGTCTTCACCGAGGAGCGCCCGCAGGTCGTTAAGGGCAGTGTTCGTGACCGCTATGCGAAGGCTGCGGGAGCGGAGGCGCGTCGAAGTGCCGTTGCCGTCGTTCCAGCGCAGCTCCAGCGGCGCCGAACCGGCGTGCACCATGACCGTCTCCTTCACGTCGTGCATCACTTCGGGCGAGATCGAAGCGCCGGCCGTGAGCTCTATGGAGACCGCCACGTTCCCCATCGCCCGCAGCTCGACGAACGGCGTCACCGATTCCACTATGAACGTCGGATTCTCGACGTCCTGATCGCGTCTGGAGTAGCCGCCCTTCAACAGCACCGGCACATCGGGTCTGATCCGGTCGGCCAGGAGGGTCCAGGCTTCGGGGAAGACCAGCGCTTCGGAAGATCCCGTGAAATCCTCCACTGTCAAGCGCGCGAACTCCGCACCGGTGCGCTTGCTCACCTGCCGCTTGATGTTGGTGACCACTACGCCGAGGGTGATCGGCTGGTCGGTCCAGCTCCCGAGCTTCGCCACGGTGTGCGAGGCGAAGATCTCGACTTCCATCCGGAACGGCTCGAGCGGGTGACCGGAGATGTAGAAACCGAGGATCTCTTTCTCGCGCGCCAGGCGCTCGCTGTCGGTCCACGGCTGGACGTTGGGGAGCGTGTGGCCGATATGCGGCGATTGCGAGTCTTCCCCTCCCATGTCGCCGAAGAGCGAACCCTGGCCGCTGGCGATCTCCTCCTGCTTGAGCGCCGCCTCGTGCAGCGCCGAGTCGAGCGCGGCGAGGAGCTGGGCGCGGTGGGCGCCAAGACCATCCAGCGCGCCGGAGGCGATGAGAGCCTCGAAGACCCGCTTGTTGCAGGCGCGCAGGTCGAGCCGCTCGCAGAGGTCGAAGAGCGACGTGAATGGGCCGTCGCGCCGGGCGGTCAGGATCACGTCGATCGCCGTACGACCCACGTTGCGGATGGCGCCGAGCCCGAAGCGCATCCGTTCGTCGCCCACCACGGTGAACTTGTATCCCGACTCGTTCACGTCCGGCGCCAGCACCTCGAGGCCCATCTCGCGCGCCTCGTTGATGTACTTCACCACGTCGTCGGAGTCGCCGATGCACGAGCTCAGGAGCGCGGCCATGAACTCGGCCGGGTAGTGCGCCTTGAGGTACGCGGTGCGGAAGGAGAGGACGGAGTAGGCTACGCTGTGGCTCTTGTTGAAGCCATAGCGCCCGAACGTCTCGATCTGACCGGCGAGATCTTCCACGATCCCGCGCTCGTAGCCGCGCGCCACGGACTTCTCGATGAACTTGCCGAGCTCCTCGCGGATGAGCTCCGCGTTCTTCTTTCCCACCGCCTTGCGCAGCACGTCCGCTTCGGAGAGCGAGATCCCCGCCACGCTCTGCGCCAGGCGCATCAACTGCTCCTGATACGTGATGACGCCGAAGGTCTCCTGGAGGATCGGCTCGAGCTCCGGCAGCGCGTAGGTGACGGGCTCCTCGCCGCGCTTGCGGCGGATGTAGACCTTGTGCATCCCGGTGTCGAGCGGGCCGGGGCGCAGCAACGCGTTCGACGCCACGAGATCGCCGAAACGGTCGCAGCGCATGCTGCGGAGCACGTCGGTCGCCAGCGGCGACTCGAACTGGAAGACGCCCGCCGTGCGGCCGGAGCGGAGCATCTTGTAGGTGTCGGCGTCATCGAAGCCGAGCGTGTCGAAGTCGACGCTCCTGCCGTGGCGCGCCTCGATGGCGGCGAGCGCATCGTGCAGCACGGTGAGCGTGGTGAGGCCGAGGAAGTCCATCTTGAGCATCCCGGCCTTCTCGAGGTAGTTCATGTCGTACTGCGTCACGACTACCGTCTCGTCGTCGCCGTTGCTGCCGGCGCCCTTCGAGCTCTGCGTGCAGACGGGCACGTACTCGTCCAGCGGTCCCGGCGCGATCACCACGCCCGCCGCGTGCACGCCGGCGTGGCGCGAGAGGCCTTCCAGCGCAATCGCGTAGTCGAGGAGCTGGCGGTACCGCTCGTCGTTCCTGTAGAGCTGCTTCACCTCGGGGATCTGCGCTATCGCTTCCTTGACCGTGAGCGAGTAGTTCGGCTGGTTGGGGATCAGCTTCGCCAGCTGGTCGGTCTCCTGCGGGGTGAAGCCGAGCACGCGCCCCACGTCCTTCACCACGGCGCGCGACTTCATGGTGCCGAAGGTGATGATCTGGCCCACCGCGTCGCGCCCGTACTTCTGGCGCACGTAGTCGATCACCTCGCCGCGCCGCTCGAAGCAGAAGTCCACGTCGATGTCGGGCATCGAGACGCGCTCCGGATTCAGAAAGCGCTCGAAGAGTAGATCGAACTCCAGCGGGCAGATGTCGGTGATGCGGAGCGAGTACGCGACTATCGAACCGGCGGCCGAGCCGCGTCCCGGTCCCACCGGGATCCCCCGGTCGCGCGCCGCCTTGATGAAGTCCTGAACGATGAGGAAGTAGCCCGCGTAGCCGGTCTTGGTGATGACGCCGAGCTCGTAGTCGAGCCGCTCCCGCACGCGCTCGGGTAGCGGGTCGCCGTATCTCGCTCTCGCGCCCTCGGTGGTGAGGTGCACCAGCAGCTCGTTCTCGCTCGCGATTCCCTCGGGGAGGGGGAACGAAGGAACGTGGTACTTCTTCTCGAAGGCGACGTCCACCTCGTCCGCCACCCGGAGCGTGTTCTCCAGCACCTCCGGATGGTCGGGGAAGATGGTCGCTATCTCCGGCGCGCTCTTGAAGTAGAGGCCGTTGTCGTAGTGCAGCCGGTCCTGGTCGTTGCGATCCTTGCCGAGCCCGATGCAGAGGAGGATGTCGTGCGAATCGTGGTCGGCATCGCGCAGAAAGTGCGCGTCGTTGGTGGCTACAACCGGGAGCCCCGTCTCCGATGCCAGCGCGAACACGCGCTGGTTGAGCTTCGATTGCAGTCCGCCGGCGTCGTGCGCCTGGACCTCGAGGTAGTACCGTCCGGGGAAGACCTCGGCATACCAGGAAGCGGCTGCCTTCGCTTCATCGTAGCGCTCCTCCATGAGGTGCGTGGCGATCTCCCCGGCCAGGCAGGCGGAGGAGACGATGATCCCCTCGCTGTAGCGCTCGAGGATCTCGCGGTCCACGCGCGGCTTGGAGTAGAAGCCTTCGGTGTAGGCGAGCGAGGAGAGCTTGACGAGGTTCCGGTACCCCGCGGCGTCGCGGGCGAGGAGCACGAGGTGGTAGTAGGGTTTGCCCCCGTTACGCGGTCTCGCCTTCTCGCGCCGGTCGCCCGGCGCGACGTAAGCCTCCATCCCGATGATGGGCTTGATGCCGGATTTGCGTGCCTTCTCCTGGAACTCCCACGCCGCGTGGAGGTTGCCGTGGTCCGTGATGGCCAGAGCGGGCTGCTCGAGCTCCTGCGCCCGGTGGATCAGGTCGGAGATCCGGTTGGCGCCGTCGAGGAGCGAATACTCGGAGTGACAGTGGAGATGGACGAATGACATCTGGCTCGCGGCGGGGAAGCATACCGGCGGAATACCGGCATGCTACCGGCAGTGTACCGGTACGGTACAGGTAAAATACGCGCCACGAGGCCGCTTTGCTCGGGGGCGGCGAATGACGCGGGGTCAGGGCTTCAATGTAGAGGGCTCGTCAGCATTGCTGACGAGCCCTCTACATTGAAGCCCTGACCCCGTCTCTCTGGCTACGCCAGCAATCGAGTGCTATAGTAAGTCCTATAGCCATGCGCCGAATCGCCATTCTGGCCGCGTCCGCGGCCTGCCTGATCTCGCCTCCCGCGCAAGCGCAGGCGGGCGGGAGCTCGGTTCCGTTGCTCGAGCTTCCCGCGAGCACGCGTGCCCTCGCGCTCGGCAACGCCTTCGTCGCCGCCGGTAAGGATGAGTCTTCCATCTTCTACAATCCGGCGCAGTTGGCCACCGTCGAGAGACTCTCGGCGGGGTTGTCGGTGCAGCAGTGGTTCCTCGGCCAGACGGTGGCGGCGGCGGCCGCGGCCGTCCACGCTCTGCACGGAACGGCAGCTATCGGCCTCCAGGTACTCGACTACGGAAGCTCGGAGCGCGCGTTCGACGACCCATCCGGCGGGTTCGGCGAACCCACCGGCTCCGAGATCTCGGCGGGCGACTACGTGGCTTCGCTCGCCTATGCCGTGGCCATCGGGAGCCTTCGAGTGGGCGCCACCGGCAAGTACGTGAGCCAGCGGCTGGTAGACGAGAGCGGTGGAACGGGCGCGGTGGATTTCGGTGCCGCGCTCGACGTCAAGGGAGTCACGCTCGCAGCCTCGCTGCAGAACGTGGGCGGCGAAATCTCCCTGGCCGGTGACCGCCGGTCGCTCCCCCGTCTCGTGCGCGCCGGCGCCGCCATTCCGGTGCGCGGCGTGGGGCCGGTAGATCTCCTGGGCACCGTGGAGCTCACGCACATGGATGGCGAGACGCAGCCATTCGGCGGCGTCGAGGTCGAGTACCAGGCGCCGGGGGGAGTCACGATCCTGGGCCGCGTGGGCGCGCTGGACCGGCCGGCCGGCGCGGACATCTCGCCGGTCGCCTTCGGTGGCGGCGTGCGCGCACTGCACTTCGCGCTCGACTACGCGTACGAGGGGTCCGCCGTCTTCGGAGCCATGCACCGCGTGGGAGTTCGCTGGTGGAGATAGCCCGCCCCGCATGAGGCGCGCGGCCCGCATGCTGGCTCGCCTTCTCCTGGTAGTCCTTCTCCTGGCAATCGGCTTCCTGGCATTCACCCCGATGGGGCGCTACATCGCGCGCGCGGCGTGGGAGGAGGCCCGCATCCTGGCGCGTCGCGAGCCGATCGAGAAGCTGGTGCGTTCCGCGAGCATCGACCCGCGGACGCGCGCCAAGCTCCAGCTCGTCCTGGACGCCCGCGCTTTCGCCGTAGACTCGATGGGACTGAAGGCGGGGGAGAGCTTCACCACCTTCAGCCAGCTCACCACGGACACCCTGGTGCTCGTGCTGGCTGGCGCCTATCGCGACGAGCTGAAGCCGGCGACCTGGTGGTTTCCGATCGTGGGTCGCGTGCCATACAAGGGTTTCTTCGATCCGGCGGATGCCGAGCGCGCCGCGCGGGCCATGGAAGCGCGCGGCTACGACGTGTACCTGCGTCCGGCGTCGGCGTTCAGCACGCTCGGCTGGTTCAACGATCCGCTCCTCTCCACCACCCTGGAGCTGGATTCCGCGTCGCTCGCCAACACGGTGATACACGAGCTGACGCACAACACCTTCTACGCTCCAGGGCAGGCGATCTTCAACGAGTCGTTCGCGAACTTCGTGGGCGCGCATGGGGCGATGTGGTTCTTCCGTTCGCGCGGTGACTCGCCGAACGAGCAGGCGAGCGAGGAGGACTGGGAGCGCGACCGGATCATGGGGCGCTTCTGGGAATCGCTCTACCGATCGCTCGATTCGGCTTTCACCGCGCACCCCGACGACCGGGAGGCGCGAGTCGCTGCCGCCTCAGCGATCTACGACCGCGCCGCGGACGACTACGTGGACAGCGTGGCACCGCGGCTTCCGGGCTACGGTACACTGCCGGTCGTTCGGCCCGAGCTGGACAACGCCATCCTCCTCGCCCGGCGGGTATATCGCACTGGTCTGGATGACTTCGAAGCCGTGCTCGAGTTCGAGGGGAACGATGTGAGACGCGCGATGGCCACGATAATCGAGCTGGCCCGATCGCGTCCCGACGACCCCTATCAGGCGATGCGGGAGTGGCTGGCCACGCGGCGTTCCAGTGCGGATTCCGGCGGCGTGCCGGGGCGCGCCGAACCGGCGGGCGGTTCGAAACCGAAGATGTCGCGGAAGGCGAGCTCCACATCGCTGCGCGCTTCCGCCAGCGACGGAGCGCTGCCGCCGAGCTCCCGCTCGACCGAGGTCATCACCACGCCCTGAATTCCGCAGGGGACTATCAGGTCGAAGTACGCCAGGTCGTTCGAGACGTTGAGCGCGAAGCCGTGCCAGGCGACCCAGCCGCGGGCGTGCACGCCGATGGAGGCGATCTTGCGCCCCTGCGTCCAGACACCGGTGAGTCCTTCGCGCCGTCCGGCCGCTACACCCCAGCGGCCGAGTGCACGGATCAGGACTTCCTCGAGCGCGCGCAGATACCAGTGCAGGTCTTTTCTGTGTTGCTCGAGGTCGAGTATGGGGTAGCCCACGAGCTGGCCAGGCCCGTGGAAGGTGGCATCGCCGCCGCGCTCCACCCGAAAGAGCTCCACGCCGCGGGCCGCGAGGTACGCGGCCATGGCGCCGTCGTCCGCGCCGCGCAGCGCTTTCTTCCCCAGCGTCACTACCGGCGGGTGCTCGACGAGGATGAGAACATCGTCCTGCTGCTCGCCGCCGATCCGTTTTCGCGCCAGCTCCCTCTGCAGCTCGAGCGAGGTGGCATAGGGGAGGAGCCCGAGATGGCGGACCGAGAGGGCGTGGCGAGGGGAGGCGGGCGGCAGGGAGAGCGAAGGATCGATTTCTCCTTCCGGCTCTCCCTCGAGACCACCGTCATCCACGACTCAGGTATGAATCACCCGCCCCATCGCGTCGAGCGATGCTTCCGCGATCGCCTCGGAGAGCGTGGGGTGGGCGTGGACCGTGAGATCCACTTCTTCGATGGTGAGCTCGTTCTCGCGTGCGACGGCGAGCTCGTGGATGATCTCCGTGGCGTGCGCGCCCGTGATGTGCGCTCCCAGGATCTCGCCGTATTTCGCATCGGCGAGAATCTTCACGAAGCCTTCGGTTTCGCCCGAAGTGCGCGCGCGGCCGTTGGCGGAGAAGGGGAACTTCCCGACCTTGTAGGCCACGCCCTTTTCCTTCAGTTCGCGCTCGGTTGCGCCAACGGACGCCACTTCGGGGTGGCAGTACGTGGCGTTGGGGATGTTCCCGTAGTTCACCGGGTGCACGTGCTGCAGCCCGGCGAGGTACTCGGCGAACACGATCCCCTCGCGCGAGCCCTTGTGCGCCAGCATCGGCGGGCCGGCCACGTCGCCTATCGCGTAGATGCCGGGCACGCTCGTCTCCATCCGCTCGTTGATCTCGATGAAGCCGCGGTCGGTGAGCTTCACGCCGGCCTTCTCGAGGCCGATGTTCTCGATGTTGGGCGCGCGGCCCGCCGCGACGAGCACCTTCTCGAAGGTGTGCTCCGCCTTCTTGCCGCCGCTCTCCACCGTGAGCTTCACGGAATCCTTGCCGACCTTCGCGCCTACCACCTTCGCTCCGGTTATCAGCTCGATCTTCCGCTTCTTGAAGGCGCGCGCGAGCTCCGCCGACGAATCGGAATCCTCCAGCGGGAGGATTGCCGGCATCACCTCGATGATCGTGACCTGGCTTCCGAAGGCGTTGAAAACGTCGGCGAACTCGCAGCCCACGGCGCCGGCGCCGATGACGGCGAGCGATTTCGGCGCCTTCTCGGCCACGAGCACATCGTCGGAAGAAAGGACGGTGCTCTTGTTCAGCTCGAGGCCGATCTGCGGAAGACCGCGTACGCGCGAGCCGGTGGAGATCACGACGGCCTTCTTCGCCTCGTGCTTCTCCTCCTTGCCATCGGCGCCTTTCACCGTCACGGCGTTCCTGCCCGTGATGGTGCCGGTACCCTTGATCCAGGTGATCTTGTTCTTCTTGAAGAGGAACTCGACGCCCTTGGAGTTCTGCTGGCTCACGCCGCGGGAGCGCTTCATGGCCACGCCGTAGTCGAACGAGGGTTCGCCGACGTTCACGCCGAAGTCGCTGGCGTGGCGTACCCGATTGGCGAGCGATGCGCTTTCCAGGAGCGCCTTCGCGGGGATGCATCCCCAGATGACGCACGTTCCGCCGAGCGCCTCACGCTCGACAACGGCGGTGGAGAGGCCGAGTTGGGCGCAGCGGATCGCGCCGACGTAGCCGGCCGGTCCGCCGCCAATGAAGATCACGTCGTAGGAAGCCATTGGAGAGCTCTGTTCGGTGTAGAGGATGATCCCCGTCGAAGGCCAGGAACGTCATCCCCGCTTTCGCGGGGACGACGGGAATCGCATCAGTAAACCAGCATCAGCGGATTCTCGAGCATCCGCCGCAGCGTGCGCAGGAACTTCGCGCCGGTGGCGCCGTCCACCACGCGGTGGTCGCAGCTCATGGTGAGCCGCATGCGCTTCCGGACCGTCACCTCGCCGTTCACCACCACGGGCTTCTCCTCCATCGCGCCCGCGGCGATGATACCCACCTCCGGCGGGTTGATGATCGCGGTGAACTGGTCGATCCCGAACATGCCGAGGTTGGAGACCGAGAAAGTCGAGCCGGTGTACTCCTCCGGCGTGAGTCTCCGCGACCGGGCCCGCTCCGCCAGCTCCGCGGCCTCGGCGGAGATCGCGGAGAGTCCCTTGAGGTTCGCGTCGAAGATCACCGGCGTGATCAGCCCCTCGTCGATCGCCACCGCCATTCCCAGGTGCACGCGGTTGAACTGGCGGATCCGATCGCCGAGCCAGTGCGCGTTCACCTCCGGATGCTTCTCGAGCGCGGTGGCGACGGCCTTCATCAGGATGTCGTTGTACGACACCTTGAACTCCTTCCCCATCTCCTTCATGGCCTCGCGGAGCTCCGCGACGGCGCTCATGTCCACCTCGATCGTGAGGTAGAAGGTGGGGATGGGGCCGATGGACTCGCTGAGCCGGCGCGCGATGGTCTTGCGGATCTGCGTGAGCGGGACGTCCTCGTAGTCGGCGCCGGTGGCCGCGGCAACGCGCGCCGGAGCCGAGGCGGCCGCGGCCTGCGGACCGGCGGCCAGCGCCGCCTCGATGTCGCGCTTGACGATGCGGCCTCCGGGGCCGCTCCCGCTGAGGCGCTGGATGTCGAGCCCGTTCTCGGAGGCGAGCCGGCGCGCCAGCGGAGAGGCGCGCAGGCGGCCGCCATCACCGGTGGCGTGGGGTGCCTGTTCCGTGATGGGCTCGGGAACCGGAGGCGGCTCGCGGCGCGGCGCGGCGTTCCCGATGCGCTGGGTCTTCTGCTGCGGTGGCGTCGATGCCTCTCCCTGCGACTGGTCGGGCGTGGCGGGCACCGAGCTGGCACCCGCGCTCGACTCGGTCTGCGCCACCACTTCCGCGGGCGGCTTCGCCTGCTCGCCGCCGCTGGCGGGCGCACCCGCTCCGGCCACCAGCCCGGCGATGTCCTCATCGGGAGCGGCGATCACGCCCACCAGGTCGCCCACGGGCGCGGTCTCGCCGTCGGCGAGTATGCGCTTGCGCAGCACACCCTCGCCGCGCGCGACTAGCTCCATCACGGCCTTGTCGGTCTCGACTTCGGCCAGCACGTCGCCCTTGGCGATCTGGTCGCCCTCGTTCTTGAGCCACTTCACCAGGCGCCCCTCCTCCATGGTGGGGGAGAGGGCCTCCATCACGATCTTCGTTGCCATGTCGGTCTCTAAGGGTGGCACCGCCGGCGCGGGAGCGCCGGCGGCTGGCTGCTCAGTCGATGTACATCACCTTCTTGATAGCCGCGATGGTCTTCGCGGCGTCGGGCTTCGCCGCCTTCTCGAGGTTCTTCGCGTACGGCATCGGAACGTCCTCCTGATGCACGCGGAGTACCGGCGCGTCGAGAAAATCGAAGCATTCGCGCTGGATGGTGTCCACGATCTGGGCGCCCATGCCGGCCACCTCCCACCCTTCCTCGAGCACGACCGCCCGGTTGGTCTTGCGGATGGAGTCGGCGATCGCCCCGGTGTCCATGGGACGCAGGCTCAGAAGGTCCACCACCTCCACGCTGATCCCGTCCTTCGCGAGCTGGTCGGCCACCTGCATGGCCACGAGAACCATCTTCCCGAAGGTGACGATGGTGCACTGATTGCCTTCGCGCTTGATGTCGGCCTTCCCGATCGGGATGGTGTACTCATCCTCGGGCACCTCGCCCTTGGTGTTGTACAGCATCTCGCCCTCGAGTACGATCACCGGGTTGTCGTCGCGGATGGCGCTCTTGAGGAGTCCCTTGGCGTCGTACGGAGTGCCGGGTGCGACCACCTTGAGCCCCGGGATGTGCGCCAGCCACGACTCCCATGCCTGCGAATGCTGCGCGGAGAGCTGCAGCGCGGCTCCGTTCGGACCGCGGAACACCATGGGGATGTTGTACTGTCCGCCCGACATGTAGAGCATCTTGGCGGCGGAGTTCACCACCTGGTCGAGCGCGAGGAGCGCGAAGTTCCACGTCATGAACTCGACGATCGGGCGCAGCCCCACCATCGCGGCGCCGACGCCGACTCCGGCGAAGCCGAGCTCGGTGATGGGTGTATCCACCACGCGCATCTCGCCGAATTCCTGGAGGAGTCCCTTGGAAACCTTGTAGGCGCCCTGATACACGCCCACTTCCTCGCCCATGATGAAGACGCGGTCGTCGCGGCGCAGCTCCTCGAAGAGCGCCTGATTCAGCGCATCGCGATATGTGATGACCGGCATCAGACGGCCCCCGCGAGCTGGCCAGCGTCGCTGGTCGTGTCCACCAGGACGTCTTCGTGCAGCGACTCTAGCGCGGGCTCGGGGCTGGCGTCGGCGAACTCCCAGGAATCTTCCACGATCGCCTTGATCTCTTCATCGAGCTTCGTCATCTCCTCCTCGGACCACTCGCCGCGCGCCTCCATGTCGGCGCGTAGCACCGAGATCGGATCGCGCTTCATGTACTCTTCGAGCTCCTCCTTGGCGCGGTAGGTGCCGCTCACGGCGTCGGACATCGAGTGTCCCATGAAGCGGTAGGTGCGCACTTCCAGGAGGGTGGGGATGTGCTCGCTGCGTGCGCGCTCCACGGCGCGCTGCGTGGCATCGCGCACCGCCATCACGTCCTGACCATCGACCACCTCGTTGGGCATGTCGTACGAGCAGGCGCGCTCGGCGATGTCGTTGATGGCCGAGGCGCGCTCGAGCGCCGTGCCCATCCCGTAGCGGTTGTTCTCGATCACGTAGATGACGGGAAGCTTCCAGAGCGCCGCCATGTTGAGCGACTCGTGGAAGGCGCCCCCGTTGACGGCGGCTTCTCCGAAGAAGCAGAGGCATACCTGGTCGCCGCCGCGATACTTCACCGCGAAGCCCACTCCCGTGGCGAGCGGAATGTGCCCGCCCACGATGCCGTGGCCGCCGAGGAAGTTCACGTTGCGGTCGAAGAGATGCATGGAGCCGCCCTTCCCCTTGGAGCAGCCGTCGGCGCGTCCGAAGAGCTCGGCCATGATCGATCGCGGCGACATGCCGCGCGCGAGCGCCTGGCCGTGCTCGCGGTAGGTGCCCATCACGTAGTCGTCCTCGCGCAACGCCGAGATCGCGCCGACGCCCACTGCCTCCTGACCTATGTAAAGGTGGCAGAAGCCACCGATCTTTCCGAGCGCGTAGGCCTCGGCGCAGCGCTCCTCGAAACGGCGGATGAGCAGCATCTGCCTGAGGAGCTCGCGGCGAAGCTTCGTATCGTCCGAGCCGGACTTGTTCTTCTTGGCCATGGTGTGATAGTGAAAGTTTTGACCGTGGTCGGTCGCGCGGCGAAGGCGCCCGGGCATCCGCTCAGGCGCGGGCGAACCCTGCCTTCTGAACCTGATCCCAGGCGTGGTAGCTCGAGCGCGTGAGCGGGCTCGATTCCACGTGCCTGAAACCCATCTCGAGGCCGATGTCGCGGAGCTCGCGAAATTCTTCCGGGGTGTAGTAGCGGTCGAGCGGGATGTGCCCGTCGGAGGGGCGCAGATACTGCCCGAGGGTGAGGATGTCGACGTCGACCTCGCGCAGCTCGCGCATGGTCTGGACTATCTCCTCCTTCACCTCGCCCATGCCGAGGATGATCCCCGTCTTGCTCGGGATGTCCGGCGCGACTTCCTTGACGTATCGGAAGATCTTCATCACGCGCTCGTACCGTCCGCCGGGACGACAGCGCTTGTAGAGGCGCGGGACGGTCTCGGTATTGTGGTTGTAGATGTCGGGGCGTGCCTCGAGAACCGTGCGGATCGAGTCCTCGTTCCCCTGGAAGTCGGGGACCAGGACTTCGACGGAACAGTCCGGGAGGCGCGCCTTGATCTGCCGGATGGTCTCGGCGAAGATGTACGCTCCGAAGTCGGGGAGGTCGTCGCGGTCGACCGAAGTGATCACCGCGTGCCGGAGCCGCATCTCCGCCACGGCGGCGGCCACACGCGACGGTTCCTCGATGTCGTATTTGGGCGGCCGCCCGTGCGCCACGGCACAGTAGGCACAGTTGCGCGTGCACACGTCGCCCAGAATCATGAACGTCGCGGTCCCGTGCTCCCAACATTCACCCACGTTGGGACAGTGGGCCTCCTCGCAGACGGTGTGCAGATCCAGCTCGCGCATGAGGTGGCGGAGCCGTGAATAGTTGGGCCCACCAGGAGCCCGCACCTTGAGCCACGCGGGCTTCCGCTCCGGGAGCTGATTCGCCCGGTGGAGTCCCGCGATCTGATATAGTGCCTCCCCCATATTCCTCGGAGCTAGAAATGTCGGTGGGATGCGCGCCGGCGCGATAGTGGAGCGCCGTTATGAAGCGCCTGAACAAATCCTCGCAAAGCTATGGCGCGGATCACCGGAAAGGTAGGCCGGCCTCCAACTAAACTCCAGTTGAACGGTTACTGTTCCGGCGCGAATCTCGTTACCTCGAACGGCGTTACGTCGAGCGGAGCCGCACGCCCCATGGCGATGTCGGCCACGCACTCGCCGGTTAAAGGTGCGAGGAGGATTCCGTTGCGCGAGTGGCCGCAGGCGTAGATCAGCGCCGGGTGCAAAGGGTCGCGGCCGATGATGGGAAGCAGGTCCGGCGTGATCGGCCGGAGGCCGCTCCAGTGATCGAGCGTTCGGGCGCGGCCGAATGCGGGCGCCATCTCGCGCGCGACGGTCGCCAGGCGAGTCGCGACTTCGGCGGTTTTGCCGGTGTCGAAGCCCACGTGCTCCATCGTGGCCCCCACGACGGTGCGCGTTCCCTCGCGGGGTACGATGTAGCCGCGTGGTCCGTACGTCACATGACGCACGGGTGCCGCCGAGAGCGAGATCGCCTGCCCCCGCACGGGCTCGACGGGGAGCGAGCGCGGGAGCCCTTCCAGCAGCGGCGACCAGGCGCCGGCCGCCAGCACCACGGTGGAGCACTCCAACCGCCCGCCGGAGCCGAGCGTCACGGCCGCGCCATGGCCTTCGAAGCTGAGCGAGCGGGCGCCCTCGCCAATTACCGTCACCGAAGTGCTCGCCGCCACCAGCGCCTCGAGGGCGCGCACCAGGACCACGTTGTCCACCGCGCCGTCTCCCGGGTACAGCACCGCCCCGGCCACCGGCGCCAGCTCCGGCTCGAGCGAGCGGAGCCGGGCGCCGTCGATCCACTCGCCGCATGCCGCGCTCCCCGGCCCGGCCCGCGAGGCCTCCGCCGCGGCATTCCTCGAAGCAGCGGCGGCACCGGCCTCGGCGGCCATGGCCGTCCGACGCGACTCGGCGGAGGCCTCGTCCACCACCAGCTCGAGCACGCCTTCGCGGTTGAGCGGAACGCGGATACCGGTGAGCTCTTCCAGTGCGGCGAGGTAGCTGGGATAGAGGTCGCGCGCGGCGAGCGCGAACGCGTGTGCGGCGCTTCCAGCCGAGGCTCTCTCCATGGTGGGTGCGAGCATCCCCGCCGCCGCAGTGGACGCGAGCCCTTCGCGACGCTCCTCCAGGAGCGTCACACGGGCCCCGCGCTCGCCGAGGGCCGCGGCTGTGGCGAGCCCAACCACGCCGCCGCCGATCACGACTACGTCGGCACCGTGTATCGAGTGCGGAGCGCTCACTTCGCGCTCCGAGAATCGAGCGAAACGGTTGCGCAGCCTTGAAACCCGGGGCTACCCTGGTGCGTATGGTGGACAGAGCTGAACGCTCCCGGCACCCCTGAGGAGACCACTGACATGTTTCGCACCATCTTCTCCGTTGGCATTCTGGCGATACTCGGCCTGTTCGCCTTGAAGTTCGTCTTCGGAATATTCGGCTGGCTCGTAGCCCTCCTGCTCTGGCTCTTCTTCATCGCGCTGAAGATCGCCCTGGTTGGCGCGGTAATCTATCTGATCATCCGCGTCGTGAGCCCCGATACCGCTCGGCGTCTCAGAGAGAAATTTAACGGCTAGCGAATCGCCCCACCCCCCGGGAGTACGCTACAGGGTGGCGGCACGATGCAGCGGCGCCCCGCGGAGAAATACGCGGGGCGCCGCTGCATCGTGGCCGGCCGAGCGTGGTGCGAGAGCCGGGTCGCTGGGCTGGGCGGAGGCCGGGTTTGCCTGGCTCCGCGCCCCGGCTCAGGGGGTTCCGTCGGGCGCGATGGTCCCCTTGTACGAGGTCAGGTAGAGGTCGAGTGTCTTCAGATAGGGCACCTTTGCCTTGAACTGCACCATCATGCGGCGGTCATCGTCGCTGAGCCACATCTGCGCCTCGCCTCCCTCGGCGAAGATGCCCTGCGATTTGATGATCGGCTGGATCACGATCGTGTTGAACTTCCCCGCCGGAACTTCGACCGCCTCCTTGCGCAGCACCTTCACGATCACGGGGTTGCGGTCGGGACGAAAGTAGCGGTTGAAGGTGTACGTCTTCCCGACTTCCAGCGGTACCGTGCGGACGAAGTAGAGGAAAGATGCGTCGTCGAGCGGCTTCTCCACGGTGGGCATCTCGTCGTAGCCCTTCTGGTGGAGTACGCCGCGCTCGGGATAGATCTCGTAGTAGCGCTGCTTCTTGTAGCTCACCTCGTGGATGTTCTGGATGAAGCGGCGCGAGGAGAGCGTTTCGGTATCGAACCAGCTTTCGAGCACGTCGTTCACCTTGAACATCAGGAAGCCGCCCTCCACGGTGAAGCGGGCGTGGTAGGTGTCTTCGCCGCGCACGTCTTCCACGCCGAGGAGCTGCATCTTGCCCGTGCCGACCTTGGCGCCGCCCACGGCTACCATGTAGTCGAGCTCTTCGCCCACGGCGAATGGATGGCCAACGGCCCGCGACGCGGTCGCGGCCGGCGATGACTCGGTATTGCCGGCCGCCGCCACGGTGTCGATCGGGGCCCGGCTGCCGGTCGTCTGCGCCGCGACCGGGCCAGTCGCGAGCGCCGCGGCCAGATACAGCGCCGTACTTGCAGCCGATATGAATGAAGCTCTCATGTTTCCGAATCGGTTATGACCCGACGGGCTCGCTTTCTCCAGCCGAATCGGTACAGGTCCATCGCTCCCTCGAATGCACGGACCCGCGTGGCGCGTGGACGAAGGTCGTATCTGGCGTCGAGCGTCACGGTCTCGATTCGCCGGCAGAGCGGCGCCGCTCTGACGAGCAGCTCCGCGTTCGCGGCCCATCCGTTGGATCGCACGACCGGCTCACTGCCCGATGCGCGGACGAGCTCCCTCAGCACCGCTATCCGGTGGAGCCGGAAAGTGCCGAAAGGGTCGTGCACTCCGGCCACGCGCATCGCGGGGCGCACCAGCCACGGGGCCACGCGTCGCAGCCGTCTCACCGCCGCGGGCACGTCCGGGTTGGGCGTGCGCTCGGCGACCACCATGTCCGCGCCTCCCTCGAACGGCTTGCTCAGGTCGGGGATGTGCTCGGGTTGGTCGGTGAAGTCCGCCTGCATCGTGAGCATCGCGTCGCGTCTCGGGTAGCGAGTCGATTTCACTACGTGTCGCACCAGAGTGTCGAGCGCGGCTGCGTAACCGCGCCGCTTCTCGTGGCTGAGGAGCGTGAGAGGAAGCGACTCAGCATAGCCGCGCAGCGTCTCCGCCGTGCCGTCGGTGCTCCCATCATCGAGCACCACGATCTCGTACTCGCGCGGGTGCTCTTCGAAGATCTTGCGGATGCGCCAGAGCAGCAGGCCCACGGTGGGCGCTTCGTCGAAGGCGGGTATGCAGATATAGAGCATTGTGGTCTGGTAGATGATACCGCGGCCGCTGAGGGTGGTTCCTGAAAGCAGCTCCCGATTTCAGCGACGAATCGAGGCGGTGTGCGGGGGCGCACGCAAAATGGGTGAGCCGGAGTGCCAGGTCAAAGGGGCGGCACCTTCCGGCGTCGCGTGCCGCCGACGGCACTCGCCTGTGCCGAGTGCCACCGCATTGCGCTTGGCCCACGCGATCGTCAGCAGGGAAGGGGGCGTGATGCGATCGCCAACCACACGGCACGGCCGGTGTATGAAAGTCTGAAAGATGATTCACGGAGGACACGCATGATACTCGGCAACGTTCGTGCTTCCCTCACGCGGAACGACGCGCAACTGGCGCTCCGCCTCGTCGCGCGCGGCTCGGATGCGGATCTGGAGGGCGCGGAAGAGCAGCTCCGCGGTTCCGGAATCGATGCGCTGCTCGACGATCCGAGGCTGCTCCCCGCGCTCCTGGAGTCGCGGCTCGGTATGAACGTTTCGCTTCCGCTCTTCTGCTACGTGGTGGTGCGCCGCGCTCTGCGCCGCGCGGGCGAGGACGATCGCGCGCTCGCGGACTACGTGGCTGCGATACTGCTGCACTTCGGGGCCCGCGGCCGCGCGGAGCGAATTGCCGGGAGCGACGACCAGACGTACGACACGGTGAGCGCGCTGCTCGGTGATGTGAACGACGGAGACGCGCGCCGAAGTTTCCTCGTTCGGCAGCATCTGGGGAACTATGCGCTCTGGCTGAGCGGCCTCTACCCCGATCTCATCGAACAGCGCCGCTGGCGCCGCGGTGGACCCGACCTGGAGTACTACGAGGACATGGGTCGGCGCGGTTTTCAGCTCGCCGCGGACCACCGGCTCGCCCAGGAGCACGGGCTGGACGCGCTGTTCAGGGAGGTGGCGGAGCGTTTTCCGCGCGTGCGTGTGGCGCTGAACGGGGTGAGCGACACGCTGTTCTTCCCGTCGCGGAGCTCGCCGGAGCGGTTGATGCGGCAGGTGAGGGACGAGGCGCTCTGGAAGCGGGCGTGACGGCCACCGGGAGCGTGCGTTCGCTTGCGCCGCGGTGGCGGCGGCACGTATCCTAAGGGTTCCCGGCGCGACTCGAACGTCCGTTCGGCGGCGACGTGCGTGATGCGGCCGGGACGATCCCTTTCAGGAGAGCCGCATTCCAAGGAGGGCGCAACGTGCCTACCTACGAGTACCACTGTCGTTCGTGCGACCAGGGTTTCTCGGTTCGCGAGCGGATCGACCAGCACAGCGCGAGCGGCACCGTCTGCCCGAAGTGCCGCTCGCGGGACGTCGAGCGTGTGATCAGCTCGTTCTATCCGCGAACCCCGCGCAAGTCGTGATGCGTGAGCGCATCTAGGTCATGTTCGAGAGGCTGCGGCAGTCGCTGCGCGACGCCATGAGCCGCGCCTCGTCGCCCGAGGAGGGGCGTGCCGTGCTCGCGATGATGCGGGATGCGCTGGTGCAGGCGCGCATGGCAGTGCACGAGGTGCGCGACGCGCTGCGCGAATCGCGAGCGCAGTTGGCGCACGAACAAAAGGAGCTGGCCACGGTCCGCCGCCGGCGTGAGCTCGCGGCCGGAATCGACGACTTGGAAACGGTGGAAGTCGCCGACCGCTTCGAGAAACGGCACGCGGAGCGTATCGGAGTGTTCGAGCGGAAGATCGCGGCGCAGGAGAGCGAGCTCGCGCTCGCCGAGCGCGAGCTCGCGGAAATGAATGCGCAATATGGCGCGATGCGCGCCGGCGGCGGCGCCACCGTGCCGCCATCCCCGTCGGGTGCAGCGGCGGGCCCGGGCGCCGAATCCGACTCGCTGCGCCGCGAGCTGGATCGGGCCGCGCGCGAAGCGGAGGCGGAACGCCAGTTGAGCGAGCTGAAACGGAAGATGGGACGGTAGACGGGGCGAGGCTGAAACGCGGAGGGCGCGCTGCCGATGGCAGCGCGCCC